>NZ_CAWUEO010000001.1:0-754002 GCF_963921165.1 Acetobacter zythi
CACCCGTGGTGGAAACCGCGTCTACCGTTTCGGCCCGCAGTTCGTCCGCCAGTTGCTTGAGCTGCTCAACAGACAGGTTGCGCAGGTCCGCGGGAACGCGAACACGGTCCAGTGCGGGAAAACGGCCAAGAGTGGGAATCGGTGACGCGGCGTTCTGGTCGGCCATGATCTCAGTTTCTCCGTTCGATCACGTAGTAGGCAAGATCTCGCAGCCGATCGGCCTGTGCCCCAAAAGGTGCGAGCTGGGCAATGGCGGCTTCCGTTACACGCATGGCCTCTTTTTTTGCACCATCAATGCCAAGGAGCGCCACAAAGGTAGATTTACCTGATGCTTCGTCCTTACCCGCGGTCTTGCCCAACTCTTCCGCCGTGGCTGTGGCGTCAAGCACATCATCCGCAATCTGGAAGGCGGCACCAATATTGGCGCCATATGCTCTCAGGCGTTGACGTAGGTCAGGAGATGCCTGACCCAAAATAGCCCCGGCCTCAGCCGAATAGCGGATCAGGCAACCGGTTTTGAGCGCATGCAGGTGGCGGACTTCATCCAAGGGCAGGGCGCGCCCTTCACCTTCCATATCGATCATCTGACCGCCGACCATACCAGCAGCACCCGATGCCTCGGCAAAGCTTTGGATCAGATCAATGCGGACATCCGCACTTGCGTGCGTCAGGGCGTCTGCCAGAATTTCAAACGCTTTGGTCTGCAAAGCATCACCGGCCAGAATGGCGGTTGCTTCGTCAAACTTGCGATGCGTGGAAGGCTGGCCACGCCGCATGTCATCATCATCCATGGCAGGCAGGTCATCATGCACCAAAGAATAGGCATGCAGCATCTCAACAGATGCGGCCACTCTGGCGGACTGGCTGTCGGGCACACCAAACAGGCTGGCGGTGGTCACAGCCAGATAGCCGCGCAGGCGCTTGCCACCGCCCAAGGTGGCATAACGCATGGCATCTATCAGCCTTGCATCTCCTCCTTTTGTGGGCGGAAGCAGGGCGTCGATCGCGCTTTCTATCACGTTCGCTCGCGCGCCCATGTCCTGCTTGAGGAGCGCAGCATCAGTTGCGCGAATGATTGTGGTTTGTGTCGGCTCAGTCATCGACGTCTCAGTCCATCGGTTTCATGTCCAACGACCCGTCGGACCGTTGCACGATCGCCTGCACGCGGGCTTCAGCTTCACTCAGCTTGGCCTCACAATGCTGCCGCAGGGCCGCGCCGCGCTCATAGGCCTTAATGGCATCTTCCAGCTTCATCTGGCCACCTTCCAAGCCGCGCACAATTTTTTCCAATTCGGAAAGCGCTTCTTCAAAAGACAGCGAAGTGATGTTGTCCGACATCGTGCGGGCGTCCCTATCCTTCATGAAGGGCAGCCAATAGCGCGAGAAGGGGCCTTCTGCCAAGCCTTGCATGTGAATGGCAGATGGAATTTCAGCTATGAGCGAAAATTATCCATCCTGCGCGCGCCGTTTGATCGTGAAGGAGAAAATACCATTTTCATCTGCGAACGAGACCAGAGCATGCCCTGTCTCCCGGCAGAAGACCTGAAAATCGGACACAGACGCCCGGTCTGTCGCCAGAACCCGCAGGCGTGCGCCCCCCGGCAACCCACGCAAAACGCGATTGGCTTTCAGGACGGGCAGGGGGCAGTTCAGCCCCCTTACATCAAGCACTGTATCGGTCATATGGAAACACTTCTACCCACACTCAGTTCACAGGGCCAAACTGGCCTTCCGGTCGGTCATTCCAAGCAATACCACCTTAACCCGTCAGCCTGTGAGGGCGGAAGCCGGTTGCCACAACGTAGAGTTCAGACGAATCCTTACGGCTGGCAGGCGGTTTGGCGTGACGAACAAGAGAGAAAGCCTGCTTTAAGGTATCAAGCATTGCTTTTTCTGACCCACCCTGAAAAACCTTGGCAACAAACCCGCCGCCTTCAGCCAGAATTTCGAACGCAAAGTGCAGGGCCTCCTCGGTCAGGCCAATAATGCGGATATGATCAGTCGGCCCATGCCCAGTTGTATTGGGCGCCATGTCCGAAACAACAAGATCTGCTTTCCCGCCCAACATGGTTGTCAGGGTTTCCGCCATATCGGGGGCGGTAAAATCACCCTCTACAATGTCGGCTCCGGGCACGGGGTCCACGGGGAGCAAATCAACTCCAACAACCCGCGCAGCACCACGTTTGACCAGAACCTGCGTCCAGCCCCCCGGTGCGGCCCCAAGGTCCACAACCCGCATGCCGGGACGAATGAGACCAAATTTATCATCCAGCTCAATCAGCTTGAATGCGGCCCGGGAGCGCCAGCCCTGTTTATGGGCAGCCTGCACGTATGGGTCATTCAATTGCCGCGCGAGCCATTTCTGCTGGGCGGTTGTGCGGCCACGCGCGGTTCTTAGGGCAACTGTTTGCGTACGCATTCTCTGCGGGGCATCGGAATCGTCCTTTGCCAGCTTGCCGCCGGGGGTTGCGCTACTTTTGCGTGCCCGTCCGGGAACGCGCAGTGTGGAAGAATGCCCTGATGAACGGGGTTTCTTGTCGCTCATAAACCTGTTGCCTGCATCAAATTCTGTGTGGAAAGAGCCTGTCGCACATGCTGGGGCCGCGTAGAGCGGCGTGACATGGAGGTGGCTTTGCGCAGCATGCGAAGAATCATGCCATCTCGTAACCCACGATCGGCAACAATAATATCCTGCATCGGCCATATATCGTGAATAGCTTCAAAAATAGCGCAGCCGGGCAGCACAAAAGGGGCACGGTCCGGGCCAATGCAGGGGTGATTTTCAATGTTGGCCAACCCCATTTCCTGCAACTTACGCATGGCCAGCCGGGCACTGCTTGCTGGAAGCAAAGACCCGTCAACTGCGGCACGTGCATAACGCGGGAGGTTCAGAATAAGACTGGCAAGGGTTGTAACCGTCCCGCTTGTGCCAATCAGCCGCACCTGATTGCGCCGAATCTCGGAGCGAATGCGATGAACACTCTCAAATTCATGCAAAAACGTGCGCGTATGCTCGACCATAGCGCGGTAACGCTCTGGTGTCAGGTTTTCCATGGGACCGAACTGCTCGGATAGCGTGACCACGCCTACAGGCAGACTAAGATAACCGATCAGGGCTTCTGTTTGTTGTGTGGGTTCTGTGCGTATCCAAGCTATTTCAGTGGACCCACCGCCGATATCAAACAGCAGCGCACGACCACGCGGCGGACCAAAGCGGTTATTATGAATAAGATTAGCGCAGCTTTCGACCGCCAGACTGGCTTCTTCCCGGCCTGAGATAATATGGATATCAAAGCCTGAAACAGCCTGTGCCCGCTGCACAAACGCTGGCCCATTAACTGCCCTGCGGCACGCCTCCGTAGCAACGGCCTGAAACAAACCGACCTTCCGCCGCGCCAACCGGTCTGCACAAATCTGCAGGGCCTCGACAGTACGATCCATGGCATCATCACTTAGGCGGCCGGTATGGTGCAACCCTTCTCCCAACCGTACGGTACGCGTAAAGCTGTCCACCACCCTAAAGCCACCAGCCGTTGGCGCAGCTATCATCAAGCGGCAGTTATTGGTGCCCAGATCCAACGCCCCAACAAATTCCGACTCCCCACCCCCGCCAGCAACGGTGGATAAAAGCCTGCTGACCGAAGGGCCGGCCACGGGAGGAGGGTAATCCATCTGTCCGGTCCTTTAAGAGCGAGGGTTGCACTGATCTTTGCTTATTCTGCGGACCGTAGCGGTCAGGGACAAGATAAATATGCATGCAAAACAAAATTCTTTTATTGGATGGGGTTGCAAGCCCATAATGACGGTGCTAGTAGAGCGTCACCGGCACGGAAGTGGTGTTTTACACTTCGGAACGTCGTCCTGCTGGGGGATAGTTTAGCGGTAGAACTACCGGCTCTGACCCGGTCAGCCCTGGTTCGAATCCAGGTCCCCCAGCCACATTTTCTTAAAAATGCATAGCATTCTTAAACACCTTTTCATTCCATAAATTGTTTTTTATTTAATTCAGCCTTGGCATGCCCAACGCTTATCTCTGACGCCAATATCAAACTTTACCCACCACCGCGTCACATAGGCATAGACCACCACATCACAATAAAATCATGCAGTTGAAAGGCAAAAAGAGGCGCTTGCACTCTTTTTACCAAAAGCAAAGCAGATCAAAAACTCGGAACCATTGCAAAAAAATTAAAACTTCATTAAACAGGCATCTGCATGAGGTAGAGTCACGACAAGCTAATTTGCGACCTGAATGAGTTCTGTCAGCTTATTGATATACTATATAAATATAGCCTTGGCATTAGAGAACAGGCGCCAAACATATTCGTAGCTTATTTAGGCATTCAGACACACCACAAAACCCCAAAAGGGTGAAATTCTGTTAACAAACCCTCAATGCACTTGATATTGTCTAAATTTTATTCTTTTGTGACGGCGTAGATGAATAAAAAGTGGATGATGCGTTTGATATTCTGACCTATGGAGCAGTCTGTAAATTCTGGCATGGCTGTGTGGGTTTATTATCTCGTACACTTATAATTTTTGAGGTCGTCATTATGCCAGATGACCAAACCTCAATTTGTTCACCGCAAGGACCATGCTTGCGGACTTAGTAATCGCAATGAGGTCATCCGGCTACAATCTTGCCAAAATAACGCCTTCGCCCTGCAACACTGCATATCCTAGACGCATTCAAGGCCCAACAATGCTCACATCCAACTCTTCGACACTGTCAAATGACACAACATTATATTTTGATATGCTTGAGCAGGCCGCCGACGGTGTTGTAATCATTGACCAGCTTAATCACGTTGTGTTCTTCAATACTGCGGCCGAACAACTCTGGGGCTGTTCCGCCGTGGATGTTATTGGCAAAAATGTGAATTGCCTTGTGCCGCTTGAACAGCGCGCGCAACATGATGGCTATATTAACCATAATCGCAATACAGGTGTTAATCACATAGTCGGCACCTCGCGGGAGGTGGTGTTTACGCGCACCAATGGTGATTATGTTGCGGCGGAAATGTCCATCTCAACCGCCATTATTGGTCCAGACAAACAGCGCTACTATATGGCCTTTCTTAAAGGTGTTACCGAAGAAAGCCATCGCAGAAAAATATTAGACCTCCAGAATCGCGTTTTTCATGAACTCTCTGGCGAATCTCCAGAGCAGGACATCGCAGACATGCTCTGCGCCGAGGCCGAACAGCTCGTTCCTAATAGTGTTGCTGTTCTTTTACAGGTGAACTCTGAACAAAACCTTGAGATTCTCTCGGGCGAGGGGCTATCGCGCAGAAAAATAGCAATGCTCATGCGCATTGTATTAACGGAAGCCGACAGAACCGCGCTCACGCAGGCTCCAGAAGAAGCGCGCGCCATTGTCTGGGGCAGCGACGCCGGGAATGGGTACGAAAGCGAATTTCTGGACTGTTGGGCTTCAGCCATTTGCAACGGGGCAGGGGAACTGATTGGCATTTTTGCCCTCTATTCGCGCAATCGGGATAAAATCACCAACTGGCCCCAAAAAATTGTCGCAGGGTGCGTTCCGTCCTGCGCGGCCATTATTGAGCGGGGAAAAACCCGCCAGCAACTGAGCCGTCTGGACCGTTATGATGCACTGACCGGCCTGTTAAACCGCAATGCCGTGACGACAATCCTGAAGGAAATGACTCTTCAGGCTGCTAATACCCCGTTTGCTTTGCTTGTGCTCGATGTTGACCTGTTTCAGGACATCAACAACCTCATGGGGTATGATAAAGGCGATGCGCTGCTGCAAACCATGGCCCAACGCCTGAGCGCGCAATGCCGCAGCAACTTTATAACCGGCCGATTGGGTGGGGATGACTTTGTGGTCATCATTCCCAATGGTGATCATGATATTGCCAATACCTTTGCAGACAGCCTGACAGCGGCAATGCGCGAACCGGTTGTTATCAACAGTCAGGAAATTATTATTTCGTTGAGTATCGGCATCAGCCTGTACCCTGACGATGGGCTGGAAATCGAGCACATTCTGAACCGTGCCGAAATGGCCATGCTTGAAGCCAAAAAAACCGCGCGGAAAAGCTTCCGGTTGCTGGGAAGCATTGCGAATGATGATGTAAGGGCGCGCGTTATTATTGGATCGGCCTTACGCAAGGCTATTCAGGATTCTGAACTGGAGTTGTTCTACCAACCCCAGATCAGCATCAAAAACAATATGCTCTATGGGGTGGAAGCCCTTTCCCGCTGGCATCACCCCACATTGGGCACTATTCCTCCCTCTCGTTTTATTCCAATTGCAGAAGAAACTGCTCAGATTGAGGCCATTGGCTTGTGGTCCTTGGAGGAAGCGTGCCAGCAGATCGTCAAATGGGATAAAATTGGCCTGCATGTTCCCATTGTGAGTGTGAACCTTTCTGCCGCACATTTCAGCAACCCCAGCCTGACGGAACAGATTGTCAATCTGCTTGCACGTTACAACCTTGCCGCTAACCGTCTGACGATTGAAATAACAGAAGGCGGCATGATGCAGCAGAACACAGAGACCATGACAACACTGACCGCTTTGCGAGAAATCGGTGTTGGTCTGTCTCTGGATGATTTTGGAACGGGCTTTTCTTCTCTGTCGCGCATTTCCCATCTGCCGCTCACAGAAATCAAAATTGACCGGAGCTTTATCATTAATTTTGAAAAAGATGTCAGTTCCCTGATTGTGACTGAAGCTGCAATCAATATCGGAAAAAGACTTGGCGTGCATGTGGTGACGGAAGGCGTGGAAGACACATTCCAGGAGGCGCGCCTTCGGACCATGGGATGTGATGTCATGCAGGGGTATCTGTTTGCCCGCCCCATGCCACCAACTGATCTTTTGCATTGGGTCCAGACCCGACCAGCCTTTACGCCATAACCATGACGTAAAGGGCTTCTAATCTACCGCACCCAAAGACTTAATCTAAATTGTACCAAATATTTTCTGGGCGGGAGGGCATTCCCGACCAGAAAACACAGCCACAGATAAACAGATGTAGGAGAAGTAAAATGAATAGCATCTCTACCGAAATAAGACATTCACAAAACCGTGCGCAGGATTTCGCGGATCTGGAGTATCGCCGCAAGTTCATGAAACTGACAGACAAGGACTGTGCCTCCATTCGTCTGATCAAAGACATTATCGACCGTGAACTGCCTATTGCACTGGATGCATTTTACGAACAGGTTCGTAAAACACCAGAAACAAGTGCATTTTTCCCAACTGAGTCCAAAATTGCACACGCAAAGAAGGCCCAGCAGGAGCACTGGAAAAATATTTCCTCCGCAAACTTCGATCAGAAATATGCGGAAAAAGTTCATACGATCGGTAGCGTGCATGCACGAATTGGTCTGGAACCACGCTGGTACATTGGCGGTTACGCCATTGTTATGGATCATCTGATCCGTAGCGTTATTACCGACCTGACGCCAAAAACTGGCCTGTTTGCAAAAAAAGCAACCATTTCCACTGAAGAAATGGGTGAAGCCATTGCGAGCCTGTGCACGGCTGTGATGCTTGAAATGGATCTGACGATTTCCGTGTATCTGGAAGAAGCAGAAAAAGCTCGCCAGAAGTCCCGCGATGAAGTGATCCAGAAAGAACAGACGTTTGTTGCCGATAGTTTTGGCATTATTCTAAGCGAGGTAGCAGAACGCAACCTGTCGCAGAAAATGGATAAAGAACTCCCCACAGCTTACATTCCAATGCGCGACAACCTGAATGGCGCCATTGAATCCCTGCGTGAAACACTGGGGATTGTAAACGACACGACAGAAACTATTGATATTACAGCCGGTGAAATTAACAGCGCAGCTCAGGATCTGGCACATAGAACCGAACAGCAGGCTGTCTCAGTTGAAAAAACTGCTGCCGCTGTGGAACAGATCACAGCCACGGTAACATCCACAGCAGCCCGCGTGACCGAAGCCAATACGTTTGTTAATAACTGCCAGAACATTACCGAACAATTCGGGGTGATGATCAACCGCGCCACGGCAGCAATGTCCGAGATCGAACGCTCGTCCGAAGCTATCAGCAAAATCACGAACGTTATGTCCAACATTGCGATCCAGACCAACCTGCTGGCGCTTAATACCGGCGTTGAAGCCGCACGGGCAGGCGAAGCCGGGAGTGGCTTCCGTGTTCTGGCGCAGGAAATCCGTGATCTGGCTAACCGCGCGGGGAATGCTTCCAAGGAAGTTAAAGAACTGGTGGAAACATCTCGTGGGCAGGTTCTGTCCGGTGTTTCCATTATGGAGGAGGCGGGGCACGCCATTAGCACGATTATTTCAAGCGTGGCCGACATTGGCGATCACCTGAAAGCTATTGCCGAAGCGGCATCTGAGCAGGCTACGGCATTGCAGGAAGTCAACAACGCCGTATCGACCATTGACCAAGGCACACGTCAGAACGCTGCCATGGTGGAAGAAACTTCAGCGGCAAGCTCAGGCATGGCGCAGCAGGCACGCCAGCTTAAAGGTTTGCTGAATGAATTTACCTTAGTGTAATTCGCAAACTGGCTGGGTAAAGTTCAGGCATCTCATCTTTTAGGTGAGATGCCTTTTTTGTTTTTACGAAACTTAATAAACCATATTAACGGCAAACTGCGGCGAAACTTTTACACCAGTATTATGCCCCGCATAGTATATTGCAGAACCAACGATCACCCCAAATCGAGGTGTCCAGCTATATTCCACGGCGGGCGCAATTTGCCAGTCTCCGCTACTACCTGCTATCCGGTCGACATGCTTGCCATGCGCATCCGTACCCCAGACACGCGAACCATTAGCCCAGTCACGCGCCAGATCCATTGCCAAAACCCAAGATTTATTCAGGCCATATTCTAAAGAAAACCCACTCTGGCCACTCATGCCCGGACGCCCACGACCATGAAACCCGGCTCCTGTTCCGTAACTGGTCACATCTTCCAACTGAGTAGAGGCAAGAGCATGACGGAACCACCCCCATGTTCTTAGGCGCAGAGCGTGGTTTCCATTCACAACGTATGTAGACTGCTCAGTAATGGCCATACGGAAAACGTAAGCTCCCGTGCCATTATTGTCTTGTTTGTTCTGTAATTTGTTATAATCCCCCGTGGGAAAATACACTCCTGCAAAAAGGTTAAATGCTGGAATGTATTTTTTGGGATCTGGGTCTATAAATCTCCAGACCATATCCACAGGAAAATCGCCAAATTTTGGGCCGGAGGAATGACCGTGGCCTCGCTCCCAGCCATAATTGACTACGGTATGGGCCTGAATACTTAAATGATCAGTAATACCATACTTCCACATAGTTGAGTTACTGAATGTCTGCTGCCGTGGATGCTGTGGGTGGCTACTCCCATCGGGGGCAAAATGCCCTATGGGCTGTGTGTAACTATAATATGGCTCAACACCCAATAGACCGGCATGAGCTTCCGCCCCGGAAGGGGAAACCAAAGACCCTGTGTACCATTGACCATCCGCTGCGTGAGCTGAACTGGTGTATAGAGCCAAAGCGATACTTGATGCGGCAAAAAAATACTGATAATTATTTTTGTTAGTTTTATTTATATTTACCATTTTTTTCTTTCATTGCCGCATACAATAAATAGATTTCAGGAGGCAAACGTTTAACATTAACAACCCGAAAAATCCATACAGTATAGAAATAATGTTAGATATAACTGGTAAGTGTAGTTTATAATTGTATCGTAACAATCCGCTTTAGCAACCATTTGTGCGTATTTATTTACTAAAGCTATAAAGAGTCACTTGACATTACGCTGCGTTACAACAGAGATGTAGGCTTTGAAAAACCAGAGAAGCGAAGCCTCTATCTGCATGGAAATAATGATTTTTGTTAAGACACTGCTCAATTCCTGCCCAGAAATCGCACTCTTTCTGGCTATTGCTATCGGCTACGGCATAGGAAAAATCCGCTTTGGCTCCTTCCAGCTTGGTGGGGTGGCCGGATCACTGCTTGCAGCAGTCGCTATCAGCCAGATTGGTATTCACATTGATTCCGGCATTAAGGCTGTGCTGTTTGCGCTTTTCATTTATGCCGTGGGTTTTCAGAGCGGTCCGCAGTTTTTTCGCTCTCTGGGGCGGCAATCCATGCGCGAAGTGCTTATGGCTGTTGTGCTGGCCATAAGTGGCCTGCTGACCGTTGTTACGGTTGCCCGCATCTTTCATCTGGATAAGGGGCTGGCCGCAGGTATTGCCGCAGGTGGGCTAACGCAATCAGCCATTATTGGCACAGCAAGTTCCGCTTTGGAAAAAATGGGGCTTCCCTTGGCTCAGGTCCAGCAGATGCAGGGGAATGTTGCGGTTGGTTATGCTGTAACCTATATTTTTGGCTCACTGGGACCCATTATCCTTTGTGTAAACGTTCTGCCATGGCTGACAAAACGCGGCATTCGTGAAGACGCGCTCAAAGCCGAGGCCGCCCAGATGGGAGGTGTCCACATCTATGCGGATGGGGAGCAGCCTGCATTGCCAGAACTGGTAGGGCGGGTCTTTACTGTCGGACAGACAGGGCTGACAGTCCAGAAAATTGAAACCCCGGCCGTTACAGTCGAGCAGATACGCCGCAAAGGCAGCGCACTCGGGCTGGCTCCAGAGACGCAGCTTGCTGTTGGGGATGAGGTTCTGCTGTTCGGGCACCGAGCCGAAGTTTTGGGGGCAGGGCAGGCGCTAGGCACAGAACTACGCAATGCCGAAGGCATGGACGTGACCATGGTCCGCCGTGACATCTGCCTGACTAATAAAGCATTTTTTGGCAAGACGCTTACAGAGTGTGTGCAAATGCTGGCGGCCTCCGCGCGCCATGGCGTCTACCTTGTGGGCGTCAGCCGTGACGGTAAGCCCGTTACAATCAATGCGGACTTACATGCCGCATCTGGCGATATTGTGTCACTTTATGGCACCAGTCAGGACGTGCAGCGGGTCGCAACTCAACTGGGGCCTATCCTGACCAATAGCGTTAAAACCGATCTGGTTTTCCACGGCTGTGGTCTGGTAATCGGGCTGTTGATGGGCCTTATCGTTATTCGTATGGGTTCTGTTCCACTCACTTTGGGGAGTGGTGGCGGCGCGTTGTTGTCCGGGCTTTTGTTCGGTTGGTACCAGAGTAAGCACAGCACAAAAGGGAACATGCCTCTGGCCTCTTCGTCCCTGCTGGTGGATCTGGGACTTTCTGGCTTTGTTGCTGTCACGGGGCTACAAACTGGCCAACAGGCCGTGGCGACCATTATCGAACATGGTGTTACGCTTTTCATGCTCGGTGTTGTTGTTACCCTTGTGCCGCTTGTTCTGACCATGCTGTTCGGGCGCTACGTGCTCCGTTACGACAATACAGCCATTTTTGCCGGAGCGCTTGCCGGTTCGCGCAGCGCCAACCCAGCCTTTGGCGAGGTTCTTAACAAAGCTGGCAATTCCGTTCCCACAACCCCCTTTGCCATTACCTATGCCGTGGCAAATGTGCTGTTAACCCTTCTGGGGCCTTTGGTCGTGGCTTTTTCCTGACCCTGTTTTGCACTTTACGAGAGCGAGAACATGATGGCTATTGATTACGCAAAATTCAAAAACCTTAGCCCCTTTGAGCTAAAAGACGAGCTTATTCGTCTGGCATCCAGCCGTACGGACCGTGCCATGCTGAATGCTGGTCGCGGCAACCCTAATTTTCTGGCGACATTACCCCGTTCGGCTTTTTTCCATCTGGGTCAATTCGCGGTTGCTGAATCTGAACTCTCTTTTTCCTACATGACCGCTGGCGTTGGTGGGCAGGCTCGCGTGGAAGGGATTGAGGAAAGATTTGAACGCTTTCTGTCCGAAAATCGTGACAAAAATGGAATCTTCTTCCTTGGTCGGGCTTTAAGCTACGTACGCGATCAGATGGGCCTGTCCGCCTCCGCATTCCTGCATGAAATGGTCGAGGGAATTCTGGGGTGCAATTACCCAACCCCGCCACGCATGCTGAGCATGAGCGAAAAAATTGCAGGCCTGTACGTTCTGCGTGAAATGGTAGGAAGTTCGCTGCCGGTTGAAAGCACGGATTTTTTTGCCACAGAAGGCGGCACTGCCGCCATGGCTTATATCTTCAATACGCTCAAACAGAATGGTCTGGTTAAAAAAGGGGACAAAGTCGCCATCGGCCTGCCTGTGTTTTCTCCTTACATTGAAATTCCGCAACTGGAAGAATACGGGCTGGAAGTTGTTTCCATCCATGCTGACCCAGATATGAACTGGCAGTACCCTGCGGCGGAACTGGAAAAACTGAAAGACCCCGCAGTCAAAATTTTCTTCTGCGTCAATCCCAGCAACCCACCATCCGTCAAAATGGATGATGCATCTCTGGAACTGATTGCATCAATCGTTAAAAACGATCGCCCGGATCTGATGATTCTGACCGATGACGTTTACGGCACGTTTGCTGATGACTTCCGCTCGCTCTATGCGGTCTGCCCCGCCAATACTATTCTGGTATATTCCTTTTCCAAGTATTTTGGTGCAACCGGCTGGCGCCTGGGGGTTATTGGTGTTCACAAAGACAACGCCATTGATGGCCTGCTCCGCGCCCTTCCAAGCAGCACCCAAAAGGCACTTGGTCGCCGCTACTCAAGCCTGACAACAGACCCCGATGCGCTCAAGTTCATTGACCGCCTTGTGGCCGACAGTCGTGCCGTGGCTCTGAATCATACGGCGGGTCTTTCCACCCCCCAACAGGTGCAGATGGTGCTGTTTGCACTTTTTGCCCTGATGGACGAAACAGGTCATTACAAAGCGTCACTCAAGGCGGTTATCCGCCGCAGGGAAGCAACGCTGTACCGCGAGCTTGGTGTTCAACCAAAAGAAGACGCGAATGCCGTCGATTACTATACGCTTATCGACCTAGAGACCGTTGCGCGTGACCTTTATGGCAAAAAATTCGCCAAGTGGATGCTTAAGCGTGCCAGCACGGGCGAAATGCTGTTCCGCATAGCGGATGAAACCGGCATTGTTCTGCTGCCCGGTGAAGGTTTTGGCGTGCAAAAACCAGCAGCCCGTGCCTCTTTGGCAAACCTGAGCGAATACCAGTATGCCGCCATTGGCCGCGCTTTGCGTAAAATGGCAGATGAATATTATCAGGAATTTCTAAAAGCCGATGCATAAGGGCATACATGGGTAAACAGACATTCAAACCCACCTGTTTTCCCTAGTAATCCGTCGTCTTAATGTGGTGTGGAGCTGACAAAAGCTCCACACCATTTTTGCTATAAATGCCACCTGATCACAAACTATACCTTTGCGATCAGGTATCTACATTCCACCAAAATAAAATGATTGCTCAACGCCGCAGGCTTAACCTGCGCACCCCCTTATTTCCCATTAGGGGGGGCAGGGATTCAGACTGATTAACAGAGCCAAGTATAATCCAAGCAGGAAGGCTAGCTGTCTATATTCCGGTAAATATAGACAGCTAGCCTTCTCTGATCCGTCCCGCTATTTCATGTATGTTTTTATGCAACACTCATGCAGATTTATGCATAAAATATTAAATATTTGGTTAGATGGTACCAAAATGTGATCCGGATCAATGCTTGAAGCCGCAAAGTATATATATGCTAAAGCGTATTACTATTTCTTTACAAAACCGGGATGGTTCAGATGGCTCTGGGGCGCAGAGAGTTCTTAAAGGGTGCGGGCACATGCGTAGGGGGAGCCAGCGCCATTGCCCTTGGTTTTGCCCCTCCACTGGCTTTTGCGCAAGAAACACGGCAGTACAAATTACTGCGCGCAAAAGAGACACGGAATAATTGTACATACTGTTCCGTGGGGTGCGGGTTGCTTATGTATTCTCTGGGTGATGGTGCAAAAAACGCCAAACCCAGTATTTTTCATATCGAAGGTGACCCAGACCATCCCGTAAGCCGTGGTTCCCTATGCCCCAAAGGGGCCGGACTGGTTGACTTTATTCACAGCGAAGGTCGCCTGCATTATCCATCCTATCGGGCGCCCGGAAGCAAGGAGTGGACACGGATCAGTTGGGAAGAAGCCACTGACCGGATTGCCCGCCTTCTTAAAGACGACCGCGATAAAAATTTTATTGAAAAGAACGAAAAAGGCGAAACCGTTAATCGCTGGCTCAGTACCGGCATGCTTGCCTCATCCGCCGCCAGTAACGAAACGGGGCTGCTGGACTTCAAGTTCGCGCGGTCTTTGGGCATGCTGGCGCTGGACTGTCAGGCCCGGCTTTGTCACGGACCAACCGTTTCCGCTCTCGCGCCTACTCTTGGGCGGGGCGCCATGACCAACAACTGGGTAGACATTAAAAACGCTAATGTTGTGCTGATTATGGGCGGCAATCCGGCGGAAGCACACCCAGTTGGCTTCAAATGGGTCATGGAAGCCAAAATCCGCAATGGCGCCAAGGTTATGGTTGTGGACCCGCGGTTCAACCGTAGCGCCGCAGTGGCCGATTTTTATGCACCTATCCGCGCAGGATCAGATGGCGCATTTTTGCTGGGGGTTATTAACTACCTTCTAACCCATGATCAGATCCAGCATGAATACGTTAAGTCCTACACCAACGCACCTTTTGTCGTGCGTGAGGACTTTAGTTTTCATGAAGGGCTTTTTAGCGGTTATGATGCGGAAAAGCGAAGCTACGACAAATCTTCGTGGGCATATGAGCGCGATGCGCAGGGCTACGCGGTTGTTGACCCAACACTGCAAAACCCACGTTGTGTTATCAACCTTCTGCGCCAGCATGCTGCGCGTTACACGCCCGAAGTTGTGGCGCAGATTACAGGCACGCCCGAAAAAGACTTCCTGCATGTCTGCGAAACACTGGCGGCAACCAGCGCGCCTGACCTGACATCCACCATTTTATTCGCACTTGGCTGGACACACCACACCAACGGCACACAGATTATCCGTACTGCCGCCATGATCCAGCTTCTGCTGGGCAATGTTGGTATGCCCGGTGGTGGCCTGAACGCCCTACGTGGGCATTCGAATATTCAGGGCTATACGGACCTTGGCCTGCTTTCTCTCCGTCTTCCGGGTTACATGAACCTCCCCAAGGACACCCAGCAGACGCTGGATGGCTATTTACAGGCCGTAACACCCCATGCGGATGAACACGGGCAGGTCAACTACTGGCATAACACGCCCAAGTTCTTTGTCAGCTTGATGAAAACATTGTGGGGCGAGCACGCGACCCCCGCAAATAGCTGGGGCTACGACTGGCTACCAAAATGGGACCGCAGTTACGATATGCTGGCCTATTTTGAAATGATGCATCAGGGAAAGGTCAACGGCTACATTGCGCAGGGCTTTAACCCTCTGGCCGCCATGCCGGACAAAAACCGCATGCGCGATGCCCTGTCCAAGCTGCGCTTTCTGGTCACCATGGACCCGCTGGATACGGAAACATCCAACTTCTGGCAGAATGAGGGTACCTTTAACGATGTTCGGCCTGAAGATATTCAAACAGAAGTCTTCCGACTCCCCGCGTCCTGCTTTGCGGAGGAAAATGGTTCCATCGTCAATTCCGCACGCTGGTTGCAGTGGCACTTTGAGGGGGCTAAACCTCCGGGGGACGCATGGAATGATGGGCACATCATAGGCACCATCTTTACCAAACTCCGCGCCCTGTACGCAAAGGAAGGCGGCGCTTGCCCCGAACCCGTGCTGAACATGCAGTGGAATTACAAAGACCCCGAAGACCCCACGCCAGAGGAAGTGGCCAAGGAAGCCAACGGGTATGCGCTGGCTGACATAACGGACGACAAAGGCCGGGTTGTTGTACGCAAAGGCGAGTTGCTGCCTGATTTTTCAGTGATGAAGGATGATGGCAGCACAGCCAGTTACTGCTGGATTTTTGCCGGTTCATGGACCGAAGCAGGCAACCAGATGGCCCGCCGCGACAACACCGATACAGGTCTGGGTGCCACACCCGGTTGGGCATGGGCATGGCCTGCAAACCGCCGCATTCTGTACAACCGCGCCTCGCTGGATGTGCAGGGGCGTCCATGGGACCCCAAACGGCAGATTATTGCATGGGACGGCCAGCGCTGGGGCGGAGGCGATGTGCCTGACTACCCCGTAACATCTCCCCCAAACAGCGGGGTGGGGCCTTTTATTATGCATAGCGAGGGTGTCGGCCTTCTGTTTGCCGGTGGGGACAAGCTGGTTGATGGGCCTTTCCCCGAACATTATGAACCGACGGAGACCCCGGTTCTGGCCTCGGCATTGGGTAAAACTGCGCTCAGAAACCCGGCAGCGCGCTTTTACGCAGATGAAAAACCCCGTATGGGCGACCCAGCCCAATACCCCTATGTGGCAACAACCTATTCCATTACCGAGCTGTTCCGGCACTGGACAAAGCATTCCAGACTGAACGCCATTATGCAGCCTGAACAGTTTGTTGAAATTGGGGACAAGCTGGCTGGCAAGCTGGGCATTAAGGCAGGAGACATGGTGCGCGTTTCCTCCCACCGTGGGCATATCGAGGCCAAGGCTGTGGTGACCAAGCGCCTAAAACGGCTGAACGTTATGGGCAAGGACCTTGATCAGGTTGGCGTGCCCTGCCACTGGGGCTTTAAGGGGGCCACCCGCAAGGGTTATCTGGCCAATACCCTTACTCCTGCTATTGGGGATGCCAATTCCCAAACGCCTGAGTTCAAAGCTTTTCTTGTTAATGTTGAGAAAGTCTGAGGTGCGCTGATGGGTATGCAGTCACAAGACATTATCCGCCGTTCCGCCACCAACGGACTGACGCCACTGCCACAAGCCCGCAGCCATGAACAGGAAGTGGCCAAGCTGATTGACGTCTCCCTTTGCACAGGCTGCAAAGGATGTCAGGTCGCCTGTTCTGAATGGAATGATCTGCGTGATGAGGTCGGGCATAACGTGGGGGTGTATGACAATCCCGCCAACCTGACCCCCGAGACATGGACCGTCATCCGCTTTGATGAGAGAGAGGACGAGGCTGGCAAGCTGGAATGGCTTTTGCGCAAAGAAGGCTGCATGCACTGCGCGGAGCCGGGCTGCCTGAAAGCCTGTCCAAGCCCGGGGGCGATTTTGCAGTTTGCAAACGGCATTGTCGATTTTCAATCCGAACAATGCATTGGTTGCGGGTACTGCATTGCCGGTTGCCCGTTCGATATTCCGCGTATCAGCCAGAAAGATAACCGGGCCTATAAATGCACACTCTGTGCAGACCGGGTGGCCGTGGGGCAGGAGCCTGCCTGTGTCAAAACCTGCCCGACAGGCGCCATCTCCTTTGGCTCCAAAGCCGAGATGAAAGACCTTGCCGCCACACGGGTTGAAGAACTCAAAGGGCGTGGGCATGACGGGGCAGGGCTGTATGACCCCGCGGGGGTTGGGGGCACACATGTTATGTATGTTCTCACGCATGCAGACCAGCCCAGCCTGTACCACCGCCTGCCTGATGACCCGCACATAAGCCCCGTAGTACGTGGTTGGAAGGAATGGCTTAAACCCGTTGGCGCACTCGGCTTTATAGCCACATTGGCCGGGGCTTTTGTCCATTACATGGGTGTGGGTGCAAACACGACGGATGAAACACCCCCGACTGAGCCTGAAAAAGAACTTGAAGATGCGGAACAAGGCCCGAATAAAGACGGGAGGGATGCGTAATGGATAAGAATAATCTGGTCTTACGTACCAAACTTATTGACCGTATGTTCCACTGGAGCATGGTTTCGTGCTTCACGCTGGTCGCTCTTTCTGGCCTTTCATGGTTTTTCCCGAGCCTGAACTGGCTCGGGTATGTGCTTGGTCCGCCGCAGCTTGCAAGGGTCCTGCATCCCTTTTTGGGGATCGCTGTTTTTGGGCTGCTCATGTGCATGTTTGTCCGTTTTGTGCACCACAACCTTTTCGTCCGCACGGATCTGGTGTGGTTCAAACACATTGTGGACGTGCTGCTGAACAAGCATGGGCAAAAACTACAGATTGGCAAATACAACGCGGGGCAAAAAATTCTGTTCTGGGGAATTATGTCCCTTATCAGTCTTTTATTTGTCAGTGGGTTAATGATCTGGCGCGCATATTTTGCCGCACTTTTCCCAATCCCCGTTCTACGGCTGGCACTTCTGGCGCATTCAGTGGCCGGGCTTGCTCTTATATTGCTGGTTATCGGGCATATTTACATGGGCATATGGGTCCGTGGTTCAATTGGTGGCATGATCAGTGGCTATGTGTCACGCGCATGGGCACGCCAGCACCATGACCGCTGGTATGAAGAGGAAGTTGCTCCGACTAAACCTCTTCCTTCCAAAAGGCATGGCTGATGCTGACACCGTCCGACATTGTTGCTCCGGATAAACGCACTCCCGGCGTTATGGCAATTGAACCTGCCATTTTTCCCATGCTGGGGTCGCTTTATGCACGGCGCATAAAACGGTTGAACGCACAGGCCGAACTGCAAAGAGAAAACAGAGATTACTTTCGTTTTCTCTCTCAACTGGTGCAGACCCAACAGCAGATTCTGGCGCAGGCTCCGCTTGATCAAACGGAGGCTACGGCCATTCATGCGTTGCTTAAGCATGGACCAGACGACACGCAGCTAGGAACCAACCTATCCAGCTTACAAAACTGGCAGTCTGCTTATACAATTCTGGCAAAACAGCTTGCTCCCATGCTCCCACCAGATATGGGACAAAGCCTGTGTGATCTGTCCTCCAACAAAACCCTGCTCATTAATAATGCAGCGCATCTTTTGCGCTCGGACTACCAGCAGGTGAACGCCGGTGTTGCCGTTGTTGTGTGGGCAGCACTGTCCTCCAGTTGGGCACAAGCCATAGCACTCCGGCAGAACGAGGCCGTTGTACACCCTGCAGCGCAGGCCGTTTGCTGCCCCTGCTGCCATGCTCCCCCCGTTGCCAGTCTGGTACTTGGAGGCGCGCGTGAGGGCATACGATACCTGCAATGCAGCCTGTGCGAGGTCCGCTGGCACAGAGTCCGCGCTGTTTGTGTTGACTGTGGTGCGAGCGGGAAAATTGACCACTGGACACTGGATGACGCCAAATCCGCTATCCAGATCGAAACCTGTGGTGATTGCAAAAGCTACATCAAAACATTTCGTCTGGACTATGACCCCGAACTAGAGGCCGTAGCAGATGATCTGGGTAGCCTGTCTCTGGACAAAGCCATGGAGGAAGAAGGTTTTGTGCGTGTTGGCATAAACCCGTTTTCTTTCCCTGCGTAACAACGTCATGGACTGTAGTGTGCATTTATCTCGACCATCGGCAGTAATTGGACATACACAAGCCCCAGCCATGGTGGAGTATGAGCAGGCACAGTCTTTTTTATCGGCTCTCATCAAAAAATTGCCTGCCCCAGAGGTTGAATATATTCCCATCAGCCAGGCAGATGGGCGCATTTTAGCCAGCGATCTGCATGCGCTCACGCCTCGGCCGGAAGCAGATATTTCCGCCATGGATGGATATGCTTTTTGCTGTGCGGACATCCCAGATACCAGCTTACAGACTGCACGCATTCCCTTACGGGACTATGTGGTCGCAGGAGACCAGCCAGAACCGCACCAAAGGGGCACAGCCGCTACAATTCTAACCGGTGCTCGCCTGCCAGCCGGTGCGGACTGCGTTATTGCGCGTGAACGCGTTGAGGTCCGCAATGGCATGCTTCACCTTGCCCGGCCTGACATAGCAGTTGGTAAAAATATACGGCAAAAAGGGGAAGAGTTTTCGGTAGGTTCCCTGCTTCTTGCCGCCCGACAAAAACTTGACTGGCGACACATCGCCCTGCTGGTCAGCCAGAATGTAAAACAGGTCGCTGTTTATAAGACCTGTCGGATTGGCATTATTGCGAGTGGTGCCGAATTTGCTCCCAACGCTCCTGACAGTCGGGCGGAAATCAATACCCCACTCCTGCAGGCTATGCTGCAAAGCAAAGGGATACGTGTTCTCAGCCGCGTGGTCGGTTCTGATAGCCCGCAGGAACTGTTCGATACCATAACCGAACTCGCGGCTCAGTCCGACATTCTTATAACAACTGGTGGAATATCTGTTGGTCAGACAGATAATGTCCTGCCTGTTATGGAAAAACTTGGGGCATCCTGCGTGTTCCGGCGGGTAAAAATGCGACCGGGCAAACCATTTACGCTGATGCTGCTGGGACAAAAACCCGTTTTTTGTCTTCCCGGAAATCCGGGGGCTACGGTCATATGTGCCCAGTTTTTTATTCTACCGTTTCTCCGTTCGTTTATAGGTTGTGAAGGGGAATTAAGCGCATCTTCCCTTATCGGTGGCAGAAGCGATTTTGCGTGCCTCCCCCCATCTGATGCAACATGCTTTGTGCCAGTTACTTATGCACCAAGCGGCAAGGAAGGTGTTTTTTCCCTTGTGCCATCACAAGGTGCATCTGACATCCTCTGTTTTTCCCGCGCGGATGGGATCTTGCGTATTCCTGCAAAGCAAGGTCTGCATGTTGGTGACTGGTGCTACGCAAGTCCATTTTGCCTAGCATAAGTAAATACAGAACTTTATTGCCCAGTTTCCGCCCAGACAAAGGCATGCTCTTGAATATAGGCTGCAATGGACTTTGTATCATCTACTGAAAAGAAAATCTTTTTATCGTCAGGGTTACGTAAAGATGAATTGTCCGCAGCAACAGCCTGAATATGGGAGGTGTTTGTAAAAAGTGGCTGCTTTCCCGTTACAGATCGCCAGACCTCCATACTGGCTGGCACATCGGCGTGAAAGCCTTCAACCAGAATCAGATCAACGGGCTGCATGGCTTTTACCAAATCATGCAATGTTGGTGGTGTTGCACTCTGATGCTGCAAAACCCAACGGGCAGGCGTTGCCAACATAACTTCCGAAGCGCCACTTTCCCTATGCAGGAATGTATCTTTCCCCGGCACATCCATATCCACACCATGGTGGGTATGTTTGATTGTGGAAACACTCAGCCCTTGCTGGCAAAAAAACGGGATAAGACGGCTGATAAGATGTGTTTTACCAGACCCACTCCGTCCGATAATGCCAAAAATCCGTTGTGTGCGATAAAGAGGCATAAGGACCAAGCCAACCCGGGTTGCATTAGAGGGAGCCGTTGATTTTTAATCAGGCTCACGCACAATGACCAGCACAAACAGGTAGAGACAAATTTTATTATGCAGCACACCATAAAAATTGCAGGGCTGGTACTGGCGGGCGGGCAGGGCAGGCGGATGCATTACGCCGACAAAGCTTTTATGGAGGTCGACCACAGGCCCTGTATGGACTGGGTTATTGCCAGCCTTAAAAAACAATGTGCCGGTATTGCCATTAGTGCCAATGGCGATGCGCAAAGATTTAACGCATGGGACTACCCTGTTCTGGCCGATACACAACACAACGTAGGCCCTCTTGCCGGATTACTGAGTGGGCTGGAATGGGCCGAGGCCGCAGGCTTTGACGCCCTGCTTAGTGTGCCAGTCGATACGCCCTTTATTCCGGACAATCTGGTCAGGGCTTTGCTGCCGGCTCCGTCTTATGCTGTTTATGCGGAGCAACGCCACTCTTTGATCGCGTTATGGCCTGTTGCTCCTGCCCGTGCATTGCTGGCGGCACAACTGGCAGGCATAACGGAACAGAACCAGAAACAGAAGACACGGGTTTGCACACTGGCCTCGGCCCTGAATGCCCGCGCGGTTGACTTTGCACCTTTGTTCTCTGTTGACCCGTTCCTCAATATTAATACCCCTGAGGATCTGGCAGAAGTGCGCACCCTTGAACATATTCTGGCACGGAGCGACTACCGTGGAACATGAGCATTTACCATTTACCGTTTCAACCCCCAGTCGGGCAGAGCGGATAGTTTGGGAAAAATCCAGTACCCACGCAGTAAAACGAACTGAAGACACTCTACAACTGGCAGAAGAAGTGCCTTTGGCATTGGTCTATAATAGCATTGAATACGCGGTCATGATGGTTACACCGCACAATGTTGTTGATTTTGCCATCGGTTTTTCCATGACTGAAGGTATTATCAAAAATACATCTGAAATCAAAAATGTTTCCATACTTCCTATCCCCGGTGGATTAAAAGCTGACCTCCGGATAAGTGCCGATGCACTCCGTACGGTCCTTGCGCGCAGCCGTCGGCCAATAGCTGGCCGTACCAGTTGCGGTATTTGTGGTTCGGACATGAACAGCGTTGTCACACGTGTTCAAACCACTGTTCAGCCTTATACCCCCGACTTATCAGCAATACGCAGCGCGTTAGCATGCCTGCGGGAGCACCAGACGCTTAACGCTGGAATTGGCATGCTGCATGCTGCTGCATGGTGCAGCACCAATGGCAATATCACATCGATCCGGGAAGATGTGGGGCGGCACAATGCTCTGGACAAGCTTATCGGGCATGGTTTGCAAACTTCCCTGGATTTTACGGATGGGTTCTGCCTAATAACCAGCCGTTGTTCCTACGAAATGGCAAGCAAAGCCATTGCGGCAGGTATGCGAACACTTGTTTCCCTCTCCGCACCTACGGCATATGCACTCAGAACAGCGCAACAGGCAGGGCTTACGCTTATCTCCCCCGCCCGGACTGATAATATTTGCATTCTTCCTTCAACACCGCAAAACCTGTGACTTAACACTCAGTTTTCTTTTACCCCCAACACCTGCTTTAATGTGTGGCGGGTGGCGTAATGGGTATTTTGGCAACCAAAAAGGGAGCTTTGCGCATATCCTGCCCATTATGCAGGCGGGGCAGGCGGCTCCACTGCCCTAACACAACATAAACCGCATGCTGATCGGCAAAAATACCATCTGGCCAAACAAACCGTGGATCGGATGCGACTAGGTCAAATGTGCCATCCGGGTTGCGGCGGAACACGGCATCATGGTCGGCTGCTGTGGTGTAAATTCGGTTCCACGGATCTGTTGCCAACCCGTCCGCGGCACCTTTTTCTCCCTCATCCACAACCAGAGATGCCAGTTGAGCGGAACTGACCGTAAAGTCGGCCAGTTTGTCTGTTGGCAAGCTGTATAACCGCCGGCTAGCCAAGGGCGCGTAATAGACACGCCCAGAATCAACAGAAAGGGTAATCCCATCCGCCCCACCTGCGGGAAAAGTCGGGTGGGTAGGGTCATAATGCAATACCCGCCCATCCAAGACGGTCTGATATCCGGTATCTGGCAGGACTGAGACCGTATTCTCCAAAACGCGACGCTGCTGGCCAGTGGCCAGGTCCAGCACAACCAGCGCGGGATGCCCATCAAACGAACTATCCGTGACATAAGCCATCCCTTTTGCACCATGCGTCAGATCAACGCGCAGATCGTTCATATGGCTTTGGGGGAGTAGCGCACTGGTTAGGGGAACATTGGCAATAATCTGCCCGGTTGTGGGGTTAATCCCAACCACTTTGGCGCCACCAGCCGGAATTGGCTGCCCTTTGATCTTACCATCATCAATAACCCACAGGTTTCCCCGCGTGTCTGTTGTCAGCCCATGGGGGGAAATCAGGCGCGACTGCGGGGGACCATCTGACGAGGCTGAGAATGCCGCCGAGGGAAAAGGGATCAGCCGACCATTTTTCCACTCTGCCAGAACCGGGCCGGAATGGTCCCCATCATGCTTGGGAAAAGTGAGGAACAGCCGCCCATCCACCACGGCAACGCCGGATGGGTCTGGTGCGGTTATGCTGGCAACAATCTGGACTTGTCCATTACGGCCAAAAGCAGGGTCATTATTGTTGATTATGGGAGTAGCGCGCACTTGCACAGCGTTCAGCATTCCTGCCAAAAAACTGGCGGTTAGTAAGGTCGTCCCGATTTTATACATTCTTACCTCCCTAATTCCCGTTCCATTCAAAACGCAGCACCGCTGCCCTGCCGCCCCAACCTGCTCAGGGAGCGTTTTGCTGGACCTTAACTGGTATGGGGCCTGCCACGACAGAACCATTCGCCCATGTTTCCACCACGCGATCGACGTTGGAAATTGCATTTGCGGGGTTGCCTGCGACTATTAGCAGGTCAGCTCTTTTGCCCGCTGCAATGACGCCGCGGTCATGCAGGTCCAGCAGTGCCGCAGCCTGCTGCGTGGCAATATGCAGTGCCTGAAGGGGAGGCAGACCGGCCTGAACCATCAGGGCCAGTTCCCGATGCTCTGCAACACCGGGAACCCGCAGCGGGGTTGCCCCGCTATCCGTGCCAAATCCTATTTTAACACCTGCAGCCCAGAGTATTTTCAAGTTTTGCAGGTTTGTTGTCAGGGATGTACGCGCAAAAGTGGCTTTGCTGCCTGTTTTGTTCTCCTGCTGCCATGCAGAGTTGTTGACCTGCTGCTGCAAAGGGATGGACAGCCCGGCCACAACAAAAGGCGTTTTGGTCCATGCGGGCTGGTCGGCCCATGCGGTTGTTGCTTCATCCAGTTCCAGTGTCGCAATGTACCAGATCCCCCGATCCTTGAGCATTGCCACAAAGGAGGGGGGCACAGGTTTGTCGCGCACGCCATGGGCCAGAATATCCACCCCGGTTGTGACGACACGCTCGGCATCATCCAGATCATGAATATGGGCTGCAACGCGCAAGTGTTTCTGGTGCGCTTCATCCACCACGGCTTGAATAATGGCCGGATCCATTTTGACCGGCAGAGAGTGGTCAAAGTCATCGACCCATATTTTAATCAGGTCGGTCCCTTCGGCCGCCATTGCATCCACATCCTGCCGGGCTTCCTCTACCGTGCGGGGCCTGAAGAGCTGATCCGGTGCAACATGCACAGGGGGAGCCCCTTTTGGCACACCAATACCCTGATCAACCCCAAACAGATCTACGGGCAGCAGACCCATATGCGCATCTTTGCGCATGGGATCAAAAACACGCGGCACATTGTTGCCCAGAGCGGTCACAGTTGTCACACCATAGCGCCGATACTGCGCGAGTTCAGAAGTAATGTTGTCCGCCGTATAGAATTGCGCCCCACTTTGAACACCCACCAACTGACCAACATGGCTATGATCAGAAATGAGGCCGGGTAAAACACTCATTCCTGACCGGTCCAAAATCTGAGCGTTGGAGGGCACAGGTACAGTCCGCCCAGCCGCCACAATTGTTCCGTCCTGCATAAGAACGGTTCCATTCTCTATTGGAGCGGCTCCTGTACCATCGATGATCCTAACATGGGTCAGGGCCACAGGGGTTGTTTGCGCATGCCCCAAAACGGGCACGGCCAGCAAAAGGGAGGCGGCTATAACTACGGGTTTCATATCCTATCCATCCTGTTGTTTTTAGTCCGCCGCCACTGCGGCGCGCTCATGCCATGCCAGCCGGGCGGACAGCACAAGCCCGCCAATGCCCGCAAGGCCCCCGACCATAAAAACGGCGCTATCGCCCACCCATTCAGCCAGCAAGCCCGTCAGGGGGCCGGTCGCTCCGTATGCAAGGTCCTGAAAAGCGGCAAATCCCCCCATGGCTGTGCCCCGCATTTGTGGCGCAACACGCCGGACAACTTCCACCCCCATGGCAGGGAAGATCATGGAGCAGCCGCAGCCCGTCAAAAATGCACCAGCCAAGGCCACGTTGGGAGTGGGGGCCTGCCACAGCAAAAGCTGGCCACAGGTTTCCACCACCATGGAAACAAACGCAACACGCGCGCCGCCCAATCGGTCTGGCAGGTGGCTACACAGAATTCGGACCAGCACGAACGCAAGACCAAAAAATGTCAGCCCCATGGCCGCATGCGGCCAGTGCCTATGCACGAACATAAGAGGCATAAATGCCCCGATCGCTGCAAACCCGATACCTTGGAAAAAAACCACCAGCCCAAGATCGGAAATTTTATTGATAATCCGGCTTATGGGTTGCCGGTCTCCACCGTGTGGGGGCACCGCCACCACAGGAGCGGCCATGGCAAAACCCACCAACGGTGTTGCAAGACAGGCAAGGGCCACCAGCGCGTATCCGCCCTGATTGTACAAAGCCAAGCCCACAGGACTCCCCGCGGCAAGGGAGCCATACATACCCATCCCTACAACAGAGAGAACCCGCCCCGAACGTTGGTGCCCCATAAGGCCAATGCCCCATGCCAGCAGCCCGACAACGGTCAGGCTTTCGCCCAGACCCAGTGTAAGGCGGGCCACCATTAGCATCGCAAAGGCGGCCCATGCTGCTGGCATCCATGTGACCATGGCAGACAGCGCACCACTCAGGGTGTAAAAGACCAGCCCAAACAGCATGCAGCGTTTGCCCCCCTTATGGTCTGCAAAGCGACCGGCAAAGCCACGTGTTATAATGGTGGACACAAACGCAACGCCAACAGCCAGCCCGGCAAGGGCATTGCCCATATGAAGCGATGTTGCAACATAGACCGAGGTTGTCGGCATGGACATGGCGACTGCTAGGTAGGACAGGAAAAGTGCAACCGCGAGCCACACCAGCAGATGCGGAGCTTTATCCTGAACAGTTATGGGAGTGCTGGGCATGCAGGTTCCAGCTCCTTTGAAACAACAGGGGACGCCTGACACATGGCCCTATCCCCCGTTCAGGTCTTGGCCATGTGAGCCTTTTTGCCAAGACCCATCCGCATGACAATGCTGTGAAGCAGATACGCCAGCTTTTAACACCCCAAGCCGTCAGCCCAGCAGAGCCAGACGGCCCAGTTCACACTCCGTGCGTTATACCTTGCGTGGAGCCAACAGGCGGAAGAGTGGCCCTGTCAGGGTTGTTGAAATAACCGCCAGAACCATAAGGGACGCAAACCCGAAATCGGAGAGCATGCCCTGACCGTGCAGAATGGTCGCGGCTACAATTTCCATCAGCCCCTTGCACTGGAGCAGAGCGCCAACCCCCAATGCCTGCCGTGGCTTAAGCCCTGCTGCTGGGGGATAAATATAGACCGCGGCAATTTTGGTTATCATCGAAATAACAACCAGCGACAAAGACGCCACAACTGAGGGCCATGTTAAGGCATCGCCATTAATATGCAGTCCGCTATGGCCGAAAAACATCGGAGCAAACCAGATCAGCGCAAATGTTCCCACAGATTCCACCGGCAAACGCCGCACCCAACTAGGCGGCATGATTGCACCGGCAAAATAAGCACCAATCAGTTCGTGCAGACCAAGCTGCATACTGGCCCAAGACCCGGCAGCCAGATAAACCGGCACAGCAAGCCAGATAACGGCCAAGGGCGGATGACGGAAGTGGTGAGAAGCCCAGTAACCCGCAGCAGCAAGCCCCACCAGCAAAAAAACCGCCAGTGCCTCCAGCCCCGTCCAGCCATGCAAAGCGGCAGACCCACGTGCTGCGAACTGGAGCGCGGCCAGCCCGATCCATAATGCGGCATCATCCACCACAGCCAGCTTGAGAGCTAATTGCCCAAGAGGTTTTTGCGCAACATCCAGCTCACGCACAACACCGATCAGCACAGGCAGGGCGCTGACCGCAATGCACAGACCGATGGATGCTGCCGCCACCAAGGGAGTGGCATCGGGTGCCTGCCAGCCATGAAGGTGCAAAAAAACGGTATAAGCCAGAAATGAACCCACGCAGAAGGGAACACCCAGAGCCACCGCAGCCCCACCAAAAAGGCGGCCGATCGTAGGTTGGGCAAAGTCCTGCCCTGAAGGTTCCCCACCGGGATGCTGCCACATTTCCAGACCAGCGGTAAAAGCCAGCACCAGCACGGCAACCCAACCAATGTTATTCCCATAAACGGAGGGAATACCCATTTGCTGCACAGGCACGTGCCACACAGCAAGAGCAATACCCACAAGGATTGGCAACACGGCTATTGGCAGCGCTTTTTGCAAGAGCCGCCACAAAGCCCATGGGAACAATACAAAAATTGCGGCGTCGGTCATAAGCGCTGACAGATTTGCCATATTGCATCCTTTTTTGTTGAATTTTGTCCCTTGTAACCGATTACCCCTGCGATATGCAAGTTTTGCATGTCTGGGTGCTTTTTATTCATAGCGGTCATGGCTACGTCAGGACATATTCACCACTGCAATAAGATGTATTTTATTGACATCTTATTGCGCCACCCCTATTAAAGGTACCTGTATTTTACATCTTTTGGACGCATATCATGAGCACCATGCTTGATGACCAAACCCGGACAATTGTTTCCGCCTGTGTTCCTGCTCTGGAAGCACATGGATTGGATATAACGCAAGAAATGTACCGTCGGCTTTTATCCAAGCCGGAAATTCGTGATTTATTTAATATGTCTCACCAAAAAGACGGGGAGCAGCCAAAGGCTCTGGCTCTGGCGGTGCTGGCATATGCCCGCAATATCAACAATCTGGGCGCCCTTGGTGGCATGGTCGAACGTATTGCTGAAAAACACGTAGGCCTTAACATTCTGCCAGAGCACTACCCCTTTGTGGGGGAAGCCCTGCTGGGTGCCATTGCCCATGTGCTTGGAGATGCCGCAACACCCGAAATTATGGACGCATGGGGCAAGGCTTACTGGTTTTTGGCCGATGTTCTGATCGGTCGTGAAAAACAGATCTATCAGGCACATGCCGCAACACCCGGTGGGTGGACTGGCTGGCGCAGCTTTACCGTGCGCAAGATTGTTGTTGAAAGCAGCACAATCCGGTCGTTTGAACTTGTGCCAACAGACCGTCAACCGGTTATGCAGCACCAACCGGGCCAGTATCTGAGCTTCAAGCTCGACATTCCCGACCACGGCTCCCAACGGCGCAACTACAGCATTTCCTCCGCACCGGCCTCCGACCACTACCGGCTGAGCATCCGCAAGGCCGAAGGCGGCGTTGTTTCCTCATGGTTTCATGACACAGTCAGGGTAGGGGATGAATTACAGGTCTCCGCACCAGCGGGAGAGTTTGCCTGCGCCCCCAAGCCGGATGTCAACACCATGTTCATCAGTGCTGGCGTAGGTTTAACGCCGTTTATATCCGCACTGGGTGAGCTTGAAAAACAGCCACATGGTCCGGTCCACTTTGTACACGGAGCACATACGCCAGACACTCAGGCTTTTGGGGCCTATGTGCGGGAACTGACCAGCAAAGGCCTGATCAAGGCAGATATTTTCTATAGCATGGGCCTGTCGGCGGATGCGTCCTCCACACCGGAGCACACGTTGCACGCAGGCCGTATTACCCCCGAATGGCTTGCTACACAGGTCAAACCGGACACTCATTACTGGGTCTGCGGTCCAGACCAGTTCATGCTGGACATCATTACGGCTCTCAAAGCACAGGGAGTGCCGCAAACACATATCCATTATGAATTCTTTGGTTCAGCTTCTGACGCCCAACTTCTGGCTGCGGCCTAAGTCTGAGCGACCCAACCTTTTACGCTGAATGATTTTACAAAAAGGCTATCCCTCGCGGCTGCGGGTGGGTAGCCTTTTGCTTCATAGTGGCCTTACCCACTCTCCAAATATTTATCCTGACGCAGTTCGCGCATATGAGCCTCTCCATGCACGCGACACTCTCAAAATTGACCGTTCTGGCGCCATACGATTATAAATAAATATAATAAATTGATAATTCATTACCTGCAAAACGTTAGCAATACGCTATTTGCCAGAGACGAAAAAAGTAATTAGATAGCGTTTATCGCTCTGTTTCCAATGGGCGAAGGTCAAAACCAGTAGCTGAATCCTTATCCATTCAGCAAGGACATGAAACATGAGCAAGAACACAAAAGAATTTGTTTTGTGGTTTTCAGCATTCGTCATTGTCGGCGGGATAATGTGGGGGGGATCGACAATCCTGCACAATTATCGCCAGCAACAGTGGGATCAGTTTGTTCAGGACCATCATTGCGTCATTACTGGAACACAGCCATCAACAAGCTTTTTTAGTTCAGACCAAACAATCTATCAGTGCGATAACACCGGGATTTATTACCGCAATAAATAATATTTTGTAGTAATTATTAGACCCTCAAGGTGCCGAATACCAGAGTCTGTGGGGCCATATGCCCTCATACGTTCTGCGCCAGAAAGGTGGATGTCGCCATCTGCCTTTGCTGGGTGCACTCTTCAGCCATAAAGTCAAGCAAAGCCCTGACACCCGGCATCAATCCTTTGCGGGAAGGAAAGACCGCATGCACAATGCCTGCACGTGGTGTCCATTGCGGTAGAACCTGAACAAGCCGACCGGCCTGAACGTCTTTCCAAACCATAATTGTGGGAAGCTGCACAACACCAATGCCTGACAAAGCCGCCTCACGCAGTACGGCCATATCATCGGTCACCAATCGCGGTTCATGATAAACTGTGGCAGTCTGCCCATGGCCATCTTCCAAAATCCAAGACTGTTCCGCCGGACTGGTATGAAAATCCATACTGGAAAAAGCGGTGAGATCAGCCGGAGAACGCACACCTGCGGTCAACAACTCAGGTGCCGCCACAAGGCACTGCGTGCTGGTATCGAGCACACGCATAACCAGATCAGATGCCTCAATCGGCGGAAATCTTACCCGCACGGCAAGGTCCAGCCCATCTTGCAAAATATCAACCCGGCGGTTTGTGCTCTCCAACTGTAAGCGCACCAACGGATAACGCATGATAAACCGCGCCAGAATGGCCCCAAACTGAAAATTCAACAAAGCCACGGGGCAACTCATGCGTATTATGCCGCACGGTTCTGCCTGCAACTGGGCAATGGACTGCTCAGCCAGTTCCGCCTCGGCCAGCATGGCTTTGCAATGCCCATAAAACCTGCGGCCTGTTTCGGTCACTGAAAAATGGCGAGATGAGCGTTGCAGCAATCTGGTATGCAAACGCGTTTCCAGTAGGGCAATGCGTCGGCTTAGCAAGGATTTTTGTACGCCGATTGCCCGTGCCGCAGACGAAAAACCGCCAAAATCCACAACCTGAACAAAATAAAAGTAGTCGTTAAGATCTCTCATCGTTCTATTTATGCAACGCAATGTTTGATCTGTCGATCTTTATAGAACGCTGTGGGGCTTCTATGTTCAGGATTAAGCAAAAGGGCCGAGCCTAACGCAGGCCCCCATAAAGCAAGAGAAGAACCATGCACAAAAAAGTTCTGGGGCGTTACGGCAACGAACGTGGGCATTGGGTGGGGAATGGTTTTCCCGTCCGTTCCCTGTTTTCCTACTCGACTTTGGGCCAACATCTCAGCCCGTTCCTACTGCTCGATTACGCAGGCCCGCACCAGTTCCAGCCTACAGATGAACGCCGGGGCGTAGGGGAGCACCCACATCGGGGCTTTGAGACGGTGACCATTGTGTATGATGGGGAGGTCGAACACCGTGATTCCTCTGGCGGAGGCGGCACCATTGGTCCGGGCGATGTGCAGTGGATGACGGCAGGCAGCGGCATTGTGCATCAGGAATTCCATTCCCAGGCCTATGCGGCAACGGGTGGAGCGTTCAGAATGGTCCAGCTCTGGGTCAATCTGCCCGCTCGAGACAAGCAGACACCACCCGCTTACCAAACCCTGCTGGCGGCAGACATTCCCACACTCCCCTTGCCACACAGCGCGGGATCGGTACGGATTATTGCGGGTCATTATGACCACATCCAAGGCCCAGCCCGCGTATTTTCCCCGCTGAACGTCTGGGATGTACAGCTCAAGCAGGGTGGATTGGTCACTTTTTCCCTCCCCGAAGGACACAACGCAGCCGTTGTCTCGCTCGAAGGTCGGCTGAGTATTAATGACGCACAGGAACTTGGCAGTGCGCAACTCGTTCTACTGGACCACGAGGGAACGGAGGTGAGTATTCAGGCACAGGAGCAGAGCAGTTTTCTTGTACTGACCGGAGCGCCCCTGAACGAACCGATTGAAGGGTATGGTCCTTTTGTCATGAACACCCGAGCGGAAATCCGGCAGGCCATGGAAGACTTCAATAATGGGCGTTTTGGTAACATTCACACCTGAGCAACCCGTGCTTACCCAGTAAGCCACAACAGGGGCCTTCAAAAAAAAGGTAGACGAGCATGACAACCTCTACACAACTGCATTTTGTAACGCTGCTGGGCAGTCTGCGCCGTGCTTCTTTTAACGCAGCTATTGCCCGCAGTCTTCCTCAACTGGCGCCGCAAGGGGTTTCCATTTCTGCCTTGGGGAGCATTGCCGACTTTCCGCATTACAATCAGGACGTGCAGGATGCGGCTTTTCCGCCCGCAGTGCTGGCCATGGCGGCACAGATTCAGGCGGCAGATGGGGTTATTATTGTCACGCCTGAGTATAATTATTCCATCCCCGGCGTGCTCAAAAACGCCATAGACTGGCTCTCACGCGTAACGCCACAGCCTTTAGCCAAAAAACCTGTGGCTATTCAAACCGCATCTCCCGGACAGATCGGAGGGGCGCGGGCACAGTATCATCTGCGGCAGAGTCTTGTTTTTCTCGATGCGTTCGTTCTGAACAAGCCCGAGGCCATGATCGGCCTTGTGCCCAGCAAAATTGACCCTGACACCCTAACGCTGAGCGATGGACCAACGCGCGAGTTCCTGACACGCCAGATCAGCGCACTCGCCGATCTGGCCCGAACTCTACAGCAATAATCTTTTATGTGGCGTAAGAGCCAAACATACCCACCCCAGACTTGAGGGTGAGAGTAATTCGCATTACACAAGGAGGCGTTAATCGAGCATATCTACCTAGAGGAAAACCCGGTATCGTGCCTGCCACGCTTTTAACACGTTCCTACCCGCACACGTCATGCACAAGACCAACCCAAAGCTGTGCACAAAGTGGGGAAGGGGCCTTGGCCGGCATTATCTGGGGTTATGTGTGACGCTCCCCCAAACCTATGCCTGCCGCATTGCCGCGGCAATACTCGTCTGGCTTGCTCTTGTGCTGTGGGGATCTGCCTTTGTGGCGTTTTTTCCGGCGTTTGCTCAAGCGGTCACTCCAGCCTACCGCGTAATGGCCAGTGCATTGGCACCTTTGGGCATGGTTTGGGCATTCTGGGTCACTAACCCCCTTTACGCCTTGCTCGGCGGCGGTAGGCTGGCGTTAAGTGGCGGCCTTGCACTGGTCTTGCAGGCATGACCCCTGCACGCCGCTCCCGTCTGGCATGGTTGCACCGTTGGGCCGGGCTTGTAACCGGCTGGGCTGCTTTTGCTATTTTTGTTACCGGCACACTGGCCCTGTTCGATACCGAATTAACCCGCTGGATGCAGCCCGAAACAGCACTGATCCCGCACAATGCCCGCCTGACACCCCGCGCCATAGACAGAGCACAGCAGATCCTACTTGAGAGTGATCACGCAGGAGACCCACCGTCATTCCTGCTACTGCCCGAACCACGGGATCCCACTCTTCGCGTCCTGCATTACGATGGCCATAGCTTTGTCGGGCCAGTTCTGGACCCGCAAACCGGGCAGACACTTCCAGCCAGACAAACAGAGGGGGGGAATTTTTTCTTTAATTTCCATTACACACTACGCATACCCAGCCCATGGGGCGAGCGTTTGGTTGCGGGCATTGCTTTTGCCTTTGCCGCCATAGTGTTGTCTGGCGTTCTGCTACACCTCAAACGCCTTGTGCCAGATTATTTTACACTCAGGCTCAAAGCGTCCATGGCGCGCAGCCTGCTGGACATCCATGTGCTTACGGGCAGTGCAATGCTCCCTTTCCATATTATGATCACATGGACAGGGCTGATTTTGACCGCCGAAAATGCTCTGCCAGTCCTACAGTTTGAGCAACCAGCCCCAATACAGGAAGGCGTGGCCCAACAGACAAATCCACACTGGGCGCCACAGGCGTCTCTGAGCCGTATGCTCCAGCAAGCTCACGCACGGTTGGGAATTGCCCCATCTTATGTGCTTTTTGACGATGGCAAAACAACACTCTCCGGCATTAGACAGAACAGCCTGAACTCAAACGACCTATCCGTTACATTTGACTCTCAGAGTGGGGAGTTCCTGAGTAAAACCAGAGAGGCATCGCAGATTGAAGATGCTTTTTACATTCTGAATGGCTTGCACCTTGGCCGTAGCATGGGGCCTATGCTGCGCTGGCTCTGGTTTGGGGGCGGACTGGCATCCTCCGTTATGGTTGCGAGCGGCCTGATTTATTATACTGCAAGGCAAAAAAAACAGCCTGCCAAAACGTTTCACCTTGCCCAACGCCTGAATATTGCCCTGATCGGTGGGCTTGTAACCGCCTGCCTGAGTATTTTTGTTTTTAACAGGCTTATTCCTGCACTCTGGGCTGCACGGTCCACTTTGGAAGTTGCTGGTTTTTTTGGCGTATGGGCAGGATGCCTCCTGCTGGCTATGTTTCTGCCCCTTAACAAAAGCTGGCGCATAATCGCATGGACAACCGGTGTGCTTGGATTGGCCATTCCGGCTATTGATGGTTTTACGGCCCCATTGGCTGCATGGGGCACACCACTCCACCTGAGCGTCAACAGCCTGTGCGCGTTAACTGGCCTTATTGCCCTTGGTAGCCTACGCATGCTGCCCGATCAGGTCCGCCATGACTGATACAGTTTTTTGCCTGACTGAAGCCACTATTTTTGCATCCTGCCTGATCTGGTCCTGTAGTCTTGCCTTTGTGCGCAGCAGATTTGGCTTGCGAACCACATCTGCAACACAAAAACAGGTTATTGTGCTCCGCCTTGTTGCGCTGGTTATTTTTGGTCTGGCGGTCAAGATCAGTTTATCGGCCTCCATTGTGCCAGATATCGCCATCTGTATTATGCTGCTATCCATTAACAGTATAATAATTGCATTACTTCTCTGTTTTACCGAAAAAAAACGATAGCAGTATAACAACCCGCACGAATATTTTACGGACCAAAATGTCCTGCCATAGCGGCAGGTTGATAACAAAGTCATAGCCATATCTGGCGTATGATACTATACTCCCCCATAGTACCAAAGGATGACCACGCAGAATGCCCCACACCCCGGAAGATAAAAAAAAGGCGCTCACCCGGCTGCGGCGTATCCGCGGGCAGTGTGACGCACTGGAACGGGCCTTGGAATCTGGTTCGGACTGCCCCCCGGTACTCCAGCAACTTGCTGCAATCCGCGGCGCAGTTAACGGGCTTATGTCCGAAGTCATGGGGATGTACCTTCATGAGGAATTTGGTTCCGACCCGGACCGGGCCTCTGAAAAAAAGCAAAGTATCGATACCATTCTGTCCCTCATCCGCACCTATCTGAAATAACCCAAAAGGAACGACCATGAAGTCTCGTGCTGCTGTTGCCTTTGCTCCTGGCGAACCCCTTGAAATTGTGGAAATTGACGTAGCCCCTCCCAAAAAGGGTGAGGTCATGGTCCGCATTACCCACACGGGGGTATGCCACACGGATGCTTTTACCCTCTCTGGCAGCGACCCAGAGGGGCTGTTCCCCTGTGTGTTGGGTCACGAAGGGGCAGGGGTTGTTGTCGAGGTTGGCGAAGGCGTGACCTCAGTCGCTCCAGGCGATCACGTTATTCCACTTTACACGGCCGAATGTGGCAAGTGCGAGTTCTGTACTTCTGGCAAAACCAACCTGTGCATTGCCGTGCGCGAAACACAGGGCAAAGGAGTCATGCCTGATGGCACAAGCCGTTTTTCCTACAACGGTCAGCCTCTTTATCACTATATGGGCTGCTCCACCTTTAGTGAATACACAGTCGTTGCCGAGGTTTCCCTTGCCAAAATCAACCCTCATGCAGATCATGAACACGTTTGTCTGCTTGGATGTGGGGTAACAACCGGGATAGGCGCTGTGCACAACACCGCCAAAGTGCAACCGGGCGATAGCGTTGCTGTTTTTGGCCTTGGCGGCATTGGGCTTGCAGTTATTCAGGGAGCGCGACAGGCAAAAGCTGGCAGAATTTTTGCCATCGACACTAATCCGGACAAATTTGAACTGGCCCGTTCCATGGGAGCAACTGACTGCCTCAACCCCACGGATTACGACAAGCCCATTCAGCAGGTCATTCTGGACATTACCCGGTGGGGTGTGGACCATACGTTTGAATGTATTGGCAATGTTAACGTCATGCGTGCAGCTCTTGAGTGCGCCCACCGTGGCTGGGGCCAATCTGTTGTTATTGGCGTTGCAGGGGCCGGGCAGGAAATTTCCACCCGTCCTTTCCAACTCGTTACCGGGCGCACATGGAAAGGCACCGCATTTGGTGGTGTTAAGGGGCGGACCCAGCTCCCCGGCATGGTGGAGGACGCCATGGAGGGCAAAATCGACCTCAAACCCTTTGTAACCCATACTATGGGGCTAGAAGATATTAACCATGCATTTGATCTGATGCATGACGGAAAATCCATCCGTTCCGTTATTATTTACCAAGAATAACACACACAGCCTCTGCGCCTTAGCGCAGAGGCTAGCCTTACGGCTTCCGTCAGGCAGAAACCCGATACGCAGACCGCCTGACAGACCACAAAAGAAAACACCCCAGAAACAGCGCAACCATGGCCACACTCAGTGCTGGCAGACCTGCATGGCCCCACGTCATGAATAAAAGCATGACACAGGCTACCGCAATATTTGCAATACCAGCCAGAGCGAACAACATTGGCTCACGCTGACGTTCTTTTAGAAAAAAAGACAAACCCATACAAAAAAGAAACGCAACATAGTATAAAACTGTGGCTTGTGCATAACTCCCTCCCAACTGGAGGAACGGCGCGCAAATAAATAAGATGGCAATACCCGTCATACATCCAGTAATGCATCCGGTCGTCAGGCAGGACAGCAGCCATGTGCTGCGTGTTTGCAAACCTGCGCCAATTTCACGCCGTTGGCGTGCAGCAATCCACAACCGATTTCCGGTATAAAACAAAAAAGCTCCACCCAGCCCCATGCAATAATAGCCCCAGCGCACAGGTAGCCCACCATAACTACCAAAATGCAGGGCAATCAGTGCGGTCAAGGCCGCAAACCCGGCAGATTGATGCCCCGGCAGATAATCTGCCGACAGGACCTTACCGCTCAACGGGTCAACCACGGCAAAACCATTTGTCGCCCCGCGCATGGGATAACGGTTATCATGCCCCGCAATTCTGAGCGTTGTCTGGCTTTTTCCTTTAACCAACTGCGTTGTATAATCCAGTGTGTCCGCAACAAAACCGGGGGCCTGCTGCTGTAAAGCATCCAGAATGGCCAGAGGCGGCATCTGCCCCTCCAGACTGGCCACATCGCCTGTGCCCCCCTTACCTTTACCACCTGAATGTCCATGCGGATGCATGGCACCTTGGCCTGTGACCTGCCCTTGCTGGAACAGCTTACCTTGCAGAGCATAAATCGGGTCATGGAAAGCAAAAACAACTGCGGTTATGGCAATAACCACATGGAACGGAAGCGAGAAAAAACCCACAAGGTTATGAAGGTCCAGCCAGACTTTACGTGCCCCCGTATCAAGCCTGACCGCAAAAAGCATTTTTTTCAGGGCTGGCAGAAATGCAATAACACCAGACACTAACGCAAAAAAATAAGCCAGAGCCACACAGCCCATAACGTAGCGCGCCACCATATGCGGCAATGGCAGACCGACCTGTTCGTGTAACTGATCAATAAAAAAAGGAATTTCAGACGGCCTTCGGGTCGCGGTAACCACATCACCAGCGGGTGACAATGCGCCAAGCACAAAGTCCTGCGGTCCGTGGCCACGATGCGTGGGGTCCTGCGGCCACATAAGGCGGGCAGGGTGTGCATTATCGGGGTTAATAACAATGGTATAGTGTTTGCTGGCATCGGGGTATTTTGCAAAAGCTTTTTGCAAAAGCCCGGGTGTTTCCGTAAGCGCAATGGGTTGTGGCAGGGCGGGAGCAGGGGTTAGCATGTTCTGTAATGGCTGCTCAAACATGCTTATGGAGCCAGCATAAAACGCTACAAACAGGAACAGGGCACAAAGAATGCCAACCCAGCTATGAACTTCCCTGTACACCTGCACAATATCGGGCCGAATTTTCATGGCATGATAACTTTCGCCAGCACTCCATACATTCCCCAGACCAACAGTGCCGCTCCCCCCATTACTACCCATGCCCGCACGCCAGAACGGAACAGAAAACAGCTACCAAGCAGGGCAAGCCAAACCACAACGGCCATCCACATTAAAAATTGTGCACAAACCGTTCGGGCGTCCCCCGTGGTGTGGCATAACCGCCCCACAACAGCCATGCAGCCAAAAGAAAACAGCGCGCCGGGCACAAGGCCAGCCATAAGCTTGGTCGCCCACTGCCTGTTATTAAGCCGCAATTCAGTCATGACCGATTATTGCCAGCCGGACGCATAGCCACGAGTAAGGGAAAAAAACTGCACACCGCCATCAGAAGCAACACAACCATAAAACACGCACTTGCCTTGCCCTCTACCTCTCCAAGCAGGAGAATAGCCAATGCTGCCATACCCACAGCACCGGACAGACAGAGCCGGGAGTTCGGTCGATGAGCAAAAATGCGCTGATGTCTGGATGAAAGGTAAAGCAGCACGCCGCACATCAACGTGCAGCCTCCCGCTGCAAGCAAAATCAGGCCAGACATTGTTTACTCCCATGCCTCAAGCGCATAACCAACTTCATAGGCTGCCATTATAATCTGGCTTGCTGCTCTTCTACAGGTCGGCAAAACCCACTTTTGTCACGACATGCCTTCTTGCCGGAAGGCATCAGACCACCAGCAAACCCGTTATCCCCAGCACCTCAAAACTGCCAGATCAGAACAAAAGGGCTATGCGTTTTTTGGCTCACATCACCATAAAATGTGGATAGGGACGTATATGCAAATGATAATTACTGTCAATAACTTCCGTGCTGGTAGCCCAAAGCCATAGCTGCGTGTTGTGTTTAGGTCACAATCAACCGCAACTTCAAACTCCTGCACCATGCACGATCGGCAACAAGCGCTCCCATATGCCGCCCTCATCACAGGCTGAACCATCGAACAGGCAGGGGAGATGCCTAGCTGCAACCCAGAGCAAACTGCCAGTTATCCGGCAGTGCAGGAGGGCGGGCATATAGGGTGCCCAACTAAGGCCCAACCAGAGTGCAGCCCTTACATGCAACATATTGAGAATAAACTCTTCATCTTGGATATTTCGCTTATGGGCAAGAAGTGCCATAGTCGCGAGCACTTGAAAAACAGGAGAACAGAACCCGGTGTGCGCGGCGAGACACTTAATCTTTCCGATTATGTTTGGCTGCCTTTTTGCTGCTCAAACTCTTCAGGCAGCGCCCTATTCCGCCAGTGCGGATTTTGCTGATGAACTCTCCAAGGCTGTTGGGGAGTCCTCGCCTCATGTTTTTTTTCCTAATGGAGACATAGGCGCGCCCCTGCATATTCCAGCGGCAAAAAAAGCCCCAACACCCGCACCCTCAGCCAAAACTGCTCAGGCAAAACCTGTGCAGGCGGCTTCTGTAACATCATCAACAACACTGCCAGCTCCAGCTCCAGCTCCAGCTCCAGCTCCAGCTCCAGCTCCAGCTCCAGCTCCAGCTCCAGTTGCTGAGCTGGATGAACCCCAGATTCAAGCGGAAATAAACCGGCTCAGACTTCTTTTCCAAAAAGACGTGCCCGCAGCGTTTACTCCAAGCAGCAACCAGAAAGATACGTGGCTTACCCTGGCCCGCCAGCAGGCCAGCCAGTCCGGTTACGTGGTTCAGACCCCGCAAGCCGTTGTGATTGCCGACCGCAACCCCTCCGTACAGCGCGCCTGTATTGTTGTGGCCCGCCCCAACACGCCTGAGTGGAGCATAATCGGGTGCACACGCATTTCCACAGGCACAATTGGTCGTAAACACCATTATATTACGCCCATTGGTATTTTTACCAACACAGCAGACAGGCTGGGTTACCGCGCGCAGGGTACCAAAAATGAAAACGGTATCATGGGGAATGGCACCAAAGGCATGCGTGTCTGGGACTTTGGCTGGCAGGTTGCTGAAAAAGGGTGGCTACCCAGCCGGGAGCAAGGCCCCATACGGTTGGAAATGCACGCAACTGACCCTGTTTTTTTGGAACGTCAACTCGGGCATATGGCCTCGGCAGGGTGCATCCGCATTCCGGCGGCCCTAAACATCTACATCGACAAAAATGGCCTGCTTGATGTGGAATATGAACGCAAGGCGGCAACGGACAAGCGCTTTCGGGCCTTGTTGCGAACGGACAGAACACCATCCCCCCTTGCCGGTATGGCGGTGATCGTGGTGGACAGCGGACCTCCGCCCAATGTGACAGCACAGCATATCCCATCACCCAATCTTGTATCCGCCAGAATACCCAATTCGCCTATTCATTAGGCGGGCGTGACTGGCTGGCGAACCTTCCAGCCCCGTTGCACAACCTGTGGCACACAAAGAGCGGGTCAGACCCAATATGAGACAAACCTCATCCCTGTTTGCAGGAACTGCATCCCTCTCGCGCCAGCCAACGTCCCACCAGCTTTTTTCGGACCTCATCAATCGTGCTCTTGCCCATAAACCTGTTTCCTACGGGCTTGTCTGGCCATGTGAGGACCACGCCCTGACAGGGCCGCTAGAGGCCGCACAAAAAGGCATTATCCAGCCCGTGCTGATCGGGGATGAAGCCCGTATGCACGCAATAGCGCGTGAACACCGGATAGACCTAAGCTCTTACCAAATTATCCCGGCCGAAACGCCAGAAATTGCAGCACAAAAAGCCGTTGACCTAGCCAGAACAGGGCAGGTGCAGGGATTGATGAAGGGAAGCCTCCATACAGATACATTAATGCATGCCGTCGTTGCTCCTGCTAATGGCCTTTGTACAGGCCGCAGGATCAGCCATGTTTTTCTGCTCGCTGTACCGGGTTACAAAAAACTGCTCTTTGTGACCGATGCCGCCATCAATATTTTTCCCGATCTTTCAACCAAGCGCGATATTGTTCAAAATGCCATTGATCTGCATATCGGGCTGGGGCTTGGCCAACCTAGAGTTGCCATTCTTTCGGCTGTAGAAGTTATTAACCCCAAAATACCCAGCACGCTGGACGCAGCAAGCCTCTGCAAAATGGCCGAACGCGGCCAGATAACAGGCGGTATGCTTGATGGACCTCTCGGCATGGATAATGCCATAGACCCTGAAGCCGCCAGAATAAAAAACCTGACATCCCCTGTAGCCGGACACGCACAGATTTTGGTGACACCCGACTTGGAAGCCGGGAATATGCTGGCAAAAAACCTGATTTTCATGGCTCAGGCTGACTCAGCAGGAATAGCACTTGGCGCCAGAGTTCCTATTGTATTGACCAGCCGGGCAGACAGTGTGCAGGCCCGTCTGGCATCGGCGGCCATTGGCGCCCTATACGCCAGACATCTGGCGCAGCAGGATGCGGCGTTTTAATCGCTATGCCAGACAGGAATACAGCCCTATCCGATGTTGTTATTGTTTTTAACGCCGGATCATCCAGCCTTAAATTTACTGTTTTCCAGATAGAAAAAAGAACGACCATCAAAAAGCTGATCAAAGGGCGGCTTGAATATGACGTTGATACATTCCATTTTTTTGCATCGGACCAGAACGATCAGCTTATAGAGCGAGCAACCTATCCGCTCCTTCAAAAAAAGCCGTTGGAACATCTTTTTGACTGGTTAAGCAAACACGAGCAGGGGCGGCATAATATTGTTGGTGTCGGGCACAGAATTGTCCACGGTGGCCCCCATTTTCTGGCTCCCGTACTGGTAACGCCAGAGGTGCTGACCCAACTGGAAGCCTTGACCCCCTTTGCGCCACTCCATCAACCCCAGACCCTTGCCCCTGTTCACGCCATTACGGACTACCGCCCTGATCTGATACAGATTGCCTGTTTTGACACGGCCTTCCACCAGACCATGCCCGATATTGCGCGCCTGCTCCCACTCCCCCGGCGTTATGCGGACAAAGGTGTTTGCCGTTATGGGTTTCACGGTCTTTCCTACGATTTTCTAACCCAGCGTCTGCACCAGATTGACCCCGCATTGGCAGCTGGGCGAACTGTTCTGGCTCACTTGGGCAATGGAGCCAGCCTGTGCGCCCTGAAGGACGGCAAAAGCCTGGAAACCACAATGGGGTTTTCAGCGCTGGATGGGCTTATGATGGGGAGCCGGTGCGGCATGATCGACCCCGGCGCTCTGCTCTACATGATCAGGGAAGAAAAAGCCGACTGGGACACAGTTGTGAACACGCTTTACCACCAGTCCGGACTGCTTGGTGTTTCTGGCGTATCGTCAGACATGCGCGTTCTGCGTGAACACATGGACACCGAACAAGACCCGGTATTGCGCGGCCATGTCCAGCAGGCACTCACCCTCTCCGCCTACCGGATTGTGGAAGAAATTGGTGCCCTGGCCGCCATTATGGAAGGGCTTGATGGTCTGGTCTTTACCGCCGGAATAGGCGAACACGATGCCCAGTTACGTCAGGACGTATGTCTGGCACTCGGGTGGTTAGGCCTTAAGCTGGATCAGGACGCCAACATACGCCATGCCAGCATCATCAGCAGCCCAGACAGTGCAATTCGGGTGCGTGTTGAACCTACCCACGAAGAATTGGTGATCTGCCAGAACGTGCTGCCATTTGTGCAGGACCGGCTGTAACCGCACGCCAGACATTACCCGGCTGATGAAGGCGGCAACGCAGCAAGAGCTTTCAACTTTCGGTAAAGGGTAGAACGGCTCACACCCAACAGGCGTGCAGCAGGCGCAATTTTCCCCTGCACCATGGCTAATGCACCCTCAATAACCGTACGTTCCGCTTCCTGAAAATCCGGCACGCCTGCGGTTCTGGCTCCCAGATCAAAACAGACACTGGCGTGTTCGGGGTTTTCTATCCCGAGCATCGACCGGGCTGCATAGGTTGCCCCCACAACAATACGCTTGTCATCCAGCGCGATCATGGGCAGCGATATGCCATTGCCTTCACCGAGCAATAAAACCGTTCTGTTCCTGAATGCCTCCAAAAAACTTCGTCTTTCCAGCCTTCGGGCAGCATCGACCAGAACGGCTTCCATCATCAACGCTACACGCCCAGATGGATCCGAACGGATGGAACTGGCATCCAGCGCACCGGCAACGCAACCATCGGGACCATAAAAAGGCACAGCCGAGCAGGTCAGGTAACGCAGTCCCGTACACCAATGCTCATCACGATGGACAGTCACGGGTTGGCCTTCCACAAGGCAGGTGCCAATTCCGTTGGTTCCTGCCACGGCCTCCGCCCAGTTGGCTCCCGGCCACAGGTGCCAACGCCGACATCCTTTTTCAAACAAAGGGGCGCCACGACGAGCAACCACAATGCCTGCCGGGTCGGCTAACAGCACATTGTAATCCAAGGTGGAAACAATCCCGTGCAAGCGGTCCAGTTCCGGGTCGGCTATTTTCATTGTCACGCCCATGCGCTCACGCGCCTGCCGGAGTTCCGCCGAACACAAAATATCCGTGCTCAGCGGGGTGTCCGTGGCAATACCGTGCAACTCGGCACACCGACGCCATGAGTTCCTGATCAGCGGGGACAGGCCAGACCACACGCCTGAGGGCATAGTGAGTGAGTTCATGTGCGCTCATCCATCCACAAAAAGACTCTTCTGGCGTGTATTACGTTTCGGATCTGCGACACTTCGCCTCCAGCATTCTCAAATACGCGTGAGACGAATTTTGAGCGGCCTTTACCCACCAGCATACCTCCTCATAACTGAGTGCATACCCGCTTCGCACTGTTATTTTTTTCATGCGGAATGGGGCGGAATCATTCCGTTTTTTTCCAACCCATGCCCGGGGGCAGATATGCAGATCGCACACGATATTCTTCTGCGTTCCTACCGTTCCATGCGGACAATCCGCGATTTTGAGGAACGACTTCACGTCGAGTTCGCTACCGGCGAAATTCCGGGGTTTGTTCACCTTTATTGTGGTGAAGAGGCATCGGGGGTGGGTGTTTGCGCACACCTGACCGATACAGACACAATTGCCAGCACCCACCGGGGCCACGGTCACTGCATTGCCAAAGGCGTTGGCGTAGATGGCATGATGGCCGAAATTTACGGACGCAAGACTGGCATTTGCCACGGCAAGGGCGGGTCCATGCATATTGCGGATCTGTCTTTGGGAATGCTGGGCGCCAATGGCATTGTTGGCGGTGGGCCGCCACTTATCTGCGGTGCGGCCCTTTCGCACAAAGTGCTCAAGGATGGCGGCGTTGCCGTAGCATTTTATGGAGATGGCGCCTCCAATGAAGGCACAACGCTGGAAAGCCTGAATCTGGCCATGGTCTGGCAGTTACCGGCTGTTTTTGTCTGCGAAGACAACGGCTATGGCGAGGCGACTGGCGCGTCCTATGCGTGTGCAGGCACACAAAAGGCCCGCGCGGCAGGCTTTGGCATGCCTTACTTTGAATGTGACGGCACGGATTTTTTTGCTGTGCATGAAGCTGCTGGACAAGCCATAGCCCATGCGCGCGCAGGCAATGGTCCGGTTATGCTGCATGTTCATCTGGCCCGCTGGTATGGCCACTTTGAAGGGGACGCCATGACCTACCGGGTTAATGGTGAAGTCGCCAAAGAGCGCGCCGAACGGGATTGCCTGAAAAACTTTCGGCAGCGCGTGACCGAAGTCAGCCTGCTCGACCCGTCCGCTCTGGATGACATTGACGCCAGTGTAAAAGACGAAATAGAGGCCGCCGTAAAAGCCGCCAAAAGCGCCCCATTACCCGAACCAGCAGACCTCGCAGCAGACGTTTACGTCTCTTACTGAGCCGAGCGCGAAACGGAGTATTATCATGTCCAAAAAAAGCTTCCGTCAGGCCATTAACGAAGCCCTGCGGCAGGAAATGCAGCGTGACCCACGCATTATTCTTATGGGGGAAGATATTGCAGGCGGGCAGGGTGGTTCTGCTGGCGTAGTGGATGCGTGGGGCGGTGTACTGGGTGTGACCAAAGGACTATACACCGAGTTCGGTCCCGACCGTGTGTTTGATACCCCCATTTCCGAGGCATCCTATATTGGGGCAGCCGTTGGTGCCGCCGCCACGGGGCTGCGCCCGGTTGCCGAACTGATGTTTGTGGACTTTGTGGGCTGCTGCCTTGACCAGATCATGAATCAGGCGGCCAAATTCCGCTATATGTTTGGCGGCAAAGCCCGCACGCCGCTGGTGATCCGCGCCATGTATGGCGCGGGCTTTAATGCGGCTGCACAGCACAGTCAGGCACTTTACCCGCTTTTTACCCATATTCCCGGTCTTAAAGTTGTTATCCCTTCCTCCCCCTACGAAGCAAAGGGCCTGCTCATTGAGGCCATAAGGGACGATGACCCCGTGATCTTCTTGGAAAACAAGGTCATGTATGATGATGAGGAAGAGGTGCCAGATGAGCCTTATACCATTCCATTTGGTGAAGCCAATCTGACGCGTGAAGGCGATGATGTGACCATTGTTGCCTTCGGCCGCATGGTCAACTTTGCCAACGAGGCAGCAGACCGGCTGGAAAAAGACGGCATAAGCTGCACGGTTATAGACCCACGCACCACATCCCCTCTGGATAGTGCAACCATACTGGAATGTGTGGAAGAGACCGGACGACTGGTCATTGTAGATGAATCAAGCCCACGCTGCAACATGGCAACAGACGTGGCCGCACTGGTTGTGGAGGAAGCCTTTGAATCGCTCAAAGCGCCCATCCGCCGGGTTGTGCCCCCGCACACGCCAGTCCCCTTCGCAACCGTGCTTGAAAAACTGTACCTGCCAGACGCCGCCCGCATTGAATCTGCGGTTCGGTCGGTCATGGCCTATAAAAAAACAAAGCAGGATGCCTGAACAATGACAGACCTTATTACCCCCATCACTATGCCCAAATTTGGTCTGGCCATGACCGAAGGTAAAATTGCCAGCTGGAACATTCCCCCCGGTGGGCATGTAGACGCAGGGCAGGAAATTGCAGACATAGAAACCACCAAAATCACCAATGGTTACGAAAGCCCGGCTTCGGGCACATTACGCCGCCAGATTGCAGCAGAAGGCGAGACACTCCCCGTAGGGGCGCTACTGGGTGTTCTGGCAGACCCTGCGGTGAGTGACGCCGATATTGATGCATTTATTGCAAAATTTCAGGCTGATTTTTCATCCGACAGTGCCGCCCCCACACAGGCCGATCATGCGGAGCCTGTTCTGCTAAGCGTTGGAGACTTGACCCTCCGTGTGCAAAAAGCGGGGCAGGGCGATGGCACGCCCCTTTTGTTCATACATGGTTTTGGTGGAGACCTGAGCAACTGGATGCTGAACCAGAACAGCCTTTCCACCGACCGGCGTACAATTGCCTTCGATCTGCCGGGCCATGGTGGGTCATCCAAAAACGTAGGGGATGGAAAGCCCGCAACCTTTGCCGCAACGACCGCCGCTTTGCTGGATAAGCTGGATATCACCCAAGCCCACGTGGTTGGTCATTCACTTGGTGGCGCTATTGCACTGGAGCTTGCCAAAGCTTTTCCACAAAAAGTTGCCTCTCTTTCCCTCATTGCCCCAGCCGGGCTGGGACAGGGCATCAATATGGATTTTATTGACGGCTTTATCTCCGCAGATCGGCGTAAAACGCTTGAGCCGGTTCTGAACTATCTTGTGCACGACAAAACTCTGATTTCGCGCAAAATGATTGAAGATATCATTCGTTTCAAACGGCTGGACGGAGCACTGCAAAGCTTGCAGACAATTGCACAGGCCTGCTTTCCCCATGGCCAGCAGGCGGATGACCTGCGCCCTGCCTTGACCGGTTTTTCCGGCCCATCTCAGATCATCTGGGGGGCTGACGACGAAGTTCTGTCCCCTAACGATGCAAAGGGTCTGCCAGACAGCATAACCGTGACCATTCTCCCTCAGTCTGGCCATATGCCACAATTGGAAAATGCTGCGGCGGTTAATGCCGCCATTACGCAGTTTGTAAAATAACCAATCTCTAACATTTTACTAAACCTACCCTTGCAGCATTTCATTATGTTGCAAGGGTTTTTTATAACTATTTCAATCCAGCCTAAAAAATATTCGTGGATATTCCCTGCTAAAATTTCCGCACTGTTCTGCCTGTCTCAAAAATGGAACAGTTTTTTAAGGAGACAGACACACTCCCGTGAACTCATGCGTATTATGTTTATAGTCTATTCATTTATTTTCGTATTTAAGCTGCCAATATGTAAACACCTCCGTTCCAAGCAGGCACAGCACCGTGGCCTGCTTTTTACAAATGGTCGTTTATCACACCAACATGCTGCCATCTGTTTTTCAACGGCAGCCTCCATAATGGAGACTTTTCATGCGGTTTGGCGCAAATCCGGAACGGCTTATGCTGGCCCTCAGCCTTTGTGGAACGGCTTTTCTGTTACCTGTTCCACACCAGTCTTATGCTGCGGACATAACCTTGGGTATTATTGGCCCGCATGAATATGACCTGCCGGTGGATTACAAACCATTCAATGTGCTGGTCCAGTACGGTAATGGCAACGCATCGGGGAACACCTATAACGGCACGGGGGAGCGTGTGCCTGCCCACGGTGGAAGCCATACATGGTCGGGGCTGACCAAATACGTACATTTTCGTACGTTTGACGCACTCCCACACGTTGGCTTTGCTTTTGAAGTCATACAATCTGAAAACTATACTCTGGCAGGCGGTACAAATTATGGCGGTCTGGGTGGCACAATAGTCGGCCCGGCCGCATGGTTTAAGCCCAATACAAAGAGCACTCTGGGTTTTCAGACATTCCTGCAAACCCCATCAGGCACGCGCGATAGTCTGGCCTCCGGTTACTGGGCCAACATATCCAGCATTATTTTTGACTATGAGTGGAAGCACTTCAGCTTTGATGGTGATGTCGGCACGGTTGTCGGCTCGACAAAACACAAAACCAACCAGCATAGCTATTCGCCCGGCGTTGTCTTTTACAGCAATTTACGTTTTAGCTGGAAAGCAAGCAAACTGGTCGAGCCATTTTTTGCATTTGACTGGCAAAATGTTGGTGGAACATATGACCAGAGCGCACATTACGATCTGAGCAATTCCAGCAGCCGAGAGATCGCCCCCGGTCTGGGAATTATGTTCAACATCAGCCGCACCATCAGTTTTACAACGCGCTACGCACACTCTATCGAAGGCCGGAATACACCAGAAACCAACGCTTATTATGTTAAGTTCCTGTACCTGTGGCCGTAAGAAGGTGGTGTGTCATGGCTTGGTGCCACCTTAAAGAATTATGGTGTCATACAGCAGTTTGAAGTTCAGAATAAGAATCAGACCCGCGACAAACCATGCCAAAACCGCCAAAGGTCGGGAAATAACAAAGCCCCCCATAAGCCTGCGGTCAGAAACAAACAGAACCAGCGGTATAACCGCAAAAGGCAGTTGCATGGACAGCACAACCTGACTGGCCATCAAAAGCTGACCAACACTTGTATTACCATACAGCATAGTCCCTATCACAACAGGCACAATCGCCAGTCCGCGGGTTACAAGCCGCCGCGCCCAATGCGGCAATCTGAGGTGCAGAAAACCCTCCATAACAATCTGCCCGGCCAATGTGCCTGTAATGGTTGAGTTGGTGCCTGCCGCAAGCAGAGCAAGACCAAACAGGGTCGATGCAACCCCCAGCCCCAGAAGGGGGGAAAGCAGATGGTAGGCATCCTGAATTTCTGCAACATCCTGATGCCCGGTTGTATGGAACGCCGCGGCTGCCACAATAAGAATGGCTGCGTTAATAAACAGTGCAAGCATAAGAGCTATGGAACTGTCCCATGTGGCCCAGCGTATGGCATCCTTGCGGCCACGTTCGGTTCTCTCATACGCCCGGCTCTGCACGATGGATGAATGCAGGTACAGATTGTGGGGCATAACTGTCGCCCCAATAATGCCAATGGCAATATAGAGCATCTGACTATTGGTCAGGATTGAAAGCGAAGGCTTTAACCCGGAAAAAACAGCAGCCAACGGGGGAGCCGCCGCAATAAGCTGCACAGCAAAACACAGGGCAATAATACTCAGCAGCCCTATGATAAACGCTTCCAGATACCGAAAACCACGGTTCATAAGAAACAAAACAAGAAGCGCATCAAGGCTGGAAATCAGCGCACCCGCAAGCAATGGAATGTGAAAAAGCAACTGCAATGCAACGGCGGTACCAATGACCTCCGCAAGATCACAGGCAATAATGGCCAGTTCGCAGGCCACCCAGAGCAGAATATTCAACACGGGATGAAAACGCTGCCTGCATGCCTGTGCCAGATCCAGGCCGGTCGCAATACCCAAACGGGCAGACAATGCCTGCAACAGAATTGCCATAAAATTGGACAACACAATAACAGACAGCAGTGCATAGCCAAAACGCGCGCCCCCCTGCAAATCCGTTGCCCAGTTGCCGGGGTCCATATACCCAACAGACACCATATACCCAGGACCAACGTAACTGAGAAAACGCCGCATCCAATGGGTATTATCCTGCGGCACCCGAATGCTGGCAAATGCTTCAGGCAGGGAACGCCGGCTATCGGCATGGTCGGGTTGAAAAGCAGGTTGTTGCATTATCTTTTGCACTCTGGCCGCCATGCCTGCGTGGTCTGGCGAGAACTCTGCTCAAACTCACACGGCCTGACGCCACAAATAAGTACTTTATTGGTCCTCATTCACTGACTGTGGCAACAGATGCGCCTTTGGGCAAGCCCCCAACGCGTTCTTGAATATGGCTCAAGACCCGATACAATCCACAGCACTTTCTCCGCCACATAAGTCATGGACTGCTACACGGCAGCCAAGATATCTGGAGCGAGTTGGAACAAACCGCAGAGCAGCCAAAGATACTTCATGACCGTGCAGCCCATTGTCTTTTTCCCCGACCAGCGCTTACGGCAGAAAGCCGCCCCTGTGGTCCTTTTTGATAACGCTGTGCGTACCCTCACCACCGATCTGCTGGACACAGTACGCGCAGCTCAGGGCATCGGCATAACCGGCCCACATATTGGAGTAGGCCTGCGCGTGGTTGTTCTGGATCTGCCAGACGCGGATAAACCGGAAATTTACATTAACCCCGAAATTATCTGGCAATCCGACAATATGGTACAAAACGAGGAGGGGAGCATATCCATGCCCGGTGTGGTGGCGAGCGTGACGCGCTCAGGCTCGCTTAAAATCCGGTATGCCGAATTGAATGGGGAATTGAAGGAAAGAGAAGCGACTGGCCTTCGCTCAATCTGCCTTCAGCATGAGATTGATCAATTAGACGGAGTATTCTGGTTACAAAAACTATCCAGCCTGCGCCGGAACCGTCTGATGGCCCAATACAAAAAGCTTACCCGCCCTTAAACCTCGGGCAGACGACCTGCTGCGACCTGTACTGATCAGAACCTCAATCTGAAAAGAGGCTATTGCCACGTATCATTGTGGTTCTGATCAAACCGCTACACAGCCATGTAAAGCCATGGACGTAGAATTATTTATTTCAAGGGGAAGTGGAGGTCCGGGCGTCTGTCGATCATATTATTCAATATGCTGATTTATATTAGTAAAAGTTTTCCACCATTAGAAAATACCCCCTAAAATACCCCCATAATTTTTCGGTACCGGGGGTATCTCAGGTCCGCCCCCTCATCGAATCGATGAGGCTGATACGGCTGTAGCTCGAGGCATCTCAAGGCTTGATATCCAACTTTTAACATCCTGTTCCCTCCAGCGTACGCAATTTTCGCTGAACTTTACCGGCTTGGGGAAATTGCCACTATCCATCCGCCTGTAGAGCGTGCGAGTCGTTACCTTCAGGCAACTCGCAACCTCCTTGGCGGTAAGAAATTGTTCCAATGGCTCGGTCTGTGAGAGTTGTTCACTCATGCGTCTGAACTTTCGAAAAACCATGTAACTGGCACGGCCAGCGTTTCTGCCAGCACGGGCACCAGTGCGGCTTTGATTGCGTTGCGGCCCAGCTCGTATTTTTGAACTTGCTGGTAGGAGCAGCCCACGGCCTCGGCCACGCGGTCCATGCTCATGCTGAGTTGGGTGCGCCGGTGGCGGATACGTTTGCCCAAGGCTTTGTCCCACCGGATGCGCTGTGGCTCCTGCCGGGGGGTAGCGGGTTGCTTGGTGCCAAGCAGTTCCTCCAGGTCAATCTGGTTAGCTGGCATTATGCGGCCCTCACTTCGCCCAGAATGAACTGGCGGATGCGCGCGACCGGGGCGCGGTGCAGGGCGTGGGACTGGTGGAGGCGGGTTGTGGCCTCGGCTTCCTCCGCCTGCATGGCTGCGGCCATATGCTTGATGTGTTGCAGCATGGCGCTGGCAACATGGTCGCTGGGGGCGTGGGTGTAGACCAGCTGCTCCAGCTTGGCCCGGTGAGTGTTAAAGTGCTGGCTGTTCATCGCAGGTTCTCTTGCAGAAGGTCGATGCGGCGGACGTATTCGTGCGCCTCGTTCCGGGTATGGTTGGCCAGGCGCTGCCATGTGCCCGCGCCATCTGGGTTGTTGCTGGCCATGCAGGCCTCCCGCCAGCGCTCCTGCTCATCCGCACGGAGGAACAGGGTGTCGGCCATGGCCTGAAACAGCCCGATCTTGCGTTGGGTCGCGGCTTTGCGCTGGCGCGTGGCCACAAGCTGCGCGCTTAAAGGGCAGGTCATGCTGCCTCCTGATTATGCTGCTGGAAACGCAGGCGGATGGTCGGCGGGAAGTAGCCGGTGCCTACGTTCAGGTTTTTGCGGAGCAGGGAGAGGTCGGACAGAACCTGCTCAATGCTGGCGCATTCCATGGTGGCCAGATCAAGCGGGCGGGTGTGCAGATGGCACTCCCGCAGCAGGGTTCCCGTTACGTCGAAAATTCGCTTGCGGACCGCCCGGTCCTGCCCACCGCGTGAGTGTTCGGCTACGCGGATGCAGATGCGTCTGATGCGCTCGTTGTCATCATAGGACACGCACGGGGTTTGTGCTGGGTCTGCCGGTTTCGGCATGGGGTTTCTCCATCACGGGTTGTGATGGAGGATTATTCGCACTATGCGAAATATTCTGTCAAATATTTTTTCGCGCTATGCGAAATAATTAGGCATCAGGTTTTTTGGAAACAATAGCTTTACCCAAATCAAGCCAAGCTTTGGCGTGCTCAGGGGACATATCTTCGATTAAATTGCTGGCTTCTTTCATGGCTTCAAATTTGGGGCCACCGGGCGGTGCGAATAAGAGTGCAGCGGGATCTACGCCGTAGGCATCAGCCAATTTTTTGAGATCGTCTAAATCCACCTTGCGGCCACCCGTCTCCCAGCCCGAAATAGTATTGGGCTTTGATCCGATCATGTTCGCAGTTTGTTCTAGTGTCAACCCGCGATGCTTACGCCATGCGCGAAGATGAATATGCAAGGTGAATTGAGTGCCAGCCATAGCTCTATTTTCGCGCATTGCGTAAAACTTAATCAGACCTCATTTGCGAAATTACGCTTGATTAAATTTTCGCACAGTGCGAAAAAATCTGACATGGATATACGCTCATATCTCAAAGCCGAAAAAATTACTCTTTCTTCCATGGCGAAGGAGTTGGGGTGCTCCGTCACAACCTTGCATGGATACGCAAGTGGTCGGCGCAGTGTCCCTCTTCGTATTGTCCTGAAGGTTGAGGAGTTGTCGGGCGGACAGGTTAAGCCTGCCGACTGGTTGCTTGAGGTTGGGAACAATAATGGATTGGCAGCATGATGGTCTTTCATGCGACCAATCATGCTGCGGGTAGCTCTGCCTGTCAGCCGAACTCGGTTCGGCCAAACAGTGTGTCGTCCGGTTTAGGCGAATGGAACAGAGGCCTGCGGAGCCTTTTTTTGCAGGAAGAAGGCTGCAAGGTTGGTAATTTCGGTGCCGCTATCCGCACGATAGGTGCTTTGGATTCTGTCGACCTTAAAGCGTTGTGGGGTGTCTTTCCCTTCCATCATTCCATCAATGAAGAGCAGAGCCCGCTCCCTGTCGTTGCCTCGTGCGTGTTCTGTGTAACCGATCTGGGTTGGTCTTACTTTAACCCGCTTAAAGTTTGGTGCCCGGAACTGGTATTCAATTTCCACTTCGTCCGTTGCGACCTTTTGCAGAATGGCAGTTTTTCGGTCGAAAGATACGGTATTGGGAGCGGTTTGGAGAGCGCCGAGCAGATCGGAAAGGTCTTTCCCCGTTGGGCCATCAGCCGCCAGCAGGATGCGATCTGCCCTAAAATTACGTTGGGCCTGCCGCAGTTCGCAAAAGGCAGTCAGGTTGAAGGGGACGATCTCTCCGTCCGGGGTGGCTGCCAGCGTGAAGCTTTGCACGTCGATTATTCGGGCAGTCAGGTCTTCTCGGGCATCAGCGTAGGTGATGACAAGCCGGGAGAAGATGTTTTTCTTCCCTCCATCTACCTGTGTCAGAGCATCGCCATAGGCTCCGGCCGTGTAGCGGCCAAGGCGCATGCCATTACCGTAATCTACTCGTATCGGGGCTTTATCACGTGCAGGGCGCCGATCGTAAGAGCCGGTTACTTTTGTCTGTTTGGTCTCTTTCCCAAAGATGGTGGTCACAGCGACATAAAGAATTATGCCAATCCAGCCTATGACCCCAAAGGCGACAAGCCCGAGGATGGCCATAACAGTCCAATAAATCATTCAAGAGTTCTCACGGTGGTTCAGTCTAGCAACCCCATCGTGAGGCGTACGGGCCGGTGTGGCAATACACCGACCCGTGTTGCGCCTATGCAGGGAGGAAGGGCATGAAGCCGGGAGATAACTGCCAATCAGCCCGTATTGTAGGGCTTGAATATGGGCTTACTTCTTTGTCCGATCATGCTGGCGGCAATGCTGCTACTAGCAGAGTTGAAGAGCTGCATGGGCAATGTGACAAAAAAGGGTTTGTTGATATTGGAGTGCCCTTTGCCCAGCGGATGGCCGAAGCTGAAATGCTCGCGCCTAATGGTTCCCCAAAAGAAGAAAATTCCAGACAATCTCGCCTCTTCTTTGCCGCTTTGACTGTTCTTCTGGATTGGACGCCCGAAGGTAAAAGCATCTTGCGTGTGTCTGGGGCTTTTGCCCGGAATTACCTCAATGGCTTTTGGGTGCATATGGCTGGCCAACCGGGCGTTTACGCACACTTTTCCTTCTTGGGGTCCATTAGAGGTGAAATGTTGTTTTCAGTAGATGAATGGCGCCCGGAAACTGATCAACAGCTTTGCCCACCAAGTCCGCTGTTAAGGCTTCGAGGCCCTTTCCAGAAAGGGCCATCAGATGATCTTTGAGGGTTTTCTTTTCTGTTTCGCTAATGGCGGCCTGGTCAATTTTGGCGGCAAGCAACTGCTTGATAGTGCTTTCATCCAATCGGATAGTGACAGTGTTCAGTTTGGCGCTAAGGTCACCGTCCTGACTGATGAAATCTGCACCCTTGGCCGTAATTCGGGATGGATAAACAAGCTCATCGCCCGACTGGTCATGTGCAACGCCGCTAGTGCAGAGGCCCAGATCGTCAAGATAGTTAAGGTTGGAAATGAGAGTTTGGGGATCAAGTTCTTCAAACTCTCCCATCCATGCACCGTCTGGCATGTTCTCCAGCATATGCTGGAGCATCCGGCGTTGCAGTTCTTCATTCAACATTTTTGGTTCTCCATGACTGACTTTGCGGGCGTCATGGTGAGGCGTACGAGCCGGTGTGGCAATACACCGGCTCGTGTTGCGCCTATGCAGGGAGAAAGGGCATGAAACAGCCATTTTCCGCTGCGTGTGTTCCCGCCATAAAAACCGCCATCAAGCAGGCCATTGCCCATGTGGGCGGCATAGATGCCGCAGCCTGTATTGGCAGGGTAGGGCGAACGCAGTTTTCCGATTACTCCAACCGCGCGCGGGATGCGGTTATTCCGCTGGATGTGGCGCTGGATCTGGACCACTGCGCGGAACACCCGTTTTTGTTGCATGCTATGGCGCAGGCGTTGGGTTATGCGGCCATTCCGTTGCATGTCGGCCCCGGTGACTTTGGGCAGGACATGAGCGAATACGCCATTGCCTCTGGCGACATAATGGCCACGGCCATGCGCATTCTGGACGATGGCGTTGTGGACCGGCAGGAGGCGCAGGAAATTGCCCCCAAAATGATGCACGCCAAGCAACTGCTGGAGCGCGCACTGGCCTTTGTTCACAAGGTGCAGGAGCAAAGCCGCCCCAGCGTTGTTGCCGGCAAGGACTCCGCCAATGGTTAGGGCAGCAGGCAGCAGGCAGCAGGCAGCAGGCAGCAGGCAGCAGGCAGCAGGCAGCAGGCGCGGGTGACATGGCCCGGATACTGATGCAACACTTTATGGGGGTAGCATGATGCGGCCTGTTCTTGCTGAGTTTGACCCCTCAACCGTAACCCCGTTCAAAATGCTGCGCTCCATGCCAGCAGAACTACGCGGGGTTGTAACCAACCTGCACGATGCGCTTAAGGAACTGCGTTCAACCGTGTTCCGCGCTGGCCAACTGGTGCTGGCAGACGGGCAGGTGGCAACACAGGCATGGCTGGAAGGCGATGTACTGGCCCGTACGCTGCCCACTATTCTCCAGTCCGGCTTTATGGCGCGGGATGATGTGGGTGCGCTCTTCAGCCCCCACCTCTATGCCAAGCTGCTCCGCAAGGAAGAGCGCGAAGCCCGCAAGGCGCTGGCCGATGCACAGTGGGAGCAGTGGCAGGAAAGTGGGGACATGCCGGAAGGCATGAGCCGCAAAGTGGTGACCGCCCGCCAGAATGGTGGGGCAGGTGGCCGCCCGCGCAAGGGCGAGAGTGCCGAGCAGGCCCGGGCACGCCGTGCGCGCGAAGTGGAACAGCAACAGGCCCAGCGGCATATGCCTTTGGTGGCTACTGTTGCGGGTGGAAAACCTGCTGCTGAAAACCCAAACAAAAAACCCAATGGGTTTTCGGTTATGGAAAATTCGGTTTCTTCGGTTCCCATAGATCTAGAGTTAGAGAGAACATATATTCCTTCTGGTTCTACTTCTGGCGAAACCGAAAAACCCAAAACCGAACTGGACGATGCTCTGGTGCGCCGGGTAGCCGCCCGCATGGTCTCGGTCTCGGGCATGAGTGACCAGGTATCCTTTGCCATCTCGTTTGCCCGCCGCTGGATGGGCTTGGGGGCAACGGAAGAAACCATAATCTCTGCCATTCAGAAGCATCAGGCCGCCATACGCAACAATGGCGAGGAGCCGCGCCGCCTGAAGGTGTTTGAGGATGAAGTGCTGCGCGGCATTGAAGCGCAGCAGGTTATGGAGGCCATGCCCTCGGCCCCGCCAGCAGACGCCCACAAAACCGAGGATATGCGCCAGCTGGAGGACGCATGGGGCCGGGCCACGCAGGTCTGGAAAAAAGCCTTTGCCGACTGCCGGGACTTTGGCGCGGTTACCCGCCAGTGGCCCGATCTGGCGCAAGAACATGGCCTGCCGGACGTGCCATATGACCGGGCAGCCTATCAGCAGTTTTTCAGCAGCACAGAGGCGGTGGCGGCATGAGCCTGCGCACACTCCTGCGGAACCTGAAGTTGCGGGCTGAAGGCAAGCCCAACCCGATAACAGCATTTGAGGAATTGAGGGCGACACTTGCCCAGGAACAAAAACGGCGGGCAGAGGCGGAATTGGAAGCCTGCACCCTGCGCCGCCGTTTGTATGCGTATGAGAAACCCCGTGACGCCCAAGGAAGGTACACCAAACCACACGGGGCAGCAACGTGCACAAAACAGTCAACGCCACACCGGAACGCCTTGCCAAAGGCGACGTAACGGAAGTTTACGTTCAGGAACACCAGAGCCTGCCGCCCGAAAAGCGCCTGCGGTCATCCGGGGCGCTGTATGCCTTGCGCCGTGCTGGCACCATTACCGATGCCCACGTGGCCGCCGCCGAACACTGGGCGCGGGATTATGAAACAGGCGTGCTTGGCGCCAGAGACCCGGAGGCTGGCCGCAAAGGCGGCGTGCCGGACCCGCACACCATAATGCTATCCCGCGCAGCCGCCGTAACCCGGTGCGAGTACGTCCGCAAAGCACTGGGGCAGGTTGGGGAGACCTTCCTGCGCCAGATGATGGTGGACGGGATGAGCGTTCAGGCTATTGCTAGAGCCAAAGGCACCCACAAACTCAGGGTGTCGGGGGCGATTGATCTACTGCTGGAGCAGTTGGTTGAGGCTTATCAAGTGATGCCGGGGAAGATGTGGGGGGGTATCGGATAAAATTAGGAGAATATTCCTTTAATAATATTCGCATTTCAGTCAAATAATTATACGTTTTACTAATGGAATTCTCTAATTCATCAAAATGATCGCTATTATAATACTGATTACCTATTGCGTCTACTCTATGCTTAGCTAAGACTCTTAAAATTTCTCTAGAATCAACAAATAAATTTTTGTATTTCTCTGGAAAAAAAATATCAAAATATAAATAATTTTGCTCAAATTTTATCTTTTGGGTTATTATGTCATCCTTATCTTGCGGGCAATTAACTAAATACTTAAAAAAATCAATATATGACCTAACTACATTATATCTTTTATCGAGCAAATCTAGATCAAGTTTGTCTTGAGCAATTCTTTTTTGTTCACTTGATATTTTGCGTGCCTTCGCTGCAATATAAATAGTTATAATCATGCTTATTAAAGCAAATGAAGCTGTGCCAAGTGGCGCATATGATAATGCGACTTCTCCTTTTGTTTTGACTTGGAAAACGGTGATTTCATTTAAAAAAGGCAAATCTGAGCTAAAAAGCTGCCAAGTCATAAATGGATATCTCCAACGAGTAAAAGGAGCGTGGAAGCACACTTTGATTTTATAGACAACCTCCCAAAAAGATGGGGGCCTAAGCCCCCTTGTGTGTTGCGTATGTAACCACGACCGCGCTGGAGCCGTCTGGTGCTGGTGTGACCTCCTTATCCACCATGTGGAAGCGGCGTAATCGGGCCTGTTCGGGTGTTTCGTCCTTTCGGGGGCGGCCGCCTAGTGCGCCGTTATGGCGGTTGGTTATGGCCTTGGTGGATGGAACGGGCAGTAGGTGGGGCGGCAGGTCCAGCGCTGCCTCCATAAGCATACGGATGGCCGGTTTGCGCGGCATGGGGCAGGGTAGGGCGCAAGTTGCCCATTCCTGACGGGCTGCGGCCTCGCCCACTGCATCCCACAGGCACAAAATGCGGGCAAAGCGGTTGAACCACTCTGTTTTGTCCGTAGGCATGGCGTAGCTGCCCGTCCTGCGGATGCTCGGCAGCACTTCGCCCGTTACCCATTTGCGGAACCGCTTGGCCTCGGGTTTGCGGCTGGTGAAAATGAGGTTGTAGAGGCCGCTTTCGTTGATGATATTCATCTCTTGGGGGCCGCCAAGGGTGTCCACAGTATGGACATCCTTTTCATCCTCATCCAGTCGGTCGATCACATTGCGGCTGTTCGTTATATCCAGCACGTTGCACACATCAGACAGCACAAACCACGGTTGAGCGTCTTGTGTGATTACGCGCACCGCATGGTCTTCAAAGTTGAAGGGGATGATGTTGCTCATGCTGCGGCCTCCCGCGTGAGGTCTGTCAGTAACGAGACTTCGAGCCACGTCATGCTGTCTCCCATTTCCTCCTCACCCGGAGCAATCTGGTCTCGCAGCATGGTCAGTGCTGCAATGGCTTTGGCCTGCTGACCGGCCTGCGTTGTGGCGGGTATGGCTGCCATAGCAGCAACAAGCTCATCCTGTTCAATAACGAGCGCATTGAGTTTGTCTTCGTGCAGCCGTTCTTCCGGCGTCCCGAAGACATGATTTTTTGCCACACAATGTGCGTCTATACGCTTGCGGCAGTCCTGAAATTGACCGAACGCAGTCAGTAAGGCCGCATCGGCATGTAGGTATGCCTCTGCATGAGCAGTTGCGGCCAGAAATGGCACAGCCATGATTCCAGCGAGCAACGAACGGCGGTGTGTGGTAGATAAGGCATCAGCCATAGGCATGGGGTTCAGTCCCTTGCTTGAGGTTAGGGAAGCAAGCGGCTCGACCCCGCTTGCTTCTCGGCTTTTTTGGCGCTATAAAATCATTATGTCAATAGATAGCGCTATAAAACCAAAAAAGGGGCGTCCAAAGGTTGATTCTGAAGCGGTTAATGTCCGTTTCGAACGTGCTGTTTTGGATGAGGTGGACGCATGGATAGCCGCAAATGGCCCGCCATATGTGACACGCCCGGAAGCTATACGGCGGTTGGTTCAGTTGGGATTGCAGGCGAGGCTACAGGGTATTGAAAATAAAAGAGAGTAAGAGTTTTAATGTAAGGAGAATACACGCAAAAATTACTCGATTATTTAGTCTTGACGAAAAAAAATTTAATGAGATTAATTCAAAAGCAAATGTATTTAAAAGGTTCAGATAATGCAGCAAGAACAATGTCCTTTTTGCAAGACTATCATACCTCCAGGTGCGACAGTTTGTTCAGGATGTCAGGCCGAAAGGCATGTGGGTCCTGGTGAAGACGATTTAAAGATGTTCGGAATGGTCGGCGGGGGTGCTGGAGGCGCACTTGCTTGGGCTCTTTCATTTGGATTGATTTATGGGGTCGTCGCTTTAGCTATAGGCGCCGGGATCGGTGGGATTATCTGCTCGTCGGTTAATGGCGAAAAAGTTACATGGAAGCGCATGCAGAGAACAAGTAATTAGCCCTGCTACAGAATATGAAAAATAAACATTCATTTTAGGAGATTTGCAATGGCTGGAATGCTGCAAATACTGACTTATTTACTATCATTCTATTTGCTCATTAAAGGGGTCGAAATCCTTCAAATAGCTTTAGCTTCTTCTCGTGAAAAGCGTCGTCCCTTGATTGTTCTGGGTATCATCACGTTAATAGCATGCATTGTTGCGGGAATCGGCTTTTCGGCAATGCAGGACAAACAAGCGGAGTCTTTGCAGCATCAGGTTTCGCCTTTTAATCAGTAGAAAACAGAATGGCTGATTAAAATATTGACGCTTACCCCAAACGCGCACTAACTTATCAAAATCTTCGAAGCCGTGTGCCCATTAGGGTCCACGGCTTTTTTATTTCCAAAACAAAAAATGGCGGTTGCATGGGCAAAGGGCAGAGTTTCTGCCGTGGCCAAATTGCACTGTATGGGAAAAAGCCTGTTCTGATACTGGCGCTGGATGGCGCGGTTTGCCTGGTGGCAAAGCTGTACCTTCCACGCACAGCCCGGCATCGCTCCGATATTGATCTGAGCGAGACGCCCCTTCTTTTACGCAACACTATTGTGCGCGCGGCGGATTTGCTCCGCTGCCGTGTTACGGACCTGCGGCCCATGGCTGACGGGTTACTTTGCGTTGGGGAAGGCATTTTGCAGCGTGTGGAATGTGCCGCACGGCGTGAGATGGAATGCCAAGTCAGTGAGCAGCTCCCTGCAGGTGTGGTTCGGTCCACTTGGCGCGCTCCCCGATGGGGGAGTTGTGGTCGGAAAATCGGCGGCGTGCCGTCCGAATAATCCGCAATGATAACCCGGAGTTATCTTGCACCCGCTCGTGCGGCACCCGCAAGATAACCCGCAGACACCCCCATAAACCCGCAAGATAAGTGCAGTTATCACGCGGATTTTGAGGGGTCGAAATAGACCACTAATGTAGGAAAATCATATGGTTAGCGGAGATCGCGCAAGATCGCCCGCGCCGGGGGCTGCAAAAGCGGCCTCAGTTTCTGCTGATAATCTCGTGCTGAGAACGTGGCTTCACAACCGTGGGGAGAACACCCGGCGGGCTTATGAGCGTGATGCCCGCGAGCTGCTGGCGCATGCGGGTAAGCCACTGGCTGAGATTGTTCTGGCGGACCTGCAAGCATGGTACGACAGCATGGGCGATGCGTCCGATGCCACACGGCGGCGCAAGCTGTCCGCTGCAAAATCCCTATTGGCTTACGCGGCGGGGACGGGCGTTCTCACGCATAATGCCGGGGCAGCGTTCCGGCTGGAGCGCGGGCGCGACACGTTGAATGAGCGCATTCTCACACGCGAGCAGGTTCTGGCCATGATCGAGGCCGAGATGGAACCGCGCAAGCGGGCGCTACTGGATGTGCTCTATCGCATGGGGCTCCGCATCTCAGAGGCCTGCGCGCTGCGTTGGCGGGATGTTACGCGCCGCCAGCAGGGTGGCGTGGCTTCTGTGTTCGGTAAGGGCAACAAGACGCGGGCCGTTCAGGTCCCTGCAAAGCTTTACAAGCAGCTCGTGGCGCTACGGGTTGATAGCGGGTCGGATGCGCCCGTTGTCCCCGGCCACGATGGCCGCCCGCTTTCGCATGATGCGGCCCACCGCATCGTCAAGCGGGCGGCGCGGCGTGCCGGATTATCTGGGGCTGTTTCGGCCCACTGGCTCCGGCACGCCCATGCATCGCACGCGCTCGATAACAATGCCCCGGTGCATGTGGTGCAGGCCACGCTGGGGCACGCATCGCTCGCCACGACGACAAGATACAGCCACGTCCGAGAAGGGGATGGCTCCGCAAACTATTTGGATTGATCACCATGACGACTGCTTCCGATACCGTGCCCGAAGGCTACATGAAGGACACCAAGGGGCGACTGGTGCCGCTTGAGGCCGTCAAACCCGAACACCTTCTGGAAGATGAGCTTGTGCGCCGCCTGCATGAAGCGGCGGCGCAGCTTGCGGAGCAACTTGCCGCCTTCAAGCGCGCCGGGTTTGCTGATGTGGCTGCCCTGCAATCCCTCCTGCATGAAAAGTATGGGGTCAGCATGGGCGGCCAGAAGGGCAACATCACGCTCAGCACCTATGACGGTCGCCTGCGTGTGACTGTTGCCATGGGCGAGAGCATTACGTTCGGCCCGGAAATCCATGTGGCCAAGACGCTGCTGGACCAGCTCTTTGAACGCTGGACCGAGGGGGCAAATGCCAGTCTCCGGGTCGTCGTCATGGATGCATTTGACGTGGGCAAGGAAGGGAGGATGCAGACCAGCAAAATCCTTGGTCTGCGCAGGCTCGATGTGCCGGATCCTGAGTGGAAAGAGGCCATGGAAGCGATTGCCAATAGTATCCGCTCCGACTGCACCAAGTCCTACCTCAGGCTGCATACGCGGGAAACGCCGGACCAGGCATGGAACATGGTGCCGCTAGATTTGGCCAAGGCATGAAGCGCTGGCTCACGGACGTGCTTTCAGGCCGTCGGGACAACTTCAGGCTTAGGCGAGAGTTGGGGCGCAAAGAGCTGCTTCTGCGGGACTGTCACGTGGAAATTCGTCGTTTGCATGAACTGATGTTCAAGGCCGGTCGGTCTGTTGAGAGGAAGAAATGAAGCAGCAAGGCAACAGTCATTCCAACAGACGCCCGAAGCGCAATCACCCGTTCCATGGAAGCAAGCAGACATCAGACCATGCAGTATGGATCCGGGCGGCCCAGTACTATGCCTACATGGCCCAGAGTGACCGGCGTCCAGGCATTTGTGTTTGGGCCAAAGAGCGGGCGGCTGATTGTATGGAGCGGGCGAACAGGGTCTGTGGCTGACTTTCGCATCAAGGTCGATGTGAAGGCTGCCCAACGGCAGCTTTCAGACATGGCCAAACAGATCCCATTTGCCGCCTCTGTTGCGTTGAATGACCTGGCCTTTCAGGTCATGCGCAAAGAGAACTCGGCCATGTCTGATATCTTCAAGGACCCGAGGCCTTTCACCCAGCGTGCCACACAGGTTGAGAAGAAGGCGAGCAAGTCAGATCTGACCGCAGTCGTCTCCATCAGGCCCGCACAGGATAAATACCTGTCTCCATATGAAACGGGTGGTGATCATTGGGTCGGTGCGAAGGGTGGGGACGGGGATCTGCTCGTGCCTGTTGATGGCAAGACCGATGCCTATGGTCAGATACCAAGAGGTCTGATCAAGCGTCTGGTAGCGCGGCCTGATGTTTTTGTTGGGACTGTGCGAGGTATTCGCGGGATATGGCAGCGACCGCCAACAGGTAATCAGCGTAGTGGCCAGCGCGGCACCAAGGGGAAGCTTGGGACTGTAGGTGGAAAAAGGGCAGGGCTGAAGCTGCTCTATGCGTTTAAGTCCAACAGACCCGTCAGAAAGCGTTTGGGCTTTGATCAGGTCGCACTCGAGCTGGTGCGGGAGCAGGGGACCAAGGCGCTTGAGGCTGCCGTTGAAAAGGCGGTCCGCTCAGCGCGGTGACCGGCATGTTGGCCCCTCCCGTCACTGGGGGTACCCCCCCCCTTCTTGGGTCCCTCCTGGGGGGTGCCCCGATCACGGGTATTGCGCGAGTGCGTTTGATCCCTAGCTAACGATTTTTTTTCGGGTTGCAGTTGCAGGTGGCAGTTTAGGCATGAGTGCTGACACAATTAGCCAGAGTGAGGCCGCAAGGCGCGCGGGTGTAAGCCGGTCGGCAATTCAAAAACATCTTGCATCTGGAAGAATCATTTCAGAAGGCAACCGCGTAAATCTTACTTCTTTTAATGAATGGCTCGATCTTAAAAAGGAGACATACTCAGGGGTGCAACCACCCCTGCCACCTGAGGTGCAACCCCCGCCAGAGGTTGCACCTCAGGTGGTCAGTCCGGATCGTTCCAGTTCACCTGACCTTGAGCCACCGGCAGGCAGCCTGTTGGACATGAAATCAGCATTGCTGCTTGAGCAGAATGCAAAGGCACGCATCAAACAGTTGGATTTTGATGAGCGCTCAGGATCTGTGGTTGAAATTGCTGTTGTTACGGCCAGGGTGGGCAAGGAATACGCTGCCGTGCGGCGCAAACTTCTGGCGTTGCCGGCAGAGCATGCCCCTTCAATCCATCGCTGTAAAACAGTTGCAGACGTGCAGGAGAGGTTAAGGGTTCTCATCACACGAGCCCTGGAAGAACTGACCGCAGATGGAGGCTCTACGATACCCACAGGGGTATAAGAATTTTGTCGCTGCTCTGGTGGCGCAACGGCAGGCCAACCTTAAACCCCCGCCCAAACTCTCCCTGAGCGAATGGGCCGCTGAATATGCTGTGCTTTCAGCAGAGACCAGCGCACAAACAGGCAAGTTTGAGGCCTTCGCGTATCAGGTTGGCATCATGGATGCCTTCACAGATCCTACTGTGGAGAAGATCTCGGTCATGAAGTCGGCCCGCGTGGGCTACACCAAGATCCTTGACCACGCCATTGGCTACTATTTGCATCAGGACCCATCACCCATTTTGATGGTGCAGCCGCGTGAGAGCGATGCGGAGAGTTACAGCAAGTCCGAAATCGCGCCCATGTTGCGTGATACTCCCGAGCTTGCAGCACTAACAGGAGACCCAAAGGCCAAGAGCAGCGAGAATACACTGCTCAAAAAGACCCTTCTCAATGGGTCCTCCCTTACACTTGTGGGAGCAAACAGCCCGGGCGGCTTTCGTCGTATCACCGTGCGAATTGTGCTGTTTGATGAGGTGGATGGTTACCCGGTGGGTGGCGCTGGTTCAGAGGGTGACCAGATCGCCCTTGGGTCCAAACGAGCAGAGACCTACTGGAACCGGCTGATAGCCTTGGGGTCCACTCCTACTGTCGCTGGCATAAGCCGCATTGAGCGCTCGTTTGATCAAGGCGATGGCCGCTACTATCACGTGCCATGCCCGCATTGTCATGAGTTCCAGGCACTGGAATGGGGCGGGCCAGACACACCTTATGGCATAAAATGGGATAAGGACGCGGATGGCCACCACCTGCCAGAGACTGCTCACTATGTGTGCAAGCACTGTGGCTGCGTCATTGATGAAGCCGAGAAGGCAGACATGGTTGCCCAGGGGAAATGGGTTGCTTCACGTCCGTTCAAAGGCCACGCCTCGTTCCATATCTGGGCCGGGTATTCTCTGTTTCCGAATGCTGCGTGGTCAAAATTGGTGGCTGAATGGCTGGAGGTTAAAGACAAACCGCTAGAGCGCCAAACTTTCATCAATACAGCCCTTGGCCTGCCATATGAGGACAGAGGCGACGGTGCACTGAATGAAATTGCACTCGTTGCCAGGGTAGAGAATTGGGCGGGTGAAGTCCCTGATGGTGTAGTGCTGATCACCGTTGGTGGGGACGTTCAAGATGACCGTGTTGAGCTGGAGTTTGTCGGTTGGGGCCGGAACGAAGAGCGGTGGTCTATCGCTCATATCGTTATCGAGGGTGATCCCGATGGGCCTGAGCTCTGGAACAGGGTTGATGAAGCATTAAAGCGCCACTGGTTCAGGGCTGATGGCAGGCCTTTCTCAGTCATGGCGGCATGCATAGATTCCGGCGGGCACCATACCCAAAAGGTCTACGAGTTCTGCCGCGCGCGTCTTGGACGAAAAATATGGGCCGTCAAAGGGGAGTCCGCACGCGGTGGCGCACGCTCACCCGTATGGCCGACCAAGCGGCCCACATCGCGCAGCAAGGCCAGCTTCCGGCCCATCATCATTGGCGTCAATGCGGCCAAGGATGTCATCCGGAGCCGCCTGCACCTTGTGTTGCCTGAACCGGGGCAACCGGCACCCGGTTACATGCATTTTCCCGCAGACCGGGACATTAACTACTTCGCCCAGTTGTTGGCCGAACGGTCAGTCAGAAAGCACAAAAACGGCCAGATATACCGTGTGTGGGAGCAAATTCCCGGCCGCGCGAACGAGGCCCTTGACCTTGCCGTGTACAGCTACGCAGCCCTGTGCGGGCTGATTTATCGAGGTTTCTCTTTGAATAAACGTGCAGACCTCATGGAGCAGGAACGGGCCAGTGGGCATGTGCCTTTTGAGCCCAGAGGAAACCCACCCGAAGAGGCCCGGAAAGCGGCACCACCACGTAGGGCTCAGGCAAGACCGGACCAGAGAAAAACTGATGCGGCGCTTGCAAAGCCCACAACTACAGGTCCCCGCCGATCACGCTGGAATTACTAATGGCAAAATCTGTCTTTCCTGTGCCCCGGGGCACCTATGCAGGCATGACGGAGGCACAGGTTACCCAAGCCCGCAATGCGGCGCAGCAGGCCCTTTTGTCTCTGCTCAATGGAACACGGCCCATGTCGGCTGGCTACAATCAGGGTGATGGTGGCCGGAACGTATCATTTGCCGGCGCTTCTGAGGCTCAACTCCGTAACAACCTGCGTGAACTGAACACCCTCTTGGGGGTAAGCACTTCACGGCGGGCGATGAGGATACGCTACCGTTGAAAAAACCCGGACTGTTACGCCGCGCATGGAACAACCTGAGTGGCACAGGCGCAGGTCAGGGTGCGAAGGCTTCATTCCCCATGACGTTGCCCGGCAACTGGATGGGGGGCACGGGCGGCATGTTCGCCTATGACGGCGCGGACATGATGAGCAATGAAAGCTCTGAATGGAACCCGTGGCTGCGCTCACCTGATGCGGAGATCAATCTCGACCGTGACCGCATGGTTGCGCGGGCGCGGGACCTGTTCCGCAATGACGGCTGGGCACGTGGCAGCATCAACCGTATTACCGACAACGTGGTAGGCGCGCAGTTCCGCCTGGTTGCCAAGCCTGATTATCGTGCTTTGAAAGGACGCTACGGTAAAGCATTTGATGCCGTGTGGTTTCGTGAATTCAGGCAGGCTGCGGAAGCCGAATGGCGTATGTGGTCAGAAAACCCACTGCTTTTTTGTGATGCGGCCCAAAAGCTGACAATCACCCAGCTCTTTCGTCTGGCTTTCATGCATCAGATGAAAGATGGAGAAGCTCTGGGGGTCATGCGCTGGCTACCGGAGCGGATAGAGCAGGGGGCCGATTACGCGACTGCCCTTCAGCTCATTCACCCGGACCGGCTCTCCAACCCGTACCAGCAGATGGATACCCACACGATGCGTGGCGGGGTGGAAATAGACGATAACGGGGCGCATATCGCCTATCACATCCGCCAGGCCCACCAATTTGATTATTTCGATGCGGTGGAAAGCATGATCTGGGACCGCATACCCCGCTTTACTCCGTGGGGGCGCTCCATTGTCGTACATTCCTATGACTTCGATGATGCAGGCCAGCATCGCGGTCTGAGTGTGTTTATTCCCATTCTGAACCGCTTTCGCATGCTTGGCCGGTATGATCAGGCCGAACTCCAGCAAGCTCTTGTCCAGACCATTTTTGCCACGTTTGTGCAAAGCCCGTACGATCCCGAAGATGTGCGATCAGGCATGGAAGATGGCGAACTGACCGAATACCAGAACCTGCGGGAAGGCTGGCATAAGGATAACCCGTTGACCATTGGTGGTGTTCGGGTGCCGGTCATGCCGCCCGGCGAAGAGGTTAAAACTGTTGCGTCCACAAGACCAAACAGCGGTTTTGATGCCTTTCAGAGTGCCTTTCTTCGTAATTTTGCAGCCGCTATCGGCACATCTGCCGAACAGTTAAGCATGGATTATTCCAAGACGAACTACAGTTCCTCCCGCTCATCCATGCTGGAAATGTGGAAGACCATGAACCGCCGGCGGGGCGACTTTGCTGTCAGTTTTGCCAACCCGGTTTACTGCTCGGTGCTGGAAGAGATGTTCGACCAGAAGCGCCTGCCACTCCCCAACAATGCACCGGATTTTCTTGAAGCCCGGACAGCCTACTCCCGTTGCCACTGGATTGGCCCAGGTCGTGGGTGGGTTGACCCGGTGTCCGAACGTCAAGGTGCCGTACTGGGGCTGGATGCTGGATTTGGCACGCTTGAACGCGAATGCGCCGAACAGGGCCTTGATTATGAAGAGGTGCTCGATCAGCGCCGCGCTGAACGACAGATGATGAAAGAGCGCGGGCTTCCATTCCCGCAGTGGGCCATGGGGGCGCCCGTGAACCAGACAACACAAACACCGGATCCACAATGAGCCGCCTTCCTCACCTTGCGCAGCGGATGTTCAATACACCCATTGCCATCCATCCGCAGAAAGCCGAGATCGTTGTAGCGGCCTTGGCGGACCGTCTGGGCATTGCACATATGTTCCATGATGGCCGGTCCATTGCCATGGGGCCGGGCATGATTGCTCTGGACGAAACAGACCGTGCCGCTGAAAAAGCCTATGACGTGGTGGCTGGTGTTGCGGTCATTCCCATTCAGGGCACGCTGGTGCAAAAACTGAATAGCCTGCGCCCTTTTTCAGGCATGACTGGCTATGATGGCATCCGCCTGAACTTCCTTGACGCCCTGAATGACAAGTCAGTCAAAGCCATTGTGCTCGATATTGACAGTCCAGGCGGGGAAGTGGCCGGTTGCTTTGATCTGGTGGACCTCATCTTTCAGGCCCGTGGGCAAAAGCCCATTCATGCCATTCTGGATGAGAATTCCTTCAGCGCTGCCTATGCGCTGGCCTCGGCAGCAGACCGTATCACCGTGCCGCGCACGGGTGGTACCGGCTCCATAGGCGTCATTCTTATGCATGTTGACCTCTCACAATCGCTTTCCAAGGCGGGGGTGGTGGTCACAATGGTGCGGTATGGCGCTTACAAAGCGGAAGGCTCCGAATATGAGAGCCTATCCGAAGGCGCACTGGCCCGTATCCAAGCCGATATTGACCAGATGGGCGCACTGTTCTGCGAAACGGTTGCCCGCAACCGGGGATTGAAAACCTCGGTCGTAAAAGGGTTTGAGGCACGCACATTCATGGGGGCTTCCGGGGTTTCCGCCGGACTGGCCGACCAAGTGTGCGCACCCGACGCAGCTTTTGCAAACCTCATCCGCTCTCTCTGACCTGCGCTTGCGCAGTCTGTTCAAGGATATACCCGAATGGCGAAATCACGCCTGAAGAGTGCTCTCTCGTTCTCTCACCTGATTGGTGGCGCATCAGCAGGCCGCAGTGCCCGCCGCGCTGAGGATGATGACCAGGAAAATAACACCCCTCCCGGTGCCGATAATGGTGATCCGGAAGATGATAGCAACGCCACACCATCTGGTCGCCGCCGTGCTCGTGGTGATGATGACGACACCGCCCCGGGTGACGACAACCAGGACAATGCTCCATCTGGCCGCCGTGCGCGTGGGGATGACGGCAATGATGGTGAGGGGGACGACAATGCCACGCTATCTGGCCGCAGCCGTGCCCGTGGGGACGATGATGGTGATCCGGAAGATGATGAAGAAGACGAAGAAGATAACGACGACCCTAAAGCCCGGGCAGCCCGTGCGCGGGAGCGTGCGCGCTGTGCCGCCATCTTTGCAACCAAGGCTGCAGCGGATCGGCCAGATCTTGCCGCTCACCTTGCCTTCAATACGTCACTTCCCCGGGCTGAGGCCAAAGGCCTTTTGAAAGCAGCGGCAAAAGGGACATCCCGTCGTGGGAGCGCGCTGGCGGATGCTATGGCCCAGTTTGGCCAGCAGCGTGTGAGCGCCAATGCCCCCGGTATGTCGCGCCAGACCAGCATTGATGCCGGTTGGGATGCCGCAGCGAAGCGCGCAGGCGTTACCCGCAAGTAATTCTTCCACCACTTTGGAAAAGGAAAGGCGGCCCACATGGTCAGTCCTGTTCTGAACGAACATTTTTACACCGGTGCCTTCCTTGTCCGTGAAGCCAATGGCTATCTCTCACGCGACAAAGGGGAGCTGGTAAACGAAACCTCGGCCGATATTTCATTTGAGGCCGGGCTTGTCCTCAGTGATGTCTCGACAGTCATTGCCGACTTTGTGGTGGGTGGCAGCAATACTGGCAATGGGACCATCGGATCCATTACCGTTGCAGCAGGCACAAAGCCCTCCAATTACGAAATCGCGTTTACGGATGCGACAAACTACACTGTTTCCGGGCCGGATGGCTCACAGCTTGGGGTAGGAGTGGCAGGCACTGCGCTCGGTGTAGGGGGGCTGTCCTTCACTGTATCCGCAGGAACCACAGCTTTTGTTGCCGGAGACACGTTCACCATTGTTGTCGTGCCAGGTGGCCCCAAGCAGTACGTCCCATATACGGGGGCGGCAGCGGCTGCTGCTGTTCTGTTCGATCGTGTGTATGTCGAGGCCGAAACGGCCCGGCACGTAGCCGTTGTCTCACGTCTGGCAGAAGTTAACGAACAGGAGCTCTGCTGGGATCCTGCCGTTACGAGTGCAGCCAATGTTGCAACCCTACAGTCCGAAGCGCTGAACCAACTGGCCGTAGCGGGTATTGTTGCGCGCTAAGGCGCGCTTCACCTCGTTTCTTTTTCACCTGAAGTAATAGCTCGGCATCAAACCGACAGCATGAAGGCTGTCGGTTTTTTTGTGAGCTCAGGATTGGCATATGAGTATTCTTGACGTCTTCCGGCAGGATCCGTTTACCTCTATTTCTCTCACAAGTTATGTGGACCGGGTTCCCTTCCTGCCGACTGGCATTGGTGATCTGGGGCTTTTTGAAGATCTGCCCATTCGGACCACGGCACTTGCGGTCGAACACCGTGATCAGCAGCTGATCGTTATTCCGACCAGTGACCGTGGTGCCCCCCTTACCGAACGCCGTACGGAAAAGCGCAAGATGCGCTATTTTGAGGCGCCACGTCTGGCACATGGCGATACCGTTTACGCCACAGAATTGCAGAACGTGCGTGAATTCGGGACGGAATCCGTGTTGATGCAGGTCCAGACCGAAGTAGCGCGCCGTCTGTCCGGCCCAACCGGTCTTACGGCCAACATGGAATACACCTGGGAGCTGCACCGGCTTGCGGCAGTTCAGGGCCTTCTGCTGGACGCGGACGGCACACTGCTCTTTGACTGGGCAAAAGAGTTTGGCATCACACGCCCGAAGGAAATTGGCTTCAACCTTGATGCGGCTGATCCTGTTCTGGGCAGCCTGCGCCAGCAGTGCAACAAGATCGTGCGGTATATGGCACGTCAGGCGCAGGGCGCGTGGCTTCCCTCCACCCGTGTCATGGCCATGTGCGGCGATGACTTCTGGGATTATCTGATTGCCCATAAAGACGTTCTGACTACCTACTTCAACTGGGAAGCCGCGCGTGAGCTGCGCAAGGGCACCGCGTTTGAAGCCATGGATTTTGGCGGGATCAGCTGGTTCAACTATCGTGGTTCGAACGATAACTCCACCATTGCGGTACCTACTGACAAGGTGAAGTTTTTCCCCCAAGGGGCACCCGGCGTGTTCCAGCGCGCACTGGCTCCAGGGGAGGCAGTGGAGTGGGTGAATACCCTCGGGCGGCCCATTTACATCATTCCCATTTTTGACCGTGACCGTAATTTCTGGTGGCGTATGGAGGCCTACTCCTACCCGTTGCACATTTGCACACGTCCAGAAATCCTGATGTCTGGCCGTCTCGGCGGCTGAGTAGCCATGGCGATAGATTGGGCAAGCCTGGTTCTTGCCCCTAATCTCCGGATCTTTGGCGAGGATCCAGAGAGGGAAGGTCCTGTCATCTGGACCGCTGCGTCCAATGGCATTTCACAGCAGGTTCCAGCCATATTTGATGAGGGCTACAGACCGCTCGCCGTCATTGAAGATGCCGATGGGCTTATGCCGACAAACCTGACCACGGGTGTGCCGCACCTGGGCGTTTCCCTATCTGACTTCCCTACTGAGCCATTGCAGGGCGACACTATGGTGGTCCGGGGCAAGACCTACACGATCAGGGAAGTTCAGAAAGACAGCCACGGTGGGGCAGATATTTTCCTCAATGTTGCGAGTTCCAGCCCATGACCCTCTACCGTGTGTTGCTCAAGGAGGCTGCGGCCAAGGCGCTCATTGCCGGTAAAACTCTTGCTGGCGAGAACATCATGGTTGACCGCAGTTTGCCTGCAACGCCTGATATGCTCCCTGCCATACTTTTAACAGCGCCACGGGACAGGGCGACCAGCACAGGCCGCAATGGGTCAGGCTTTACCCGGGTTAGCACACTGGCAATCCGTGCCTTGCTATGTGGCAAATCGCCAACAGCGGTTTCTGCTAATCTGGATATATTTGCTGAGCAGATCGAGTTTGCCCTTGTGCTCGACCCGACTTTGCAAGGCATGATTACCCAGATCACGGACATTGAAACCGAATTGATGATTAACAGCCAGACAGCCGAGCATACTGGCGAAGTGCGTATGCTGCTGGGGCTGGAATACATCGAGTACTATCCCCAAGAGGGCACGCCCATCACTGAGCTCGTCGGGCAGGTGCAGGCTAACGGCAATGCAGATTTTGCCGGGATCAATGTGCCTCTTTCCTCTAGCTGAGGTTCGCCAACATGTTTGTAAAACCAGCTCCGGGCCGCACGGTCCGGTGGCCGGCATCCTTGCGTCTTCTGTCTGAACAGGGGGCCGAGGTGCCGTCTACGGCTTTCTGGCTGCGCGCTCTGGCGTGTGGTGATGTGCAGAAAGCCTCTCCCGCAGCGCAGGCTCCGGCCACAGTACAGCCCGCCACAATTGAGCCAAAAGGGACCGCAGCATGAGCAGCATCATGGTTCCGGGGTATTCGGCCAGCAACCGTGTACCTGGCTTTTACCTGGCTCTGGACAACACCGGGGCCAATACCGCCAGTGCCGCGCGCCGCATTCTGCTGGTTGGGCAAATGCTGGCCACGGGCACAGGCACCCCCGGTGCTTTGGCAATTTCAGGTGGGGTCAGTGATGCCATTGCCAAATATGGCGAGGGCTCCCAGTGCCATATTATGGTCCGTGATTACCGGACGATTGATAGCTCTGGCGAAGTCTGGGTTCTGCCTCTTCTGGACGATGCGGCCTCCCAGCCCGCCGTGGGGAGTTTTACGCTGGCGGGCACAGCCACATCGGCAGGCACTCTGGCGTTGTATATTGCCGACCAGCTTGTGCCGGTAGGCGTGTCCGTAGGGGATACGGCAGAGGCTGTGGCTGCCAATGTGGTGATCGCGGCCAAGGGTGTGACGGGTTTACCAGTCAGTGTGACGGCAGCCGCTGGTGTTGCCACGGTGACAGCCCTGAACAAAGGGCTGGCTGGTAATGCCATCCAGCTTGGCGTCTCCCTGCTGGGGACCGCTGGCGGGCAGAGCATTCCGTCCGGTTTGAGCGTGACCATTGCCCAGCCTTCTGGCGGAACACAGAACCCCACCAGCCTTGCTACAGCACTGGCCAGCATGGGCACCCGTGTTTATGACCTGGTCGCCCATCCTTATACCGACACAGCCAGCCTGACAGCGTTCAAGGACCTGTTCGATAACAGCATTGGCCGCTGGTCACCCATGGAGCAACTCTATGGGCACCATATCACTGCCCTGCGTGGCACCTATGGTGAGGCGACCACGTTCGGTCTGGCGCAGAACGACCCGCACGGGACCGTTATGCCCATATCGGATAGTCCATCGTCCCCCATGTCATGGGCGGCGCAGCTGACCGCTGTTACTGCTGTTTCCATGCGCGAAAACCCCGCATTGCCTGTGCGTGGTCTGGCGCTGACTGTCATGCCCCCCACAGATGCAGGGCGCTTTGCCTTTGATGAGCGCAATAGCTTCCTCCACGATGGGCTGGCTACCTTTACAGTGGATGATAGCGGAACGGTCCTGACCGAACGGCTGGTGACCACCTATCAGGAAAACGCATCCGGCGTGCCTGATGACAGCTATCTGGACATTGAAACGCTGCTGACCGCTCAGGTCTGCATGCAGGACATGCGGACATATCTTGCGTCCCTGTATGGCCGCTACATCCTTGTGGCGAATGGCAGCAAGATCCCGGCAGGCGCACAGGCAACCACGGCTCAGCTGATCGCGGCATCCGCCGTTGCCCGTTATCGCTGGCAGGCAACACAGCTCTGGGTCCAGAACCCGGATACTTTCGCAGCTCAGATTGCCTACGAAAACGCCGGGGGCGGGCAGGTCATGCTGCAATTGCCGTACGACTTTTCCAACCAGCTGTGGGTGCTGGCGGCGGACATTCGCTTTACCAAATCATAAGGGACAGCAAGAAACATGGGTGTTTATCGTGGCCCCCTCGCGGGGTCTGCCTCCCTTACGATCAATGGTGAGGCATGGAATGTGGTCGGGGAACTGCAGTGGCAGCCTTCTGGGGATGTAAACGAAACCCTCAAGGGCCAGTCCATGGTCGAGGGGTTTCAGTCCATGCCCGGGCAGGGCTTTATTCAGGCCACATTGCGTGACCGACGCGACCGCAAGGTGTCCGACTTTCAGGGCGCATCCGGTCTGGAAATCATAGCTGTTCTGGCCAATGGCAAGGTGATTACCTGCGTGAATGGCTGGCAGGTTGAACAGATCAACCTCAACACGCAGGAAGGCACCTTCGAGCTAAAGGTCGAAAGCGACACTGTTACGGAGGATACCGCATCGTGAGCGCTCTGACTGATGCTGAGGTCCTGGGTGCCGTGGCTGAGCAGGATGATGCCGAACAGGTTCAGGACGGCGTATTCTATCCGGACAACACCATCACAACCAAGGGTGGTGTAGAATGGAAAGAATTACACCTACGGGAGCCTACGGTTTTCCACTGCTTGCAGTCTGCCAAGGTGATTGGCAAAAATCCGAGCATCGAAAGCATTTATGACAGTCAGATCGACCTGACATGTCGTCTTTCGGGTTGGCCAAAAGTGGCAGTAGACCAGCTGCCAACACGCATTTTAGACAAAGCTGTAGCCTACGCTTCTGCTTTTGAGGAAAATGCCCGCCGCAAACAGAATGAAAAGCCGGAATGCCTCGAAAGCCTGATCCTGCTCTTCACGCCTCCGATAGAAGCCGTCAATCAGTCTTTTTCGGAAATGATCCTGCGTGAGCCGGTTGTTTCCGAACGGCGCAAGTACAAAGCCACGGAATCGCGCGGCAGTTTTGCTGACTTCCTGCAGGCCGAGATTGATCTTGTCAGTGCCGTAAGTGGCTGGCCTATGGCGGCAGTGCTGAAAATGCCGATCAGCAAGTTTGCCAAGGGCGCAGATTATCTGACCGGTTTTTTTATGACTGGCCATCAAACTGGGAATCCCTCCCAGCAGATCTGATGGCCTACTTTTCCGGAATGTCCTTGACCGAAGCAGAAGGCCTGAGCGGCCAGATGCTGGTGCATTGGGTCGGTCAGGCCAACCGTATCGCTGAGCGGCAGCGCAAAGAGGCAAAAAATGGGCGCAACCGTTAGCATTGTTCTGGATGCGACAGACCGGGCCAGTAAAAAGTTTGATGCGTTTAATAACCGCGTAGCATCCTTGCAGGCACCTATCAGAAATCTACAGCGTTCTTTAGGACGCTTTTCTGACGTGGTAGGGATAACCCGCCTACATAAGGGTATGCAGGACCTCTCCCGCTCAACCCTGAAAACTTTCCGCTCAGTCGGTCGGCTGGTGCCGGAAATGGGAACGCTGACTGGGGCCGCCTCTATTGCCGGGGTGTATAAACTGGCCAGCGCATGGGCGCAGGTTGGCACAAATTTGCGCACATCTGCACGCAGCATGGGTATGGCCCCCGGCCGGCTTATGGCCCTGCGCAATGCAGCCCGTCTGTCTGGTGGCTCTGCTGATGCCATGTCAGGCGCTTTGGGCCAGCTTTCCACTCAGAAGTGGGAGGCGGTCAACGGATTTGCCCCGGAGGCTGCGGCGCAGTTTCAGGCTCTTGGTATTTCCATGGAGGAGTTGAAGAAGCTCTCTCCCGAGCAACTGTTTGATCGGATTGCCAACAAGATCCGTGGCATCAAGGATCCTGCGGCCCAGAGCATTGCTGCCCTCAAGCTGTTTGGTGATGCCGGGCAGGGCTTGTTGCCTGTGTTCCAGCAAACAGCACAGGAATACCAGCAGAATATCCGCCTTGCTGAGCGGTATCGGGTGATGAACCAGAAGGGGGCAGATGCCGCCGCCCGAATGCAAAATTCCCAGCGCCAGCTTTCATTGGCAGTTGAGGGATTTGGTTACAGTGTGGCCGAGGCGGTTGAGCCCGCGATTACTCCCGTGCTCCAGCAGATGGCTGAATGGATTGCTGTAAACCGGCAGTGGATTTCTCAGGATATTGCCGGTTATGTGAGGCAACTGGTTACTTGGCTCAAAAATGGCGGTTGGGACGAGATAAAAACCAAGGTCACAGCGGTATTCCAAACAATTTCATCTGTGGTGGACAAGCTCGGTGGCTGGAAGTCTGTTGCCAAAGATGTAGGCATAGGTATGGCCGTGTTATGGACAGCATCTGCGCTGGCTGGGCTCGCCAGTTTGACTGCCTCTCTTTTGGGTATTGTCGCCGCTATGAAAAGCATTGCTTCAACTGGTGGCGCAGCCGGGGGAGCAATTAGCGGCATTGCAGGCAGCGGGGCGTCCATTCGCACAGCATTGACGTTACTCGAAGCCTATAAAGCCCTTTCTGATGCTTCGCAAAATGGGGTCACACCAGATCAGCAAAAAGCTAACCGTGAATGGTTTTCCAACCTGCCCGGGATGAAAACACTGGCGGCACCTTATGCGTGGGCATACCGTCAAATTTATGGTCAGGATCCTGATGATCTAGTCTCTTCTGAAGAAGATAATCAGCGCGGCAGCGCGTTGATGAAAACACTCAGAGGTAATGGCGATCTTGGTCTGAATGAGAGTGCCATCAGAGGTGTGACGGCTGCGGGGGTCGCTGAATCTCATCTATCTTCTGGTGCAAAAAACCCATTTTCCTCAGCCAGAGGAGCCTACCAGTTTATTAGGTCAACCAGAGATCAGATATTAGCGGAGCAAGGGGTGGATGTCTGGAAGTCTGATGTGAATGGTCAGGCAACGGCAGCTTTACGTTATTATCGCCAACATAATCCGGCCCAATTCGCACAATTTGCCCATGCTGCTTCAGCAGATGCAGCCATGAGGATGTTTACTAGGGACTTCTTGAAGCCAGGATCTGGAGAAGATGATGATTTAGCGCGTGGGTCTGCTTTTCTTCGTGGTTATCACGAGCCTCCATCTGCACCAGCAGCATCGGTTCCGGCTCCTAATGGGCAAGGTAATAGCAGTGGTCTAGATGGCACAACTTCTCGACTGCGGGTTGAGATCAGCCATGAAAATGCCCCGGCCGGATCCTCGGTCAAAGTCACCTCAGCCAGTTCCAACCTGAAGGTGGCGTCCATCTCGCAACAACGGGCGATGGATCCAACCAATACCGCTCTAGGTAACTGATACATGTCCGGCTCACTTATCAGCACAGCACTGGAGTTCCTCCAGTGCTCATTCCGTGCGGTGCCTTTTGCCGTTCTGGGCAGTGGGGGGGAGACCGGGCGCAAGCAGGCTGTGCACCAGTATCCCTACAGGGATGGGGTCTATGTTGAGGACCTGGGGAAACGGGGGCGGGTCTATCATATCCATGGGTTTGTAACGGGTGCAACAGCCGCTGCGCAGCGTGATCTTCTGGTCATGGCGGCAGAAACGGCAGGCCCCGGGTTGCTGATCCACCCTACCATTGGGGTCATCAAAGCCGCATGCATGAATTTTGCATGGGGCGAACCAGACGGCATCACGGGTCGGATTGATGTCTCGTTCGATTTCCTAGAGCAGCAGGATCTGCTGGGCAGTACAATCAAGATTGCCCTTGATGCCGCGGCAGCCGCTGCCGCACTTGTGGCGCAGGCTGTTTCCGCCAGCAGTTATGTCAAAACAGCCACTGCCGCTTTAGCCGTTGGCCAGCCTGTTGTTGCAGCCGCGCAGGCAGTAGCGACGGGGTGGGGGAGGGTTGCCAATCAAGCTGTTCGCTCACCTCGGGCTATGGCCTCAGCGATCAGTATCCTTCCTGGCAATAACGGCAGATACACATCAGGAAATGCTGCGGTGGTCGATAATACGGCCACGGTGTCAACCGTTCTGGCTGATCTGACAACTTCCCGCGTAGCCATGGAAAGTGCCGTGGCGGATCTGGGGGCAGGTGGTTCGGCGGATGCTTTATCCAGTGCTGCTCTGAACGTGGCGGAGCTGGTACGGACGTCTCTTGCAGATCCCGGCGCGCAGCTGGCCGCTTTGCTCTCCCTCGCCACATTCGATGTGGAAGCCAGCGCGACATTGGCCCCCATTGGGGCAGCTATTGTAACGGCCCGTTCTGCCACGGCGGCAATGTGCCGGCAGATGGCTTTGGCATCCATCGCTCTGACCTGTGCGGACTGGAACCCAACATCATCCGATCAGGCAGAAGCACTCCGTAAGCTGGTTGCCACGGAAATGGATGCGGCAGCCACCAAAGCGGCGGATGAGGGCTACACGGATGTCTGGCGGGCGTTACGGGACCTTCGCTCGTTCCTGACCACCTTTCTGGCACAGCAGGCCAGCCTGTTACCGGACCAGATTACCGTTACCCGCAACGAGCCTTTGCCCGCCCTTGTGCTGGCACAACAGCTATATGCGGATGGCTCCCGATCGGATGATCTGATCGGCAGGGCAAGCCCCATTCATCCAGCCTTCATGCCGACAAATTTCCAAGCTTTGTCCTCCTGATATTGCGGAGATCCCAATGAGCCTTCTGAGCGATGCATCCACAGTGCTTGGGTATGACAGTCAAACGGCTCAGGGCGTTACAATCAGGATTGGCCAATACGTCATTACCGGCTGGGAGCGGGTTTCCATTCGTATTGGGCTGGAAATCATGCCCTGGGCGGCCATGCTGGAAACATCCAGTTGGCAACCCACTGCAACTGGAGGCAGTGACCTTTCAATCAGCGAAGGGGATGCCTGCAGTATCCTTATCGGTAATGATCCGGTCCTGACCGGCTACGTCCAGAGTATTGCCGAAGACACTGGACCTGAAGAGCATTCCTTGCGGATTATTGCCACGTCCAAGTCGGTTGATGCAGTGGAATGCTCGGCCCTGTTTTCCACCTACCAGATGAACAATACGACCGTGCTGGGCATTGCCCAGCAGGTCTGCCAGCAGGCGGGCATACAGGTCAGGTCCATTGGCGGGGCAGGGGAAACCAATATCCAGCAGTTCTCTGTTATTTTGACCGAAACCGCGTATGAGGTCATCGAGCGCGCTACGCGCCTGGCCGGGTGCCTGTTTTACGACCAGCCAGACGGCAGCATCGTGCTGGCCCCTCTGGGCACCAAAAATGTTGGGTGCCTGACGATGGGGAAGAACATTGAGCGCATGTCCGTCCTTCGCTCGCTCAGTGGCCGCTACAGCAATGTGCAGGCCATTATCCAGAACATGGCAGTGCTGTTTAGTCCGCCAGAAGATGGCAACAAGCAGACACAGCAGATGCAGGCACAGACTGCTCCTGTACAGGCGTCTGCGAATGATGGCGGGGTAAAGCGGCCACGCACACTACTCATCCCGGTTGAAACAGGGGATGCAGATTACGCTGTAGCCCGCCAACGGGTGCAGTGGGAGGTCGCACGTCGGTATGGGCGGTCGCAGGTGGTGGAAATCACCAGCGATAGCTGGCGGGACAGTAATGGGCATCTCTGGCAACCCAACACGCTCTGTACGGTTTCGCGACCCCAGACAGGCTTCAAAAAGGAGCTGCTAATAGCCGAAATCGAGTTTGTGCAAAGCGAGAGCGGCACCCACGCCAATCTGGTTTTGATGCCCCCGCAGGCATTCAAACCCCAGCCACTGGTCCTGCCTCTTGCCCAGAGCGAGGGTGTGGCAGCCACCACAAGGAATTCCTGATGTCCAACGCATTCAGCCGCATGAGCCGGCGTGTGTCCATGGCTCTGGGGTTGGGCCGCCTGACGGCCAATACGGATGAGGCGGCCTCTACCCATACTGTACAGGTTGCACTGGCCGGCGGAGAACTCCGCAGTGATGTGCCTCTGCTCCAGCAGGTTGGTTTCCACAGCTGCCCTCTTCCGGGCTCTGATGTCGTGGTGCTATTTCAGGCGGGGGACCGGTCTCGCGGTGTTGCCGTGGCGACTGGGGACCAACGGTCTTACCCCCGGGACCTGCAACCGGGGGATGCATGCCTCTACCACGTTACAACAGGTGCGCGGGTGTGGCTCAAGGCGGATGGCAGTATTTCCATCTCCACATCAGGCCCCCTCAATGTCACTGCGTCTGAGGCCGCCTTTAACTGCCCCATAACCAGCACCGGAGATATTTCGGCAAAGGGGGACGTGCTGGCCGGCAAGATCAGCCTGACCAACCACAAGCATCCCGTGCAGGCTGCACCAGGCACTACAGGGGCACCGGAATAAAGCATGGATATCGCACTTTCGTTGAACGTAGCCCGTGCGGAAGGGGAATGGATTGTCAGCAGCGGTGACCTGCTCCTTGGCAGCGCTCTGGCCTCCGCCGTTATGGTCAGCCTGTTCACGGACCGGGTGGCACCAGACACCATAACCACACTCGACGGCGCAGTTGGCATTTCTCCTGCTGCTGGCGCTTCAGGATCCCGCACAAACAACCGCCGTGGCTGGTGGGCCGATGCCTGGGCCGACAGCCCCATAGGCTCGCGGCTGTGGCAAATGGAGCGCGCCATAAAGGCCGGGCAATCCAGCGTCCCGCGTGAGGTCGAGGCTATATGTCAGGAAGCGCTGCAATGGCTGGTGGATGATGGCGTGGCCCAGAGCGTGGTGGTTGCCGCGCAATGGAGTGCCACCAACAGGCAGGCGGTGGAATTCCGCGTGACAGTACAGGAACCGGGGCAGGTTGCGCCGCAAGTGTTCCTGTTCTCATGGGCATGGAAAGGGCTATAATGCCATATGCAAGACCAACCCTGACCGACCTGCGGCAGCAGGCGCTGCAGGATGTTCTGGACGGTGGAATATCCGGTGTTTCCGCCGTGCTACGCTTTTCTGTTCTCAGTGTTCTTTGTTACGCGCTGGCGGGCCTCTCCTACCTCCATTACGCCTATCTGGACTGGATATCCCAACAGGCGGTCCCCTGGACTGCAACGGATGAATATCTGGAAAGCTGGGGGGCGTTAAAAGGTGTGACCCGCAAGGCACCGTCCGCAGCCTCTGGCAGCGTTTCCTTCAATGTTACAGGGGATGGTACCATTCCATCGGGTACCAGTATCGCTCTAGCGGGCGGCCTAACAGCCACGACAACTGCCGACAGCACAACCACCAATAGTGTTGCCACGGCCCCTGCCACATGCAGCGTAACAGGAAGTGCTGGCAACCTGCCATCAGGCAGCCTTGCAACATTATCCAGCCCTGTCCCTGGTATCCAGACAGTGGGGCAGGTGTCTTCTGCTTTTGGTGGTGGCACGGATATCGAGGAAGAGGAGGACTTCCGCTCTCGTGTCCTGCTTGCATGGCAAGGGGATGGAGAAAACGGCAAAAAACAGGATTACATCGACTGGGCTCTGGCTGTGCCCGGCGTAACCCGAGCTTGGGTTAATCCCTTGGGCTTTGGAGCCGGGACAATGGTGGTTTACCCCATGCTGGATGACGCCGATGCAGCCAGTGGTGGCTTCCCAAATGGGACCGATGGGGCAAGTATTTCAGATACACGCTATGCCACGGCAACAGGGGACCAGCTGGTCATTGCCAACGCGCTTTATCAGTCGCAGCCGGTCGATGCTCTTGTCATTGTCTGTAGCCCCGTGCCCCAGCCCGTGGACTTTACCATCGCGGATCTGGGCACCGGTAATACGGTTGCCAACCAGACGCTTATCAAGGCCGCATTGACGGACATGTTTCTCCGCCTATCCGCCCCCGGAGGCACAATCCATCCCAACAACTGGGATGAAGCCTTGTCCGCCCTGAACCTGAGCACCTTCAGCGTCTCCCAGCCTACGGGGCCAGTTACAGGTGCTAATGCCGCTGCCATGCCAACGCTGGGCACCATCACCTTCGAGAGCTGACATGCCACCTGTCTTTACCAAGGATATGTTCCGCTCCGCATTTATGAGCCTGCTGCCAACCGGTCCGATCTGGCCAAGGGAGCCGGGCGGCGTGCTCTACCAACTGAGTGCGGCATGGGCAGCAAGCTTTGCGCGCAGCTCGGACAGGGCATCCAACTTGCTGGTCGATGCTTTTCCCACCAGCACGACGGAGCTTCTGCCGGAATGGGAGGCAACTCTGGGTCTGCCAGACCCGTGTGCAGGCACCAATCCAAGCATTGCTCAAAGACGCGCACAGGTTGTGGCACGGCTGACAGATAGCAATGGGTGCTCGGTCCCGTATTTCGTCGCCTTTGCCAAGGTCCTTGGTTACGACATCACCATCACCCAGTTTGCTCCCCGACGCTTTGGGGCACGCTTTGGCTCGCCATTTGGGGGTGAGGCATGGGCCTACGCGTGGCAGGTCAATGCCCCCCAGTTTACAATCAACCGGCTGAAGTTTGGTGACAACTTCGGCCAGCCATGGGCGCAGTGGAGCAACAATGTTCTGCAATGCGAGCTGAAAGCCCGCGCCCCGGCCCATACAATCCTTTTATTCAATTACGGGAACTGACATGGATCTGCTGATCGCAGCCAACACGGTCACACAGGCGCAGGCCGACACGGCCCCCGCCTCTGGCACACCCGGTTGGGCAACCGACGGGAACCCGGCGACCGGTCTTTTGGCAACAGATGCACCCGCATGGCATTATAATATGATGATGGCAGAACTGATCGCCATCATCAAAGCTGCGGGCATTACTCCGAGCAACGCAGACTGGTCGCAGGTCCTCAAGGCCATGCAGACCATTTTTGCTCCGGCTCAGTATGGTGTCGCGCCATATAGTGCATCCTTGGCTCAGTTGATTGGTGGCTACCCGTTAGGTGCTATCGCGTTCGATGCCTCAGGCAATTATTGGCAGTCTACCAAGGCGAACAACCTGACCGTGCCAGGTGCTGAGAATGCAAACTGGGTGAATTTTTTTGCTGGGGTTATGACCGAAGAGCAGGCCGACCTACGCTACCTGTTGCTGGCCGGCGGCAACGTCAAAGGCGAAATGGATTGGGGTGACAAAACCACTGCTGGCACCACCACTCACCGTTTCTGGGCGGCAGGTGCGCCAGCCGAGGGGGATGCTACTCCAGATGCCACACTGACCATAAGCGGCGGCACACCGGGCACAGCCAATAAGGGCAGCGTGGCGCTTGCAGTCATGGAGCTTGATCTGAGCGGGGCGGAGCAGGTTCTGGCCCCTGATCCGAATGACTTTGCTTCCCAGCAGGTGTTGAGCGCACGGATTGCCGAAGGGCGGTATATCCGCTCTGTGCCCGCAGACAGTGGCACCAATGTCCGCGTAGTGGATGTGCAGGAAGATGCAGATGGGAACCTGATTGCTACAATGCAGGACGGCACAACCCAGAGTTACGCACCCGGCTCCACAGGTGTCATTCCCGCTACATCCGCCTTGGGCGCAGTTTATTGGACAAGGCAGGGGAATATCCTAACCCAGTCGTTCCAGATCATTGCGGCACATAGCCAGATGTATCAGGCATTCCCATTTGCCTACAAAGCCGGAACTGTTCCAAGCGTGACCGCAGCGGCGGGTGCGACCCCCAATGGATATGCAGCCCAGTTGCAGGTTGCTACTCCGCAAACCCCAGCCAACAGCGGCACAACTAACGTGGGAATACTCCTTGATTTGCCCTGTTGGTCAGGGGGCGGCGCGAGTGCCCATGTTGTGGCATCAGAACCCGTTGCCCTGAACCTGACCGTTATAGGTGAAGCCCAATGACGAACGCCTACCCAAATCGCTATTACGCGCAATATGACACCACAGCCCCGCAACCCACCAAGGTTCTTGGCTGGCTGGATATGGACTTTTATTCCGATACCACTGGGTTCCCGCCAGCTTCTGAGTTGTTGCCTCTGACAGCGGAGCAGTTTGCGGCCAGAACGGCAGGCCCGTATGGCGTGAGCAATGGCGCACTGGTCCAATACACACCACCCGCACCTGTTGTTCCGCTCACAACGCAGGCCCAAACAGCGCAAGCGTGGGTGCAACAGCAGGCTAGTCTTGCCGCTGCAATGGGTGAGGTGTTTACAGCGGATATGAAAGCCTATGTGCTGGCCATTAACGCCATTGCCAATGGAACGGACACCACCAGCACCGCACTGCCCACCCAACCCACGGATGTGCTGACAGCAACGGCTGCAACAGCCTGACTTGCATCAAGGTCCACGCTCCGACCCGCCGCCCTGTGAGGCGGTTTTTTTATGCCCGGATAAAACGAATGACTGAAGCACAGAGCGCGGGACAGCGCGCGTCTGATAATGACCTGCGCGCAATCGTGGGTGAGCATGCGCAAGAAATTTCTCAGATTAACGGCCGGTTGGATGGACTGGGAAAAGAGCAGCACAACCTGATGCGCGAAGTCGTGGCGGTTCGCGCGGAAGGGAATGCCCGTTCGGAGGCTTCAGTTTCGGCACTCTCGGATATTCGGGGCAGTGTGGAAGGGCTTGTCCGCCAATTAGCTGAGCATACTGGCGCACAAAAGCGGCAGAATGAGCTGAAAGAGCAGGAGCTCCGGGCAGTCAGGTTGCGTGGAGAGAAGATCAAGATATGGGGGACTGTCATCGGCATTATTGTCACCATTGGTGGCATGATTGGTGGAACGCTCCTATCCAGCCAGACATGGGATGACTGGGCTTTTGGGGGTGTGCATTTTCTCCATCGCCACCCGCATATAGATGATGACCAGCAGGAGGCGGGGCAGCATGACCGGCCTTAACCTCTCCCAGTTCAAAGCTCGCATTGTTCTGCCTGTTGTTCAGGCCATGGGGCAGGGCGGGGATGCCGCTGTTAACCTGCTGGCCGGCACTGCGCTGGCGGAAAGTGGTCTGAGCTATCTGGCCCAGATCCAAGGGCCAGCATTAGGCCTGTGGCAAATGGAACCCGCAACACATGATGATTGCTGGACAAACTGGCTGCGCTATCAGCCAGACTTCTCAGATGCGCTTCTGCATCTCTGTGGTCTGGTCGCACAACAGCCAGCGATAACCATGGTCTGGAATTTGCGCTACGCCTGCGCCATGGCGCGAGTGAAGTACCTGCGCGCGCCAGCTCCACTACCAGCCGCTAATGATGCGGCCGCACTCAGTGCCTACCACAAACAGAATTACAACACGGCGCTGGGGGCGGCCAATGCGGCCCACAACGTCGGGTTGTTCCAGCAGGCCATTGCAGCCTGAGGAAAGGAGCCAGCCATGCGGCTTGCTCTGTTGCGCCAACTTGCGTGGCGCCTTTTGACCAGGGAAAAATTGATGGTGGATACACCGCCCCAGCCCGCCAGAACGGCTGTGTTGACAGCTAAAGCTGTGAGCAAGCCCACGGTTCTGGTCGGGATTGTTCTCAGCATTCCAGACCCGTACCGCGAATACGTTCTGCTCGCATGGATTGCCGTAGCACTTGCCTGCACAGATCTCACACCTCCTACCGGTCATGGCCGCATGCAGGTTGTTCTGATGCTGGCTTACCGGGTGCTCAACTTTATTGCCTGCAACTGGGGGGCAGCAGCCAATGCGCTGACAACCCTCTGGATCAGCAAGGGGAGCGGCCTTCGCCCCCCGGTTGTGGCTGGCCGGGCAATTGTTCCGCCCAGCCCTTTGGCGCGGGACAGTCCCCCGGATTGACCACGCTTTTCTCCCCCAACGCACAGCCGCCCAAAGAGGCGGCTTTTTTTATGGAGCAATCCAGCATGAGCGAACTTCAATCCACAATAGCCCTGAATGGCCTGGTCTCCCAGATCGCGGGCAAGCATGAAGATGCCGCAGTTAAGGCCGACCTCAACCTCGCAGGCACGGCAGTCAGCCTGCTGGTGCAGACATTGGTGCCCCGGCTGGATCCGGCACTCGACCTGAATGGAGTGGATACGGCCCTGTCCGAAATTTTCTCCGGCATGACCAAGCTGGCCGCTTTGACAGCGGGAAGTGCGGTTGCCGCACAGGTTACGCAAGAGCCTGCCACAGACCCCACACAGGCCCCGGCCTGACCCATGCGCCCCGTTGCCAACGCAGCGGGGCTTTTTTTGTTATCTGCCTAAGGGATCAATGATGAAACTGATTTCTCTGCGTAATATCCTGCGCTCCGGCACCCCCGAGAGTGTTCATGCCGTTCAGATCGACGCTGTTGATAAGGGCAAGCGCCGCTTTATGGGGAATGCCCTTATGTCGGTCGGTGCTCTTGTGGCTGTTGCCACCATGGCCGGTTGTGCTGTTACGACCACGAATGGCGTGACCACCATCACGCTGGATGTGGCCAAGGTAAAGGCTTACGGGCAGGCAGGCCTGAACGCGGCCGCCACCGTGAGCAGCTTCCTGTCCGCTTTCCCGGCACTCGCACCCTATGCTGCGGCCATCAGCGTTGCCGATACAGCACTTTCCGGGGCACTGTCCGCTTTCTCGGATGCCGCCGGATCCACGCTGACCATCAACTATAATGATGCGTCATGGCAAACCCGTGTCAGCAGTGTTCTTACTGGCATGACCACAGTTTCCGGCGCGATTGACAACGCCATTGCCGGGTCTGGCGCAGTCCTGTCCGCGACCGTCATTGCCGACGCCAAAACGGCGTCTAACGCTCTGGCTACCATCGTCAGTGTGTTTGAGGCGTTGCTGGGCATTTCCGCCACCCGCGCGCCGGTTCGTGTACGCATGACCCGCGATATGGTGTTTGTGGGGGCTTCCAACCCCGCCACCGGCATGACCGAGGCGCAGGCACTGGCCATTCTGGGGGTGAAGTAATGCGGCCATTCGCCTTGGTCGCCTCGGCTGGCGCCATTGTGGCCGGAGCATGGGTTGCAAGCGTCTATGCGCGGGCGTGGTATCTATGAGCGGGCGCAAGCTCGGGTGTCGCCCGGCAGTTGTTCTTCCGGGCCAGCCCCGCCTGGACGGCCTGCGCATGATGGCCCGCAAGGCTCCTGCCGTGCTGGACCGGTCGCATATCAACCCGGCCCCGCTCATGTTGGGGAATGACCTGCTTGGGGATTGCACCAGTGCTGGGCTGGCCAATGCCCTGCGTGCCACGGCGGCCCTCGGCAGATTTCAGATCGGTGTGGATGACGATAACGCTATCCAGTTCTATGCCGAAAGCACCGGATACAAGCCGGGCTGTCCGGAAACAGACCAGGGTGGCGTGGAGGTCGATGTTCTAAGGTTTGCGGTGGTTTGTGGCTACCGTCTGGCATCTGGGGACTACTACCCGTTATGGGGAACCGCCAACGCGCAGGACCGCAATGCTCTGGCTTTGATCATGGCCTGCCTCGGGACTGTCTATCTCGGCGTGCTGCTTTCCCAGTCTGACATGAATCAGATTGAAGCGACCAATGGCGCATGCGTGCTGGAGGCGGACAACGGCGCATATGGGGATACTACGCCGGGCAGCGCTGGCGGCCATTGTCTACTGGGCTGGAGTTATAGCGGCCTGTCCGATTCCGACACGGTGGACCTGCTGACGTGGGGGGCAATTCAGAAGGTCACATGGGGCTGGCTGCATAGCCGGATCATGGAGGCCCACGGCCTCGTTTGGCCGCAGCTCACGCTGGCCAATGGCCTGTATCCAACCGGCCCTGACCTTGATGCGCTCCGTGCGCAGAATGTGGAGTTCCTGACGCCATGACGGTCATTGCATTCACAGCAACCGCTATCGCCGGGGTGGCCGTAGGGCTTCTCGGCGGTTTTGTCTTTTATGCTTATGCAGCGAGTAATTCACAATGACCTATCTGATTGCCACTGGGTGTGGCGTAGCCGGTCTCGTGGTCGGTTTCTTCGCGGGCGTTTACTGGCTCGCACTTTATAGCCGGACCATAGGATGACGCCAGACAACGAATTTTTTGCTATCGCCGGGGGCGCGTTTGTCGGCCTCGGCATGCTCCTGCTGGCGCTCATATGGCGCTGGCGGGCAAGCGCTGGCAGCTTCTGGGGGCAACTTACGAAAGGGCAGGATGATGCAGATTAAAGCATTGGCCTGCCTACTGGCCCTCTCTGCCTGCTCCAACGTCCCGCTACAGGCCAAGCACGATCTTGTCGGCATGCCCCGCTCGGACCTTATCGCCTGCGCTGGAGTGCCGGATAACGTGGCTACCCTGCCAGACGGCGAGGTGCTGCAATGGCGGCAGGATCAGCAGGTGCAGGGGCCGCTGAGTTTCAAAGGGCCATTTAGTCTGGAGCTGGACCTGTCCGGCCACGGGACGTGTCACTTTGTCGCCCGGATGCGACAGGGACGCGTGGCTCAGGTGGAATACACCGGACCTAGCGGTACGCTGCTGGGGTCGTATTCAGCTTGTCGGCCTTTGGTGCTGGCTTGTGAGCGGCAGACCCATCCACCTATGCGCTCATTGCCATCCGGGCAATAAACCCTGAGCGGGTTTCTCCTTCCTCTTTAGCCCGGCGGTCAAGACGTACCAGAACACGGCGGGGAAGGGTGATGTTTACACGCTCGGCTGATGTGTCGAACAGCATGGGGTCCACATCAGTCAAAGCGAAAATCCAGCCTTTCCACTCCGGGTTGTCCCGCACGGCATCAAACGAGGAGGGGGCAGGAACCGGATCTCCATTATCAAGGGCATCTTCAATCCACAGCGCAGCGGCTTCAGAGGCGTTCTTGATAGCTTCGTCCAGAGTATCCCCGGCAGAAAAGCAGCCGGGCAGGTCGGGGAAAACAACACCAAATGCCGTTGTGTCCGATCCGGGCTCAATAACAATAGGGTAGCGCATTTTTCTTGCTCCTCGCCGGGCTATTTCAGCCCGGCCTGTTTCCTGATTGCAGCAACTAATCCCTTGCCCAGTTCCTTTTTGGGTGAGGCACAGTGACCGTGTGATTATGGTCAGGGTGCCGGAACTGGTGGTGTGAGCCCCGGACCCGGACTTCTTCCCATCCGGCCTTTATCATTTCTTTGATGAGTGCTGCGCTGTTCATAAACAGAATATACACACGATACACACAAGATGCAATATGAAATGCATGCCGTGTGTATTAAAGCGCATGTAGCAAGAGCATTTTCCTGACGACGGGAAAATGGTCTGACCAACGGCGCTCATGGGCAGCGGAGAGCCGTTGGCTGCTACAGCTTACCACATAGCCAAGTGTAGAGGCAGATATGGGGGGGGAGCGGAAGGTCTGCTGTCAGGTGTGATAATCCCCAAACTACCATTCATACTGTCGAGGACTCTGACAACAAAGCGCCCCGTCCCAGTCTCTCTTGCCCCCTAATCAGCCTCCCAAAAGCGGAAATTCCTATAATTGGAAGCTTGGGTGGGCCAGACGGCTACGCGCCCGCGATACCCGTTCCGAAGGACGGCGGCGATTCCAATAGCGGTTCATTTACCGAAAGAAATCATCTGTCGTGACTGAACCGGGAGTGGATGCCGCCATCTTCCCAATGGCAGTGACGAAGAGATTGTACTATGATTATCCTAAGGAGGGCTATGATGTGATGCAACGTGACGCTCTGGGAGCCGACCAAGCAATAAGAAATTGTATGACAGTGAGAACATCGCAAAAAAGCCACCAGACTAATAGTTGGAAGTTGCGTTATGGTCCTGCGGGACTCCACGTTTTCAATCGCACTTCTGGCCTGAACGTCCTCATTGACGAAGTTCGTATTCCGGCCTCACTCCATTCAAGAGCACCTCGACAGGTCTCCATGGCCCTCACAAACCGCTGCGATCTGGCTTGCGCTCATTGCTACGCGCCAAAGTCCCGCGACCAGCTTCGGTTCGACCTCGTCACGCAATGGTTAGCCGAACTCGATTCACATGGTGCCCTTGGCGTCGGATTTGGCGGTGGAGAACCAACGCTCTACCCCGAATTTGAAAGGCTCTGTCACTACGTCGCGCGCGAGACCCAGCTCTCCGTTTCATTTACAACCCACGGCCACCACATTGATGGCGCTCTCGCGGAGAGCCTCTGTGGCAGCGTCAACTTCGTACGTGTGAGTATGGATGGCGTCGGAACGACCTATGAGTCAATTCGTCGGCGTTCCTTCCCCGCACTTCTTACTTGTCTGAAGCATATCCGGTGCATCTCCGATTTCGGCGTCAATGTTGTGATTAATGAACGCACACTGTTTGACCTCGACGAGGTCGCTATCATTGCTGCAGATGCTGGAGCCAGTGAACTTCTGGTGCTCCCGCAAGTGCCGGTACGCGGGGTCCCGGTCATCTCTCCGGATATCTTGCATGGCCTTCGCCTCTGGGTCGAATCTTACAGAGGACCTCTAAAGCTATGCATCAATGAGGTAAGCGCCGACGGCTTTCCGATCTGCAATCCGCTGGCGGAAGAGCGCGGCCTCCTTGCTTATGCACACATAGACGCAAAGGGCGTGCTCAAGCCTTCTTCCTATGCTGAGGCTGGCGTGCGGCTCGGTGAGGGAGGCTTACTACAGGCCATGGATCAGCTTGCCAACGACATTGGGGGAAACGACACATGAAAATTTGGCATCATCATGGCACTGAACATTCGGCGAACTTGGTAATGATCGGGCACTTCCAAGACGCCTCGAAGGCGACGAGAGCCAAGGAGATCATCGATGCACTGACGGAGCAAGTGGCCAAGGATCAGTCTAATGGCACTTTGACTCTCGGCAGCCCTTCGGATCGTTACGGCACAGAGATGCTCAACCTACTCGGGCGCCTGGACGTCTCGATCGGACCACAGGAGGTTGAACAGTTCGCCTACGAGGCCAGCGTCAGGGTCGAAGGCAATGATATAGTTTTGACGACAGAAGAGCTCGATATCTCGGCATTTCTCAAGATTATGGTTTTGAAAGGTGCACGTATTGAGGTGTACTCCGCCCACGATTTCCCCGGGACTGCTCACGGAAGAGGGTGTTGAGACACGATGCCCGCACTAAAATGGGAGATTTTTACAAATTTGCCGGGGAGCCCCGAGAAGAACTTTGAGCTGCTCTGCCGAGGGATCGTGCGCCAAAAGTTTGGAAGTTTCGGGGTGTTTCATGCCCTCGCGAACCAGCCAGGCGTCGAGTTTCATCTTAAACTCGACACTCAATGCGATGGGCTCGGAGATGCAAGCCGTTGGTGGGGCTGGCAGTGCAAATGGTACGAACTCTCTTCCAGTGGTGAGTTGGGGGCGACAAGACGTGCGAAAATCGAAGAGGGATTGCGAAAGACCGAGACCTACCTTCCCGGCCTTACCGATTGGGTTCTGTGGACACGTCGGACTCTGACAAAGAGTGACCAGAAGTGGTTCATCGGCCTTTCATCCAAGATGAGGCTGCATCTGTGGACCAGTGACGAGGTTGATAACCTCCTCAATGGCCAGGCAGCTGTTCTTAGAAGCACCTACTTTGGTGAGCTTGTACTGACGCCTGATACCCTGCGGGAGTGCCACGAGCATGCCGTCGCCCCGATTCGAACAAGGTGGCAACCCGACGTGCACCACGTTGGCGAAGCTGAGCGGCAACTGCGTAGAATGCTCGGTGAATCGAATTCATGGAACGTACTGCAGGAACTATCGTCAGAACTGCGCACGAATGCGCAAGCGGTAGAGACTTCGCCACCAGCGCCTCCTCTGTTTGCGCCGGTAGTAACTAACGTCATTGTAACTTCGAGACAATCAGCAGACACCCTGGATAAGGTTGCTGAAGGCATCTGCTGCGGCGATCTTGACCTGCTTCGCGATGAGCTAACTGCACGTCCACGTAAGCTCCCCACTGACGTAGCAATAGCCCCTCGGAAGCTTCGATCCGGGAACCATCGAGTTGGTCTCTACTCGACAAACGCGGTTGCAGCATGTCATGGTGCATTACGGTTACTCGATGAGATCGAAACAGATTTCGCTTCGCGGGCAGTTGCGGTCCTTGCACCCGCAGGCTGCGGGAAGACGCAACTCGCGGCTCAGCTGACATCGGGCACGGCGACGCGCCCTCCTGGAGTGCTGCTACACGGCCGAGAGTTGCACGCGACTTACTCTGCCGACGATCTGGCTCGCCGCCTATCAATCGCAAGCCAACCTATGCCCAGCATGGAGGCATTGCTCGCAGCGGTGGATGCTGCTGGGCAGCGCACGGGCCATCGTCTTCCCGTAGTCATTGATGGCCTGAACGAAGCCGAAGATCCACGGATGTGGAAAGCCTTGCTCGCATCATTGGAGGCCACACTCACGAAGTATCCGTATGTGCTTTTGGTCTGTACACTGCGTCCGGAGTTTGTAAACGATGCTCTTCCCGATGGAATGTGTCGAGTAGAAATGCAGGACTACGGAAAAGAGACCATTCAGGCAATTCGTGAACACTTCCACCACTGGAAAATCGATTATACCGATGCTATGTTGCCTCAATTTCTGAAGCACCCACTCACGCTAAGGCTCTTTTGCGAAGTTACAAATCCAACCCGGAAGCAAATAGTCGGCGTCAACGCAATGCCGGGTTCGCTGACAGCACTTTTCGATCTCTATCTGGAACAAGCTTGTGTTCGGGTCGTCGAGTTGGCCTCTCGCGCACACCGATTTTACGCACATGACGTGAATAAAGCGATCTCAGTCATCGCCAACAAATTATGGGAAGAAAGAAACCGTTCCATCGAATTTGATGAGCTACGGACCATTCTGAATGACACGCAGCGACCGTGGGACCAAAGTCTTGTCCGTGCACTGGAACATGAAGGAGTCCTTATCCGCATACCTTCTGACGGACACGGCGCGTTCATGCCCGTCTATGACTTGCTTGCTGGCCATATCGTCGCAAACGCGCTGCTAGTGAAGCATGGACAGGGTGACTTTGAGACGTGGATTCGGCAGTCTTCGACGACGACATTACTTGCTGGCGATTATGACGACCGTCATCCACTCGCCGACGATATCGTCGCTTCGCTAGTTGGTCAGTTACCTCGGAGATTTCACGCGAAGCAGATCTGGCAAATGGTGGACGAACCACTGTGCGGACGTGCATTGAGACTAGCGGCCCAACTCGAACAAACGTTCTTTGACGCAGCAACAGTTGATCGGTTGCTGGATCTCGTGCGGAAAGGCGACGCAGAGATTCTCGTTCGATTTTGGAACGTGCGCGGCGTGTTAGGTCATCCGTTGAATGCTGAGGGGCTCGACCGGGCATTGCGAACGATGGCGGTTTCTGAGCGGGACCGGCGATGGACGGAGTGGCTTCGAAAGCACCGAGACGGGAATGGCAATCACCTCAAGGACCTCGAGCGCCTGGAACAGCGTTGGCGGGCCCGGCGAATGCGCACAGGTGATCTACTGCGCGCTCGCTGGGTGATGTGGACACTTACAAGCACAGTCCGACGGCTACGCGACCAAGCGACACGGGCTCTCTACTGGTTCGGACGGGCCAATCCTGAGGAACTCTTCGAACTGACCATAGACTCGCTTGCCGTGAACGATGCCTATGTGGGTGAGCGCATGCTGGCGGCCTCCTACGGCGTTGTGATGGGTCATCAGTTCGGAGACGCCGATTTTGCCGCCCCGTTGAAGCTGTTCCTCCATCGACTCGCAGAGGCGCTCGTGGGGGCGTCAGCTACTGCGCCGACGCTGCACTACCTCGCGCGACTGTACGTTCGAGGTATCGTCGCCTTCGCCACGAAGTTCTACATGTCCACGCTGCCTAACGTGCTGAGTGGTCCATGGGCATTCGCCTCGCCTGATCCCATCCAAATTCTCACGGATGGTGATGCGGGAGCCGACGAAGCAGGACGGACGCTCCATATGGACTTTAAGAATTACACGCTGGGGAGGCTGTTCGACGATCGCGGCAATTATGACATGGACCACGCGGGACATCGAGCGGCGGTGGCTTATGTGCGCGGAGTCGTGTGGGCACTTGGATGGCGACAGACGACCCTCGGTACAATAGACAACAGAATCACTGACGATGCCTATGGATATGGCAGCAGAAACCGGCCGCATGCAGAACGTTATGGGAAGAAATACGGCTGGATTGGCTTCTTTACATATGCGGGCCTCTTGGAGGAACGCGAGCAGTTCCCACGCAAGAATTACTCATTTTCTGATGTCGACATCGATCCGTCATTCCCGGAGAAGCCACCCACAGACGGCAATATCTTGGCTCCTGACGCATGGTTACTCCCGAGCATAAAAGACGACGAGAGCTGGATGCGTGAAAGCAACACGTCGATGCCATTGAGTCTCTTTCGAAGGGAGATGATCGATGAGCATCGTGGCCCGTGGCTTGCCGCTCATGGATTCATTAAGGTCTCCGATCGTATCCTCGGGCGCGAAGTCTGGGCTTTCATCTCAGCCTTCGCAACAGAGGATGCGAGCGCGCCTCTGCTGTGCTCGGCTCTCAAAGACGGGATGCGGCCTTGGAAGGCTCGTGACCTACCAAGTGACTACTATATCTTCGCAGGCGAGATTCCATGGCATCCACACTTTGCCTCCGTAGGCGTCGACGAGGATGCTTACCGCGAAAAGGTTAGGATTGACGCAAATAGGGTGAACATTGAGGTGCTCGCGCATAAATATGCGTGGGAGAGCTACCACAGCGAGATGAACCGTGCGGGTAGTGTCCCGGTGCCGTCGCGTCTCTTTTCGGCTCGGTTTGATCTCCGCAGCAGCCCACAGTCCTTCGACCAGTTCCTCCCCGATGGAACCCGAGCCACAATCACTCTCGGCGGCGTCGATGGGCTCGACGGCAGCATCCTTTACATCCGAGAAGACCTGCTTCGGCAGTATGTCGGCGAGCGCGCCATCGTGTGGTTCGCGTTTGGCGAGCGGGAGCTACAGCCCTATCCGCCGTCGCCGCCTAATTGGCTTGTGGAGGTGCAGCGGCAGCAGGCAAACGAGTGGCGTGATGTGCGGACCTATGCAGATTTTAAGCAGGGTCCGAAGCAATCTGAGACGGAACCGTGATTACGCTGCACTACCGCTATCTACGGAACCGGCCACTAATAACCGGTTGCTGTGGTCGTTCCGCCGCGCTGCCTGCAACTGAGCCGAAACGTTGATGTTCTTCTTTCAACTCCACTACGTCCGTTTCCAGTCGATTTTCATCGAATCTCCAGCCTCCTACAACGACCGCTTTTTCCTGTTCATGGCCCGAGCCGCCTGGCAGCTTTGGGCCAAACTCAGCGGCAGGGCTTCCAACCATTGGTGTCCGCTATGAGGAAGTGGACTCTGTCCTCCGTATGTCCGACATGAGGGCGGAAGCCGACATAGTTACCACGTCTGAGCTTCCATAATCTCATCAAGTCGGGTCGTGTAGCGCGCTGAGAGCATGGCCCGCCTGGGCTTCCAGTCTCGTTTGATGCCTGCCGAGAGCGGGAAAAGAGTACCGCTCCCAAATTTCTGGTTGATCCCGTCCATGGCGGCTAGAAGGCTCTCTTGCTCTGGTTTCGTGCTGGCCGTGCTGAAAAGGGTGCTCTGTTGCCCATGTGGTGCCAGATCGTTCAGCATGACACCCGCCTTGGCATAACGGTAGCCATTGAGCCATATCCGCTTTAGTAGGCGGGAGGCGTACTGACAGATGGCAAAAGTATCATTGGTTGGCTCGCAACTGATGCTGAACTGGTTAGCGTACCAGCCTTCGTCCCGCTTGTGTCGATTGGTCTGAATGAACACAGCAATATGGGCGGCATCCTGATCCTCTGCTCTCAGTTTTTCGGCCGCCTTGGCTGCGAAGCCAGTTATGGCCTCATGCATTTCCTCATAGGTGGTAATAGGGCGGCCAAAGGAGCGGGTGCAGGCCATACCTTTGCGGGCCTCTGCCATTTCCGATATCTGGAGGCAGCTTTCCCCCTGTAATTCAGCCTGCAACCGTAAACCGGTTATGGCCATGATCTTGCGGATATGCGCAGGCTTGGCCTCCACAAACTGCTCTATGGTACGCATTCCGGCATCGTGCAGTCTGGGGAGAAGGCGGCGGCCAACGCCCCATACTTCCCCCACAGACACGTTGCGGTAAAATTTGTGGCGTGTCTGCGGATCTGTCAGGTCGCACAGCCCCTCCAGCTCCGGCCTGTCCTTGGCCAGCCCGTTGGCCAGTTTGGCTATGGTCTTGGTCGGCCCCCATCCCACGCAGGTCGGCACCTTGGTGATCTGCTGAACGGCCTGACGCATGGCCCCGCAATGGGCATGTAGCTCCGAGGTAAAGCCGGAAAGATCGAGGAACATCTCATCAATGGAATACGGCTCAACCCTCGGGCTGTAATCCAGCAAAACCTGATAGACGCGGCGGCTCATGTCCGCATAGAGCGGGTAGTTGCTGGAGAACCAGCGCACGTCCGATAGCTTCCGCTCATGGCGGACCAGATGCCATGGTTCTCCCATTTTGATGCCGAGCTGCTTGGCTTCCGCTGTGCGGGCTATGGCGCACCCATCGTTGTTGGACAGCACGACAACTGGCCTGTGCTTCAACTCCGGGTCAAAGGAGCGCTGGCAGGAGCAGTAGAAGCTGTTGCAGTCGATCAACCCGTACAGCATCAGGCTTTCTCGCGCACCACACTGGTGACGTTGGCCCAGATCTCCACATCACGCGCAGGATCAACCTGAAGTGGTGGATGCGTGTCATCACCCGATAGCAGCCACCATGCCTTGTCTCGCTTCTGCAACTCCGCCAGCAGCACACGCCCGGCCGCCCAGGCAATGACCAGTTGCCCTGCCTGCGGAGAGCCCGCGGTATCTGCTATGAGAATATCCCCATCCAGAATACCGCGCTCCGCAAAGGTCGCGCCACGCACGCGCACCGGGTAGCGGCTGGGGTTTTTGAGGTCCAGAATCTGGGAAAGGTCTATCGGCCCTTCAACAGCATCTGCTGCCGGGCTGGCAAAGCCAGTCGTGCGATCTCCCGCATAGCGTGCGCTCATGCTTGTACCCTCCATTGAGAACGTATAGAGAACATACGAGGCGTGAGAGTCAAGATTATTGGAGGGCAAGGAGTATGGATGAGAGTTTCTATGGGAATGAGAGCGATCTGAGAGATTGCATACCTGTCTCGCCCGTCGCCCCATACTTAGGCGGCAAGAAGCTGCTGGCCAAAAAGATTGTTCCATTGCTCAGGGGCATCCCGCACCGGGCTTACGTGGAGCCATTTGTTGGGATGGGCGGCGTGTTTTTCCGCCGGGACTTTGTATCACCCTGTGAGGTGATCAATGACCTGAATGGGGATGTGGCCAATCTGTTCCGGGTGTTGAAGTGGCATTATGTACCGCTGATGGATGTGTTGCGGTGGCAGATCACCAGCAGGGAAGACTTTGAACGCCTGCGAAAGAGCGACCCCATCATGCTGACGGACCTGCACAAAGCGGCCCGCTTTCTTTATCTTCAGCGCTTAGCGTTTGGTGGGAAGGTCAATGGGGCATTCGGGGTGGCTATCAATCCAGCTCGCTTTGATGTGCATAAGCTGGGGCAGATACTGGATGAGGCCCACCAGAGGTTAAGTCGGGTGGTGGTCGAGTGCCTGCCGTATACAGACGTAATTACCCGGTATGACCGCCCGGACACGCTTTTCTATCTGGACCCGCCCTACTATGGGAACGAAAAGGACTACAATGCGCCGTTTGCTCGCTCCGAGTTCGTGGCGATGGCGGAGCAACTGGCCCAGATCAGGGGGCGTTTTGTGCTGTCATTGAACGACAGACCAGAAGTAAGGGGCATATTCTCTGCATTTCACGTAGAGGCGGTAGAGGTGAACTATTCAATCAGTCGAGGTGAAAAGGGCAGGGGGCGACGTGGCGAGGTAATTATCACGAATTAAATGCAGACTTACCGTCTACTTTTACCCAGAAGTTCTATCGGGTCGGGAAAATTATCGAATAAAATGTCCGCCCATTCCTGAGCCAACTCCCGTTTTCTCTCTCTATGTTCAGCCCGGTTGTATGCTGCCTCGACTTGGTTCCGCGTTGTATGCGCAAGCATTTGGTCAATAACAGCACGATCTTCTGGGTGCCGTTCATTCATGATCGATGAAAAGGAAGACCGGAAACCATGCGGCACGTGCCTTCCTGCATAGCCCGCTCTGTTCAGAAAATAGCCCAAAGCATTTTCTGACATGGCCCTATGAGCCCACCGCGCATTGGGGAAAACCATGGGGCCTCGGCCACTCAGGGTCCTCACTGCCTCTAATACCTCCAATGCCTGACGAGAGAGCGGCACAACATGCGGACGACGCATTTTCATTCTGTCTGCCGGGATCGTCCAGGTATCACCTTCCAACTCTGTCCAAGGCATTGCATGGACTTCTCCTGGGCGGACAGCCGTAAGTGCCAGAAACCGCAGAGCAAGCACTGTCACCGGATGAGCGGGAAGACTTTCTGCTATCCGCAACATCTCTTGTAATTCGGCTAAGTTAGTGATTGCCGGCATGCGCCCCTTTTTCAAAGGCGCCAGTGCTCCCTTAATTACGGCTGCTGGATCTGCATCGCCAAGGCCGCGGGCAATACCGTATGTAAAAATAGCAGATAACCTCTGCCTTACGCGCCGCGCTGTTTCTTTGGCATTGCTACGCTCAATACCTTCAATGACTGCCAAAACCATTGGCGGCGTGATCTCTGTAATCGGAATATTGCCTAAAGATGGCCAGATGAACCTTTCTAGGCTTCTCTGAACTTGCTCAAGATGAACGGCACTCCAGTTGGAGCAGTTCATGTTCAACCAGCTTTCACCTACAGATTGTAAATGGTTCTGAGCGCACGCGGCTTCCGCGCGACGTTGCTTACGCGTGAGGGAAGGGTCTCTGGATAAGCGAATTTCTGCTTTTGCATCATCCCGAGCTTTTCTGGCTCCAGCCAGAGAAACCTCGGGGTATTTCCCAAAGGAGAGAAGCTTCTCTTTCCCTCCAATGCGATACTTCATTCTCCACAGTCGGCTACCATTAGGCTGGACCAACAAATACAGCCCTTCAGAGTCGGCCAGTTTGTAAGGCTTTTCCTGTGGTTTTGCTTTACGGGCAGCGGCATCAGTCAGCATGAATACCCCCGATACCCCCGGCATGGAGATGCTACCCCCAAATATACCCCCAGAATACCTGTCATTCCCCGTCTCCCGGCATCATTCCATGTCATAAGGCACGGAGTGACAAAGCGCAGTTTTCCGCGAGGAATGTCAACAGGCGTCATTTATTTTCAAGGGGAAGTGGAGGTCCGGGCGGGAATCGAACCCACATACGCGGATTTGCAGTCCGCTACATCACCATTCTGCCACCGGACCAACGGTGTATGGTGGAAGCCTTATGTCCTTTTCTTTCAAATTGGTCAAGCCGTTGTGTTGTGCCAATTTGAAAGCAGTATGTCAGACAGACTCTTGTCTATGGTCGGCACGGGTCAATCGGGTCGATGCTTCATCAGGAGATTACGCAACATGAATGCCCATGCGGCCACGGCCATGCCTCAAGGAACACCATCAATGGATGCAGCCATGTACACCCAAGCGCGTAACCTGATGGTGGACGACCAGCTTCGTCCGTCAGAAATTACCGATTCGCGTATTCTGGAGATCATGCGCCACCTCCCGCGTGAGCAGTGCATGCGGCCCGACCTGCACAATGCGGCCTACGCAGATACAAGCCTGCCCCTGACACAGGACCGTGTACTGGCACAACCCCTGTTAACTGCACGGCTTGTGCAGGCGGCCACCCCTGTTGCTGGGCAGCATGTTCTGGTGGTTGGCGCCTCTACCGGGTACACCGCCGCACTTTTTGCTCAGTTGGGCCTGCGGGTGACAGCCCTCGAATCCAACCCTGATCTGGCACAGGTCGGACAGACGTTCTGCCATGCGCAGGCGCCAGCGGTTGTCTGGCAGCATGGCCCGCTCACTCAAGGGTTTGCGAACACGGCACCGTACGACCTGATCTATTTTGATGGCTGCATTGCGGCCTTGCCCGACTTTTGCGACAGCCAGCTTGCCGCCCATGGCCGCATTGTAGGCCTGCTGCAAACCGGCCAATCCTTGTCAGAAGCCTTTAGTGCGGTCAGGGAACCCGGATATTCCAAACCATTCAGAGTGCGTTTTCTGTTCGAAGCGCAGGCCCCCCTGCTACCGGGCATGACCCCTGAACATGCTTTTTCCTTTTAGAACCCGACCATAAGGGCGCCGCATTTCTGACCCTCATAAACTATAAATTGGAATTTAATCTCACATCATGGCATTGAACGGTGCCGCAAGCACATTGCGGTAACTGGCAAGCAGGAGCAGCCTTATGCGGCGTATTTGCGAAACCGGCCTGAGCATGGCGGTCATACTGTGCGGCACCACCGCATGGGCGCAAAAATACGATGGAAGCGGCTCTCCTTCTTTTATTCCGCATACCTTGCAGGAATCTCTGGCTGCCGCGTATCTGACCAACCCGACCTTACAGGCCGCCCGCGCCACACTCCGTGCGACAGATGAGGAGGTTCCAACGGCACTTGCTGGCTGGCACCCCACCATAACCAGTCAGGTCGGGCTTTCGTACTACAACGGGATCAACGATTATCAGGGCGTTGGTCACCCCCGCACGCACGAGTCCCTGCGGCGTTACGATACACCGGGATATTCCGCTGGTGTTGCCATCAACCAGCCCATCTATAGCGGGGGCAAAACAACTGCCGCCACGCATGAGGCCGTTAATCAGGTTATGGCGGCACGCGCCCACCTTATTTCGGTTGAGCAGCAGGTGTTCCGGCAGGTGGTCAGCGCTTATGTTGGCGTGATTGAAGATGAACAACTCCTGCAACTGAACATCAATAACGAGCAGGTTCTGCAACAGCAGTTACGCGCCACCAATGAGCGTTACAGGGTAGGGGAAATCACACGGACCGATGTTGCACAGGCAGAGGCGGCCTATGCCTCCGCACAGGCTACGCGGCAACAGTCGGAAGGCACATTGCAGACCGCTCAGGCAACCTACATGCAGGTTATTGGCATGGCGCCCCCCCCCAACCTTGTGCCACCGCAGCCCCTCATACTGCCGGTTAAAAACGAACAGACAGCCGCCGCTCTGGCGGTCAAGAACAACCCGGATGTCATTCACGCGCTTTTTACCGAAGCCTCCCACAAGGATTCCGTGGGCGTTGCCATGTCCACCATCCTACCTAAAGTCTCCGCAACGGTGGGTTACCAACATCAGGTCAATCAGGCCCTGAACAATCAGATCAACGACAGTAAATACGCAGCTCTCAATTTTAATATTCCCATTTATCAGGGCGGGTCGGAATATGCTGCCGTCCGTCAAGCCAAGCAGTTGGCGCAGGAAGCACACCGCGAGGTGGACGTCCAGCGCCGCGCAGCCGCGCAAGATGCTGTTTCCAACTGGCAGAAACTGGTTACTTATCAGGCCTCCATTGCCAGTAACCGGATCGCAATCAAGGCCGGAACAGTAGCGCTGGACGGCGTGGAGCGGCAGGCCATGGTTGGCACCAGCACAACGCTGGCCGTGCTCCAGCAGCAGGAGACCCTGCTGCAGGCGCAGGTCGCTCTTGTGCAGAGCCTGAGCAACATGGTTATTGCCTCTTACAACGTGGCCGCAGCCATTGGCCGCTTGACCGCAGCCGATCTAAAGCTGAATGTTCCCCTTTATGATGACAAGGCATACTATAACGCGGTAAAGGATCGGTTATGGGGGTTGAGCGATTATGCGCTCAACCAGCCGGGTCGATAATGTTAAGCCAGAAGTAACAGGGATGTTTGTATGGTGTCGCCTCAGGACTCATCTGAAGAGACAGGTAAATCAGTAGCGGATACCCTGTCTTCCATTCGGCAGGTACTGCATGATGAGCACCTTTCGGCTACAGCAGAACATGCCTCGGAGCCACAGGATGACCCGGACGAGGACGAAGATGTGCTCGTTCTGTCTCCATCCATGATGGACTCTGCGCAGCCGGGAGAAAAAGATGCTCCCGCTGCCCCCCCCAGCACCACGGATGCAGCCAAAGCAGGCAGCAAAGCCGATCTTGTGCAACCGCGGGCCGTGGATCATGATGAAGTATTATCTGTAACGGATCTCAGGCAGATCGAACTCAACAAAAAGGCTGAACATACCATGTCTGGTCCATTGCCCATTCCCTTGAATGACGAAACGGTTTCCGATACCGCCAACTCGTTCGCTGTTCTGCAGAAAAGCCTGCAGGAAAAATATCTTAGAGAACATGAGGAGAGAAAAGTGGCTGTCACGCATGAAGGGTCTCTGACGGTTGAAGACATCGTGCGCCAGGAAGTGCGCGTTTTCCTCAAAAAATGGCTTGATGCCCATCTGGCGAGCATTGTGCAGGCTGCTGTACGCAAGGAAGTTGAACGCCTGACGCAGCGCGGTCTGTAAGGTTTTCTTCTGTTCCGCCTGCGTGTTCCTACAAAAAACAGCGTCAGGCGGAACACAATCCTGTGGTCTGTTAATTGCTCTGCAAAGGCGGGGGCTAGATGCCTTCCGCCTTTTTTACGTGGCGTGGTTGGATAAATATGCTGAACAAGACTTTTGAGCCTGCACAAACTGAAAAACAGCTGTACGAACTATGGGAAAGCAAGAAGGCTTTCTCTGCCCAGCCAGCAAGCGACAAAAAACCTTTTACCATCATGATCCCACCACCCAACGTTACTGGCACGCTCCATATGGGCCATGCGTTGACCATGACCTTACAGGACACCCTGATCCGCTGGAAACGCATGCAGGGGTTTGACACCCTGTGGCAGCCCGGAACTGACCATGCGGGCATTGCCACGCAAATGGTTGTTGAACGCACATTGGCGGCAGAAGGGAAAACCACCCGGCAGGATATGGGGCGCGAAGCCTTTATTGAACGCGTGTGGCAGTGGAAAGAAGAATCGGGTGGCGGCATTACCCGCCAGTTGCGCCGCCTTGGCGCCTCGCTGGACTGGCCGCGTGAACGCTTTACCATGGACGAGGGCCTGTCCCGCTCGGTGAAGGAAGTTTTTGTCTCTCTCTACAAGGACGGCCTGATCTACAGGGACAGACGGCTTGTTAACTGGGACCCGGCCTTCCGCTCCGCCATTTCCGATCTGGAAGTTGAAAGCAAGGATGTTGCAGGCAACCTGTGGTACATCCGCTACCCGGTTGAAGGGCAGGGCGATACCACCATTACGGTTGCCACAACCCGCCCTGAAACCATGCTGGGTGACACGGCAGTGGCCGTCCACCCCGAAGATGAGCGCTACAAAAACCTGATTGGTCAATGCGTTCGTCTGCCTCTGACCGGACGGCTGATCCCTATTGTGGCGGATGAACACTCCGACCCGGAAAAAGGGACAGGTGCGGTCAAAATTACACCTGCCCACGACTTTAATGACTTTGAAGTTGGCCGCCGCCACCAGTTGCCCATGATCAGCGTGCTGGACGAGCAGGCCCGCATTGTGCTGGACGAAATTGAAGAAGACCTGAGCGCGCATGAAGGGCTGGCTGACCCGGCTTTTGTGCGCGCATTGGCTGGCACCACACGAGAGGAAGCCCGCAAGACCATTGTAGCCAGGCTGGAAGAAACCGGCTGGCTGGAAAAAATTGAACCCCACCGCCATCAGGTCCCTCATGCGGAACGGGGAGGGGCGGTTATTGAACCCCGCCTGACCACCCAATGGTATTGCGATGCAGGCAAACTTGCAGGCCCGGCTATCGAAGCCATTACATCCGGTCGGGCCAGCTTTATTCCCAAGCAGTGGGAAAACACTTTTTTTGCATGGATGCGTGACATCCAGCCCTGGTGCATCTCCCGTCAGTTGTGGTGGGGGCACCGTATTCCCGCGTGGTATGGCCCCGATGGGCACGTGTTTGTTGCCCATGACGCTGATGATGCGCAAAAGCAGGCTCTGGCCCATTACGGCAAGGCCGAGCCTATTACGCAGGACGAAGACGTACTGGACACATGGTTCTCGTCCGCCCTGTGGCCGTTTTCCACGCTTGGTTGGCCAGACAAAACACCCGAACTGGACCGTTACTACCCAACGGATGTTCTGGTCACAGGTTTTGACATTATCTTCTTCTGGGTTGCCAGAATGATGATGATGGGCCAGCACTTCATGCACGATGTGCCGTTCCGCAACATTTTCATCCACGGTCTCGTCCGCGACGAGCACGGACAGAAAATGTCCAAAAGCAAGGGCAATGGCATTGACCCGCTGGAACTGATCGATGATTACGGCGCAGATGCCATGCGCTTTACCATTTGCGCACTCACAGGCATTGGGCGGGATGTCAAGCTTGGTCGCAAGCGGGTAGAGGACTATCGATCCTTTATTACCAAACTCTGGAACGCTGCCCGCTTTTGCGAAATGAACGGTGTGCGCGCACCCGTAAACTTTGACCCAACGCAGGTCAAATCACCACTCGGTCGCTGGATTTTGGCCGAAGCGGCAACCGCCATTGCGGATGCAACCCGTGCGTTGGACGCGTATCGTTTTGATGAATATGCACTGACCTGCTACCGCTTTGTGTGGAACCGTTTCTGTGACTGGTTCCTTGAGTTCGCCAAACCGGTCTTCAACTCGGACAATAGTCAGGAAGCAGCAGAAATCCGCGCCGTTGCGGGCCATGTTCTTGGCGTGATCCTGCGCCTGCTCCAGCCTGTTGTGCCATTTGTAACAGATACGCTCTGGCACGAATTTGGCTTTGGTGAGGAAGGAAGCCTGATCGCCGCAGAATGGCCGCTCCCCGTAGCCCCCACCGGGGCTGATGAGGCCGTAGCGGAATGCGAGCAGATTATTCGCCTGATTACGGAAATCCGCACGGTGCGGGCGGAAATGAACGTCCCACCATCGCAAACAGCCCCGGTTCTGCTCAAGGACGCAGCCCCTGTCACGCTGGAACGTATTGAACGGTGGCAGGAAGCCATCTGCCGCATGGCCCGCGTAACACAAACCAGCTCACTCGCGGGTGATATTCCCAAAGGTTCTGCTCAGGCCGTTGTGGATGAAGCCACCGTCATTATCCCACTCGAAGGGTTAATTGATCTGGCGGTCGAACGCGAACGGCTGAAAAAAGAACTCTCCAAAGCGGAGGATGAGGTCGGCAAAACTGAAAAGAAACTCGGGAACGAAAACTTTGTCAGTCGCGCCAAACCAGAGATCGTGCAGGAAATGCGGGATCGTCTGGAAAGCCAGCAAGGGGAATGCGTGCGGCTAAAGGCCGCCTTGTCCCGCATAGCCTGAACAAACCGGCCCCGCCTGACGTATCTATAAGGCGGGGCCGCCTGATGGAAGGAACAGACGCATGGTGGAAACAGCAGTACTGGGTGGTGGTTGCTTCTGGTGCCTCGATGCCGTTTACCGCCAGATGCGTGGTATAATTTCCGCAATCCCGGGTTATGCTGGAGGTGCTACGGCACACCCGACATACCAGCAGGTCTGTTCAGGCCAGACAGGGCATGCCGAAGTTGTTCTGCTGGAATACGATCCTGCGGTGCTTGACTACCGACAAATTCTGGAAAGTTTTTTCGTTCTGCATGACCCAACAACCCTGAACAGGCAGGGGCATGATGTTGGAACCCAGTACCGGTCTGTTATTTTTTATACTTCAGAACCCCAGCGTGATACCGCCAAAGATGTTCTCCAGCACATAACCGATACCAACTTATGGGGAGCCCGGCCAGTAACACAGCTTTTGCCGTTGGATCAATTCTGGCCTGCGGAACCTGAACACCACAACTACTACGCACAACATCCTAATGCTGGATATTGTCAGGCAGTTATAGCCCCCAAGCTGGCCAAGGCACGGCAGGCACTTGGCGCAATACTGCGGCCAGAAGCATAATTACTCGCGGCTATCTTCTGGCAGAAAAAAACGATCGCTCTCTTCATCATAGTCGAACAATTCCGCAAAGCGGGTCCAACCGATAATGGTCTGGAGCGTCTGCCGGGCATAGTCGGGTGACATACTGGCTTCCAGTTCGTCCCTAAAGCGCTCGGCTTTAACGCTATGTGTAGGTCGTTCGTCCAGCAGGGCACAGATCATTTTGACCAATGGCACATGGTGGCGCAGCGCATGCCCCATGATGGCCTTGCGCTCATCCAGATCGCTCAAAACAAAATGAACGCCTTCGTTGGTCAGAAGAATGTCTCCATCTTCCAACTCCGCCAGCGCCAGCAGTTCCAAGGATTCCCCTAAGGGGAACAGGTCATCCAGTTCCAACTGAAGTTTTTCCGCAAGCACAGGCAGATCCGCCCGACCATTCAGCGGTGGTCCGGCCAGAGCCTCCATCATACCAATCATCATGGTGATCGACACCGGAACCAACGCCCTGAACCCTGGCGCCATGGAAGACGCCGTTGTGGTGCGGTTCATCAGATCTGCTTCCGAGATAATCGGGGCGCGTTGTGTCATCAAGGCATAAATATGATCGACCAACTGGCGGAAAGCTGCATCCTCACGATTACGCGGGTGCGGGAAGGGAACTGGCAGAACATGGGCAATACGCCCCGGATTGGAGGAGGAAATCACAATCCGGTCACACATCAACACCGCTTCTTCAATGTTGTGCGTCACAATCAGCATACTTTGTACGGGGAGTTTATTGTCTGACCAGAGTTCTACCAGATCTGTGCGCAAGTTCTCCGCTGTTAGAACATCCAGAGCGGAAAAGGGTTCATCCATCAGCAGGAGTGCCGGATTAACCACCAGTGCGCGTGCAAGACCCACGCGCTGCTGCATACCGCCCGAAAGTTCCTTGGGCCATGCGTTCTCATACCCACCAAGACCGATCAGATCTATCGCGTTTTCCACCAGTGCATCACGTTCTGCGGCAGGCACTCCCTTGGCATCCAGACCAAGGGCTACGTTTTCCTCAATCGTCATCCAAGGGAAGAGCGCAAAGGACTGAAAGACAATGGCCACATCCTGCGTTGGGCCTTTAAGGGCTTCACCTTTCCACAACACATCGCCCGATGTTGGCGGCAGCAACCCTGCGATAATCCGTAAAAGAGTAGATTTACCTGACCCCGAACGCCCCAGAAGCCCAACAATCTCACCCGCATGGATGGTCAGATTCACATCATCCAGCACCTGAACATCAGCCGTGCTGTCTTTGTGATAAAATTGCCGGACATTGCGCAATTCCGCCAGAACTGTCTGTTGCGAGGCAGCACGCCCAGTTTGAGAGGGAAACACCATTTCAGGTTAATCCGTTCAATTCAGTTTCAGACGGCGGGAAACATAATCAGATAAGGGACGCCATAAAAAAGCGTTCAAAAGCATCATAAACAGACACATAGCCACGGCACCCAGCGCCACGGAAGCGACATCCCCCCGCGCGGAAGCCTCAGCCATAAAACTACCAAGGCCATGCACACTGAGCGTTACATGCCCCCACTGGAGCCATTCCACAGCAATTGCCGCATTCCATGCGCTGCTGGTCGCCGCCACAAGACCCGCAAGATAATAGGGTAAAATCCCGGGCAAAAGTACCCTGCGCCACCATAACCCGCCCTTAACATTCAGGTTACGCGCGGCTTCGAGAAGGTCAGACGGGTAAGCGCTTGCACCAGCCAGAACCCCAAGGGCAATGTACCATTGCGCCCCCAGCACAATAAGTGGCGACTGCCAAAAGGTTGGCACAAATGGGCAGGCGGCCAGTCCGGCTGCCCAGAATGGAAAAAACAGATTGGCGGGAAAAACCGTGCAGTACTGAATTAACCGCTGCATACGCCCCGCATTGGATGACTTAAGCCCAAGCCAGACACCCAGAGGTATCCAGATAAGAGAAACAAGGCCAACCATCATAAAAACACGTAAGCCGGTCATGCCACCGCAAAACAGAACGGTAAGCAGCACAGGCAGACCATAAGCCGCATGCAGGTGCGGCCATGCCAGAACGCTGGCAAGCACAACCGCCAGAAGACCCATGCCCCCCACAGCCTTGCCATACCGACCTTTACCACCCTCAACCGTATGTTCCTGCACATAACGCGACCCAAGAGGCAGGCGGCTGAACCTGCGTCCAGCACTCACACAAAACAGAACACATAGGCGGAACACATGCGTGCGTCGCAAAAGCCTGAGGAACCAAGGTTCCGCAAGGTGTGGTTCTCCAACTTTGCCAGGTTGAAAACGCACAGCCCAGACAGAAAGCGGGCGGAACAAAAACTGGTCAAAAAGGGCAATAATCGCCAGCATACAGACCAGTGCTGTGAGCAACGCACCCACATTACGCTCGTTTGCGGCCTGCCGAACATAAGAGCCAATACCCGCAAAAAGCCAGTTATGGCCATCCAGCACCACGCTTTCCGCATAGAGTGCGGCAAACCAGCTCCCCCCCATGGACAGCATGGTTTTGCGCACCAGAGCGGGAATGGCAAATGGCACTTCCAACTGCCAGAACTTCTGCCATGATGTCAGCCCAAAACAGCAGACAACATCTTCCAGTTCTGCCGGAACACCATAAAACCGCTGACAAAGCACCTGCACCATGCCCCAGAACTGGCTGCACCAGATGGTCATAATAACCACCACTTCCGCACCACCAGCCTGTGTGGGCATCTGGGTACGCACAAAAGGCAGGACAAGCAGAGGAATGGCCAGAACCGGAAAAGACTGCCCAACATCCAGTAGCGGCAGCAGGCACTTTGCCGCCCAGCGGCTCCTGAAAATGAAGGCCACGCACAGAAGGGCAGACAGGAGCGACAAACCCAACCCGACCAGCATACGGCCTATGGTTTGCACTGCGTAATCTGGCAGGTACACCAACCCCAGCGGCAATGCCTCCACCACACCAGAAAACGATGGGATGACCGCAGGAAGGCAGGAAACGCAGAGCAGAATAACAGAAAAAACAATTAACCCGGCCAGCCAGCTTCCATGTTGTTCACGACACGGTGCCGGAAGCGATGAGCATAGCTCTGGCGAGAACGGAAATTCCTGCTGCCGGTCGCTCATGATGCTCCCGTTCCTGTACTGCCAAACCCTCCCGCGCCGCGCTCGGTTTCATCCAGAGTGTCGCACTCAATCCATGTGGCACGGATCACGGGCGCAATAACCGCCTGCGCAATACGCATTCCGGGTTCTATAACAAAGGCGTCCTGTCCGGCGTTCATAACAATAACGCCTACCTCACCACGGTAATCTTCATCGATAGTACCCGGAGCGTTTGGCAGGACAATACCGTGTTTAAGTGCCAGCCCCGAACGGGGGCGCACCTGCAGTTCATACCCGGCGGGCAGGGCAATGCTCAATCCGGTCGGGACCAGCCCTCTCTGCCCCGGCTCAAGGCGCATGGGCGCCTCAAGTGCTGCCAGAAGATCCATACCAGCCGCACCGCTTGTTGCATATGCTGGCAGAGACAAGCCCAGCCCGTGAGAAAGTCGCCGAACCTTTATACCTACGGTGCCGGACGGTTTTTCAGAGGCGGACATGCACTGCTCCTTGGATTTCAACCAGATATTGTATCAACGCTATTCAGAAAGCCAGACCGTTATACGCGCGGCCAGCTGTTTTGCCACCTCTGCTTTGCTCGCTCTGGGCCACGGTTCAACACTATCCGCCGTTATCAGCACGACCTGATTTTCCTGCCCACCCATTATGCCGGTCTGGGGGCTTACATCATTCGCCACAATCCAGTCGCACTGTTTGCGCTGCCGTTTGGCCGAGGCATGGGCAATCAGATTTTCAGTCTCGGCGGCAAAACCAACCACCAGTTTAGGCCTGTCCGGCCCCGGAACTGAAAGCTCGGCGAGAATATCGGGATTAGGCACCAGATTTATGGAGGGCGCGGCATCTAGTGCGCCTGTTTTTTTTATTTTTTGTCCGGCCTCATGCGCGGGCCTCCAATCTGCAACGGCTGCCGTGCAGACCGCCACATCAAAATGCCCGCTCCCCATGGCAAGAGCATGCATCTCACGCGCGGTCTCACACGCCAGATACGTCACGCCCGCAGGGGGAGGGAGGGAGACTGGCCCGCTTACAAGCGTGACATCGGCTCCCAGATCAGCCAGCGCCGCAGCAAGGGCAAACCCCTGCTGGCCCGATGACCTGTTGGCAAGGTAGCGCACAGGATCCAGCGGTTCATGCGTTGGCCCTGCAGTAACCAGTGCGCGCCGCCCGGCCAAAGGCCCAACCTTGTTTTGTTGCTGCCTAAAAAAAGCCAGCACAGCATTTTTGATATCAACAGGCTCAGGCATGCGCCCCGGCCCAAACTCGCCACAGGCCATGGAGCCACACGCGGGGGGGAGTATCCGCACGCCGCGTTCAGCCAGCAACGCCACGTTGGCCTGTGTTGCGGGGTGCTCCCACATCCGTACATTCATGGCGGGTACGGCCATTACGGGTGCATCTGTCGCCAGCAGCAATGCGCCAGCCAGATCATCCGCCATGCCGCCCGCCATACGCGCCAACAGATTGGCCGAAGCCGGGCAAACCAGCAGAATATCCGCCCAGCGCGAAAGAGCAATATGCCCCATTTCCTGCTCGGCAGTCAGGGAGAACAGGTCTGTATGCACGGGCTGACCACTCAGGGCCTGCAACGTCAAGGGCGTTACAAACTGCTGCCCTCCCTTGGTCAGCACGCATCGGACCTGCATGCCTTCCGCCTGCAAAAGACGCACCAGTTCCGGCGCCTTGAAGGCGGCTATACTACCGCCAACAATCAGCAGTACCGAGCGGGAAGGGGAGGCAGCAGCCATACCAGATCAGATACGCCAGCCAGAATGGATGGCAGCGATCCCACCGGAGAGAGACTGATAACGAACATGGGACAGCCCCGCCTCGCGGAACATATCCGCCAGTGTTTCCTGATCCGGGAACATGCGAATGCTTTCCGCCAGATACTGGTAGCTTTCCCGGTCCTTGGCCACAATTCCCCCCATGGCGGGGAGCACCTTAAAGGACCACGCATCATAAATAGGTGCGAGTGCGGCAACCTGCACGCGGGAAAATTCCAGACACAAAAAGCGTCCACCGGGTTTGAGCACACGCCTTGCCTCGCGAATAACCGCAAGCTTGTCCGTGCAGTTGCGCAGACCAAAGGCAATGGACACCCGGTCCACGGACATATCCCTTACGGGTATGGCCTCGGCATCCACCACGCAGAAGGAAAGGTCGGAGACAAGCCCGCGATTAAGAGCGCGATCACGCCCGACAGAGAGCATGCTGCGGTTAATATCGGTCATGACAGCCGGACCACCGCCCGCTTTAAGCCAGCCGAATGAAATATCGCCCGTACCACCGGCAAGGTCGAGCAACGTCAGGCCGGGCTGGGGGCCGAGTTCCGTCACGAATATGCGCTTCCATATTCGGTGGATTCCCAGCGACATGATGTCGTTCATCACATCATACTGCCCGGCCACGCTGTCGAACACGCCGCGGACGAGGTTTTTCTTTTCTTCCTTCCTGACGGAACGGAAGCCAAAATCCGTTTCTTCCACTGTTACGTCAGAAGGAGCGGGGGAGGGCGCAAAAGAGTTGTCGGTCATGGGTTTCCTCTATACCCTGCTTTATAGCCATGCCGGAACTCCCCGAAGTAGAAACCGTGATGCGCGGTATGCAGATAGCCCTGCAAGATCGCGCCATTGTGCAGACCATTATCCGTCGGCACGACCTGAGATGGCGGATTCCTGCCGATTTTTCGCAGCAGGTTACAGGCTCGACCATCCAGAGCTTTTATCGGCGCGGCAAATATATTCTTATCCGTCTGTCCTGTGGGCAGTCGATTGTTCTGCATCTGGGCATGTCCGGGCGGGTGCTACTCGATTCTCCACAAACGCCGCAAGCACATGAGCATGTGGTGTTTGTGACGGATGACGGCAAACGCTGCGGCTATATTGACCCCCGCCGCTTTGGCATGATGGACCTTGTTCCCACCCACGCGGAAGACACTTACCGTGCTTTTGCCAAAATGGGGCCAGAACCACTGGGCAACGCCTTTAGCCCGCAAACGCTGCTGGATGCCTGCAAAGGACGACGCACCCCCATAAAACCCTTCCTGCTGGACCAGCAGGTTGTGGCCGGGCTGGGCAATATTTATGTGTGTGAAGCCCTGTTCCGGGCCTCCATTGCCCCCACCATGCCCGCCTGCGCACTTACTCCACGGGCTGCTGGCGTTCTGGTTCGCGCCATTCGTTCCGTTTTGCAAGAAGCCATTGCCGCAGGTGGCTCCAGCCTGAAGGATTATGCCCGACCAGAGGGTGGTCTCGGCTATTTCCAACATGCATGGCAGGTTTATGGTAAAAAAGGACAGCCTTGCCCCAAGTGCCCCGGCACGCCAAAATGCGCGGGTGTACAGCATATGACACAAGCCGGACGCACCACTTTTTTCTGCCCGCAACATCAGAAAATCGGGTAAAATTGGAGCGCTCGGACCGGAACATGCTTGACTGAAAGCGCATGCGTGCATTACAGCACCGCTTACTCTTTGTGCTAACGGGCTATCCGGCGCGTTGGTGCCTTACTTTTTTCTTAGTGCTGGACAGAATAGAAACTCATGGCGAATATCGCTTCGGCGCGTAAGCGCATCCGGCAGACCGCAAAGCGGACTGCCCGTAACACGGCCCGCAAATCCCGCATGCGTACTTTCATCAAGAAAGTAGAAACCGCAATTGAATCCGGGGATCAGGCAGCCGCTCGTGAAGCTCTGCGCGTTGCACAGCCGGAAATCCAGCGTGCAGCAAGCAAGGGCGTTGCTCACCACAACACAATTGCACGCAAGATTTCCCGCCTGTCCGCCCGCATCAAGGCGCTGGCAGCAGCATAATCAAGCGATCAGGTAACCTGCAAAGGTTGCCTAAGTGATTGTTTGCAGCAAAGCCGAATCATCGTGCCGATGGTTCGGCTTTGCTTTTTGTGTGGGTGCGTTCCCCCACAGTCCTGCCCTGCAACACGGAAATGCTTTTTCATTGCCCGCAGGCGTGACACTGCTTTATTCTGGTGAGAATGCCCCTTGAGCAAGCCTGACCAAAAAGAGTATCCACGGTCACGCTGAGGCAAGGCACTCGGCATCAGGACAAATTGGCACCGGAGGCTTGGGCGTAAAGCACAGGCACCGTTAAGTTTTTCGCGCAGCCTATGCGCTTTTAATGACCGCTCGGGAGCAAAAATGACAATCGGAGTGGACGATGACGAAAGCGCCTTTTCCCGACTGGAAGACAACAAGGGGCTTGCGGAATCGTGGCTGCGTATCTGTGGTCGCCTGAAAGGTGAGGTCGGGGAGGTTGAATACCGTACCTGGCTAACCCAGATCGCCCTTGGTCCGATTGATGGTGATGAAATTACGCTCCTTTTGCCAACCCGCTTTCTGCGCGACTGGGTTCGCAGCCAGTACGGAGACCGGTTGAACGAGTTGTGGCATAATGAAGTGCCATCTCTGCGGCGCGTAGAGCTACAGGTTGCCCGCCCCGGCGACCCAGCCCCGCTCCAACTGGCTGAAGTCCCCTCCACACCAGCAAGTGCTGCTCCCGCAGTGGACGAGGCCAGCCCCGCAGGCCGCCCCGTTGCCGAAGTGCGCAGCGACCTTGTGACAGCGCTGGATAGCCGCTTTACCTTTGATACATTCGTGGTGGGTAAACCCAACGAATTTGCCTATGCCTGCGCACGCCGGGTTGCGGAAAAGCCGTCTAGCGTCGGTTTTAACCCGCTTTTCCTGTATGGTGGCGTTGGTCTGGGTAAAACGCATCTTATGCATGCCATTGGGGCGGAACTGGTTAAGAGCGGCAATGTGTCGGTGGCCTATATGTCCGCCGAAAAGTTCATGTACCGCTTTATTGCCGCCATTCGCTCGCAATCCACGATCGAGTTCAAGGAGCAGCTCCGCTCCGTGGATGTCCTGATGATTGATGATCTTCAGTTCCTGATCGGGAAGGACAATACGCAGGAAGAGTTCTTCCACACTTTTAACGCGCTGGTGGACGCCGGGCGGCAGATTGTGGTTTCGGCCGACAAATCTCCCTCCGATCTGTCCGGTTTGGAAGACAGGCTGCGGACCCGGCTGGGCTGCGGCATGGTGGCTGATATTCATGCCACGACCTTTGAGTTGCGCATTTCCATTCTGGAAGCCAAGGCTGCGGCCTCTGGCGTGGTGGTTCCGGCAAAAGTGCTCGAATTTCTGGCGCACAAGATCACATCCAATGTGCGCGAACTCGAAGGAGCGCTCAACCGCCTGATCGCCCATGCCAACCTGTTTGGTCGCCCGGTAACGCTGGAAGCCACGCAGGATGTGCTGCACGATATTCTCAAGGCTCACGACCGGCGCGTGACCATTGAAGAAATTCAGAAAAAAGTGGCCGAGCACTGGAACATCCGCCTGACCGACATGTCCTCCGCCCGCCGTGCCCGCAACGTGGCGCGCCCCCGGCAGGTCGCCATGTATCTGGCCAAACAGTTGACCAGCCGCTCACTCCCCGAAATTGGCCGTAAATTTGGTAACCGCGACCATACGACTGTCATGCACGCCGTAAACCGCGTGACAGAACTGATGGAGCGGGACGCAGCGTTTGCAGAAGACGTGGAACTGATGCGCCGCATGCTGGAAAGCTAAAAAACCAGCATATCCAAAAGGATTGACGGATAGGCGCGGCCTGTTAGTTATGGATAAGACGGGTTCCAGCTCCGCTCAGGAGTGCAGGACTTGCTGTGCAGGAAAGAGGGATCAATGAAATTTTCGGCAGAGCGCGCAACGCTCCTTAAGGCGTTGGCTCATATCCAGAGCGTGGCGGAAAAACGCAACACCATTCCCATTCTCGCCAACGTGCTCATGCAGGCCACCAACGGGCAGTTGTGCCTGAAGGCCACCGACATGGAGATCGAGGTCGTTGAGAGCGTTCCTGCCACCATAACGCAGGAAGGGGCCACAACCGCACCCGCCTCCGTGCTGTATGAAATCGTGCGGAAACTGCCCGATGGGGTAGAGGTTGAACTCGACCAGACCGATAGCGATGGTCAGCTCCACCTGCGTGCGGGGCGCTATGCCACACACCTGAACGTACTGAGCGTGGACGATTTTCCATCCATGGGGGCAGGGGAGTTCCCGCACCGGTTCCAGTTGAACGGCGGCATACTGCGCTCCCTCATTGACCGTACACGGTTTGCCATTTCCACCGAGGAAACACGGTACTACCTGAACGGCATTTACCTGCATGCCGCAGACATTGACGGCAAGCCAACGCTGCGCGCTGTTGCAACGGATGGCCACCGCCTTGCGCGCGTGGAAGCCGAAATGCCCGCAGGGGCCGCAGGTATGCCCGGCGTTATTATTCCGCGCAAAACCGTGGCGGAACTACGCAAACTGATTGATGAAGCGCCAGAAGAAATTGCCGTTGCTCTTTCTGAAACCAGAATTCAGTTCACGGTTGGTCCGATTACCCTGACCTCCAAACTGATTGATGGCACATTCCCCGAATACGAACGCGTCATTCCGCGCAACAATACCCGTATTCTGCGCGTGGGCAAAAAAGATTTCTCCGATGCTGTGGCCCGTGTTGCCGCCATTAGTCAGGAACGCTCCCGACCGGTCAAACTTATGCTTGAACCCGGCCTTCTTACCCTATCGGCCAGCAGTGCCGAGCAGGGAACCGCCAAGGAAGAGCTGGACGATAACCGGATTTCCTATGATTCCGAAGCGCTCGAAATCGGCTTTCAGGCCCGTTACCTGAACGACATTACCGATCAGGTGGAAAAAGAAGTCGAATTCTGCTTCGCTGACAGCGCATCCCCCACCATTGTCCGGGATGTGGACAGCCCATCCGCTCTGTATGTTCTAATGCCGATGCGCGTGTGACAACCACCACACAGCATGATCATCTTTCTTCCTCCCTGTTCGCCAGCAGGGGGGAGGAACCTTCTACACGGTTACAACTGGCCAGACTGTCCCTCTGCCGCTTTCGTAACTACGACCAGATCACCCTTTGCCCGCAAGCGCCCATTCTTGTCCTGACCGGGGAGAATGGCAGCGGCAAAACCAATCTGCTCGAAGCCATATCGCTCCTGACACCCGGCCGAGGATTGCGTGGCGCGCCACTGGGCCAGTTTGGCCAGAACGGCAGCACCCACTGGGGTATTGCCTCCCATATGCTGGTAGATGGCGAAACCATGGAACTGGGCACGGGCCTGCAACCCGGAGCAGACACACCACGCCGTATATTTTTGCTCAATGGCAAACCCCTGCGCAACCAGAATACGTGGGAAAACCCTTTGGCCGCTGTGTGGCTAACCCCACAGATGGACCGGCTGTTCAGTGAGAGCACTTCGGGCCGCCGCCGCTTTCTGGACCGGTTGGTCATGGCGGCATATCCCCACCATGCCCGTGAACTGGCCGCCTATGACCGCGCCATGAGCCAGAGAAACCGCCTGCTACAGACCCGCTCCAATGAGCAGGTCTGGCTTTCCGGGCTGGAGGCCGCCATGGCGCGCCACGGCGTATCGGTTGCAGCCGCGCGCAACGAGACCGTTCGACAGATCAACCTTTATGCCCAGCAGGACATGGATGCATTTCCCGCAGTGCAGGTCCGACTGCTCTGCGCCATAGCAGACAGGCTTGAGCACACCCCTGCTCTTCAGGTGGAAGACTGGCTCAAGGAGCAACTGGCTGCCTCTCGCACGGTAGACCGTGAAAAAGAGCGCTCCAGCCTTGGTGTGCACAAGAGCGATTTCCAGCTTACCGACCTTAAAAAAAACCTTTCCGCCGCACTGGCCAGCACCGGGCAGCAGAAATCTCTGCTGATCGGGCTTATTCTGGCGCATGCCCGGCTGGTCAGGGACCACAGGGGAACAGCCCCCCTGTTGTTACTGGATGAGCCTCTGGTTCATCTGGATGAGCAGCGCCGGCTATCTTTGCAAAAAATTCTACAAAATTTTCAAAGTACTGTGCTCATAACCGGAACGGATCGCGCACCTTTTGCGCCATTACAGGGCCATGCCCAGTTTGCAACACTCAGGCAGGGCGCTTTTTTGTCGATCTGCTGACAAAAGGCACCTTCGGGCGCTGGTCGCAATGCCGTGGGCAGAGTATAAGGCTGGATGGCTTCCATTCTTTTTTTGCGGAGTGCAGCATTCTTATGACAGACCTCTCTCAGCCTACGCCATCTGCTGGTACCGAAGAGTATGATGCCGCGTCTATCTCTGTGCTGAAGGGGCTTGATGCTGTCCGCAAACGGCCCGGAATGTACATCGGTGATACTGATGATGGTTCCGGCCTGCATCACATGGCATTCGAGATCATTGATAACGCGGTGGACGAGGCGCAAGCCGGTTTTGCATCGCGCTGTGTTCTCACCCTCAATGCGGACGGCAGTGTGACCGTTCGGGATAACGGACGCGGCATTCCAACCGACATGCACCACGAGGAAGGCATTAGTGCCGCCGAAGTGGTGTTGACCCGCCTGCATGCTGGCGGCAAGTTCAACCAGAACTCCTACAAGGTTTCGGGCGGGCTGCATGGTGTGGGGGCGGCCGTTGTCAACGCCCTTTCGGAATGGATGGAAGTACGCATCTGGCGCAATGGCAGCGAACACTGCATCCGCTTCCATGATGGCGAGCGTGACGCACCACTCGAAGTTGTCGGCCCGTCGTCGGAAGAATCTGGTACGCAGGTCACCTTCAAACCCAGCTTGCAGACATTCCCGCGCATTGAGTTTGATTTTACCATTCTTGAACGCAGGCTGCGTGAACTGGCGTTTCTGAACTCCGGTTTGGAAATTATTCTGCGCGATGCCCGCGTTACCCCTGTGCGGGAAGAAACCTTTTACTATGAAGGCGGGCTGGAAGCCTTTGTAAACTGGCTGGACCGTTCGCGCACATCCCTGATCTCTCCGCCGATTACCGGCAGTTTGGAAAACCCGGACAACGGGATCAAGGTTGAGTTCGCGCTGAGCTGGAACGATAGCTTTCACGAAACCATGCTGTGCTTTACCAACAATATTCCGCAAAGGGATGGCGGTGCGCATCTGGCTGGTTTCCGTCAGGCGCTAACCCGCGTTGTGGGTAAATACGCCGAAAGCATTGCCAAAAAAGACGCGCAGTCCTTACAAGGCGAAGATATGCGCGAAGGCCTGACCGCCGTTCTGTCGGTTAAAGTGCCCGACCCCAAGTTTTCGTCCCAGACCAAAGACAAGCTTGTCTCTTCCGAAGTGCAGCCCGTGGTCCATGCGGCAGCAGCGGATATTATTGCCCACTGGTTTGAAACCCACCCCAAGGAAGCCAAGGTTGTTGTGTCCAAGGTTCTGGATGCTGCTTCCGCCCGCGAGGCCGCGCGTAAAGCGCGTGAACTCACCCGCCGCAAGGGTATTCTGGACGTTTCATCTCTCCCGGGTAAGCTGGCAGACTGTCAGGCGCGCGACCCCGCCAAAGCTGAACTGTTTATTGTGGAAGGGGATTCCGCAGGTGGTACGGCAAAGCAGGGCAGGGACAGGCGCTTTCAGGCCATTTTGCCACTCAAGGGTAAAATCCTGAACGTGGAGCGTGCGCGGTTTGACCGCATGCTTGGCTCGGCTGAAATTGGCACGCTGATTACAGCTCTGGGCACAGGCATTGGCCGTGGGGAAGTGGATCAGGGCGGTTTTTCGATCGAAAAACTCCGCTACCACCGCATTGTCATCATGACCGATGCTGACGTGGATGGTTCTCACATCCGCACCCTGCTGCTGACGTTCTTCTTCCGGCAGATGCCAGAACTGATTGAACGCGGTTACCTCTACATTGCCCAGCCTCCGCTTTACCGGGCCAAGCGCGGCAACGAGGAAACCTATCTGAAGGACGATGCGGCACTTGAGCAGTACCTGCTGGATAAAGCGCTCAATAACGCCAGCTTTGTTTATGCCGATGGCCGCACAGTCAGCGGCACGGAACTGGAAGCCGATCTGCCATTTGTTCGGCAGTCCTGTCAGGCGATCTCACGCATTTCCACACGTATTCCAGCGTGGATTGTTGAGCAGGTTGCCCTTGCTGGTGCGTTAAGCACAGATCTGGATCAGCTCCAGCAGCGTATGCCCGCTCTGCAACAGCGACTGGATGCCGCATCCCCTGCGACTGAACAAGGCTGGAAAGCCGTGGCAAGCGTGGATGGTGTGGAACTGGCCCGTAATGTGCGCGGTGTTGGAGAAGTCTACCGTATTGACCCCGCCACATTGGCTGGGGCTGATGCGCGCTGGCTGACATCCCAACTTGCCCGTCTGCAAAAGGATTTTGAGACCGGCGTTGTGCTGAAGTTCGAAACAGCAGAACACCACCTGAATGGACCGTCTGATCTGTTCACACGTCTGCTTGCACAGGGTCGCAGAGGGCTTGCCATTAATCGTTTCAAAGGTCTTGGTGAAATGAACGATGCGCAGCTCTGGGAAACCACACTAGACCCGGCCATGCGTACTTTGTTGCAGGTTCGTGTTGGAGACGTGGAAGACGCAGGCGATGTGTTTACAACCCTGATGGGCGATGTGGTTGAACCACGCCGTGACTTTATTGTTGGGAATGCGCTTAAGGTTGCCAATCTGGACGTGTAAACACACTCCAATACCCACACATAAAAAAGACGCCACGAAATCCAATCCGTGGCGTCTTTTTTTTATGCTCTGTGATGAAACTGAAAAGCGATACGCTACAGCCCCTTGATCAGGCAATCTATGGCCCGAAACTGTTTGAGCAGGGCGGGTAGGCTGCTAATGGGCAACATATTAGGCCCATCACTTGGAGCCTTATCCGGGTCTTCATGTGTTTCAATGAACAACGCGGCAACACCAATCGCCAAAGCTGCACGGGACAGGATGGGAGCAAACTCCCGCTGTCCGCCACTCGCCCCCCCCAATCCGCCGGGTTGCTGCACAGAATGTGTTGCATCAAAAACAACAGGAAAACCCGTCTGGGCCATAATGGGCAGACCGCGCATATCATTTACCAGCGTGTTGTACCCAAAGCTGGTGCCACGTTCACACAACAAAACACGGTTATTGCCGGTCGAGGCAACCTTGGCGGCAACGTGTGACATATCCCACGGCGCCAGAAACTGCCCCTTTTTAACATTAACCGCAGCCCCGGTCTGGCCTGCGGCCAGAAGCAGATCTGTCTGGCGGCACAAAAATGCGGGAATCTGTAGCACATCCACCGCTTCGGCCACCGGAGCACACTGCTCCGCGGTATGCACATCTGTCAGGACCGGCACATCATATGTCTGGCGAATATCAGCCAGAATGGCCACGCCTTCCTTCAGCCCGACACCTCGTGTGCTGGAAAGGCTGGTACGGTTGGCCTTATCAAAAGAGCTTTTATAGATCAGGCCCACACCCGCGGCCTGACATATTTCCTTCAGAGCCGCCGCTGTTTCCCCAGCATGGGCGGCCGATTCAATCTGGCATGGACCCGCGATCAAAACAAAAGGCAAATCATTGCCGATCGCCAGTCCGCCAATTTTTACCGGCACGCCAGCAGGGAAGGTCATGCCTGCTTTGCCTTGGCTACAGCCGCGCCAACAAATCCGGCAAACAAAGGATGTGGCGCAAAGGGGCGTGACTTGAGTTCGGGGTGGTACTGCACAGCAATAAACCACGGGTGATCCGTATATTCCACCACTTCAGGCAGAATACCATCGGGCGACAGCCCCGAAAAACGAAGACCGGCTTTTTCCAACTGGTCCTTGTAATGGATGTTCACCTCATACCGGTGCCGATGCCGCTCGCGAATAGTGGTGGTGCCATAGGCCTCTGCCACGCGTGAACCAGCAGCCAATGTTGCCGGGTAAGCGCCAAGGCGCATGGTGCCGCCAAGCTCTCCACCTTCACTGCGACGCAAACGTTCGTTCCCACGTGCCCATTCCGTCATCAGGCCAACAAGCGGTTCTTCCGTACGTCCGAATTCGGTGGAGGATGCATCACTCAACCCGGCCAGATTGCGAGCACATTCAATAACCGCCATCTGCATGCCAAAACATATCCCCAGGAACGGAATGCCTTTTTCACGCGCATAACGAATGGCTTCAATTTTGCCCTGAGACCCACGCTCGCCAAAACCGCCGGGGACCAGAATAGCATCCACGCCGCCCAGTTTTTCTTCCAGCGTGGCCGGATTTTTTTCAAACTGCTCCGAATCAATCCAGTCGAGTGTCACTTTAACACGGTGGGCAATGCCGCCATGGAGCATGGCCTCATTCAGAGATTTGTAGCTGTCGAGCAATGCAGTATACTTGCCAACAACAGCCACCCGGACTTCGCTGGCTGGATGGCGCAGGGCGTCCACAATATTCTGCCAGTTGGTAAGGTCGGGTTCCTCCGCAAAGGGCAGACCAAAGTAACGCAGAACTTCCGTGTCCATCCCTTCCGCATGGTAGGAAAGGGGGCAGGCGTAAATTGTATCTACGTCACGCGCGGCAATAACGGCTTCTGGGCGCACGTTACAGAAGTTTGCAATCTTGCGGCGCTCGGTCGGGGGGATGGGCCGGTCACAGCGGCAGAGCAGAATTTGCGGTTGAATGCCAACATTCTGCAATTCCTTGACCGAATGCTGGGTTGGCTTTGTTTTCAGCTCCCCAGCAGACGGAATCCACGGCAGCAATGTCAGATGGACCACCATGGTCTGGTCCATGCCAAGGTCATTGCGCAACTGGCGGATAGCCTCAAGGAAAGGCAGACTTTCAATATCCCCCACGGTGCCGCCAATTTCGACCAGAACAAAATCCAGATCGTCGGTGTTGGCGACCACAACATCCTTAATGGCGTCTGTAATATGGGGGATGACCTGCACAGTCGCCCCCAGATAATCCCCGCGCCGTTCCCGCACGATTACGTCGGAATAAATACGCCCGGTTGTCGCATTATCCTCTTTACTGGCGTTTACGCCGGTAAAGCGTTCGTAATGCCCCAGATCAAGGTCTGTCTCCGCGCCGTCATCCGTTACAAACACCTCACCATGCTGGTAAGGGCTCATGGTGCCGGGGTCCACGTTCAGGTAGGGGTCCAGCTTGCGCAGGCGGACCTTATAGCCACGCGCCTGCAAAAGTGCTGCGAGAGCGGCTGAAGCAATGCCCTTGCCTAGAGAGGACACCACACCACCAGTAATAAAGACAAAGCGTGTCATGAGCAGAATTCCTACACGGACTGGAGCGGGTGGAGAGAGATAAACAAACACAATCCACCGCATACATTGCTGCATGCGGGGGACAAAAATTCATGGCCTTCTCTGTGTATCAGACGGATATCAGAGAAGGATGTCAGCATTTTTCAGGGCTTGGCAGCCGCGGGGGGTGCCTGTGTCTGAACCGCTGGTGGCGCAGAGGTGGTGACTGGAGCGCTTTCCACCGGCGGCTGGGCCAGAATATCATGCCCAGCGCCGCTTACGCCGCCTTTATAAAGCATTGCAAGCAGGAGCGAGAGCAGCATGAACAGGCCCGCCAGCACGGCAGTGGTGCGGGTCAGCAGGTTTGCCGTCCCGCGACCGGACATGAAGGCTCCCATACCCTGACTGTTACCAATACCAAGGCCGCCACCTTCGCTCCGCTGGATCAGCACAACGCCAATCAGAGCAATAGTGACACAGAAATGCAGGATCAGCAGGGCTGTCGTCATGTCGGGTTCCAGATCAAAGCAGCGATGTCAGGCAGCGGATGCTGCGTTGACAATAGAAAGAAATGCATCCGCCTTAAGGCTCGCGCCACCAACCAGTGCGCCCGCGACCTCGGGAATGGAAAGAACGGAAACAGCATTCCCGGCGTTTACGGACCCTCCATACAGGATTTTGATAGCTTTTCCAGCCTCTCCAAACTGTCGGACCAATTCCGCACGCAGAAAAGACATGGTTTGGGCTATCTGGTCAGTTGTCGCGGCAAGCCCCGTTCCAATGGCCCAGATGGGTTCGTAAGCCACAATACCGGCAAAACCATCGGGAAGCGAGCCTTTGATCTGCCAGCCAAGCACATCTTCATATTCACCACTGTCGCGCTGGTCTTCCGTCTCGCCAATACAAACAATGGGGGTCAGGCCAGCTTTGGTGGCGGCTACGGCTTTTTCACGCACGGTTTCGTCCAGCTCGCCATGCTCTTGCCGCCGTTCGGAATGACCGAGAATCACATAACTCACACCAAGGTCTGCAAGCATGACGGGAGAAATGTCCCCCGTATGCGCCCCGGCCGCGTCCTTGTGGCAATCCTGCGCACCAAGACCAATGGGGGAGGTTGCCAATGTGGGCTGGACAAGCGCAAGCTGCGTAAAGGGCGGGCAGACGACCACATCCGGCGCGGATGCGGGCAGACCACCAACAAGGGCCTGCACCAGCGCCTGCGCGTCCTGGCGTGTGCCATTCATTTTCCAGTTGCCGACAATAATCTGTCTGCTCATACCCTTCCTCCAGTTCCTGTGCTGCCAAGTGCAACCTGTGCGTCTACCATGGCGCTGCTGGCAACAGGCTAAACCATACACTCACACCCGGGGGCAAGAGAGGGTCAATACCTTATTGCTGCCCCACAACGGTTATGTCTGGTCAAGCGGCACACCTCCGCTTATGGTGCCGCCCCAAGATGTGCTGCAATCAGCATAAACCATTTATGATGAGCTGTGGATCCATAGGGTCATGATTTCCTACCTGCGCCGAGTACTTGTTGAATCGTGGCTGGGCCGCGTTATTGCCATTGTTGTTTTTCTGGCTTTTGTCAGTTGGGGCATTGGCGACGTTATCGGCTTCATGAGCGAAGAGACCGATGTGGTGGCCCGTGTTGGCCAGCACCGCATACCCACGCGTGATCTGGCCATGGCCCTACGCTCGGAAATGCCAACAATTACCCAGCAGATGGGGGTTAAGGACCCGTCTGCTCTGTCCCCCATTATGCAGGGGCAGATCGCACGCCAGATTCTTCAGCGCCTTATTGCACAGGCAGAACTGCTCGAAGCCGCACGCCAGCTTAAAATTATCGTGCCGGATTCCGCCATAAGGGACGAGGTATTCGCACTCCCTTACTTCAAAGGGCCGACAGGCCAGTTTGACCGCAGCGTGTTCAACCAGCGCCTTAGCGCGCAGGGGCTGAACGAACAGCAGGTGCTGGACATGATCCGTGATGACCTGACTGTACGCACCCTGCTCCAGCCCATGGCGCAGGGTGGGACCGTTTCCAACACCATGTTCAACACTCTGGTCAATTACGGCGCCACGACCCGTATGGTTGATCTGATCAGCATTCCCGTTGCCGCACAACCTGCCCTGCCAACACCGGACCACGCCACGTTGGAGCGGTATTATGCCAACCATCTGTGGCAGTTTGGCACCCCCGAACTGCGGCATGCGCGTATTGTTGTTCTGTCCCCCAAAACCGTGGCGGATACGATTACAATGGATGATGCGCAGCTCAAGCATGTGTATGAAGAGCAAAGCAGCCACTACAACGTGCCAGAAACACGCAACATCCAGCTCATAACGGCCACATCGGAAGCTGACGCCCAGAAAATTGCCGATGCGTGGAAGCTCAAGGGCGACTGGCAGACGGCGCAGAGTGCAGTCAAAGGTGCGGCCTCGGTGGAAATGCCGGGCGCGCGCCCGGCGACCATTCCCTCGGACGTGCTCAAACAAGCCTTGTTTCAGGCACCGCAGGGGCAGGTCATGGGACCGGTTAAAACCGAAATGGGCTGGTCTGTTTTCCGGGTCACCAAAGTTCTGCCCGCACACAGCACGCCCTTTGCGGACGCCAAACAGGAAATTCTGCAGCAGTACCGCACTGCCGCAGCACCATCTGTTGTAACCGAACGCCGCCGGCAGCTACAGGACGCCATTGCAGGCAAAGGGCTGGACGCCATTCCCGACACCGTGGGGGCTGCGGCCATTTCCGGCTCGCTGGATGCTCAGGGGAACACGGCGGAAAAACAGCCTGCTCCGATTCCGGCATCTGGTAAGCTGCGTGATGCCATTGTGCACCAGATCTTTATCCAAAAAGCCGGGGACAGCCCGAACCTGATCGAAGGGCCGGACAATAGCTGGTTCGCAGTAGAGGTTGATTCCATAACCCCCGCCACCCCGCGCACGTTTGAACAGGCAAAAGCCGACGTTCTGGCCGCATGGCAGGCCGATGCCCGCCACCATACAGCCGACCAGCAGGCAACAGCGCTCTTTCTGGCAGCACGCCAGAAGGGAAGCATTGCAGGCCAGAATGCATCCGGCATTCAGATTGCCCGCGATATTCCTTTCTCCTTTGCCAACCCCAACAAAGCTCTGCCGTCCGAGATTGCCACTTATATTCCGCACATGAAGCCGGGACAGGCCGTCATGGCCGAAAACGCGGATACATTTTTTGTTGCTGTAGTCACCAAGGTTTTTGTACCCACCCCGCCTGCTTCGGCCGATGTTATGCAAAAACTGCGGAATAATCTGGCACAGGCTTATGGCGATGACCTCGCCGCCAGCTATGTGCAGGACCTTACTAAACGGGTACCCCCACACATTAACAATTCCGCCATTCAGGCAGCGCTGTCCGCCGCTGGATTTGGGGGGAATGTCCAGTGAGTTCTGGCATGAAGGCACACACAGCGGCATCCCCCAGCCGGGAGGCCTGTGCCACCGCATGGAAAGAGGGCAGGGGGTCGATTATCTACTCTGTCGAACCAGCAGACCTGCTAACCCCAGTATCCGCCTATATGCGACTGGCCCATCTTGATGGAGCCAGCGGCCAGTACACCTTACTGCTGGAAAGTGTGGAAGGCGGCGTAACCCGTGGCCGCTACTCTGTCATTGCACTCAGGCCCGACCTTGTCTGGACCTGCCATAATGGCAAGGTCAGCACCAGCACCTGCCAGAATGGCCTGCCAACACACGCAGAGCCAGACGCGACCGCGCCACTAACCAGCCTTCGCACCCTTATCCATGCCTCCCGCATGGACCCGCCACCAGAACTCCCCCCCATGATTGGCGGCCTGTTCGGCTATCTGGGGTACGATATGGTGCGCCAGATGGAGCATCTGCCCGATGCCCCGCCAGACGACCTGAACCTGCCTGAATCCATTCTGATGCGCCCCGGCCTGTTTGCCGTGTTTGATACGGTGACAGATGAACTCATTCTGGCAACACCAATCCGCCCCAGCGCAACCGATAGTGCTGAAGATGCATGGGAACGCGCACAGGCACTCCTCCAGCGTGCCAGAACGTGCCTGAGTGGTGCGCTCCCCCAACCCGCCCCACAGGCAGGCATCCCGGCTTTTACGGAGCCAACCTCCACGTTCAGTCATCAGGATTTCTGCGCAGCCGTTACCCGTATTCAGGACTACATTGCAGCAGGGGATGCCTTTCAGGTTGTGCCCAGTCAGCGTTTTTCAACGGCTTTTGCGCTGCCATCGCTTGCCCTCTACCGGACTCTCAGGCGCATCAATCCCGCGCCTTTCCTGTTCCATCTGGATTTTGGGGCCTTCTCGCTCGTGGGGTCATCGCCCGAAATTCTGGTGCGGCTCAGGGATGGCAAAATGACTGTCCGCCCCTTGGCGGGCACACGGCCACGGGGCAAGACCGCAGCCGAAGATCTGGCGCTGGAACAGGACCTGCTGGCCGACCAGAAGGAAATTGCCGAGCACCTGATGCTCATTGATCTGGGCCGCAACGATGTGGGTCGCGTCTGCACTCCCGGTTCGGTCAAGGTGACCGAACGGTTTGTGATCGAACGCTTCAGCCATGTCATGCACATTTCCTCCAATGTGGAGGGTATGCTCAAGCCTGATCTGGAAGCACTGGATGCGCTGGTTGCGGCTTTTCCGGCAGGCACGCTCACTGGTGCCCCCAAAATCCGCGCCATGGAAATTATTGACGAAGTCGAGCGCACCCGCCGCGCCACCTATGCTGGCTGCATTGGCTATTTTGGGGCAGGTGGGGACATGGACACCTGCATTGGCCTGCGCATGGCCGTTGTGAAAGACGGCGCCATGCATGTGCAGGCAGGCTGCGGCGTTGTGGCGGACAGTGTGCCGGAATCCGAGTACGAGGAAACACAACATAAGGCGCGGGCTGTCTTCCGCGCTGCCGAGGAAGCTCTGGTCATGGCGCGGGCAGGGCGCATATAGCCGCGCCTTTCCTTCACGTCATTTGACCCGTGCGCACGAAAAGGTCATCATTCCGCCATGATCCTACTGATCGACAATTATGACAGCTTTACCTTTAACCTTGTTCACTATCTGGGTGAGCTGGGCGAGGAATGTGACGTCCGCCGTAACGATGCATTAAGCGTGGCGGAAGCCATGGCCCTGTCACCTGATGCCATTGTTCTGTCCCCCGGCCCATGCTCCCCTAACGAGGCGGGCATCTGCTGTGACCTGATTGCCGCAGCATCCGGCAAAATACCGGTATTTGGCGTATGCCTTGGCCACCAGTCGATCGGGCAGGTCTTCGGGGCGCAGGTTGTGCGCGCGCCAACCCCCATGCACGGCAAAATCAGCCCCGTCTTCCATAACGGGAGCGATGTGTTTGCGGGCCTTCCTAGCCCGTTCAACGCAACCCGCTACCACAGCCTGACCCTTGAACCCTCCAGCATCCCCAATGACCTTGAGGTCACGGCATGGACGGCTGATGGTATCATCATGGGTATCCGGCACAAACTGCACCCCATTTCTGGTGTGCAGTTCCACCCCGAAAGCATTGCATCGGAACACGGGCATGACCTGCTCCGTAATTTTCTGACCAACGCACGGGCATGGAAGGCAGGCATGGTCCATGCCTGACCCCATAATTGCTGCGACAGGCACGCAGGACCCGGCTTTTTTTTCCAGTATTTTGACCAGCCTTGCGCAACGCAAAACCCTGAGCGCTGCACAAGCGGAAGCGGCCTTTGGCAGTATTATGGATGGCAATGTGCCACCCGAACGGATTGCCGCTTTTCTGATGGCCCTGCGCGTGCGCGGGGAAACACAGGACGAACTGTTTGGCGCGGTAACCGCTCTACGCCAAAGAATGTACCCGGTGCCCAACGCCCCCGCAAACACGGTTGATGTGTGTGGTACGGGTGGCGATAATTACGGCACCCTGAACGTTTCCACCGCAGTGGCCTTTGTTCTCGCAGCCCTTGGGGTGCCTGTGGCCAAGCATGGGAACAGGGCCATTTCCTCCCTTTCCGGCGCATCCGATGTGTTGGCGGCCCTGAGCGTGCCATTGTCTGCCAAGGCAGAGGTTCTTGCCGAGCAGCTTGCCCGCCACCATGTTATATTTATGGCCGCACCACACCATCACCCGGCCATGCGGCACGCGGCAGGGGCGAGAAAGGTTCTGGCCCTGCCCACGCTGTTCAATCTGGTGGGGCCAATGGTCAACCCTGCGGGTGTCAAACGGCAGCTTATGGGCGTTTTTTCCACCCAGTGGCTTCGGCCCGTTACAGAGGTTCTGGCCCGCTTGGGGTCAGAATGTGTATGGACGGTTTGCGGCCAGCCGCAGGACGGGCAGGATGGTATAGACGAGATAACACTGGCTGGCCCCACGCAGGCTGTGGCGCTTGAAGGCGGGCAGATCCAGTCCTACCAGATCGAACCCGACATGGCGGGTTTGCCCTACGCCCCCGTCTCCGCCATTAAAGGGGGCGATGCACAGCACAATGCGCAGGCGCTTGAAGCACTCCTGCGTGGCGCGCATGGTGCATACCGTGATACTGTTCTGTTGAACGCGGCATTTGCGCTGCATGTCGCCGGTCAACAGACCATCTTGCGGAATGGCCAGATTGACCCGGCCAGCCTCAAGAACAGTGTGGCAACCGCCGCACGCTCGCTCGACAATGGTACTGCTTTTGCAGTGCTCAATGGTTTACGTGCATCGCTCCCCGATGCACACGCCTGAGACATGACAGGACAATCATGAACGATACATCCTCCACGTCCACTGTAGCTGCCTCTGCCGTCACACCAGACAGCAAAGTAGATGAACTACCAGATGTTCTCTCCCGCATCTGTGCGCGGACACGGCTGGAAGTGGAACATCGCTCCACACTGCACCCGCTGAAGGAAGTTGTGGCCAAAGCGCAGGAAACCAAGGAATCCCCCCGTGGCTTTGGTCGTGCGCTGAAGGAAAAAGCAGCCGACCGCGCTGTGGGCCTGATTGCCGAGATCAAAAAAGCATCTCCTTCGGCTGGTATTTTGCAAGAAGATTACGATCCGGCGCGTATCGCCGTTGCATACGAACAGGCCGGGGCGGCGTGCATTTCCGTACTGACCGAAAGTTCGTGCTTTCATGGTGCAAACGAGGATCTTGCAACGGCTCGGGCCGCCTGCGCGCTGCCTGTCCTGCGTAAGGATTTTATTCTGGACCCATGGCAGGTGTACGAAAGCCGGATGATCGGTGCGGACTGCATTTTGCTGATCATGTCTATTCTGACGGACGAAATGGCGCTCGAACTGGTTGACCACGCCAAAGGTCTGGACATGGACGTTCTGGTTGAAGTCCACGATGAAGACGAGTTGAACCGTGCTCTGGCTTTGGACACGTTTTTGATCGGGATTAACAACCGCAACCTCAAAACCCTGACCACGGACATCAACACCACCAGCCTGCTTGCGCCTTTAGTACCACCCGACCGGATTATCATCTCCGAAAGCGGGATTAAAACGCATGCGGAAATTGCGCAGCTTGCCGCCATTGGCGTAACCGGTTTTCTGGTCGGGGAGACCCTGCTCCGCCAGCCTGACCCGGGTGCGGCCGCACGCACATTGCTTGGGTCTGAATAATCGTGAGCGAACAGCCCCTGACACATCTGGATTCATCCGGGCATGCCCGGATGGTCGATGTATCCGGCAAGGACGAGACAGTCCGCAAGGCCATTGCCGCGGCTGAGGTGCATATGCGCCGCGAGACTCTGGACCTTATTGTCTCGGGTTCCATGCCCAAAGGGGATGTGCTGGCAACGGCACGGATTGCGGGAATTATGGCGGCCAAAAAAACGGCTGACATTATTCCTTTGTGCCACCCTTTGCGCCTGTCCTCCGTAACGGTTGATCTGGTTCCCGCCGATGACAAAATCGAGATCAGCGCGACTGTTACAACAAAAGACGCAACCGGAGTGGAAATGGAGGCGTTGACTGCGGTATCCGCTGCGGCTCTGACGCTTTACGATATGTGCAAGGCCGTTGATCGCGGCATGCGCATAGACAACACCCGGCTACAGCACAAAAGCGGTGGCAGATCAGGAGAATATAACGCCAAATGACCAAGGTGCCCTGATCAGACAGCATTTTTTTATACAAAAAACAGGATAAAATGCTCGGATCGACCAGTCCTCTGGCCGCCAAGACATTACGTTAAGACGCATTTACCTATGTATCGTAGAGGGTCCATACATGGAAACAACATCTGAGCAGGTCGGCGCAGTCGGTGGCAATGGCCCATCACTGACCCGGGAGCAGTTTTTAACCGCTTACCACGACATGCTGCTGATCCGCCGATTTGAAGAAAAAGCCGGACAGCTTTATGGCATGGGCCTGATCGGGGGGTTCTGCCACCTTTACATCGGGCAGGAAGCTGTTGTGGTGGGCATACAGATGTGCCTGAAGGATGGGGATAAACTCATCACATCCTACCGTGATCATGGCCAGATGCTTGTTGCAGGTATGACCCCACGTGGCGTTATGGCAGAACTGACCGGTCGCGCCACGGGCTACTCGCATGGCAAAGGTGGTTCCATGCATATGTTCTCGCGCGAGAAAAATTTCTATGGCGGACATGGGATTGTCGGTGCGCAGGTCGCTCTGGGCATTGGTCTGGCCTTCGCCAACAAATATCGCGGTACGGATGAAGTGGCCGTGGCCTATTTTGGCGATGGCGCGGCAGGGCAGGGACAGGTTTACGAAAGTTTCAATCTGGCGGCCCTGCACAAGCTGCCCTGTATTTTTGTCATCGAAAATAACAAATACGGTATGGGCACGGCAATCGAGCGGGCTTCGGCCTCTCACAATCTGTATAAAAATGGCGAACCATGGGGCATTCCCAGCCTACAGGTTGATGGCATGGACGTGGCAGCCGTGCATGCTGCCGCCGCTCTGGCCGTTGCACATTGCCGGGCAGGCAAAGGCCCGTACATTCTGGAAATGATGACCTACCGCTACCGTGGTCATTCCATGTCCGACCCGGCCAAATACCGCACGCGTGATGAAGTCGATCAGGTCCGCAAAACGCGTGACCCGATTGAGCACGTCAAACACATCCTCCTTGATGCCGGGGTGGAAGAGGCCACACTAAAAGCCATGGAAACCGAAATTAAAGCCGTCGTGAACGACTCAGCCGAATTCGCACAGACGAGCCCGGAACCTGATCCTTCTGAACTCTATACGGACGTTGTGCTGGAGGCCTGAGCAATTATGGCGACTGAAATTTTAATGCCCGCCCTTTCCCCCACCATGACAGAAGGCAAAATTGCCCGCTGGCTGAAAAAGGAAGGGGAAACCATTACGGCTGGGGATGTTCTGGCCGAGATCGAGACCGACAAGGCCACAATGGAAATTGAAGCCATTGAAGACGGTGTTCTTGGCCGTGTCCTCATCGCCGAAGGTGTGGAGGGGATTGCTGTCAACACCCCGATCGCCATTGTTGTGGAAGATGGCGAGGCCGTGCCCGATACCGTGGCCAGCCAGTCGAGTGTGAACACACCGGCCAGCGCCCCTGCGGCAGAGCCTACCCCACAGGCCAGTGTGCCCGCAGCCCCCATAACGGATACAACCGCAGAGCCTGAACGCGATTGGGGTGAAACGCAGGACATTACCGTGCGTGAAGCCCTGCGGGATGCCATGGCGGCAGAACTGCGGCGTGACCAGGACGTCTTCCTGCTCGGTGAGGAAGTCGCTGAATATCAGGGTGCGTACAAAATATCGCAGGGGCTGTTGCAGGAGTTTGGTGAAAAGCGCGTGCTGGACATGCCTATTACCGAACACGGTTTTACGGGCATGGCAGTGGGGGCAGCCCTGACCGGGCTTAAACCGATTGTTGAGTTCATGACCATGAACTTTGCCATGCAGGCTATTGACCACATTATTAACTCCGCCGCCAAAACGCTGTACATGTCAGGCGGGCAGATGGGTTGCCCCATTGTTTTCCGTGGCCCCAATGGTGCTGCCGCACGCGTGGGTGCCCAGCATTCGCAGTGTTATGCAAGCTGGTACGGGCATGTACCCGGTCTTAAAGTTGTTGCACCATGGTCCGCGGCAGATGCCAAGGGGCTTTTACGCGCTGCTATCCGCGACCCCAACCCGGTCATTGTTCTGGAAAACGAAATCCTTTACGGGCAGAAATTCCCTTGCCCGGTTGATGAGGATTTTATTCTCCCCATTGGCAAAGCCAAAATCGAACGTGCTGGTACGGACGTAACCATTGTTGCCTTCTCCATTGCGGTTGGCACAGCGCTTGATGCAGCGGCCGAACTTGCCAAACAGGGCATTGAGGCCGAGGTGATCAACCTGCGGAGCATTCGTCCGCTGGATACAGCCACTATTGTCAACAGCGTAAAAAAGACCAGCCGCCTTGTTACGGTGGAAGAAGGCTGGCCGTTTGCTGGCATAGGCTCCGAGGTTGCCATGCAGGTTATTGAACATGCCTTCGACTGGTTGGATGCCCCGCCTGTACGCGTGGCGGGCGTGGATGTTCCCATGCCATTTGCCGCCAATCTGGAAAAACTGGCTCTCCCGCAGCCTGAGCACGTGGTTAAAGCCGTGCGCAGCCTGATCTGAGGTGTTGCAAGATGGCAATTGAAATTCTGATGCCCGCCCTTTCCCCCACCATGACAGAGGGTAAAATTGCCCGCTGGCTGAAAAAGGAGGGCGATACGGTCAGCAATGGCGATGTTCTGGCCGAGATCGAAACCGACAAGGCCACCATGGAAGTGGAAGCCATAGAAGATGGCATTTTTGGCCGCATTCTTGTTCCCGAAGGGGCTGAGGGCGTTGCGGTGAATACCCCGATCGCCATTATGGTGGAGGAAGGGGAAGCCGTGCCTGAAGCCTCCACTGCGTCCGCTACAGCCAACGCGGCACCGGCAGCGGCTCCTACGCCTGCCGTGACCGCCAGCGCGCCAGCACCTGCCGTAACACCACAGCAGGCAGAACGCCCGACCAACCGCATTGTGGCATCACCTCTGGCCCGGCGGATTGCTGCGGCAAAAGGTGTGGACCTTGCCACCCTCAAAGGCACAGGCCCCAATGGGCGCATTGTCAAACGCGATGTGGAGGCGGCAGGCGCTCAGCAGGCCGCAGCGCCACAGCCGCACACGCCGGACACAGTGCCTCTCCCTGCGGGGGCTAGCCGTACGGTGCCACACTCCACCATGCGCAAGGTCATTGCCCGGCGCTTGAGTGAATCCAAGGCCACCATTCCACACTTCTATGTGTCCATGGATGTGGAACTGGACGCGCTTATGGCGCTACGCTCGCAGTTGAACGCTCTATCCAGCGATAGCGGGCCAGATGCATTCAAGCTATCGGTCAATGATATGCTGATCAAGGCGGCCGCTCTGGCTCTTAAACAGGTGCCGGAAGTCAATGCTTCCTTTACCGATGACGCCATGATCTTGCATGAGGACGCGGATATTTCGGTCGCAGTCTCTCTCGATGAAGGTTTGATCACGCCCATCGTGCGCGCAGCAGACCGCAAAAGCCTGAAGCAGATCAGTCAGGAAGCCAAGTCTCTGGTCACGCGTGCGCGCGCAGGTAAGCTCAAACCCGAGGAATTCCAGGGCGGCACGTTCTCCATTTCCAACATGGGCATGTTTGGCGTCAAGGAATTCGCAGCGATTGTGAACCCGCCTCAGGCCGCCATTCTGGCCATTGCGGCAGGCAAACGGCAGCCCGTTGTGAGCGGTGATGAGATAAAAGTAGCAACGGTCATGACCGTTACCCTCTCGGTCGATCATCGTGCGGTGGATGGGGCATTGGCAGCCAAATGGCTTTCGGCTTTCCGCTCCATTGTGCAGTCGCCTCTGGCTCTTGTTCTGTAACGCGGCCTTTTGCGGGAGAAATTTGGCACCATGAGCCAGACAGATTTTGACGTTATCGTCATTGGTGGTGGGCCGGGTGGTTATGTTGCCGCCCTGCGCGCCGCCCAGCTTAAACTCTCCGTAGCTGTGGTTGAAGCCCAGCACCTTGGCGGCATCTGCCTTAACTGGGGGTGCATTCCCACCAAGGCGTTGCTTCGGGCGTCGGAAATCAATCATCTGCTACACGACCTGCCTGCCTATGGGTTTAAGGCCGAGGGCGTAAGCTTTGATTTTAAGAAAATTGTTGGCCGTTCGCGCGCCGTTTCCAAGCAGCTTTCAGCCGGTGTTGCGCATCTGCTTAAAAAAGCCAAGGTTCCGGTTTTTAATGGCTATGGCAAGCTGGATGGTACTGCCGCCAATGGGCGGCGCAAGGTTCTTGTCACCAAGGACGGCGCTCCCCCGACAACCCTGACCGCCCAGCATGTTATTCTGGCAACCGGTGCACGCGCGCGCATTCTGCCCGGGCTGGAACCGGATGGTCAGTTTGTCTGGTCCTACAAGGAAGCCCTTGTGCCAGAAACCATGCCCAAGAGCCTTGTTGTCATTGGTTCTGGCGCCATTGGTACCGAATTTGCATCCTTTTATCGCAATATGGGCGCGGATGTAACGCTAGTGGAAGTTGCTGACCGTATCCTTCCTGTTGAAGACGAGGAAATCAGCCAGCTTGCGCGTAAGGCGTTTGAAAAACAGGGTATTCGCGTACTGACCGGCGCCAAAATTGGCGCATTGCAAAAAACGGCAACCGATGTCCGCATTCCTGTGACCCACAATGGTAAAACCGACACTCTGGTTGCCGAACGGGTCATTTCCGCCGTTGGTATTGTGGGCAATGTAGAAAATATCGGGCTGGAAGGTACAAAAATTCAGGTCGATCGGACGCATGTGGTCACAGACGCCCTGTGCCGTACGGGCGAACCCGGCGTTTATGCCATTGGCGATCTGGCAGGTGCACCATGGCTCGCCCACAAGGCCAGCCATGAAGCCGTTATGTGCGTGGAAGCCATTGCAGGCCGGAAAGTCCATCCCATTGACCCGACCAAAGTACCTGGTTGCACCTATTGCCGCCCGCAGATCGCCTCCGTTGGCTACACCGAAGCCAAAGCCCGTGACGCAGGCTACAAGGTGCGTATTGGCCGGTTCCCGCTCCTTGCCAACGGCAAGGCCCTTGCCATGGGTGAGCCTGACGGGCTGATCAAAACTGTTTTTGATGCCCAGACAGGCGAGTTGCTTGGCGCCCACATGATTGGTGCGGAAGTAACCGAGATGATTCAGGGCTACGTAATTGCCCGCACGGGTGAACTGACAGAAGCAGAACTGGCGGAAACCATTTTCCCGCACCCGACCATTTCTGAATCCATGCATGAGGCCGTTCTTGCTGCCTATGATGGCGCTTTGCACTTTTAGTCCCAGTTTACCAAGGGGAGGGGCATCAATCTCTAGGGTTTGATGTCCCGTTTCCTTTTCATCGCCACTTCACGCCTTGACGGGCAGGCGAGGGCATTCCAGTTCTATCTGCACTCTTTGGGTATAAATGGGCGAAGTCATGTCTACTCGTGTTGAGATTGATCATCGAAAAGGTGGGACCAGCCGGATAAGGCATCCGGAAAAGGCCCACCGACCGGACAACCCCATTGCCCGCAAACCGGAGTGGATACGCGTTAGAGCGCCCAACCACCCGACATACCACGAAACACGCGCCCTCATGCGTGATAACAAGCTGGTCACTGTGTGTGAGGAGGCCGCCTGCCCCAATATTGGGGAGTGCTGGTCACAGCGCCATGCCACCATGATGATCATGGGGGAAATCTGCACTCGGGCCTGCGCGTTCTGCAATGTCAGCACTGGCCTGCCCAAACCCTTGGATGAGGGCGAACCTGAACGCGTGGCCGAAGCCGTGGCCAGGCTGGGCCTGCGGCATGTGGTTATTACCTCCGTGGACCGTGACGACCTGCCCGATGGCGGCGCGCTGCATTTTGCCCATGTTATTCAGGCCATACGCGCCACATCCCCCAGCACGACAATCGAAATCCTGACCCCGGATTTTTTACGCAAGGACAAGGCGCTAGAGGTGGTTGTTAAAGCCCGCCCGGACGTGTTCAACCATAATCTGGAGACCGTACCGCGCCTGTATCCCACCATTCGGCCGGGTGCGCGCTATTACCAGTCCATGCGCCTGCTGGACCGGGTTAAACAACTTGATCCCTCCATCTTTACCAAGTCCGGGCTTATGCTGGGGTTGGGGGAAGAAAAAATGGAAATCGCTCAGGTCATGGATGATCTGCGCATTGCTGATGTGGATTTTATTACAATGGGGCAGTATTTGCAGCCCACGGTCAAACACGCTGCCGTTGCGTGTTTTGTGACACCACAAGAATTCGAGGACTACGGCACCATGGCGCGCGTAAAAGGCTTTTTGCAGGTAAGCTCCAGCCCCCTTACGCGGTCTTCCTACCATGCCGATACAGACTTTGCGCAACTCCGCGAAGCACGCAACAAACGCCTGAAGGAGGCTCTGTAATGCCTAAACACGCAGAGACGCGTGTTCTGCCCTATCGCCCTGACCAGATTTTTGATCTGGTTGCGGACGTTGCACACTACCCGGCTTTTTTACCTTGGTGCGTTGCCGCACGCTTACGCACACGCACCGAAACAGAACTTGTTGCCGACCTGACCATAGGCTTTGGCCCGTTCCGTGAAAGTTTTACCTCCCGCGTAACATTGGACCGGCCTACCACAATTACCGTCCGCTACGAGCGCGGTCCATTCCGCTATCTGCGCAATGTGTGGAAGTTCATGCCGCATGCCAGTGGGTGCCAAGTCGATTTTTTTGTCGACTTTGAGTTCAACTCCCGCATTCTCCAGGCCGCAATCGGGGTGGTCTTTACCGAGGCAACACGCCTTATGGTTTCCGCCTTTATCAAGCGTGCTAAAGAAGTTTATGGCCCCCCAACCCTACCGGCGGGTTCCGCAACAACAAACCCTGCTATTTCGGGCCAGAAAACGGTAAGCTGAACCGCGCGGCAAAGCCCCCACAGGGTCTTAGTCAGGCTATCAGCAAAAGGGAGTGGATCATGCCTAAGCTATTTTATCTGCTCGCAGTTGGGGGGCTGCTAACGCCTGCCGCACACGCTCTGGCAAACAATGCGCCATCACAAGGGGTGCAAACGGCACGCCCACATACAAAGGCTGACACCCCGGACGCGACAGATACCCTTAACGCCCGCAGTCTGGCCCAGACCCAGCGCGCCAAAGCGGTAGAGCCAGAAAAGTCCGCAGCGCCGCCTGTTTTACCAGATGGCACCATAGCCAGAGGCACAGGCGTTATGGCTCCCGAATTACTGGAAGCCCCCGTTTACAACCCGGCTGACAGGCAATAGCCCGGCCTTACTGGCAGCTTACAGTCTGGAGCAAATAAGAGTTAGGGCATGCACTATGGCCTGTTCGCGCACACTTGCCCGGTCCCCAGCAAATATCTGCCGACTTGTGTGGGTTGCCTGCCCCCGCAACGCCGTTGCAAACCAGACCAGACCAACAGGTTTGTCCTCACTCCCTCCACCTGGTCCTGCAATGCCAGAAATGGAAACAGCAATACCCGCTGTGCTACAGGCGTTTAGCGCCCCTTCGGCCATTTGCTCGACCGTTTGGGCACTCACCGCTCCGTAAGCCGCCAGTGTATTCGCCTGCACACCAAGCACAGCCTGCTTCATGCTGTTGGAGTAAGTTACAAACCCACCTTCCGTCACATCTGACGACCCGGCAAAATGCGTTAACGCTCCTGCGACCAGACCACCCGTACAGCTTTCTGCCGTAACAACCCGCATACCAGCAAGGCGCAACACATCCAGAACCCGCGCTGCCTCCGCCAGAACCGCAGGGCCAAAAACCACCGCCTGATCACACATATTTTGCCCCTTTTACGAGCGCAAAGCCCATATTTTACGCAACGCCAGCACACAGCCCGCACTGGCAACGCCTGCCACAACATCATCCCCCATCACGCCGATAGCATCATGCCGCCTGTCCAACGTGCCAATGGGGCCGGGTTTGGTAATGTCGAATATGCGGAACAGGCCAAATGCTACAATTGGCCATAATAACCGATGCGTGATTTTGGCGGCGTCTTCACCTGCAGTGCTGTCGGGCAAACAGGCCAGCAGGGCTATCCACATCCCCGCCACTTCATCAATCACAATCCAGCTATGGTCTTCACCTTCCCCTGCACGGGTTGTAGCCCACCAGCCAACAAGCGTTGCCGCAACGGCAGCACAAGCCAAGGCGCGTGGCCGCCTGAGCAGGGGTAGCCCCACCAGTAACGCAGCAGCCGACCCGACGGTACCGGGCGCACGGGGGGCCAGACCACAGCCACCAAAAGTTGCAATCAGACGGGCAGGGGTCATTATGGTGTTTCCAGTGCTTTATAAACAATCATATTTTCCCACACACGCTGCACGTAATTCCGTGTCTCGGCGTAGGGGATGTTTTCCACCCAGTCGACCATCTGTTCCATGTCGCCGCCGGTGCGTGCGGGATCGCCTGCCGTGCTTAACCATCTGGCTAACCGGGTGGGACCGCCATTATAGGCTGCGGCCATATAGGGAACTATGGGGCCGAACCGATCTTGCATGTGGAGCAGGTAAGCTGTGCCCAGTTGCATATTATTCTGCGGGTCCCGCAGCCCCTGAGCTGTGGCGGCTGAGGGGGGCACTCCGGCGGCACGGACCATATCCGCTGCTGTAGAAGGTTTGAGCTGCATAAGCCCGATCGCATTGGATGGGCTGATGGCATCTGGGTTGAAGCTGCTTTCCTGCCGCATCAGACCCATAACAAAATCCCGCGGCAAAGTGCTCTGTGGTGGTGTGTAGGGCAGGGGCCAGCCTGAGCGCAGCATAAACACCCCATCCCGCCCCGCATGGCGGGCAATGGTTACGGCAATATCCGGCACACCAAGCCGCAAGGCCAGAGAGGAAAGAGCCTGACGCTGCTGTGTTTGTGTAACCTGTTTTTCAAACAGATTCAAAAAATCGCGCGTGTGGTCCTTATCCCCCATGGATGCCAGCCTAAGAGCAGCCAGCAGCAGGTCATTGCCAGTCGGCAGACTTTCTTCAGAAGATGAAGGAGCGGCATTGTTGGCCGCCCTGAGATTTTGCACGATCAAGGCTGGCACCTGCTCTGGCGCTAACAGGGCATTGCCCGGACCAGCCAGTGTTGCTGCCGCCATCTGACCGTAATAGGTGCCGGGGTAAGCCGTTGCGCGGGTCCAGTCCGCTTGTGCGGAAGCCATGTTGCCCCCGGCCGCACGGGCACGTCCAAGCCAGTAAAACCCACGGCTGCGGGTAATAAGGGACGAAGAGCCTGTAAGCTGGCGAAAAAAGTCCTCCGCCGTTGCCGTATCATGCTGCATACGCAGCGCGATCCAGCCGCTCAGAAACACGGCATCCAGCCGACTTTCCCCATCAGCGACCGTGTCATTCGCCACGGCAAAGGCGTCCTGCGCCCGATTCTGCTGGATGAGTTCACGCGCCAGCCCATCCCGCTCCCGCCAGAACAGTTTGGAACGTGTTGTTCTTTCCGCTTCAACCGCGCCTGCTTTCCATAATGCCACGGCATCATCGTAACGCTGCTGTTTGCGTAGCCAGCGCGCCAGATCCAGCACCAGCCACGGGTCCGTGCGAGAAGAAGGGGGAAGGGCGTCAAACAGGGATTGCGCGGTTGGGTCATTATTCCGCAACGCCAGACGCGCCTGCGCCAAAGGCTGCCGGGCGGTGGAAAGGTAGGGCAGGGTCTGCTGGGCGGCACTGAGCAGCCCTGTGCGTTCCTGCCGGTCAAAACGCAGCCATGAGCTTTGGGGGGTCAGCACTGCGCCAAATGTTGCAGCCAGCGTACTGGCCGCAGTGGAGGTATCGTTCCCGTCCGTCCAGGCTGTCAGGGCTTCACCCGCCAGATGTTGCTGGAGTGGCTTATCATCCGCCAGTTGCGTTGCGCACTGTGCAAGGGCTGGAGCGTAAGTCAGCTTTTGGGTATGGCACAAACGCGCCAGAACCTGTGCATCCGTCTCGTTCGCCAGCGCTTGCTGCATGCGCAGGGTCAGCACTGACCAGCGCGGCCATATACTGCCGGATTGCAAAAAATCCGCGTAATCCTGTGCACTCGCATGTGTTGGGCTGACAAGGCGGAGCCAGGTTTCCAGCCGGTCGTTCAGGCTGCCTGTCAACGGCGCCCCCTGTGAGGCAGCCGCACTCCCGGCCGGTCCATCATCCGCAGTTGCAGACACCTGCTGAGCCGATGGGCCAGAACAGGCGGTCAGGGAAAAACCGACCAGAGAAACCGCAGCGACAAGCTGCCGCCGCCATGAAGGATAAAAACGGGTCATACCCGAGATTCAACGGGTTTCTTATAATTTGGCAAGCTCTTTGTGCCGGGGAGTTAAGAGCTTGCCTGCCACACCTGCGTCAGGTTCAGGACAAATGGCCCCAGACCTCTCCGCCACCGCTTACGATCAGTTCCACCGCAACGGCAAGAACAACCAGCAGCCCCACCCACGAAATCCATTTGTAACGCTCCAGCAGGCGCGCGATCAGCGATGCAGCAAGCCCCATAAGCACCACGGACAGCGCAAGCCCCATAACCAGAATGCCCGGATGTTCTCGCGCAGCCCCAGCCACCGCCAGCACGTTATCCAAGCTCATGGACAAATCGGCGATCAGGATTTTGATAATGGCCGAACGCAGGCTGCCTGGTGCGGCCGCACCCGTTCCATCTTCCGCCTGCGTATGCTGCATCTCGCGGTACATACGCCAGCATACCCACAGCAACAGCAGACCACCGGCCAGTGTCAGGCCCACAATGGCGAGCAGTTTGACCGCAACCAGCGCCAGCAATACCCTGATAACAGCAGCCAGCCCCACACCAGCCCAAATGGCCTTGCGCCGCTGCGCCCCACTGAGCGAACGCACGGCCATGCCAATGACAACCGCGTTGTCTCCGGCCAGAGTCACATCGATCAGCACAACCTGCAGGAGGGCGGCTACTGCCGGAAAACTGGCAGAATCAAATAGGTTGGCCACAATAACTCCGATTCCAAAACAAGCATTGAATGGCGGGAATTTCTGGCACATGGCAGAAAATGTCAAAGTTTTCCGTATTGCGGGCAGACGACATGCGCGAAATCCGCTAGAGAGGCGCCACCTGTTCTGAGGTTCTAACTGTTCTGGTTAAGGAATTCGCGTTATGGTGCCGCGCTATACCCGCCCCGTCATGGCCGCAATCTGGTCCCCTGAAAACCGCTATCGAATCTGGTTCGAGATCGAAGCTCTGGCCTGCGAGGCCATGGCCGAATACGGGACAGTGCCCAAGGAAGCCGCCAAGATCGTCCGTGAAAAAGGCGATGCCGCCATGGCCGCTTTTTCCGATGCCGACCTTGCCAGAATTGATGAAATCGAAGCCGAAACCCGGCATGATGTCATTGCATTCCTGACATGGCTTGCCGAAAAAGTTGGCCCGGAAAGCCGCTTTGTCCATCTGGGCATGACCTCCTCGGACGTGCTGGACACCTGCCTTGCCGTGCAGCTTGTGCAAGCCACCGACCTGCTGCTCAAGGATCTGGACGAAACTCTGGCCGCCCTGAAGGCCCGTGCGTTTGAACACAAACACACGCTGACCATTGGCCGCAGCCACGGCATTCATGCCGAACCCACATCTTTTGGTCTCAAAATTGCTGGCCATTATGCCGAGTTCGCGCGGAACAAAACCCGCCTTGAAGCCGCACGGGCCGAAATTGCCACATGCGCCATTTCCGGCGCGGTCGGCACCTACGCCCATCTGGACCCACGGGTAGAAGCCTATGTTGCCGAACGTCTTGGCCTCCAGGCTGAGGCTGTTTCCACACAGGTTATCCCGCGTGACCGCCATGCAGCATTTTTCTGTGCTCTGGCTGTCATTGCCAGCGGCATTGAACGGCTTGCAACGGAAGTCCGTCACCTTCAGCGCTCGGAAGTGCGCGAAGCTGAGGAATTCTTCCATCCGGGGCAGAAGGGGTCTTCCGCCATGCCCCACAAACGCAACCCGGTGCTGACCGAAAACCTGACCGGCCTTGCCCGTCTGGTCCGTGCCGCTGTTATTCCGGCACTGGAAAACGTGGCCCTGTGGCATGAGCGCGACATCAGCCATTCCTCGGTTGAGCGGAACATCTGCCCCGATGCCACCATCGGTCTGGACTTTGCGCTCGCCCGCCTGTCGGGCATGATTTCCAAACTTGTGGTTTACCCCGACCGCATGGCCGCCAATATCGAAAGCCTTGGCGGGGTCGTGCACTCGGGCGAGGTCCTGCTGGCTCTGGCCAAAGCAGGCATGTCGCGCGAGGATGCCTACCGTATTGTCCAACGCAACGCGATGGCCACATGGACCAAGCTGGGCACGCCCGAAGGCAAGACTTTCCGTGAAAATCTGGCTGATGACGCTGAAATTTCGGGCCGCATTCCAGCCGATGTGCTTGACGCTGCCATGGACAGCCGCCAGCACCTGAAGGCGCTGGATTTCCAGTTTGAAAAAATCTTTGGCGAGGCTGGCCCCAAGCAGTAAGGCCAGCCCCGTCACTTACAGGCTGTATCCTCCACGCGGGAAGCCTGCTATGAACACTGGGTCAATAAAGGGGTGAACCGCATGCTTGGTTCCCCCGGTTTTTGGGGCGGCCGCCCAGCCGCCCTTACACATTTCGACAGGTAAGGATCATCATGGCCCGTCGCCGCCAGCTTTATGAAGGTAAAGCCAAAATCCTCTTTGAAGGTCCAGAACCGGGGACCCTTGTGCAATACTTCAAGGACGATGCCACGGCTGGCAATGGTGCCAAAAGCGGTGTGATTACCGGCAAGGGCGTGCTCAACAACCGCATTAGCGAGCATCTGATGCTCCGCTTGCAAGAAATTGGCATTCCCACCCACTTTATCCGCCGGATCAACATGCGTGAGCAGTTGGTTAAGGAAGTGGAGATCATTCCGCTTGAGGTGGTGATCCGCAATGTTGCCGCTGGCAGCATTTCCAAACGTTTCAACATTCCTGAAGGCCAGCGGCTGCCGCGCCCGATTGTCGAATTCTATTACAAGAATGACGAACTGGGCGACCCGTTGGTCTCGGAAGACCATATTATCGCTTTTGGCTGGGCCTGCCCCCACGACCTGGAAGACATTACGGGCATGGCCATGCGCGTAAACGACTTTCTGTGCGGCCTGTTCAGCGGCATTGGCATCCAGTTGGTGGACTTCAAGCTTGAGTTTGGCCGCTGCTGGGAAGGCGAGGACATGCGCATTGTTCTGGCTGACGAAATTTCGCCAGATAACTGCCGCTTGTGGGACCTTCGCACAAACGAAAAGCTCGACAAGGACCGCTTCCGCCGCGACCTCGGCAACGTGAAGGAAGCGTATCAGGAAGTGGCGCGCCGCATGGGTATTCTGCCCGAAAACGGTGCCGCGGGCGACATGAAGGGCCCAGAAACAGTTCAGTAACCCCTACGGGTACTTTGGGAGTTTGAGAATGAAAGTACGTGTAACCGTCATGCTGAAGGACGGCGTTCTGGACCCGCAGGGAAAGGCCATTGGCCACGCACTGCACACACTGGGCTTTGATGGTGTGCAGGACGTACGCGTTGGCAAGATCATAGAACTGGACCTGCTCGGCGTTAAAGCCGAGGAAGCGCACGAAAAAGCGGGCGAAATGGCCCGTAACCTGCTGGCCAATCTGGTCATCGAGGACTACTCGGTCGAGGTTGTGGCATGAAGCGCCTTGCCCTGATCGCCCTTGCTGGCGCATTGGCAGTTCCCGGTCTGGCCCACGCCCAGCGGCTGGCCCCCATGAAGGCGGGCGCTCTGGGCAAAATGTGCTCCAGTTCCACCACCCGCACAGCATGCGATGCCTATCTGAGCGGCCTGACCGATGGCGTGACCCTCGCCCAGATCAACGCCCGCAATACAGGCGATGCCACAGCCCCCACGGGCTTTTGTGTTCCCGCATCGGAAGACATTGGCGCCATGCGCGCCAAGGTGCTGACTTGGCTGAAAGCACACCCTGACTCTCTGGCCAAACCAGTAGGCGAGAGTGTGTTCACGGCCCTGCATGACTCTTACCCGTGTGACGTGAAAAAATGAAAGCAGCGATTGTCGTATTTCCCGGCACGAACCGGGAGCGGGATATGGCCATTGCCCTGCGGCGCGTGACCGGGCAGGCTCCCCGTATGATCTGGCACCATGAGACAGATCTGAGCGGTATTGATCTGGTCGTTCTGCCCGGTGGCTTCAGCTATGGTGACTACCTGCGTTGCGGCGCCATGGCGGCGCATTCTCCCATCATGGGCGCTGTGCGTGATTTTGCCGCCAGGGGTGGGCACATTCTGGGTGTCTGCAATGGCTTCCAAATCCTGACGGAAAGCAATCTGCTCCCCGGCGCTCTGCTGCGCAATGCGGACCTGCGGTTCCTCTCGCAGGACTGCCACCTGCGCGTGGAGGTTGAAGGGACCCCCTTCACCCGGCGTTGGAAAAAGGGAGACATCTTCCGCACGCCGCTAGCACATGGTGATGGCAATTATACCGCCGATGCCCAGACCCTTGCAGCACTCGAAGGCGAGGGCCGCGTTGCCTTCCGCTACGCCGATGCCAAAGGGCGTGTGCAGGCGGATGACAGAGCCAGCAACCCGAACGGCAGCGTGAACAGCATTGCCGGTGTTCTGAGCGAAAACAAACGTATCTGCGGCATGATGCCCCACCCCGAGGATCTGGTTGATCCACTCATGGGGGGAGAGGACGGTCTGCCGTTGTTCGAAGGTCTGGTGGAGGCTCTTGTCCGGTGAATAAGCCTGTAACCGTTGATGAATCCCTGGCGCGTGAATTCGGCCTGACGGGCGAGGAATACGGTCGTGTTCTGTCGATCATGGGCCGTACGCCCAGCCTGACGGAACTCGGTGTGTTTTCCGTCATGTGGTCGGAGCACTGCTCCTATAAATCCTCCCGCAAATGGCTGCGTGGCCTGCCCACCAAAGCACCATGGGTTATCCATGGACCGGGCGAAAACGCAGGTGTTGTGGATATCGGGCAGGGTTATGCCGCCATCTTCAAGATGGAAAGCCATAACCACCCCTCCTTTATCGAACCCTATCAGGGTGCGGCCACTGGTGTGGGCGGCATTCTGCGCGATGTGTTCACCATGGGCGCGCGCCCGGTTGCCAACCTGAACGCCCTGCGTTTTGGCAGCCCGGAAAACCCTGTGACCCGCCGTATTGTGGACGGTGTGGTGCGCGGTATTGGCGGCTACGGCAACTGTGTGGGTGTGCCAACCGTGGGGGGGGAAATCAACTTCCACCCTGCATATGATGGCAACCCGCTTGTAAACGCCATGACGGTGGGCATTGCCCGGCAGGACCGCATCTTCCTGTCTGCTGCGGCAGGTGTGGGCAACCCCGTTGTCTATGTTGGTTCTCGCACAGGGCGGGATGGTATTCATGGTGCCACCATGTCCTCCGCCGAGTTTGATGAGGACGCGCTTTCCAAGCGGCCAACAGTGCAGGTGGGCGACCCCTTCATTGAAAAACTGCTGATCGAGGCCTGTCTGGAACTTATGGCGACAGACGCCATTGTCGCCATTCAGGACATGGGGGCTGCTGGCCTCACCTCTTCCGCTGTAGAAATGGCTGGAAAAGGTGGCGTGGGCATTGAGCTGGACCTTGATGCCGTGCCCCAGCGCGAACCCAACATGACCGCATATGAGATGATGCTTTCCGAAAGTCAGGAACGCATGCTCATGGTCCTGCGCCCCGACCGTACAGAGCTTGCCCGCAAGATTTTTGAAAAGTGGGAACTGGACTTTGCCATTATCGGTCACCTGACCGAAACCGGGCATATTGTCATCAAGCATAAAGGCCAGCTTGAAGCCGATATTCCGCTCGAACCCCTGGCAGATGAAGCCCCGGTCTATGACCGTCCCTCCATTGCGCCAACAAAGCCGGATGAACTGGGGAGTGTGCACGCACCGCTTTCCCTCGATGCCATGCTGCTCCAGCTTGTGGCCTCGCCCGATCTTGCCTCCCGCGCATGGGTATGGAACCAGTATGACAGCACAGTAGGCGGGCAGACAGTCCGCCGCCCCGGTGCTGCCGATGCGGCCATTGTTAAAGTGGACGACACACAGATCGCTCTGGCACTGACCACGGACTGCACACCACGCTACTGTCAGGCGGACCCGCGCACTGGCGGGGCACAGGCCGTAGCTGAAGCATGGCGGAACATTACCGCAACCGGTGCGCGCCCTCTGGCCGTGACGGACAACCTGAACTTTGGCAACCCTGAAAAGCCGGAGATCATGGGGCAGTTCATCGCAGCACTCGAAGGGATGGGAGAGGCCTGTAAGGTTCTCGACTTCCCCATCGTGAGCGGCAACGTCTCTCTGTACAACGAAACCCGGATGCCCGATGGCACAACGCAGGCCATTCTGCCCACCCCGGCTATTGGTGGACTTGGCGTGCTGGAAGATGTGTCCAAGGCTATTGGTCTTGGCATGCAGGCCAACAGCGATCTGGTGCTGATTGGCGAGACCAAAGGACAACTCGGCCAGTCTATCTGGCTGCGTGAGATTTTGGGGCGTGAGGAAGGCGCACCCCCAACGGTGGATCTGGCGGCAGAAAAACGGAACGGGGATTTTGTCCGCGCCGAAATTCAGGCCGGGCAGATTAGCGCATGCCATGACATTGCAGACGGGGGCATTCTTGTTGCCGCTGCCGAAATGGTTATGGCGTCAGGTCATGGGTGCGAACTGGAAAGCCCTGATTCCGGCATCCGCCCAGAAGCCTTCTGGTTTGGTGAGGATCAGGCCCGCTATCTGGTCTGTGTTGCCGATGCCGCAGCTTTTTGCGCCAAAGCCGCACAGGCAGGGGTGCCTGCACGCCTGATGGGCCGCTCAGGTGGAAATGATTTGATTCTGCCCAGCGGTGTCACCATATCTGCTGCACGCCTTAAATCCGCGCACGAAAGCTTTTTTCCTGCGTTGATGGACCAATAGGGAAGAGACAGCACCATGGCTATGTCTGCCACAGAACTTGAAGCTTATATTCTGAAGGCGTTCCCCGATGCCCAGATCAAGATTGACGATCTGGCGGGAGACGGGGATCATTATTCCTGTTCGATTGTAAGCGAGGCCTTCCGTGATGTGCCGCGTGTAAGGCAGCATCAGCTCGTTTATAATGCGCTTGAAGGGCATATGGGAGGCAAGCTGCATGCACTTGCCCTTCGTACGTCCGCTCCCTGACCAAGGCCGTCTTCCACACGATCAAGGACTACTGACCATGACTGATTCCATCAAGCAGACCATCCAGCAGGACATTGATTCCAACCCTGTCATGCTTTTCATGAAAGGGGATGCTGATTTCCCACAGTGTGGCTTTTCTGCCCGCGTTGTGCAGATTCTTCAGCATATTGGCGTACCGTTCAAAGCCGCCAATGTTCTGGCAGATTCTGAACTGCGTCAGGGCATTAAGGACTATTCCAACTGGCCGACCATCCCCCAGCTTTACGTTAAGGGCGAGTTTGTCGGCGGGTGCGACATTGTGACCGAAATGTACCAGACTGGTGAACTGCAGAAATTGCTGCAGGAAAAAAACATCGCCTGCAACGCATCCGCCTGAATTATAGGTTGTCAGCCTGCAATTGCTTTGTATAGTTTCAGGCAGACATAAGATCAGGGGGCTAAGGTTAATGACGCGAGTTCCGTTTGTACGCGGGCTTTTTGCTCTGGCCAGTATTGGTCTGAGTGTAATAGCCACCAGTTCTTCAGTGCATGCGGAACGCGTTCTTTCCGATCTGGAAGCCAGCAAATTAACCTTTGCCTCCCTGACTGCTCCACCACCTGTTATCCGTGTGCGGCATGTTGTTCGTCATGCCTCATCGGCCAGCAGTCGGACCTCCCACAAAGTGGTTCTGGCCTCTGCGCAACATGGTAAAATGGTGCATCTGGTCAGCTACCACCCGACCGCGCATACCGTGGTCCATAGCAGCAAGCACCACCATCGTACCTGAGTATAGCGTTTACCCCTGAACAGGTTCTTCCGGTTATTGGTCAGCCTTTTTACATCTGGCGAATAATATCTTCGAGCCATTCCATCTGACCGTTGGCATCCAGCATAAACAGGTCAAAGCGCAGTTCATCATACTGCCAGTGCGGGTGGCTCTGTAGCAGGCACTCCGCCGCTCTATACAATCTGCCAGACTGTGCTGCGGACAGACATTCCGCTGCGTCTTGCAATGTCTGGCGCTGTTTGACCTCAATAAAACAGATCATTGCGCCATGTTGTGCAACAATATCGATCTCACCCCGGCGCGTTCTGGCTCTTTGTAGCAGAATATTCCAACCAGCACTCCGCAGTTTTTGGCAAACAGCATCCTCCGCCGCCAGTCCGCTCTGGTAGGAGGCAAGACCTCTGGCGCGCTTTGCGGTAGAGATACGCACCTGTTTTGCAGAACACTTATTCGCTATGCTGTGGACGTCAGCCGCTTGTTGTGAAAGCCTTCTCTCCACCATGCTTTTTGATCTCCAGTTTTCCACAACAGCTTTTCTTGTTGCGTGTATGCGCCTGACTCTGGTTACCAGTGTCAGTTTGCATATTCTTCTAACAAAACGGAACACGTCATCTGCCATAGGGTGGATTGGCATCTGTGTTCTCATGCCGTTTTTGGGCACCGTTCTCTATCTTATGTTCGGGATAAACCGTGTAACGCGGTTGGCCAAAAAACTGGTGGGGGACCGTACCGCACACAGGCAGGAAGGGGCAGACCTTTCCTCATGGAACAGAGAGCTGGACGGCCAGTTTGCACCTCTGGCTTTGATGGTGGGTAAACTGACAACCCGCCCCGTTGTTGGCAATAACAGCATAACCTGCCTGCACGATGGAGACGGCGCTTACCCACATATGCTGGACGCCATTGAAAAAGCGACCAAAAGTATTCTCCTGTGTTCCTATATCTTTCGGCACGATGCAAGCGGACAGCTTTTTGCGGACAGGCTGATTGCCGCCCATAAAAGAGGGGTCAATGTACGTGTTCTCGTAGACGGCATTGGCAGCGGGTATTTTTTATCCCCCATCTACCGTTACTTAAAAAGGGAAGGGGTTCCGTGCGCACGGTTCATGCACTCCCTCCTGCCGTGGCGCATGCCGTTCCTGAATTTGCGGAACCACCGCAAAATTCTGGTCGTGGATGGCGGTATCGGCTTCATGGGGGGGTTGAATATTGCCGACAATAATCTGGTCACGCGCAAGCCGCGCCACCCCGTATCCGACACGCATTTTCGGATCGAAGGGCCGGTTGTGCACCAGTTGGCGCAGGTTGCAGCATGGGACTGGTTTTTTACAACCGGGGAGCGATTGAACCGGGACCTGTTTTTGCAAGAACATGCAGGTAAGGGCACGTCTCTGGCCCGTATTGTTACGGCTGGCCCGGATACGGATCTGGAAAAAATTGAATACACCATGTTGCAGGCCATTACGCTCTCACGCAAAAGCATACGGTTGATGACACCGTATTTTTTACCGGGCGCCCGTTTTTTGTCTGAACTTGGTCTGGCCGCCCTGCGTGGTGTGCAGGTGGATATTATTATTCCGCTACGCAGTAATCATCGCCCACTGGACTGGGCCTGCGCTGCCAATATCTCGCCCCTGCTGGATACTGGGGCAAGGGTTTGGCACGCCAACCCGCCGTTTAACCATTCCAAGCTTATGGTTGTGGACAAGGCATGGTCTTTTGTTGGCAGTTCCAACCTTGATATTCGTAGTTTACGCCTGAACTTTGAAATCAATATGGAAACATATGACGTGACCATGGCAGAAATCATGGATGACTTCATATGTCAGCATCGCAACCACCGGCTAACACATTATGATCTGGACAAGCGGAACACCCTGACCCGCATACGGGATTCCTTTGCCAGACTGTTTATGCCCTACCTGTAAGCGGCCACCGCCACCCGTCGGCCAATTTCTGGCCGGAGCGTAACGGCTATTGGCCTGTGGTCCGATGCAAAAACGGGCAGGACCTGCGCATCCGAGCAGACCATGCCTTCCACAAGGCAACGATCCAACCGGATGGGAAGCAGGTCAACCATGCGGTGCGTTGGCGCTTTTGGCCCCACATCGGCAAAGCCGGGCACGAGGGTTGGCCCAACCAGATTAAAATCCCCCAGAATAGCGCATGGCGCGGACAGTAAAGAAGCAATCCGCCGCAACTGCCTGCGGTTTAGCATCTGCCCATGGGAGAGATGCACATTGGCCAGAGAAAACTGGGCGTAATCTATTATCTGGGCGTGGCGTTTAACAATCGGCCCAGAGGGAATGGTGCATGCCCGCGGTGGCCGCGCAAAAGGCAAACGGCTCCAGCATGCTACGCCGTGAATACGCCCCGGTAGGGGAGAGCGCGCATAGTGCCCGCCGATCACATCGGGCAGCACGTCTATTTCCACCGTGGCTTCCTGCATAAGCAGAATGTCTGGCTGTTCCGCCTCTATCAGGGCCGCCACATCGTGCACTGTGGCTCCGGTTCGGCGTAGCAGGTTCCAGCTTATAATCTTCACACCCGGAGTGTCATTGGCTACCGGATGCCTACGCCGTCCTTTGGAGGCAAGCTCAACAAAACGGGCCAGACGGCGTTTCATGGTGCAATATTCCTTGTATCATCCAGTGGTGGCCGTGCCGGCTCGCCCTGAGCAAACTCCATGGTCAGCGTAAAGCCGATGGCAAGGAGAACTGGCCCCAGAAAAATGCCCACGCCACCAAATGCCAGCAACCCACCAATAACCCCGAGTACGGTCAGCAGATAAGGCAGTTTTGACCCGCGCGCGATAAAAAGCGGACGGATCAGATGGTCCGCGCCAGAAATAAAAACCACGCCATACAGAATAAGCAGGATACCCTTAAGCTGATGGTGGGTCACAAACAGCCATACGGCAGCCGGTATCCACACCAAGGGCGCGCCAACAGGGAAAACAGCCAAAAATGCGGCAATACCGCCCAAAATAACAGGCTCGGCCACGCCAAACATCCACAACCCCAGCCCGGTTAGGATACCCTGAATAATGGCGGTGCCCAGAATACCGTAAACCGTACCACGGACCGTACTGGCAATAATGGAAAGATGCCGTCCGGCCTGAAGTCCGGCAATACGCAGAATAACAGCCTGCAACGTGTCCCACAAAATGGAACCGCTGATCCAGAAAAAGAAGGAAATAAACAGTGCCGTAACAAGATGCAGCGCACCATTGGCCATCTGCATCAGCACACTCAGCACCGACTGGATAATCCCCCCCGCGTAAGGCCGCAGTTCTGCGGCTGCAAGCCCGAGGTTCCGGCTCCACAATGCCCAGCGATGGTGAATATCCGGCCCAAAAACAGGCAGGTTGTCCAACCAGCGGGGAAGGGGAGGAAGCTGGTTGACCTGCCCGAAAAGAGTTGTCAGCTGGAGCGCCCAGCGTGGGCCGGACGCCACACAGGCCGATGCCAGCAGAGCCAGAGGGAACACCACACAAACAGCGCACAGCACGGTCATGATCAGGCTGGCAGCATTAGCCCCCATACTCCGCCGCAAGTACTGGAACAGAGGCCATGTGGTGTAGGTCAACACACCCGCCCAGAGCAGGGCGGAGGAAAAAGGCACCAGTACGGCTATGCAACCGTATGCGATCCCTGCCAGCAATAAAAACCGGAGAATACGTTCAGCCGTCAATGTGTGACCATCTGTCATGCGCGCAATAAACCACGGAACGCCTTAAAACTCTGTGTCTCTCTTATCAAGACAACGGCGGATCGGTTTAATGGTATGGCGCATTCCGCACTGACTTTCCAGTCAGTTCCGATAAAGGCTTTGTGCACCCCATCGCAAATCCAATAAACACGTTTGCCAGTTGCCACGGACTATGTGAACGTGAATGTTCTGTTTTGAAAATTCCATAAGGCCTTTGGTCATGTCTCCTCTCATTCCCGGTGCTTTTCTACCAACACTTGCAAAGGACAGCACTGTCCGTTTTCTGGACGCGACAACAACGCTGCCCGGGGAAACATTTGACCCGCAGGAAAATTTTAAGGCCTGCCACATTCCGGGTAGCCAGTATTTTGACATCAATGTTTTTTCCGACCCGCAAAGCACTTTGCCGCATACCGTGCCTTCCGCCGCGCGATTTGCGCATCTGTTTGGCGAACTGGGTATAACACCGCAGACACATATTGTTTTTTACGATCAGGGCAATGTGGCTTCCGCCTGCCGGGCATGGTGGATGACACGCCTGTTCGGGCATGAAAAAACCCAGATTATCCACGGGGGTCTCAACGCATGGCAGCAGCAGAACCTTCCCGTGGAACAAGGGGATGGGGCGCGGCATACTCCGCAAACCTACCATCCAAGAACGGAATACGCGCGTCTGGCCGGGCTGGGGGATATGCTTGAACATATCCGGCTGCAAAACCGCCCCATATTGGACGCCCGCAGTGCTGCGCGTTTTTACGGCACCGCCCCCGAACCCCGCGCGGGCGTAAAATCGGGGCATATGCCGGGTGCGCGCAATATTCCCTACAAAACTGTTCTGGATGAAAACGGATTTTTCCTCCCCCCCGCACAACTTCAGAACCTGTTTTTGCAAGCAGGCGTGTCTGCCACAACCCACCCCATAACCACCTGTGGTTCAGGCATGACCGCAGCCGTTTTGAATGTTGCACTAGAGTTGGCAGGATTTACATCCAACGCCCTGTATGATGGATCTTGGGCAGAATGGGGCAGCACGCCAGACATGCCCATTACAATGGATAAAACACATGACTGAGCGCAACAGTGTTGATGCCGGATGGCAAAAACTCGGCACAGCCCTGACCCACACAGGCCGTGCAGCCCCGCCAGAGGCAGGGACTTATGTAAACCCAGCGTTAGAGCGCGGCTCCACCGTGCTCTTTCCCTCGCTCAAAAGCATGAACCGCAAGGGGCAGGAGCGTTATGACCACGTCAGTATCTATGGCGCCATGGGGTCCCCCACCCAGCATGAGCTGGAAAAGCTGATCGCCCATATAGAAGGGGGCACGGACTGCCAGATTGTCAGTTCCGGCCTTGCTGCATGCACAACGCCCTTGCTGGCTTTTTTACAAGCAGGCGATCACTGCCTGCTGGCCGATAGTGTTTATGGCCCAACCCGCCGCTTTGCCGAAAACATGCTCAGGCGGTTTGGGGTGGATATTTCCTACTTCCCCCCCTGTGCCAGCAGGTCCGAAGTGGAAGAGTACGTGCGGCCCAATACCCGCATCATTTTTACCGAAAGCCCAGGGAGCCACACGTTTGAAGTGCAGGATGTTCCCATGCTGGCAGACGTTGCACACCAGCATGGCGCCCGGCTTTTTCTGGACAACACATGGGGATTTGGCATTTTTGCCCCGTTTGAGCATGGCGTGGATGTTTCCATTCAGGCGCTGACCAAATACCCCTCCGGCCATTCGGATGTTATTGCCGGAGCTGTAACCGTGGCTGATCAGGCAAGCTGGCATATCCTGCGCGATGCCTCCATCCAGCTTGGCCAGCTTGCAGGCCCCGATGACTGCTGGTTGACTCTGCGTGGCCTGCGCACCATGGGGGTCCGTCTGGCGCAGCAGGCACGCACGGCCTTACAGGTTGCAACATGGCTACAGCAGCGTCCAGAGGTTGCACAGGTCCTGCACCCGGCACTACCAGACTGCCCCGGCCACAAATTCTGGAAGCGCGATTTTACTGGTGCAGGCAGTCTGTTTGGCGTGGTGTTGAACACCCCATACACGCGGCAGAACATGGAGCGCATGATCAACGCCATGAGCCTGTTTGGCATTGGCGCCTCATGGGGCGGGTATGAGAGCCTCGTACTCCCGACCACTGGCGGCATAACGCGCAGTTTTGGCACAGAACAGCCAGAACTCCCCGCATTCAGGCTGCAAATTGGTCTGGAAAATACGCAGGATCTGATTGACGATCTGGAGCAGGCCTTCAATGCTCTGCATCACAGCCTGTAAAGAGCTTACGGGTTAGAGCGGACCCGGAATGTGGCAGCCTCGGCAATATGCTGAGGCTCTACATCTGACGCATCCGCCAGATCGGCAATGGTTCTGGCGACACGTAACAGGCGCGTATACCCACGGGCTGAAAACCTAAACCGCTCAGCCACGGCCTGCGCCATATCCTGCGCATCTTTGGTCAGGGAGAGAACATTGAGTGCCGCTTCGGCATTCTTGTGCGCGCCTTGCCTGTGTGTCTGCCGTGCTCTGGCGTGTGCTACGCGCTGTGCAACCGTAGCACTCGTCTCTCCATCCGCCTGTGTCATATAACCAAGCGGTTCATACGGCTGCATGGCTACGTGCAGGTCAATACGGTCCATAAGTGGGCCGGACAGACGGGCCAGATAATCCGCCCCACAACGGGGGGCTTTGCTACATTCCCGCATAGCATCGCCCATATACCCACAACGGCAGGGGTTCATGGCCGCTATTAACTGGAAGCGGGCAGGGTAGGTTACGTGCACGGCGGCACGGGCAATGCTGACCTGCCCGGTCTCCAGCGGTTGGCGCAGGGCCTCAAGGGCTGCGCGCGAAAACTCTGGCAGTTCATCCAAAAACAGCACGCCATGGTGCGCCAGACTGATCTCTCCAGGTTTGGCACGCGCGCCGCCACCAACCAGCGCAGGCAGACTGGCGGAATGGTGCGGGTCCCTGACGGGAGGGCGGCGCATGGGTCTGCCATCCTTCAATAATCCCGCAGCACTATAAATGCGTGAAACAGCCAGACTTTCCGATGGCAGCAGGTCCGGCAGCAACCCGCGCAACCGTGCGGCAAGCATGGATTTGCCAGCCCCCGGCGGCCCGGAGAGTAAAAGGGAATGCCCACCAGCCGCCGCTATTTCCAGCGCCCTACGCCCAGTTTCCATCCCTTTGATGTCCGCAAGGTCCGGTTCTGAGGTGGCGGGAGAAGGGACGTTACTGGAAAAAACAGGGCAGGAAAGGATTTGCTGGCCAGTAAAATGGTTGATCAACGCCAGCAAATCTGGTGCCGCAAGAATGGCGATATCTCCACCACACAGGGCTTCTTCCCCATGTTGGATAGGGCACGCAATACCAAGTTCCATGGAAGCGGCTTCCAGCGATGCAGAGAGCACGCCAGAAACAGGGTTAAGCCGTCCATCGAGCGAGAGTTCGCCAAGGGCTGCGTAGCGGCCCACTTCTTCCGCGGGAATGACCCCCATGGCAGCCAGCAGGGCCAATGCAATGGGCAGGTCAAAATGCGAGCCTTCCTTGGGGAGGTCCGCAGGCACAAGATTAACAAGAATGCGCTTGGCTGGAAGTGCCAGCCCTATGGCGGTCAAGGCGGCCCGTACGCGCTCTCGCGCTTCGGCAACCGCCTTGTCTGGCAACCCCACAACCAGAAATGCAGGCAAGCCTGACGAGATTTGCACCTCAACCCAGACAGGTCGGGCCTCAATACCCGAAAATGCAAAGCTGCGGATGCGGGAATAAATCATTCCTGCTCTCCGCAGCCCATGCTTAACGACCTTTGTAAATCAGGCGGGCACGTACCGTGCCATCCAGCTCACGCAGGGCTTTGAGCAGACGATCATCCAGATCGGTGTCGCCTCCTGTATCGGCTTCGATCACCACATAACCAATTTCTCCATCAGTCTGGAGGAACTGGGCGGTCACGTTGCAGGTTTCGCGCAGGAAAATTTCATTCAGCTTCATCATAACACCGGGGATGTTGTGATGGGCATGCATGAAGCGCGTGCCACGCGGGCTTTGTGGTAGCTGAACACCGGGGAAGTTGACTGCACCGAACGTGGAACCCACATCCGAGTATTCGACCAGCTTGCGGGCCACTTCCACGCCAATGCGTTCCTGCGCTTCCGCTGTGGAACCACCGATATGCGGGGTCAGAATAACATTATCCAGCCCCATGATGGGGGTAGACAGCAGATCACCCGGTCCCTTGGGTTCTTTGGGGTACACGTCAATGGCGGCCCCCAACAGGTGGCCACTTTCCAACGCCTTGGCCAGTGCATCCAAGTCCACAACATTGCCACGTGCGTTGTTGATGAGGAAGGAACCCTTCTTCATCTTGGCAATCTGTTCCGCACCCATCAGGTTTGCCGTGGTCGGCAACTGGGGCACATGCAGGCTGACAACATCGCTCTGGGCCAGCAGGTCATCAAGCGTGTCTACCGGCAGGGCGTTACCGTGGCCAAGTTTGTCCACCACATCGTAGTAGACAACCCGCATGCCAAAGGCTTCCGCCAGCACGGAAAGCTGCGAACCAATGGAGCCGTAACCCACAATACCAAGGGTTTTGCCGCGCACTTCCCAGCTATTGGCTGCGGATTTGGTCCATGCACCTTGGTGGCACTCAACCGAGCGGGGGAAAATCCGGCGCATCAGCATAACAATTTCGCCCATAACCAGTTCGGCCACGGAGCGCGTGTTGCTGTAAGGCGCGTTAAAAACAGGAATCCCGTTCAGGCGTGCTGCTTCCAGATCAACCTGATTGGTGCCAATGCAGAAGCACCCAATGGCCATCAGGCGATCAGCACCTTCAATGACTTCCTTGGTCAACTGCGTACGGGAGCGGATGCCAACAATATGCACGCCTTCAAGCGCTTTTTTGAGCGCATCGCCTTCAAGCGCTCCTTTATGGCGTACGACATTCTCGTAACCACAGGCTTTAAGAAGGGCGACGGCACTATCGTGGATACCCTCCAGAAGAAGAATACGGATCTTGTCCTTGGAGAGGGACAGGTGCGTGCTCGTGCTCATATTGGACTGACCATCGCTGTTGTACCGAAGCGCAGACCTATCCCAAAACTGGGCCAATGCATAGTCTGAGCCGCCAAATTTGCCGATATTGCCCTTAATAAATCTTATGAACCCGTGCGCAGAATCCGCACGGCTTCACTGTGCAGGGCGGCCGAACCTGCGGCCAGCACCGTGCGGTCTCCGTTCATGCGCAAGGGGGAACCATCCCATGCGCTCATGACCCCACCAGCGCCTTGCACAATCGGCACCAGCGCGCCCCAGTCCCATGGATTCATGTCACATTCAGCGATCAGATCAATCTGACCAAGGGCGAGCAGGCCGTAAGCATAACAATCCCCCCCCCATGTCATGCGGCGGGCCTGCTGCTTGAGCTGCTTCCAGTTGTCATGCGGGGCCAGTTCGAGCATCTCAGGCGATGTGCAGGACATTTCCGCACTTTCCAGCGCCACGCCCTGCCGGGTACAGGCCTGCCCCCCCAAGGTGGAAGCAAATACGGTTTTGCGCCCCTTAACACCAATCCAGCGTTCAGCCAGAACGGGCTGATCCAAAATACCCAGTACCGGCTCACCTTTGTAAAAAAGCGCGATCAACGTACCAAACAGCGGACGACCGGTCACAAAGGCACGGGTGCCATCGACCGGGTCCAGCAACCACTGGTAGTCCGCGCCTGCATTATTCTGCCCGAACTCTTCACCAAACACACCGTGCTCGGGCAGGCGTTCCGCCAGAATGGCCCGCATGACCCGCTCGGCGGTTCGGTCGGCAACCGTTACCGGGCTTGCGTCCTTTTTGCTGTCCACATCCACACCGCGGCGGAACCACGGGCGCACAACGCTCCGCGCCGTATCTGCCAGCATGGTTGCCACATCCACAAACTGATCAATCGTCTGTTGCTGGCTCATCGGGAGGGTCCTGTTATCGGGGTGGGGGAGGGAGTGTGCAGGGTATGCAGGTAGCTTATCGCATCCGCTCGATCCTGTGGGTCTGACAAGCCTGCAAAAGACATGCGTGTCCCCACAGCGTAACGGGCAGGGGCCATAAGCCAGTCGGACAGTCGCTGGTCATCCCAGACCTGTCCGGCATGCTGGCGTAATGCGGCGGAATAGGCATAGCCGGGCAGGGAGGCAATGGTACGCCCTACAACATCAGCCAGAACCGGTCCTGCGCTCTCGCCCCCGGCGACAAGCGCATGGCACTGGGTGCAAATATGCCCCACCAACTGGCCACCATGCGCCACACTCGCGCGCTGCACAAACGGCGCAATAGCAACACTCTGCTGGGAAGGGAGACGAAAAACAGGGGTGACTGGCGCTGTATCCGGCACAACGGAACGGGCGGTGACAAGTGCTCCCCCCATAGCCACAGCACTCAGCAGGACCGAAACCGCCACCCTGTTCAGGAACCTGCCATCCATCCGCATTTCTGCCCTGTTTATCACTGGTTGCGTTTGCATTGCAGCTTTCCTAGACTGCGCGGCGCTTTTCCACGGCTATAAGCCGCGTGGTTCTTTGGAGCAAGCTGATCATGCCACCCCTTGTTGTCATCCCCGCCAGACTTGCCTCCACAAGGCTCCCCGGCAAGCCGCTGGCCGACATTGCCGGACGCCCCATGATCGTGCATGTGCTGGACGCGGCACTCAAGGCGGATATTGGCCCGGTTGTGGTTGCCGCCGCCGAACCAGAAATCTGCAACGTGGTAACCAGCGCCGGGGGCACGGCCATCCTGACCGATGCCAACCTGCCATCAGGCTCAGACCGGGTCTGGCAGGCCGTGCAGGCACTTGATCCACACGGGCAGTACAACACCATTATCAACCTGCAAGGTGACCTGCCCACCCTTGAGCCGAACACACTGCGCGCAGTACTTGGGGTTATGGATAATCCCGCATTTGATATTGGCACACTGGTTGCCCCCATTGCCTCGGAAGAGGAGGCGACAGCGGCATCGGTTGTCAAGGTTGCATGCCATTTTGACCAGACCACGCAACAGGCGGCGGCACTCTATTTTTCTCGCCAGCCCATTCCCTGGGGGCAAGGCCCATTGTGGCACCACGTTGGCATTTACGGCTGGCGGCGGCCCGCCCTTGCGCGCTTTGTGCAACTCCCCCCATCAGGACTGGAAAAGCGTGAAAGTCTGGAGCAGCTTCGCGCACTGGAAGATGGTATGCGTATTGGCTGTGCACGTATTGCAATCGCACCGTTTGGGGTTGATACACCACAGGATCTGGAACGGGCACGCCGCCTGCTTGGAGCTTAAAAGGCCATGATGGACAAAGTTATCGCCTTTCAGGGCATGCATGGTGCGTATTCCGATATGGCCTGCCGCGCCGCCCGGCCCGGCTGGACCACCCTGCCATGCCATAGCTTTGCCGATGCCATAGATGCCGTACACGCAGGCAAGGCTGAACAGGCCATGCTGGCGTGTGAGAACAGTCTGGCAGGCCGTGTGCCAGATATTCACTCGCTTCTGCCTGCTGCGGGGCTGCATATTATTGGCGAACACTTCCAGCGAGTAGAACACTGCCTGCTGGTTGTGCCCGGCACACGCATGGACCAGATCCGCCGCGTGCATACACACCCCGTTGCCATGGCCCAGATCCGCAACCTGATTAAAAACCATAACCTGACCCCGGTTACCGAGTTTGATACGGCAGGGGCTGCGGAACTGGTTGCCCTTTGGCAGAACCCTGAAGACGCAGCCGTGGCCTCGGCCCTTGCAGCGGAACTCTACGGGCTGGAAATTTTGCAGCGTAATGTGGAAGACGCCTCCCACAATACCACGCGCTTTTATATTACGGCGCGCACACCACATGAACCCGCCCCCCATACGCCCCATGTTATGACCACGCTGCTTTTCAGCGTGCAAAATAGCCCCGGCGCGCTCTACAAGGTGCTTGGCGGCTTTGCCACCAACGGCGTTAACATGACCCGGCTGGAAAGCTACATGTCGGGCGAAACATTTGCCGCCACACGGTTTTTGATGGATGTAGAAGGCCACCCCGGCGATTCCCATCTGGGCAAAGCCTTGGCCGAACTTGAATTTTTCTCCAAAAACGCCACAATTCTAGGCGTCTATCAACAATCGCCCTTTCGGCGCCATGCACCCGCCAACGGGCAGGATACACCGCGCACCGCCCCCGCAGATGCCATTCCAGGATAAGTGACTGCTCCATGCCTCATACATTCTTCTCCGGCTCCATCACTGCACTCATCACCCCGATGAACCGGGACGGTAGCCTGGATTTTGACTCGTTTGAAAAACTGGTGGACTGGCAGATCAAGGAAGGCACCGCTGGCCTGTGCGCAGTCGGCACAACGGGGGAAAGCCCGACCCTGTCACACACCGAGCACCATGCGGTTGTTGAGCGCACGATAAAAATTGCCAATGGCCGTGTACCGGTTATTGCAGGCGCAGGCTCCAACAGCACATCCGAAGCCGTAGACCTTGCCCGCCATGCCGAGCAGGCTGGGGCCGCTGCCGCTCTTGTTGTGGCACCCTACTATAACAAGCCAACGCAGGAAGGGCTTTACCGGCACTTCATGGCGGTGGCTGACGCGGTTTCCATTCCGGTTATTCTTTACAATATTCCGGGCCGCTCGATTATTGACATCAGCGTGGAAACAACGGCCCGTCTGGCAAAGCACGGCAATATTATCGGGGTAAAGGACGCAACGGCCAACCTGTTCCGCCCACTTCAGGTTCGTCGCGCGGTGGATAAACCCTTTAACCAGCTTTCTGGTGAAGATGGCACGGCGGTGGCTTTTCTGGCTGCGGGGGGAGATGGCTGCATTAGCGTGACCTCCAACATTGCCCCAGCCCTGTGCGCCGCCGTTCAGACCGCATGGCAAGCAGGGCGGACGCAGGAGGCCATTGCCATTCAGGACCGCCTGACACCCCTGCATGACACCCTGTTCTGCGAGAGCAATCCGGCACCCGCCAAATATGCGGCAAGCCTGCTTGGCCTTGCCGGGGAAACCTGCCGCCTGCCACTGGCCCCTTTAAGCGATGACTCACGCCATAAAGTACGGCAGGCACTGGTTGAAGTCGGGTTGCTAGGCTGAACATGGCTGGAAAATCGAGCAAAAGCACCATGATCTCCCACGGCATGGTCGCACAAAACCGTAAGGCGCGCTTCAACTACGCCATAAAGGAAACCGTTGAGGCCGGACTGGTGCTTAAAGGGCCAGAAGTTAAAAGCCTGCGACTGGGCCGCGCAACAATTGGCGAATCCTTTGCGGGCGAGCGCAACGGTGAACTCTGGCTTTTTAACAGCTACATTCCCGAATATCAGGGCGGGGTGCTTTCCCGCTTTGATTCGCGCGCACCACGTAAACTGCTCATGCACCGCAAGCAGGCCCAAAAGTTCATGGGGGCCATCGCCAAGCAGGGGGCTACCCTTGTGCCACTGGACATTCACTTTAACGACCGGGGGCTTGCCAAGGTCACCCTTGGTCTGGGTGTTGGCAAAAAGAGCGTGGACAAACGCCAGACCGTGGCAGACCGCGACTGGCAGCGCGACAAAGCCCGCCTGATCCGCAACAAGGGGAAGGGCGACTACTAGCCCTCATCTACCCGCAATACCGTGCTGGCTTTGAAAACCAGTCAGCCAGAAATCGGCCATAAAAAAAGCCTCGGTCTAAACCGAGGCTTTTTTCTTACTTACCGCTAAAAAGCAGTGCCTCAGGCAGAGGTCACTTCAGCAGCTTCCGGACCTTTCTGGCCCTGAACAACCTTCACGTTCACACCCTGACCTTCATTCAGGCCGGGCAGACCGGAGCGTTCCAGAGCAGAAGCGTGGATGAAAATGTCCTTGCCACCGCCTTCAGGCGTGATGAAGCCAAAGCCTTTAACAGCGTTGTACCATTTAACGGTACCGCGCGTGTCTTCAGCGTCGGACAGATCAGGAGCAGGGCGAGCCGCAGGGCGTGCGCCAAAACCCGGACGACCACCAGCGGGGCTACGCGGACGTTCCGGCTGAGCCGTGCTTTCATCAACAGAGATGACTTCGGCGACCTGACGACCCTTCGGGCCCTGACCGATACGCACAACCAGAGTGGCGCCGGGGTTTACACCCTGCACACCAGCCTGAGACAGCGCATTGGCGTGCAGGAATACATCGCCAGATCCATCAGCGAGTTCGACAAAGCCGAAGCCTTTTTCGCCATTGAACCACTTGACGGCTGCACCCACTTCCGGGCCGGAAGCGATAACCTGCGGACCACCAGCGGGCCGACGCGGAGCAAACCCACCACGGTCACCGCCGCCACCGTAAGCGGGGCGTTCACCGAAAGAAGGCATCGACATATAATTGTCGTCATCAAATCCGCCGCGGCGAGGAGAACGGGGGCTGCGGTCGGTCCTGTTACTTTTCAACGGTCTTGATCCTGGAGTGCGGAGAAGGCGGAAGCTTCTCCGGATATTGAAAAACGGGCAAACTGCCAGAATGGGTTGACAGGTTTACGTGCTTTGAACAAAAAGCCCATCATTCCCCCTCCTGAATACTGCAAACATGCCCAACGCATGCGTAGCACAGTCATAAGTGTGCTGCCACAGAAAAGCATGAAAACCGCGCCAGCTTCACGCACTTTTCTTCATGTCACAAATTTGTGATGCTGCACTTTCTGAAGCCTGCCGGAATACGTTCCATCCCCCGCAAAAACGATGCGGCACAGAACACACCACAATCCGTCCGAAAAATGGATAAAGCCGCATACTGCTCTTGCGTTATGGCGGGATAAGCACCGGCACAGCCTGCATGGAATAATCAGAGCGGTTTTGAAAGAATCGGCCACGGCCGTAACCGCCAGCCAACACCACCCCACAAGCCTTTAACAAACTTAAAGCCGTTCTGGAAAAACAAGCCCCCCCAACTCGGAGCCAAAAACCGATTGCAACCAAGCTGCGTTACGCTTCTGCCTGAGAGTTCATGCAGACAGCTTTCAGGCCCCATGCAATCCGGCGAGCAACCCTGCAAAAGATCACGTGTTTAATTAGAACTCACTCTCGGCCCTCTTGAGACCGCATTGCGTGCCTATTTTTTAATCATAAGGATATTTTTTGTGCATAATTTACCGCCACAATCGGCGTTTCTGTGTTTTTTTCGTCACTACCCCCTCAACCTGCCCTTTTATGAGGCGAAAGGACGCTCTTTCCTGTAGCGCGGCGTCGGGTTTCGCCCTTACTCTCAAAATCAGAAAGAGCCACCGGGTTTTGATGTAGGGGATACAGGACATATGCTGCACCAGTCGGAAACACAGAACATCTGCCAGATCATCCCGTTCCAGATGGAAATCATGTGCCGCCACCGCGATTATCTGGACCGCTGGATTGCCGCCAGCCAGCCCATGGGTATTTGCGATGCAGATATTTTTCCCGCAGAAGAAAAACAGGCAGGCGTGTCCTCCGGCTATGTTCTGGTGTGGGTGCGCGAAACGTCCAATCCTGCTTACAAGGTTTACTCCCGCGGCAACCGCTGGATTGTTATGGATGCAGTCCGTGACAACACTCTGGGCCAGTTTTCATCCTTTGCGGATGCCCTGAACATGATCCGCCCTGTTCTGCCGGTCAAACAGGATATTGTTGCCGCCTGACCCCCCAAAACTACTTTTCTGGTGCTTTTCAGCCGCCATTCCCATGCTGGGGTGGCGGTTTTTCTTTGCCCTGACCTGCATAAAATGCCCGATGGAAGCAGATATTTCCATTTGAGGGATTGCCACTGCACTTTGCGGTGCGGCAAGGACAGGGCAGACGTCCTGCAGTCCCGACCGATCCAGAGGAACCCGAAATGACATCCCTGACACTCGCCTATCCTGAGTCCACCATTCATGAGGCGACGGCAGCCACAATCATTCGGGTTCTCGAAGCCAACGACGTAGAACCCGAAATTGTAACCGGCCCCAAGCAGGCCCTGGCGGATCTTCTGCACAAAGGGGAAATTGATCTCTACGTTGCCGCATGGCTACCGGATGAGGATTCCTCCCTGCTTTCGCCCGGCATCACACAATTGGGCAGCCTGTTCCGGCCAGAAGCATGCTGCTGCATTTCCGACGAGAACAGCCCCCTCACGTCTTTGAGCGATCTGGCTGGCCCCGCTGGGCAAGATGTCTGCCGCGTTATTGTCACACCTCACTCTTTGGCAAAACGCATGGAGCAGGTGTTAAGCGCCTATAATCTGGCCGCTGCGGGCTTTAGCCTTGACGTGCTGCCTGATGAGGAAGCGCTTGCAAGGCTAAACGTTGCCCTTGGCGCGGAAACGCCCAGTATTCTGCCCCTGTTCCAACCCTGTTTTCTGTTCCATCAGGGCGGGTTGCGCATCCTCAATGACCCCAAAAAAGCCATGGGGGCAGATATGGAGGCAACTCTTCTACTCCGCGATGGTCTGCGTGACGAGTTGGAGACGGACCTTGTGGATGAACTGGACGAACTGATGTTGAGCGCCAAAATCATTAGCGCCATGGATTACGCCATGCGGGTAGAAGGCATGAGTGCCGATGAAGCTGCTGAAGCATGGCAGCGCGGAAAGCTCCTTCCCCGCTAAAGGTAACGGCGCATGACACACTCCCCCCCAGCAGACGACCGTGATGCCGGGCTTGCAGCCCAGTACGAGGCCTACCCATACCCCGAGCGCAATCCGCAGGACGAAAACCACCGCCTGTTCATTGGCAGTCCCAGCCACCTGCGCGAGGTGGATTACTGGGTTTTTGGCGCCCAGCGCCCCCGCAGTCAGGCATTGCGGGTTCTGGTGGCAGGCTGTGGAACAGGGGATGCCGCAATTATGCTGGCAACGCAGCTTGCACGGGTTGCGCGCCCGGCGGAAGTTGTCTGCCTAGACCGTTCAGCCAAGGCGCTTTCCATTGCACAGGCGCGGGCAAAAACCCGCGCATTGGAGAATATCCGCTTTGTGCAGGGGTCCCTGACTGAACTGGACACACTTGGACTGGGAGCGTTTGATTATATTGATTGCTGCGGAGTGCTGCACCATCTGCCTGACCCGGTAGCGGCACTGCAAACTCTGGAACGCCACCTTGCCCCGCACGGGGGCATGGGCCTGATGGTCTATGCACCTTATGGCCGAACAGGCGTTTACATGCTGCAAGATGCGCTGGAAAAACTGGCGCCACACACGCAGCAGCCAGAAGAGCGGCTCGATGTTGCCCGCCGCATTATGCGCAACCTGCCCGCAACGGCATGGTTGCACCAGAATGGTAACTTTGGCGACCATCTCTCCGGTGGAGATGCCGGGCTATATGACCTGCTGCTCAACCCCAGAGACCGCTCTTACACCATCACCGATTTTCTGGCCCTACTGGAGCAGGCCGGGCTGGAACCCACAGCACTTATGGAACCGGCACGCTACGATCCAGCACTCTTTTTGCCCGACCCACGCCTGCGCTCACGCCTGACAAACCTGCCATGGCAAACGCAAGCCGCCATTGCAGAGGATCTGGTTGGGAACATGGCAACCCATGTGGCCTATGTTGTGCGTAAGCATGCAGCCCCACCCAAGCCGGACCCACTGGACCCAAGCGCCGTTCCCATTATGCGCGAAATTCCGGGGGCGGAGTTGGCCAAACAGATGACGCCAGACAACATGCTGCCTTTCCATTTTGGTACGCTGGTTGTGCCCATTCCGCTCCCACCCCAGACACGCGGTATTCTCCGACTTATTGACGGAGAAAGAACTGTGGGCGAACTGGCTGAAATTCTGGCCACACGCGGTGTTAACGCGGAAAAATTCCGGCATGTCTGGCAGGAAAGCTTTAGCACTCTGGAACGGTTGAATCGCGTTCTGCTCCGCCCACCTGCCTGATCCCACTTGCAACACGCCCCACAAGCAGGCCGCCCCGAACCCCTGATTGTTTTTGGCGCAGCCCTGCACCCCAACGGCAAACCCACACCGGCTCTTTTGGCAAGGGTGCAGACCGCGCTGGCTTATGGCGCAACACGGCCGGTAATCTACATTGTAACAGGCGGTGTTGCTCGCAACGGGTTCACTGAGGCCGCCGTTATGGCGAATCTTCTGGCGCAGGCTGGTGTGCCTGCGCAACAGATCATGATGGAACACAACGCTACAGATACGTTTGATTCTGTTGTGCTCTGCTCACGCATCCTCACTCAGCTCGGTGTGGGCAGGGACGTACCGGTTGCTATGGTTACAAGCCCATTGCACACCCTACGCTGCTTTTTGCTCCTGCGCATGGCAGGGTGGCGGGCCCATACCCTGCCACTTGCCCCACAGGTGCGCCCAGCCGTGCCTCTGGGCGTAAAATTACGGCGCATTGGGCATGAAAGCCTTGCAATTCCGTGGGATGCGCTCCTCGTTCTGGTCTGGCGTATTGTGCCGCGTTAACGCACGCCCTATTCTGCCCCCGCTTTTGCCAGCCGGAAGGGCAGAACCATGGGGCGGTATATGTTTGCGGCCCGAGGGTTCTTTCCGTCCACTCCTTGCAATCCATCCGCCTCCGGGCGTCGTTTTTTGAAACAGTGAGTATCATGGCCGTTTACGCATTTACTTTTCCCGGACAAGGCAGCCAGTCCGTTGGTATGGGGCAGGAGCTTGCTGAAGCTTTTCCCGCCGCCCGCGCGGTTTTTCAGGAAGTTGACGATGCTCTGGGCGAACATCTGTCAAAAACGATTTTTGAAGGTCCGATAGAAACCCTCACCAGCACCGAAAACGCCCAGCCAGCCCTTATGGCTGTTTCCATGGCGGTCATACGTGTGCTGGAGCAGGATGGCGGGCTTGATCTGGCCGGTCGGGTTAGCCTGCTTGCCGGGCATTCACTGGGCGAATACGCGGCTCTGGCCGCAGGTCGGGCATTTGACGTTGCTCAGGCAGCCAAACTCCTGCGCCTGCGTGGGCAGGCCATGCAGCGCGCCGTACCTGCGGGAGAAGGCGGCATGGCGGCACTCATTGGTGTCACACTGGCGCAGGCGGAAGAGGTCTGCGCCCGTGCGAGTGCCAGCGGCTGCACGGAAATCGCCAACGACAATGGTGGTGGGCAGATTGTTATTTCGGGCAAAATGGCTGGAATTGACGCAGCCATTACCATTGCAAAGGAAATGGGGATCAAACGCGCGGTCAAACTGCCAGTTTCCGCCCCGTTCCATTCCTCCCTCATGAAACCGGCAGAAGACGCTATGGCCGAGGCTCTGGCCAAGGCAGATATTGCGGCACCAGTTGTACCCGTTATTGCCAACGTAACCGCCGAGCGTGAAACCGATGCGGATACGATTCGCACCAATCTGGTCCAGCAGGTAACGGGCCGCGTACGCTGGCGCGAGAGTGTGGCCACCATGACCGGTATGGGCGTTGATACGTTTGTGGAAATCGGGGCAGGCAAGGTTCTGTCGGGTCTGGTCCGCCGTATTGCCCCCGAAGTTTCGACCCTGTCCATCGGCACACCGGCGGATATCGAAACCTTTCTCAAATCCCTCTAAAACAGGTTGCACAACATGTTCCGACTGGATGGAAAAACCGCACTCATTACGGGTGCTTCAGGTGGTATCGGCAACGCCATTGCCAGAACACTGCATGCTCAGGGCGCTAAGGTTGTGCTGTCTGGCACGCGTGAGGCCGTTATTCGCGAACTGGCGGAAGAACTGGGGGAGGGGGCGTTCTATGCCGCTGCCAACCTGAGCGAACCCGCAGAAGCGGACGCGCTGATCACCAAGGCTGAGGACGTTGCCGGCGCGCCACTGGATATTCTGGTCAACAATGCAGGCCTTACGCGGGATATGCTCGCGATCCGCATGAAGGACGAGGACTGGAATCAGGTTCTCAATGTTGACCTTGCAGCTCCTTTCCGCCTGTGCCGCGCAGCACTTAAAGGCATGTTGCGCCGCCGCGCGGGCCGCATTGTCAATATTGCCTCCGTCATTGGCACAACAGGCAATGCCGGGCAGGCCAACTATGCCGCAGCCAAAGCTGGCATGGTGGGCATGACCAAATCTCTGGCGCAGGAGGCTGGTCCTCGCGGCGTTACGGTCAATGTTGTGGCTCCCGGCTTTATTGTAACCCCAATGACCGACGTTCTGGCTGACGCGCAGAAGGAAAAACTTCTGTCCTCCATTCCGCTTGCCCGCCTTGGTCAGCCCGATGATGTTGCATCCGCCGTGCTGTATCTGGCATCGGACGAGGCCCAGTGGGTTACCGGCACAACGCTGCATGTTAATGGCGGCATGGTCATGGCCTGAAGCACATGAAAAGCATATGCACCGCTAGAACAGGTGGTGCAAAATGCTTTAAGATGTGCCACACATGCAGCGCAACCACGCTGTTTTGGGCTTAACACAGATGTATTTGTCTGGTTTGCCTTGGCGTGGAGAGATAAAACGTGCTAATCGCGCGCAACACCTTACTGCTGGGCCGGAACCGGGCGGGCACTTGCCTCCCCACTTCTCCGCCAGTATCAAGGTCCGTCGCAGATTAAACACCTGAACAACCTGCCATTTTCGGTAGGCAGGCATATGGGATAGAAAGACAGATGAGCGAAATCGCTGATAAGGTTAAAAAAATCGTGGTCGAGCATCTCGGCGTTGAGGAAAGCAAGGTCACACCGGAAGCGTCTTTCATTGACGATCTGGGCGCTGACAGCCTTGACACCGTTGAGCTGGTGATGGCGTTTGAAGAAGCCTTCAATGTCGAAATCCCCGAAGATGCCGCAGAAAAAATCACCACGGTGAAAGACGCCATCGACTATATCGAAAAGCAGAAAGCCGCCTGATTTCGGGCCATCTGCCTTAAATTACAGGACTATGGTCCCTCAGATGGCTGAGGGACCAGATATGTGTCGAATGGGGAGCGGGCTGGTTTGTTGCTTTCGGCCGGAATGAATTCTGGACGGAGACGCGTTGTCGTCACCGGCATGGGCATCGTCGGGCCTCTCGGCCTCGGTGTTGAAAACGTATGGTCACGTCTGATCGCAGGCGAGAGCGGGATTGGTACAATCTCGCAGTTCGATGCGAGTGATCTGCCTGCGCAGGTTGCGGGCGAAGTCCCGAACGGACCGCGCGAGGAAGGGAAACTCACGCTTTCTGAGTGGGTCCCCACCAAAGACCAGCGTAAAATGGATCGCTTTATCCATATGGGTCTGGTTGCCGCAACGGAAGCGGTTGAGGACTCCGGCTGGAAACCTCAGACCGAAGAAGAAAAATGTCGCACCGGTGTTATGATCGGTTCTGGCATTGGCGGCCTGCAAACCATTTATGACGCCTCCATTACGGTGCATGAAGGACGTGCAAAGCGGCTCTCGCCCTTTTTCATCCCTTCAGCCCTGATCAATCTTGTATCTGGGCACGTCTCCATCAAATACGGGTTTCAGGGGCCAAACCATTCGGTTGTCACTGCCTGCGCAACAGGCGTGCATGCCATTGGTGATGCCGCCCGCCTGATTATGTTTGGTGACGCCGATGTAATGGTTGCCGGTGGTGCTGAAGCCACGGTCTGCCCGCTAGGCATTGCCGGGTTCTGCTCCGCACGCGCCCTTTCCACCGGTTTTAATGCCACACCGCAGCAGGCTTCTCGCCCATGGGACAAGGACCGTGATGGTTTTGTCATGGGGGAAGGCTCCGGTATTGTCGTGTTGGAAGAATACGAGCACGCCAAAGCACGTGGCGCCAAAATTTATGGCGAGGTCATCGGCTACGGCATGTCCGGCGATGCCTACCATATTACCGCACCATCGGAAGGTCATTATGGCGCATACCGCGCCATGCGTTCGGCACTACAGAGTGCTGGCCTGACAACGGCCGACATTAACTATGTGAACGCCCATGGCACATCCACCATGGCCGATGACCTTGAGCTGGAAGCCGTGGAACGTCTGTTTGGCGATGATGCCAAAAAGCTGGCCATGTCCTCCACCAAATCCGCTACGGGCCATCTGCTCGGGGCAGCAGGGGCGGTAGAAGCTATTTTCTCCATTCTTGCCATCCGGGATAATGTGGCACCGCCCACGCTTAATCTGGACAGCCCATCGCGCGAGAGTGTGATCGACCGTGTAGCGCACACCGCGCAGCAGCGCCCGATCAACATTGCCCTGTCCAACAGCTTTGGGTTTGGCGGAACAAACGCCAGCCTGATCGTGCGTGGCGTCTAAACCTAAAAAACGACCATCCTCTCCTTCAGGCCATAGTAAACTTTTTTGTTTTCTCAAATGGTCTGGAGGAGGCGTTTTTGCCCTTTTTGCAGGCGTGGGGCTTACCGCCTTTTTAGGCTGGCAGAGTTACACATCGCCCGGACCATTATCCACCGAGCAGGATATTGTGGTTCCCCATGGCAACTACGCAAGCACTTTAACCACATTGCAAAATGCAGGCGTTATTCCAGCAGACTGGTGGAGTAGTCGCGTATTTTTAAGCGCAGTTGCACTGACTCGTGCGGATGGACAACTGCATGCAGCCGAACTGCACTTTCCCGCTTATGCGTCCATTCAACAGACATTATGGATTTTGCGGCACGGCAAGCCAGTTCAACATAAGCTGACGATCCCAGAGGGACTAACAGCTTGGCAAATTCAGGCTCTGGTTCAAGCCACGCCATTGCTTACGGGAGATGCTCCTCTGCCAGCTGAAGGCAGCACACTTCCGCAAACCTATACCTTTCTGCGCAACAGCACACGCAAGGATCTACTCGCCCACATGCAGGCGAGTATGGCCCAGACATTAAAAAACATCTGGGCGGAACGAGAGAACGGTTTGCCGCTTAACAGCCCACAAGACCTGCTGACCCTGGCTTCGGTTATTGAAAAAGAAACTGCGCTGCCCGATGAGCGTCCATCGGTTGCACGCGTGTTTTACAACCGTCTGCAAAAAGGCATGCGGTTGCAGACTGACCCAACCGTTATTTACGCCCTTACGCAGGGTAAGCCGCCACTGGACAGACCACTGACCCATACGGACCTTCAGACCCCAAGCCCATACAATACGTATGTCAATATGGGTCTGCCTCCGGGGCCAATATGCTCCCCCGGCAGTGCGGCACTGGAAGCAGCAGCGCACCCGGCCAAGGGAGATATGCTGTATTTTGTGGCTAATGGCGCGGGGGGGCATAATTTTGCAGCCACATTAGTGGACCACAATCATAATGTTCAGCTCTTCCGCAAACAAAAAACCAGCCACTAAAACCATAAGGCTTTAAGTGGCTGGTACAACTCTGCCGCTTTTAGCGCGTACCAGAACGCGCAGGGGACAGGTTTTCCTGCTGGATTCCGCCACTGGGGGCCGTTGCGCCCGTGCTATCGCTATCGATTGCATCCGTTGTGGCAGCACTCCCGCCTGTGCGGGGGGCTGTTGTGGCAGCTGTCTGGGCTCTGCGGGCATAACGCATAAGCACGCTACGCAAGGGATCAGCATCCGGATTATTGACCCGCATGCTCACAACAATATCTTCCGGGCCAACACTCTGTTTGTAGTAAGCCCGATTTTCATCACTGTTGACGGTCAGCTTGCTGCCACCGAGTGAGGCACCAGCAAACACCCCCTGAGACTTCTGGGCGACCAGAATATCCGTGTTGCTCGCGCCTGCATTGGAACTGGCAACTGCCGTGCTCATATTGGCAAAGGATGCCCCCGCATTGGAGCCAAACTGGAACTGGCTATCCAGCAGCGCCTGCAGGCCACGATCGGTCATGATGAAAAAGACAATCTGGGAGCTTTGCACACCAAACTGAATACCAAAGGAGGCGGAACTTAGCTTGTAAAACGCCGGATCAGACCAGGACCCTCGGGCATCCTTCGCCAGCAGCACGCATTCTCCATGTGCGCCGCCAAATGCGATGGACATCCGGAACATGGCCGGGCAGATCATGACCGCACGGGCTTTGGCCAGATTACTCACCAATGAACTCTGACCATTTGCACCCAGAAAAATATCCTGCACGGTCAATGCTGCTTTATCAACGGTAGATTGCGCATTGTCAGCCGTCTGCGCATGCGCGCTAGATGCCAGCATGGTCGCGGCAAGGATCAGAGAAACTGAAGACAGCCGTTTAAAGAAATGCATCCGGGGTTTCTCCACGATAAGGCCGGTAAATTGATGCTTAAAAAAGCATGCTTTTGTGGCGCGAGAAAGGCCTGTCTGTGTTTTGTTTTTATTCCAGCGGAATGGAAACCGCTTTGGCCAATACCGGCCCAATATGTGGGTTGGCAGCCAAAATGGTAGCGCCCCCGGTCAACCCGCCATTTTGCAGAAAAGGAGAAACAACCGCTCCGGCTTCGGCCAACAAAGGAAGGGCCGCCGCCACGTCCCACAGGTTGATAACAATTTCAATATAACCATCAAGCCGACCACTGGCGACATCCGCCAGAGCCAGTGCGCCGCATCCGCCAGAGCGGGGCATGGTGCCGAGCGCCATAATGGCGTCCATCTTGTCCATAAAAACAGGTTTGGGCACACGCCCGCTCCAGCCCATTTCAATCATGGAGCGGGCAGGGTCCTTTATGGGGGATGCCTTGATGGGTTTGCCGTTCAGAAAAGCTCCATACCCGCGCAGAGCGGTATAGACCTCACCCAGTGCAGGCGCATCAATCACACCGGCTACGGGTTCATCCCCATCCATCAGGCCGAGCGATACACACCACCGGCAGCGGCCGCGGGCGTAATTGGACGTGCCATCAATCGGGTCCACAACCCAGCGCAGGCTACCTGTGCGGCTTACGCCTCCTTCTTCCCCCTGAAAACCATCTTCAGGAAAAAGAGCCTGCATGCGCTGCGCAATAAAGGCTTCCACCGCGCCATCTGTTTCTGTCAGCCAATCCTGAGCGGACTTCAGCTCTCCCTGCGGTCCACCCGGCGGGGGCCGCATGGACATGGCCAGTCGGGCGGCGTCATGCACAACAGCCCGTGCGGCTTCCAGTCGGTAGGCAAGGGCAGGGCTGGGGAGGGCTGGCATGGAAATGGCTACTCCAACATAAAGTGTAAACGCCGCCACCATACCGCCAAGCCTGTTACAGGGCGACCCGCTTTATGCCTCATGCCCCCGCATGCCAGATATTTTTGTGACTGCTCACATCAAGCCCGACTGATACCAGTTTTGCATGGGCATACGTGCCTAACGGTACAGGTCTTTTGCCCAGCGCCGATGCAGCCACAACCAGCTTGAAGGGTTTTTTCTGATCCACACTTCCAACCGGTCGTTCACCATCTGCACCAACAGATGCAGGTCTTTGCGTTTATCGCCCGTATTCGGCAACTCCAGTGGTGGTTCCACAACAATACGCAACCTTGCTGGCCCCAGACGTTCCACATAGCCGGGAACAACCGGGCAGCGGTACCGCAGCGCCATGGCGGCAAGGGCAGGGGCCGTCATGCTCGGACGATTAAAAAATTTGGCCTCAATGCCATCATTCATTTTCTGGTCAACAAGCATGCCCAAACGCCCACCGGCAGCTATGTAGGCCAAGGATTCCCGCGCACCTCTGGCCCCTTTGGCAAAAAGTGGAACAGGCGTGCCCCCCATAGCCCTGTTGCGCAGGGTGCGTAGCAGCGCATCGACCAACGGATTACCAGCCGCACGATAAAAGGATGCAAAGGATGCACCATGCCGTGCGGCGGCCGGGGGCAACATTTCCCAATTACCAATATGGCCAGAAACAAACAGAACAGGCCCATCATGCAGAGCCTGTTGCTCCATATACTTGGCACCCTGCACCTCAAACCCCGGCCCTGAAAGGGTATTTTCCTCAAGGGAGGCAAGATGGGGTAATTCGCCCAAGGTCCGGCCCAGATTTTCCCAGACCCCCCGCACAATCCGCCTGCGTTCAAGCCTGCCCAGTTCTGGCATAGCCAGTTCCAGATTACGTTCTATTACGCGGGACGTTGGAAGAAACGGCCCCACCATACGGCAGAAAAGACCAAGCAGGTTGGAAGAATGATCGGGGCGCAAGCGTTCGAGAATGCGCACCAGCCCCGTAGCCACCATTGCTTCCAGCCTGTGACGCAAGGCAATAATCCGGCGGCTCATACGGGCTTGGCCAAAAACATATCCAGCAAGCGTTCGCGCATGTCTGGTTCCTGCCAGACAAGCCGCACGTCCACTTCAACAACATTGCGACGAAAAGAGTGAGGCAGGCGCATCGCATCCTTGGGGGTTGTAACAAGCTGTGCGTCCAGCCCATCGGCCAGTGCCTGAAGGCGCTTTATATCGCGCGGTTTATACCCGTAATGGTCGGGGAAAGAAAGCGTCTGGGCCAGAACCACCCCGGCGGCACGCAGCCCATTAAAAAATTTATCTGGCCGCCCAATGCCAGCAAAGGCCACACAGGGACGCTCCGTAATGTGGTGGGGGGGACCAACCTGTTCCAAATCAGCCCGCAAAACGGGTAGGGCGTTCATCTGCCTGCTTACCCCCGTCTGGTCTGCCCCGATCACAAGCAACGCATCCGTCCGGGCCTGAGCATCCGCAACCCGTTCCCGCAATGGGCCTGCGGGCAGAACATGCCCATTACCGAACCCCACGGCACCATCCACAACCAGCAGCGAAAATGTTTTTTGCAAGGATGGGTTTTGCAGCCCGTCATCCATAATCAGGCAATCTGCTCCGGCCTCTATGGCTAACCGCGCAGTTAGCGCACGATCTCCTCCAACCCATACCGGGCAGTAACCCGCCAGCAGCAGTGGTTCGTCCCCCACATGCCGCGCTGTATGGGAGGCAAGGTCAACCCGGGTCCCCTCTCTCTCCCGCCCGCCATAGCCACGGGTTAGAACATGGGGGTGGTGCCCCCGTGCAATCAGGCGTTGTACCAGATCAATGACCACCGTGGTTTTTCCCGCCCCCCCCACGGTTACATTACCGCAACACAGCACTGGCACAGATGCCCGCCACCCAGACCTGCGCAGTCTGCGCCGTGCGGCAATCGCCACCCCCCACGCAATGGGCGCGAGCAGGGTTGACCATAATCTGGCCTGTGGATTAGCCCAAAACGCCGGTGGAGAAAGCCTTACCATATGAGGGCGAGAACCTGCTTTGCCAGTTCATCGGGCAAAGCCTCATTCACCGTTGCCACGTGTTGCGCCTGCTGCCCCAAACGGTTCCGCTCCTCGATGCTGGAGAGCATCTGCCTGACCCATGCCGCCATGCTCCGGTCATCTTGCACAACCTGAACGCAGCCATGGAGCGCCAGAAAAGCCTCCTCAAAATTATTGATGCGTGGTCCGGTTGCCATTGCGCACCCCATGCGCGCAGGCTCAAACGGATTATGCCCTCCACCATGGCAACCGGGCAGGCTATTGCCAATGAAGACACAACTCGCCAACCTGAAAAAAAGTCCAAGCTCGCCCAGAGTATCGCAGACCCAAAAAGCGTCCTGAGGGCTTGGTACCGCATTTTGTGCACGCCTTGGTGCGGCATTTAACCCGGCTGCAATATCTGCCCCTCTCTCGGGGTGGCGTGGTACAATAATGGTCAGCAGGTCGGGGTATGTCTGGCGCACAAGACCCACAGCACGTGCGACCTGCTCTTCCTCCCCCCCATGCGTGGAGGCCGCCACAAAAACGGGGCGCGCACCTATAATAGCCCGCAGTCGCGCCAACTCCGGTTGATCCACCGGCAGGGCAGGGGCTGCGGTTTTAAGATCACCGGGCGCGACCTGAGTGACAGCCCCTAAGGAACGCAAGCGCCGTGCATCTTCTTCCGTACGGGCGCAGACCCACGCAAAAGGCTCCAGCATACGCCGCGCAACACTGGGCAGATGGCTCCACAACCGGAAAGAAGACGCAGACATACGACCATTAACCAGCACAACAGGCAGATTACGCGCGTGGCATGCCCCCAGAACCGTGGGCCATAATTCACTCTCGGTAAAAATTGCGACCTGCGGCGCCCAATGGTCCAAAAAACGCTGGCTCCACCGTGGCACATCAAGCGGCATAAACTGGTGTAGCACCCGGTCGTGCACAAAGCGTTGCGCCACAATCTGGCTGGCCGTAACCGTGCCAGTTGTGACCAGCACGTTTACATCTGCTTTTTGCCGTAAACAGGCCTGCACCAGTGGCAGGATAGACAAAGCCTCTCCCACACTGGCCGCATGGAACCACAACAGTTTTCCACACGGACGGGCACGTGAGGGAAAGCCCATTTTTTCACGCACACGCCCGGCAACCTCTTTGCCCTTGACCTGCCGCCAACGCAGATAGAGAGGCAGAACAGGAGCCAACAACGCTCCAAGCCCCTTCCATACGCGGGAAGGGCATGTTGCATGCGGCCGAAGAAGAACGGCGTGCTCGCCCGTGTGAGGCTCTTCCATTTGGGCCTGATCCATCAACCTGTTCAGTTGCATTTGCAGGTTTATGCCGGGTTCTGGTGTTTTAACTGCGGCCAAAGGCCATACCGGCGCACCACTGACAAACACACCACGGCCAAAGGGCAGTGGCAGCAGCATTTTATCCCATGATTTCAGGCGGATGCCACTACAGGATGCCCCAATGGGAATAACAGGTCTGCCAGCAAAGCGCGCCAGAGCCTCGGCTCCTCGGCGGGTTTGGCGGCGTGGTCCACAAGGACCATCGGGCGTAATGGCAACCAGACAACCATGCAGCAGGCTGGCGCGCATGCGCCGCATGGCCGCTGCCCCTCCCTTGCACTTGCCCCTTGCGTCCGACGAGCCAGCTATGGACCATATCCGCCACGGTGCGACCACATCGGCTATAACCCGGCCATCGCTATTACGGCTGACCAGCACACGCAGGCTTACGGCGGGGTTCTGCCGTTCTGCCCACCACCACAAGGCGGGAGTAAGGGGCAGGACCTCATGCCAGAAAGCCACAACAGCCGTGCGCCCTTCCTGACTGGTCAGGTAGAGGTAAGATTGCGGGTCAATTCTGAATGTCCAGCGCGTGGTCCGCAATGCGAAACCGAGATAAGTCCGTATGGAACACACGGCAACTGAACGAATAAGCCCGCTTACACTCTTCCAGACTCTGGGCACCGCCGTACACTCAGGGAGACAGGAACCGCCTGAATGCAAATCCTTCCGTCTGCTCGTTCAGAACAGAAGGCTGGTACGCTATGGTCATCCGCTCATGCGCCTTGTGCCACACCGCCAGATCGCTCTGTTCGGGAATGACCAACTGGCTCACGCCACAGCGGAGCAGGAACTCATACTGGTCTGGCAAAAAATGCCCGGTTACGCGCACATCCCCTGTAAAGTGCAGATGCTCACGCAGTGAGCGGGCCTGCGTAAAGGCCCGGCCATCCCGAAAAATAGGGAAGTGCAGACTGACCAGATCAAGCCGGGGCAGGGCTTCCTTGAGCGTGTCCACCCGTTCATCCGGTTTAAGCACAACGCCTAAACGCCCTTTGCCATTACGCCCCAGCCCTTCGGATAACCGGGAAAGAGGCAGCAGAATGTCACCATCGGGTAAAGGCTGATCGTCCTGAACCAGCGTCCATCCGTCCTGTACAATCTGACCGTTCTCAAGCAGTGGCATAAGCTGCGTCCTTGAATGGCGCGGCGCCTAGGCGGCGGCAGGTTTCTATAAAACGTTCGCCCGGCTTGCGCTGGACCAGATAGGTATCAACAATTCTGGCGATTGCATCAACCGTTTCATCTTCCGACATGGCCGAACCAATAATCTGGCCAATGGAGGCGTCTTCGCCACTATTTCCCCCCAGAGTGATCTGAAAGGCTTCCTCCCCGCGTTTATCAACGCCAAGAATACCAATATGCCCCGCATGATGATGACCGCAGGCATTGATGCAGCCAGAAATATTCAGGCGCAACGCTCCTATTTCCTGCTGCAAGGCTGCGTTGGAAAAACGCTGGCTAAGCTTTTGGGCTATGGGAATGGAACGCGCATTGGCCAGAGCGCAGTAATCCAGCCCGGGGCAGGCGATAATATCGGTAATCATGCCTATGTTGGCGGTGCCCAGACCATTGGCCGTCAGCACCTGCCAGAGTGCGAACAACTGGTCCTTGCGCACATGCCCGAGCACAACATTCTGCAAATGGGTTATCCGCAACTCACCAAAGCTGTACTGCTCCGCCAGATCGGCCAGCAGATCCATTTGGGCGGATGTGACATCTCCGGGAATACCACCCGACGGCTTGCACGAAATTGTAACGCTGCAATACCCATCCTGCTGATGTGGGTGCGTGTTGGTGCCAACCCACGCGGCAAAAGCTGGGTCTGCTTTGGTCTGCACCGCCAGCTGGGCCGAGCCTGCGGCGGCATCCGCCTCAAACACAGGAGCGGCAAAACGTGCGCGAATGGCCGCCACCACCTCGGGCTGGAGGCGATAACGGCTGCGGTCCATGGCCACAAACTCGGCATTGACCTCATCCCGAAAAGCGCCAAGCCCCAAAGCCTGCACAAGAATTTTAATACGGGCTTTGTAAATATTATCCCGCCGTCCGTACGCGTTATACACGCGCAGAACAGCTTCCAGATACGCAATCAGGTCTTCTTCGGGCAGGTCATCGCGCAGCTTTACGCCAATAATTGGGGTACGCCCCAGACCACCGCCAACATAAACCTCAAACACCGCACGCCCGTTATCGCCCTTGCGCGCAAGCAGCCCGATATCATGAAAACGGGCTGCAACCCGGTCCTGCGTGCTGCCGGAAATGGCAATTTTGAACTTACGCGGCAAAAACGTAAATTCCGGGTGCAAAGTGGACCACTGGCGCAGGATTTCAGCATGCACACGGGGGTCCAGTACCTCGTCGCGCGCGGCACCGGCAAACTGGTCGGATGTAACGTTGCGAATGCAGTTCCCGCTGGTCTGGATCGCATGCATTTCCGCATCGGCCAGAATATTCAGGATATCGGGGGTATCTTCCAGCCTGATCCAGTTGAACTGGATATTCTGCCGCGTGGTAAAATGCCCATAATCCCGGTCATACTTGCGGGCGATAAGCGCCAGTGTCCGCATCTGGGCGGCGCTGACAATACCGTAGGGAATAGCCACCCGCAGCATGTAGGCATGCAGTTGCAGGTAAAGGCCGTTCATGAGCCGCAGGGGTTTGAACTCATCCTCGCTCAGAGCGCCAGAAATCCGGCGTTGCACCTGATCACGGAACTGTTCGACCCGCTGTTTGAGGAAAGTACGGTCAACCGCGTCATATGCATACCGGCCGACATCTGCTGGGGGCTGGGGAGAGTGGGGCATGGTTTGGGTCCGTCGGGTTTTATTCAAGAACCACTTACAGCAGCGGGGGCGGGCTGCCATAAGGGCGTAAATTCAGAATGAACACTTGGTCCATCAGCACGGATACGTTCGCGCGTGGTGCGTGGGCATGGCCCGTGCGGGGTCTGTTCCACCTGAACGCCATAAACCCCCACAACGTTATCCGCGCCTGCGCGGGCATTCTGGGCGCTGAGCACGGCTTCTATTCCGTCATTAGGGAACAGGCAGGCCTGCGCAATGGTCAATTGCCATTTGCCCTGCGCGTCCAGCCAGACAATCCGGCCATCAAGCAGACGGTTGGCCGTAACAACACTACAGCCCTCAGTATCACGACGATTATTCCTGCGATCCACGCTAATACCTTTCCGCGTATTCCACGACAGAAAATTACATAAATTTTCGTCTTTATCAACATATCACGCATCAGAGGCGTATCATGCACACAAAAGGCCCTGCCGGAACAGGCGGGAACGGCTAATATCCAGCGCAACTCCCTGCACCTGCACATCGGCCTCATCAACCGGTCGGTAGAACGGAACAATCCGCTCCCCAAGCTGGAGCGTATAATGCCTGTAGCCGTTACGCGTACCCCTTGGAGCGGCGTAAATGCTCAGTACATCCTGCTCGGAGCTAGGTTTTTGTATGGCCATTTCGTAAGGGCGGATCATGGCGACCACCGGTCCGTCCGTCACACCTTCCGGCACTTCAAACGGCACCACCAGTGCATCATCAGGGATCATGCGGCCATGCCGGACCTCTCCGGCGAAAGATACCGCCTCGCCCAGAAATTCCATGACAAATTCAGTCGCAGGCTGCTCGTCCAGATCCATGGGGGAGGCATCCTGCACAATTCTGCCAGACTGCATGACCACAATACGATCCGCCACTTCCAGCGCTTCTTCCTGATCATGCGTGACCAGAATGGTGGTCAGGCCCAGCGTATCATGCAACTCGCGCAGCCATGCCCGAATGGAGCGACGAACAATAGGGTCCAGCGCGCCAAAGGGTTCGTCCAGCAGCAGCACACGTGGACCGGTCGCCAATGCACGGGCCAGTGCAACACGCTGCCGCTGACCACCAGACAGCTTGGCAGGGTGTTTGCCCCCCATGCCCTGCAACTGCATAAGCTCCAGCAATTCTTCCACCCGCCTAGCAATCTGGGCGCGGGCAGGGCGCTCCGCACGGGGCTGTACGTCCAGCCCAAAAGCAATGTTGCGCGCAACCGTCATATGCGGGAACAGGGCGTAATTTTGGAACACAAACCCCATACGACCAGCACGGTCCTTTACGCTGGTCATGGGCCTGTCATCGAGCAGGACCGAACCGCTGTTGCAGTTATCCAGCCCGGCTATGGCGCGCAGCAGCGTGGTTTTGCCAGCGCCCGAAGGCCCGACCAGTGCAACAAATGCACCATCGGGCACCTTGAGCGATACGTTATCCAGCAGCCGCTGCTGGGCACCCGGCGCCAGACGGACCAGATTGCAGACCTCAATACTCACGCCTTTTTCTCCTGCAACCTTGCAATCCACTCTGGCGCGGACCTGAACAGAACAGCGCTCATGGCCATAAAGGCCAGCAGAGCCGCCATGGTAAAGGCCGCAACCGACTGATACCCGTTGTACAGATTTTCAATATGCAGTGGCATGGTCTCCGTCTCGCCGGGAATATGACCGGACACAACCGAGACAGCCCCAAACTCGCCCAACGCCCGGGCGGTTGTCAGCAGCACACCAGAGAGCAGGGCGCCGCGCACACCGGGCAGGGTTACGTGCCACAAAACCTGCCAGAACCCAGCCCCGGCCAATACGGCAGCCTCCTCCGCATCGCGCCCCTGTACCTCCATAACCGGCATGACGGTGCGCACAACGTAAGGCAGCGTTACAAACAACGTAGCCAGAATAATACCCGGAACAGCAAAGGCGATGTGGATATTCCACCGCTCCAGCATGGGGCCAAACCACCCTTGCGCACCAAACAGGAGGAGCCAGACAAGACCTGAAACAACAGGAGAAATGCTCAGAGGCAATTCCACCAGAATTTGCAGGAACTGCCGCCCCGGAAAGCGGAATTTAACCAACACCCACGCCGCCAGAATACCAAAAACGGTATTGAGTATAACGGCTACGGCACTCACCCGCAGTGTGAGCCAGATAGCAGACTGCGCATCCGGGTCGGACAATGTGGCAAGTGATGCTGCCAGACCGTCCTTGAGCGCTTCTGTCAAAACCAGCGCCGGGGGAGTGACCAGCACAACAAGAATAAAAAGCCAGCTTGCACCCCACACAACATACCGGGTCATGCTGGCTCACTCCACAAAGCAAAACGACGGCGAAAGCCACCAATCAATGCGAGTGACAGAAGCGAAACACAGAGCAGCACCAGAGCAATGGCCGTGGCCCCCGGGTAGTCAAACTCCTGCAACCTGACCACAATCAGCAACGGTGCAATTTCGCTCTTAAACGGCTGGTTTCCCGCAATAAAAATGACAGACCCGTATTCCCCAATGCCGCGGGCAAAAGCCAGACCAAACCCGGTTATAAGGGCAGGCAGAACGGGGGCTGCGATTATCCGCAAAAAAATCTGCCACGGCTTTGCCCCCAGCAGATGGGCCGCTTCCTCCAGTTCCTGCGGCAGGTTACGCAGAACCGGCTCCACCGCACGCACCACAAAAGGCAGGCCAACGAACATAAGAGCCAGCACAATACCGGCCTTGTTGTAGGAAACACTAACACCAAACACCGCCAGCAAGGACCCAAGCCAGCCATGCGGCCCATAAAGTGTGGCCAGCGTAATGCCCGAAACAGCCGTAGGCAGCGCAAGGGGCAGGTCGATCAGCGCATCCGCCAGACGGTGCCCCGGCAGGTTCCCCCGCGCCAGCGTCCATGCCAGCAAAAGCCCGCAAGGAATGTTGCACGCTGCGGCAATAGCGGCGCAGGAAAAGCTTGTCCACAAGGCCGCCAGCATGCGGCTGTCATGCAGAGCGTTCAGCATGGCAGCCGGGCCACCCTGCCAGGGGTAAACCAGCAGGGTCGATAATGGCAGGATAATAAAAAAGCCTGTCCACGCCAGTGTAAGCGTTAATGACAGCCTGTAACCGGGCAGGGCGGAACCACCTGCTTTGAAAAAAGCAAGACGAGACAGTGTCATGACACAGCACTCATATATCTGCCTGCCCACCTTATTGAAAAATCATACCTTACAGGCGAACAACGCGGCCTGAAAAGTGACTGCCGGGCGCTTTAGCTCCGAACAGCCACTTTTACTGCCATATCAGGAACGCAGGCGGGCGTTACCACCGGTGCGCACACTGCCTTCCACGAAGGACACAAGCTGAGAGACAGCTGTTTCCACGCTTCCGTTACCCGTTGCCACACGCAGGGCAGGCGCCTGAGGGGCCTCATAAGGGGCATCAATTCCTGTAAAGCCGCTAATTTTGCCTGCACGGGCTGCGGCATACAGGCCTTTGGGGTCACGCTGTTCGCAGGTGCCCAGATCGGCATCTACAAACACTTCCTCAAACCCTTCGCCAATAATCTGGCGGGCCAGTTCGCGGTCAGAACGTAGGGGCGAGATCAGGGCCACCAGCACAACCTGCCCGGCATCGCGCAGAATACGCGCCACTTCGGCCGCGCGGCGCACGTTCTCCGTCCGGTCGGCCTCAGCAAAACCAAGGTCCTTGCACAGGCCAGCCCGCAGCGTATCCCCATCAAGCACACTGACGTCCACACCTGCTGCGAACAGAGCATTTTCAGCCGCGCGAGCCAGCGTGCTTTTACCTGCCCCCGACAGCCCGGTCAGCCAGAACACGCTGCCCTTGTGGCCTTTAACGCGCTGGCGGTCCTGTGTGGTAACCGCGCTGGCACTCGGATGAATGGCTTTTTCACCCACGGCAATTTCAGCCGGGCCAATAAGGGGCGCGCCCCCCACAATACGCTGTTGCAGGTCCACCAGAACACCGCGCCCATCGGGCGTGCCCGGTGCAAAGGCATCGAACTGGATGTTCTCCGCAGCAGCAAGCGTAATTTCCGCAAAGCCTTCGGGCGGCACTTCAGTGCCCGGATGCATGGTCAGGTCGTCCAGATTAACGACGGATTCAATGCTGGCCACAGTAACCGCGTGTTCCGCCGTTGCCAGACGCAGGCGGAAGCTCTCACCCACACGCAAGGGTTCCTGCCGCAGCCAGAACAGGCGAGTACGCACGCGCGATGCCTGTGTGGGTGGGGTATCCACATGGTGCAGCAGATCGCCACGATCAGGAATAACGTCTGGTTCAAGCGTAACGGCAATGGACTGGCCAGCCGTGGCACTCACATGGGGGGCTGTGTGCCAGCTTTCGATTGAGGCAATGCGGGCAGGGGTTTTTTGTGTGCCAATAACAACGGTGTCCCCCACACGCACCCGACCGCGTTCAATACGGCCAGCCACGTAGCGCTTGTCACCAAAGCGGTACACATCCTGCACAGGGAAGCGCAGCGCCAGATCCGAGCGGGAGGCGGGTGTTGGCACACGGGCCAGTGCTTCGGTCAGGGTTGGGCCTTTGTACCACGCCATACGATCGGAGCGGCTGGCAATATTGTCCCCATCCCGGGCGGAGGCGGGAACAAAATAGGCGGCTTCCAGCCCCAGCTTGCCCAGAAGTTCATTAACAGAGACCTCAACAGCCTCGATCTTGGCCTGATCGAAATCAAGCAGATCAACCTTGTTGAGCAGCACAATAACGTGCCTGATCCCGATCAGATGCAAAAGCATGGCATGGCGGCGGGTCTGCTCGCGCGCACCTTCCACCGCATCCACCACCAGCACGGCGGCCTCGGCGTCAGCAGCACCCGTGATCATATTGCGCAGGAACTGGCGATGGCCGGGGGCATCCACAATAACGTATTCGCGCGAACCCAGCTTGAAGGGGATACGTGTGGAATCAACAGTCACGCCCTGATCGCGTTCGATCTGGAGAGAGTCGAGCAGAAAGCTCCACTCAATCTTCAGGCCGCGCTTTTTGGACGATTCAATAATCTGGGCAACCTTGCCGTCCTGCAGGTTATCCGTGTCATGCAAAAGACGCCCGATAAGCGTGGATTTGCCGTGATCGACATGCCCGACGATTACGATTGGGGTTGCGGCATCCTGAGAGGAAGAAATCGTATCACTCATTTTCGTTTTTTCCGATCCACACTCTATCAGAGATAACCAGCAACACGCAGGCGTTCAAAGGCATCCTCGGATTCATGATCCATGGCCCGGCCCGAGCGTTCAGACGTTTTGGTTGTTTCCAACTCCGCGATCACTTCTGCCAGAGTGGCGGCATTGCTTTCCACAGGGGAGGTAATGTCCGCATCGCCCAAGGAACGGTAACGCTTGCCATTTTTGGCAAAATACAGGTCAACCAGCGGAATGCCTTCGCGCTCAATGTAGCGCCAGATATCAATCTCCCGCCAGGAGAGAAGCGGATGCACACGAATATGCATGCCCTCTTCGTGCGGGGTGGCATACTGGTCCCAGAATTCGGGCGGCTGGTTGCGAATGTCCCATTTGTGGCTTGCACCACGCGGGCTAAACACACGTTCCTTGGCGCGGGTACCCTGCTCGTCACGCCGGATCCCGGCAATAACACCCTGTAATTTGTGCTTTTCGATCATGGCGGCAAGACCTGCGGTCTTACGCGCGGCGGAACGGGCGGCGGGCGGCAGGGAGGGGTCCATTTCCTCTACTGGCGGGCAGTCGCCCAGCAGCAGGTCCAGCTCCCATTTTTTGGTATATTCGTCACGGAACTGGTACATTTCGGGGAATTTCTTCCCCGTATCCACATGCATAACAGGGAAGGGGACCCGCCCGAGGAACGCCTTTTTGGCAAGCCAGACCATAACATTGGAATCTTTACCCAATGACCACAGCATGGCTAGCGGCTTCAGCTTACGATAAGCCTCCCGCAGAATAAAAACGCTCTGAGCTTCCAGTTGATCAAGATGATCCATGTTCCACGACCCTGTAGTTTTGACGGGTAAGGCTAATTCCTCAAGCACGGCATAGCGGGTCAGCCCGCTATGTGAATTCCGCACTCGGTTTTGTTCAGGCCGGACCAGCGGCCCGACCGGGCATCTTCACGCCCATCCACCGGACGTGTGCATGGCGCACACCCGATGGACAGGTATCCTTCTGCCACAAGTGGATGGGGCGGTAAGGCCCGGCGCTGCATTTCAGCTGCAATATCCTGCGCGCTCCAGAATGCCAGCGGGTTAATCCGTAATTGGCCATCATCACGCTCTTCCACAATGGTCATTGTGGCGCGTGTGGCGGCCTGCCCACGCTTGCGACCGGTGACCAGCACGTCATACGGCAAGGATGCAACACGTAACGGCTCCACCTTGCGCAGGTTGCAGCAGGCATCGGGGTCAAACGCCCAGAGTTCCCCCGTGGGGTCACGGTCGCTGACCTGTTCTGGTGAGGGGCCTATATCCTCAACATTTGTTAACCCCAGAGCATCGGCCAGTTCGCGGCGATATGTGAGTGTCTGGGGAAAATGCTTGCCTGTATTGAGGAAAAGGACTTTCATATCCGGGTCGGCCTCAGCCACAAAGGCGAGCAAAAGGGCAGATTCCGCGCCAAAAGACGACATGATCGCCAGCCTGTTGCCAAGCAGTTCATGCGCTGTGCGCAGCAGGCGAACTGGGTCGTCCTGCACGGCGCGCAACTGCTCTACAACACCTGTATTGCCAGAAGACAAAATATCCACAACCCACCACAGTGAATGACAGAACCTTATTTAACGACCCCTTATAGATATATTCGGGCAATAACAACACATAAAAATAGACAATCCTCCCCACCGCAGCCCGCATTGCACGATTTTATTGTGTGTATTGGTTGGAAATCATGGTAGCCGACCATGCATGGCCGGGGGATGACACAATTATCTCATTATCTCCGGCACGCGCCAGCGCCAACGGGTCATCTGGGGCGCAAATAGCTATGCATCAGCACCATTTTCTCCACACATCGAAGCGGATCTGAACGACTATATGACCCCGCAAGCGCGATCTCATGATCACCCACGCACACCCAATTTTGTTGGCATAATATATCTTATGCAACTTTTAGCTGTGCCCATAAAGCTAAGATGTCCAGGGTGAAGTTCGCCCCCTGATGGGATGACCCAAGCGTCAGACTCAATACAGCTTGATGGTATGGATATAATAGGCCATCCCGTTCAATACTTTATTGACGATAGCAACCTGAATGTATCGTGCGCGCCTGCGTGTCCGGTCTGCGGCATGGATGACAAACGCCCCCTCTTCCGAAACGGGGCCTCCAATCTCCAGTTTGGCTCCCACTCTTGCGGTTTTGAGCCAGTCATCGATTTTATCGGCGTTTTTTTCGAGTATCTCACCAATGACATTCTCCGCCTCTTCCGCCGATATGAAGCATGAGACTGCTGGCCGTTTTTCCACGATGAACCGATACGTGATGCGCTCATCCGTGAGAGCGACATGGTTGGACAGCACATAACCACCCGCCCCCAGATGGTCTAATGGTTCCAGCTCAATCCTTTTGCCGGCTTCCACTTCGGGGTCATTCTGGAAACTGAACAGGACAGCACACCAGAATGCCCACAGGTTTGGAAAATTGCCCCACTCAGGTGGGTCCTGAACATCTGCTGTCGGGTCTATACCCAGCACAACGGCGCTGACCCGCTGCACGTCTTCATTGCTGTAAGCCAGCAATACCTGTAATTCGTTAACCGCCTGAACCTTAAACGTCAGATCCCGCGTGTACGGTTCATCGTGAATAACGTCATACAGTGTTTCACCAAAAGTATCGGCATCTTCACCAAATGCACTCGCGCCAAGGTTTTTCAGGCGTGGAAACATATCAAGAATTTCGTCATCGGTGCGATGCAATAACGCCGTCATAGTCCCCCCTCCACCCAAGCCAGAAACCCGTCTCTGGCCGCCTTAGCTGACAAGCTGGGCAAATCTGTTGATGTCGATATTCCCACCCGACAAAAGCACCCCCACACGTCGCCCCCGCCATTGCGGAGCCGCGGCAAGAGCGGCTGCTGGAGCAAGGCAGCCTGTGGGTTCAACCAGAATTTTCATCCGCTCTGCCAGCAGGCGCATTGTTGTGACCAAAGCAGCATCGTCCACAGTTACAATGTCGCGGACATACCGCTGCATGAGTGCGAATGTTATGTCGCCCACGCTTGTTGTCTGCGCGCCATCTGCAATGGTGCGCGGTGCGGCAATTTTTACAATATGCCCTGCGGCCATGGACTGCCGGGCATCATCCCCCGCTGCGGGTTCTACGCCAATCACCGCGCAGTCCGGCGCGACCTCATGCGCGACAAGCGCACTACCCGAGACCAGACCACCGCCGCCAACAGGCACAAACAATGCGTCCAGCGGCCCTGTCTCTTCCAGCAGTTCCAGTGCTGCCGTACCCTGCCCCGCAATAATATCCGGGTGATTGAAAGAGGGCAGCAAAGTCCCACCCCGTTCCGCCACAAGGCGGGCTGCAATTTCCTCCCGGTCCTGAGAATACCGGTCATAGGTCACAACCTCTGCCCCGTATCCACGGGTTGCGGCCAGCTTCATGGCGGGGGCATCGGTCGGCATAACAATAACCGCAGGCACTCCGGCCTCACGCGCGGCGCAGGCAATGGCCTGTGCATGATTGCCGGAGGAAAAAGCCACAATCCCTTTCCGTCGCACAGCTTCTGGCAACGCCAGAATTGCATTGGTCGCGCCCCTGAACTTGAAAGCTCCGACCCGCTGGAAATTTTCCGCCTTAAAGAACAGCTCCACACCGCTCAACGCGTTAAAATAGCGCGACCTCAGAACAGGTGTGCGATGGGCCTGCCCCTTTATTCTGGCAGAAGCCGCAACCACGTCACTGAAAGTCGGCAGGACTGTCATCTTCAATTTTCCGGTTTTATCCACCACGACTTGCCGGTGGGGTCAGTTGGAGAAGTGCGTTTACCTAGCACAGATCTGCCCCCACCGTTATGCCCCAAAACAGGTTTTGGCCGCAGATCGTGCCCAAAACCACTCTGGCGCGCCCTATTCATTCCACCTTGCGCTCTATGCTATTCAATAAGCGCAAACAGGGCATCCGCACTCTCTGGTTTCATCTGTGCAAAACGGCCCCAGAACGGGCAGATACAAGCGCAGACCACCGGCCCTGCCCATGCCGGGCCGTGGTGTATTTCCTACGACTTACAAACCCAGTTCGCTCAAGCCCGGGTGTGCGTCCGGCCTGCGGCCCTTTGGCCAGTGGAACAGCCGCTCGGCATTGGTAATAGCCAGATCGTTAATGGATGCATGCCGCCGGTGCATAAGCCCGGCAGCATCAAACTCCCAGTTCTCATTCCCGTAGGAACGAAACCACAAGCCCGCCGCATTATGCCACTCATAGGCAAAGCGTACGGCAATACGGTTTTCCCGGAATGCCCAGACCTCCTTGATCAGCCTGTAATCCAGTTCGTCCGCCCATTTACGGGCCAGAAACGCAACAATTTCCGCCCTCCCCCGCACAAAGTCTGTCCGGTTCCGCCATTCGCTGTCCAACGTATAGGCTTGGGCAACCTTTTCTGGCTGCTGGGAGTTCCATGCATCCTCTGCCATGCGGGCTTTTTGTGCAGCAGTTACGGCATCAAACGGTGGAAAAGGAGGGCGACTCATCAAAAACGTCTCCTGTCTTGCCGTTTAATCGGCTTGGCGGGGGTGCTCCTGCCGGAACAGCGTCCATTCCTCAACCACGCTGCCATCGGGGAGATGGCAATATCCGACCTGCCCTTTATCCGTTGTTTCCATCTTCAGTTCCCCGCCTTTTTTAACGCAGTAAACCGAAGCCGGGTTGGGCATGCGCAAAAGCCCCACGCCGCGACCAGAACGCTCCTGCGGGTGCTGGTCGCATGCGGCAAGCGCGCCAAGTGCGCCCATGGCCAGCGCCACACCCAGAACCGATTTTGTTTTTGTCATCATACCCACCTTATGGTTTTTGTGTTCGACTTAACGTGGCACCAGTATTCAAACACTTTACGTCCGTTGTGAAGGCGGGACGTGCAGATGCCCCCCTTCATGCATCTGCTAAAAACTGGCTTTGACGGTGCAAACACGATATGCTGCACTGCTCTTTCCTCTAGCATATCTGGTTCGGTTGACATTCCATGCCTGATGGTTCGCCCTCTTTTTCCCGCCCCACCACTCCAGCTCTGGACATACGCCATGACTGGAGCGTTGCCGAAGTGCAGGCGCTGCTTGATCTTCCGTTCCCTGAACTGATGTTTCAGGCCCAAGCGATTCACCGCGCAACATTTGATCCGACCGAGATACAAATCTCCACCCTTCTGTCGATCAAGACCGGAGGCTGTCCGGAGGATTGCGCCTACTGCCCCCAGAGCGCTTTGCACGAAGACGGCGTAAAAGCTGAAAAGCTTATGGCGATCGAAAACGTGCTGGTTGAAGCCAGAAAAGCCAAAGCCGCCGGGGCCAGCCGTTTTTGCATGGGTGCCGCTTGGCGCACCCCCAAAGAACGGGACATGGAAACAGTCTGCGCCATGATCGAAGGCGTTAAAGAACTGGGAATGGAAACCTGCGTAACTCTTGGCATGCTCGATGATGCGCAGGCCCAAAGGCTAAAGCAGGCCGGTCTGGATTTTTATAACCATAATATCGATACCTCCCCCGAATATTATGGCCAGATCATCACCACCCGCACCTATCAGGAACGGCTGGACACGCTCTCCAATGTCCGTGATGCGGGGATTAATGTCTGCTGTGGTGGCATTGTGGGCATGGGCGAGAACGAAACCGACCGCGCAGGCCTGATTGCAGCACTGGCCAACATGCCAGCCCACCCCGAAAGCGTACCGATCAACCTGCTGGTACGCGTGGAAGGCACACCACTGGCCAAAGCGGATGAAGTACACCCTCTGGACTTTGTGCGTATGATTGCCGCCGCCCGCATTACCATGCCCAAAAGCCGCGTACGCCTTGCCGCAGGGCGTGAAAACATGAATGACGAAACACAGACCCTGTGTTTTCTGGCGGGTGCAAACTCCATTTTCTATGGAGAACGGCTGCTGACCACCCCCAACCCGCAAGCCCAGCGTGATCGGGCCTTGCTGGACAATCTGGGCATGCATACGACCGGGATCGGCCTGTAAGACTCTCAATGGTTTACTCAGTTAAAGAAATTTTTCTGACCCTGCAGGGCGAAGGCGGGCAGGCAGGGCGCGTGGCCGTGTTCTGCCGCTTTACCGGCTGCAACCTTTGGTCCGGCCGGGAAGAGGACAGAGCACAGGCCACCTGCCAGTTTTGCGATACCGACTTTATTGGCACCGATGGCAGCGGTGGTGGCCGGTTCCACACCGCAGAGGAACTGGCCGACCGTATTGCCGGGTTCTGGCCGGAATCTGCCCCTAATCCCCGCGCTCGCCCTCTGGTGGTCTTTACGGGGGGGGAACCCCTGCTCCAGCTTGATGCACCGCTTATTGCCGCCATGCATGCCAGAGGTTTTTTTATTGCCGTGGAAAGTAACGGCACCGTACAGGCTCCCCCAAGTATAGACTGGCTGTGCATCAGCCCCAAGGCCGGGGCACCACTGGTGCAAACCCATGGTGCTGAACTCAAACTGGTCTACCCTCAGGCAGGGCTGGATCCGACTAATGTGGCCGGGCTGGATTTTTCGCATTTCTGGCTACAGCCAATGGATGGTCCGGCGCAGGCGGCCAATACACAGGCCGCCATTGCCTACTGCCTGCAAAACCCCCAATGGGCTTTGTCCCTGCAAACCCATAAGCTGACGGGAATACCCTGATCATGCCCCTGTCCTCCAAGGAACAGACCGAATCCGCTCTTGTACTTTTTTCCGGTGGGCAGGATTCCGCAACGTGTCTGGCATGGGCGTTATCGCGCTTCAAACACGTGGAAACCGTGGGCTTTGACTATGGTCAGCGCCACGCCATTGAACTGGAATGCCGCCAGAGCATACGGGACGGGCTGGCAGCCCAGAACCCGCAATGGAAAGAACGTCTGGGGCCAGACCACACCCTGCCCCTGCATGCCCTGAACGATATTTCTGACACAGCGCTCACACGTGATGCCGAAATTGCAATGACCCAGAACGGTCTGCCCAACACGTTTGTGCCCGGCCGCAACCTGATTTTTTTAACATTTTCCGCAGCCCTCGCTGCACGCCGGAGCATACGCCACATTGTAACAGGTGTGTGTGAAACCGATTATTCCGGCTACCCCGACTGCCGGGACGACACCATAAAAGCCCTACAGGTCGCCCTTAATCTGGGCATGGAACGCCGCTACGTCCTGCACACGCCCCTGATGTGGCTGGATAAGGCCGAAACATGGGTCATGGCGGAAGAGTTGGGCGGTGCACCTTTGGTCACACTCATCAACCACGAAAGCCATACCTGCTATATGGGCGAACGCAATGTGCGCCATGCATGGGGGTACGGTTGTGGCACCTGCCCTGCCTGCCAGCTCCGCCGCGCAGGATGGGAAGCCTACAAAGCAGAAGACCAGCATGCCTGACCTTATTTTTACACGTCGTTTTTCCATGGGCCACCGCCTTATCCACGGTGCCAGCGAGAGCTGCGCCCTGCCCCATGGCCACAACGAGTTTGTAACCGTTCGGCTTAAACCCACCAGCCCGACCCGGCTGGACGGGGCTGGAAACATGCCGGTCTCGTTTCAAAAAGCCAAACAGACCTGGCACCGATTTGTGGATGAACGGCTGGACCACGCCTTCCAGCTTGCCGGAGATGACCCGCTTCTGGCGTGGTTCAAAACGCACGAACCCGCACGGGCCGCGCGCATTGTGGTCACGCCGGGTGACCCAACAACTGAACTGATGACCTGCCTGCTCATGGCCAAGGTCAATGCCTTTTTGCAAGCAGAAGGCGGGGTTTTATATTGCTCTGAACTGAGCATTGAGGAAACGCCCACCAACACAGTCAGCTTTGAGGGCGATCCGGCAGACTTTATTCCCCACACCACACCCCAGCAGACCCACTGGTGGAACCGTGCGGATATGAGCATATCTGACTGAAGTCAGGCTATGGCTGCTCCCCCGTATGACCAGAATACGGGGGAACCTTCAGATTACTGGATAAGGCCCAGTACCTGCGTTGTTTTATCAAAAATCGCTTCGCACATATCAGGGTGACGGGCGAGTTTTTGTCCGAAGGACGGAATAATCTGGCGCAGCTTGTCCGTCCATTCCGGCATTTTGGTCGGGAAGCATTTCTGTAGAACGTTCAGCATAATCGGGGCCGCAGTGGATGCACCGGGGGATGCCCCCAGCAGAGCCGCGACAGAGCCATCCTCGCTGGCGATCACTTCCGTACCAAATTGCAGAACACCACCTTTGGCGGCATCCTTTTTAATAATCTGCACACGCTGGCCCGCCACAACCAGTTCCCAATCCTTGGCCTGCGCGTTGGGAATAAAGTCCTGCAACGCTTTAATCCGTGCACCCTGCGTCTGCATAACCTGCTCGATCAGGTATTTGGTCAAAGCCCAGTTGTCGCGCGCAACAGCCAGCATGGGACCAATATTGTCCGCACGTACAGACAGCGGCAGATCCATAAGGGAACCCTGCTTCAAAAAGCGTGTGGAAAACCCGGCATAGGGGCCAAAGAGCAATGCGGGATTGCCATCAATCATGCGCGTATCAAGATGCGGAACGGACATGGGGGGCGCCCCCACGGATGCCTTGCCGTAAATCTTGGCGTGGTGCTGTGCAATCAGGTCCGGGTTGGTGCAACGCAGGAACTGCCCGCTAACCGGAAAACCACCAACGCCACGCGCCTCGGGTATGCCGGTTTTTTGCAGCAGGGAAAGAGCGCCCCCACCACTGCCGATAAAGACAAACCGCGCATGAACCTCACGCTGGGTGTTCTGGCGCAGGTCGCGCACTTTCAGCTTCCAGCCATCAGCGCCATTGCGGGCAATATCACTCACTTCATGCTGGGTGTGCAGTGTACAGGCCGGAGTGCTGGCAAGGTAGGTGAACAAAAGGCGGGTAAGCGCCCCAAAATTAACATCCGTGCCCTTGAGGCTGCGGGTCAGAGCCAGTTTTTGCCCGGCGGGCCGGTCACGCATGATCAGCGGTGCCCACTGCGTAATCTGGGCTGTATCTTCCGTATATTCCATGCCCGAAAACAGCGGATGCTGGGAGAGTGCTTCGTAACGTTTGCGCAGGAACGCCACGTTATCGTCCCCCCAGACAAAGCTCATATGCGGGACAGGCGTTAAAAAGTTTTTGGCCGAGACAATAATCTGGTTTTCCACCAGATAGGACCAGAACTGGCGAGAAATCTGGAACTGTTCGTTCACTCCCACGGCCTTGGTAATATCCACCGTACCGTCAGCCCCCTGGGGGGTATAGTTTAGTTCGCACAGAGCGGAATGCCCGGTACCTGCATTATTCCACGCATTGGAGCTTTCTTCCGCAACGCTGCCCAGACGCTCAAAAACGCTGATGCTCCAGTCAGGCTGGAGTTGCCGCAGCAATGTCCCCAACGTAGCACTCATGACGCCGCCGCCGATCAGGACGACATCAACGGAAGAAGCGGTATCGGTCGTGGTGGAACTCATTATGGTCTCCGCGTTATCAGCCTCGCCCACAGCGCCTGCGCATGGAAACGGGGCCAAAGATATAAGCCGGAATGCCCCTACTCCTGCCTGCTTGCAAGGTTTTACAGAACATTCACGGCTATATTATTGAACGCAGTATAGGCACATTCTGGCCCAAACACCTTTTCATCTCTGCGAGAGCAGCGCACCCGGTGTGAACTTTATTACCCACCAAGGCGTTGGCTCCCTATACGATGTTCGAGAAAATATATCGGACACACGGAAAAGGATAAAACCAGCATGAGCCACATAACCAAACATGGCAGCGCCCATTGGGAAGGTGCTATTAAAACTGGCAAAGGGACCGTTTCCACCCAGAGTGGGGCATTAACCCAGCAGCCTTATGGCTTTAACACCCGCTTTGAAGGGCAGCCCGGCACCAACCCTGAAGAACTTCTGGGGGCGGCTCATGCGGCCTGTTTTTCCATGGCCCTGTCGCTCATTTTGGGGGATGCGGGGCTAACAGCAACCTCCATAGATACACAGGCGGATGTCAGCCTGAGCAAAACGGATGAAGGTTTTGCAATTACGTCCATCGCTCTGACCCTCAAGGCCAAAGTCCCCAACGCCACGCAACCGCAGTTTTTGGAACTGGCCAACAAAGCCAAGGAAGGGTGCCCTGTGTCCAAGCTGTTCAGGGCGCCAATTACGCTGGAGGCCGCCCTGCTCGGGTAGGGTTATCCCCTACCTGCCCACGGTGGCGGAGCAGATGGTCGGCCAGCACGCAGGCCATCATGGCTTCCCCTACGGGTACCGCGCGAATGCCCACGCATGGGTCATGCCGCCCTTTGGTAATGACCTGTGTTTCCACCCCGTCCCTTGTAATAGACGGCACGGGGGTCAGCATGGAACTGGTCGGTTTGACCGCAAAGCGGGCGACCACGGGCTGACCGCTGGAAATGCCACCCAGAACACCGCCTGCGTGGTTGGAACCAAACTCCAATGCGCCCTGACGCATGAACAGGGCATCCGCATTTTCTGGCCCGGTCAGGGCGGCGGAGGCAAAACCATCGCCAATTTCCACCCCTTTAACGGCGTTAATGCTCATAAACGCTGCGGCAATGTCCGCATCAAGCTTGCCGTAGATGGGAGCACCCAGCCCTGCTGGCACACCATCGGCTACAATCTCGATCACCGCACCAATGGACGAACCATCTTTGCGAATGCCTGCCAGATACTCCGCCCAGTCCTCCACCACTCCGGCATCGGGGGCAAAGAACGGGTTGCGTTCCACTTCCGCCCAGTCCCAGCGGGTCCGGTCAATATCCTTGGGGCCAAGCTGGACAAGGGCGCCACGCACCTGCACACCACTCCCCAGCACCTTGCGGGCCACAGCCCCTGCGGCAACGCGGCAGGCCGTCTCCCGCGCGGAGGAACGCCCGCCACCCCGATAATCCCGAATGCCGTATTTCAGATCATAAACAAGGTCAGCGTGGCCGGGGCGATAGGTCTGGGCAATATCGCCATAATCGCGCGAACGCTGATCCGTGTTCTCAATCATCAGGGCAATGGGGGTGCCGGTCGTCTGCCCCTCAAACACACCAGACAGAATACGAACCTGATCAGGTTCCTGCCGCTGCGTGGTAAATGCCGACTGCCCCGGCCGCCTGCGGTCGAGAAAAGGCTGAATATCAGCCTCACTCAGCGCAATACGCGGCGGACAACCGTCAATAACACAGCCAATCGCGGGGCCATGGCTTTCGCCCCACGTTGTAACCCGGAACATATGCCCGAAAGTATTGTAGGACACGGCGGTGCTTAGTCTCCGGCAACGGAAATATCGGGGGCGGTCGGGTTTTTCATACCAACCGTGTTGTACCCACAATCCACATGGTGCACTTCGCCAGTAACACCGGAGGACAGGTCGGAGAGCATATAAAGCCCTGCCCCACCCACTTCTTCAAGCATCACATTGCGTTCCAGTGGTGCGTTGTACTGGTTCCACTTCAGAATATAGCGGAAATCGCCAATACCACTGGCAGCCAGCGTTTTGACCGGCCCGGCGGAAACCGCGTTCACACGAATACCCTCAGACCCAAGGTCTGCGGCCATGTAACGCACGGAAGCCTCAAGAGCTGCCTTGGCAACGCCCATCACATTGTAATGGGGCATAACGCGCTCGGCCCCTAAGTAGCTCAGAGTCAGCAGCGAACCGCCGTTCTTCATCAACCCTGCGGCACGGCGTGCGACTGCTGTAAAGGAATAGCACGAAATATCCAGCGCAGTCAGGAACGCATCCCGCGGGGTATCCACGTAACGGCCACGCAGGAACTGCTTGTCGGCCCAGCCAATGGCGTGAACAACAAAGTCCAGCTCGCCCCATTCGCGTTCGATTGTGGCAAATGTTTCGTCTATGGCCGCATCATCGGTTACATCGCATGGCAGAACCAGCTTGGCACCAACACTTTCCGCCAGAGGCTGCACGCGCTTGCCCAACGCCTCGCCCTGATAGGTAAATGCCAGTTCGCCCCCCTGCGCGGCCACTGCGGATGCAATGCCCCATGCGAGAGAGCGGTCATTGGCAACACCCATCACCAGACCTTTTTTGCCCTTCATCAGCGTACCTTTTGCGGGCAGCTCGGCGTTGGGAGAAGACATGTGGGAACCTCAACCTACTTGTTTCGGAAAAAATTCTGGGTTTTCTGTAGGCGTGGTCGCATACACCGGCGCGTGAAACAAGCCCAAAGACGCATGGCCGTGCTTTTAACTCGCATCGGGCAGGAGTATGGAATCACACACGAAAGCGAGCAACGCCCCTTTCCATGACATTTAGACAAGAGTCCGAACCATGCCGGAAACAGACACAGCCGCCCCCTCCGTCCCCTTTACCGATCAGCCCCTGATCGACCTGAGCGCGGACCCGTTCACGCTCTTTGACGCATGGATGCAGGACGCCGAAAAAGCGGAACCCTGTGACCCCAACGCCATGGTGCTGGCCACGGCCACGGCAGAAGGCCGCCCCTCCGCCCGTGTTGTTCTGCTCAAGGGGCATGACCGCAGGGGGTTTGTCTTTTACACCAACATGTTCAGCCGCAAAGGGCGCGAACTCGCGACCAATCCGTGCGCGTCCCTGCTCTTTTACTGGAAGAGCCTGCGCCGCCAGATTCGAATCGAAGGCGATATTTCTGAAGTCTCCCATGAGGAAGCAGACGCTTATTTTGCGAGTCGGAGCCGCGTCTCCCGCCTTGGGGCCATTGCCTCCGACCAGTCGCGCCCACTGGCTGACCGTGATATTTTTGAGCAACGCCTGAAAAATGCAGAAGCCGAGTTTGGGAACGGCCCCATTCCCCGCCCCAAAAACTGGTCTGGCTACCGGGTCTGCCCGCAGCATTTTGAATTCTGGCAGGAACGCCCATACCGCCTGCATGACAGGGCCATATGGGAACACCAAGGGAACGGATGGGACGTCACGCGGTTATATCCATAAGCGATCAGGCCATATCTGCCGCCATTCCGCGCACTGCGCACACAGATAGTAAAGGAGCGACACGATGAAAGACGTCCGCAAAATTCTGCTACCACTCCCCAGCACGTCCAATGCCGAGGCCGCTCTGGTCCGTGGCGGCAACTTTGCCCGCCGCTTTGGCGCGCATCTTGCCGTTCTGCACGTTCGCCCCGACGGGCGCGACATTGCCCCGCTGGCTGGCGAGGGCATGTCTGGCGCCATGGTGGAAGACCTTATGCGCTCGGCTGATCACGAAAGTGCGCGCCATGCCCATGACGTCCACACGCTGTTCGAACGTTATGCCGCGGAAAACCCCGATATTAAGGTTGTGCCGTTGCACAGCGCTTATCCCGAAGATGCCCCAAGCATAAGCTTTACTGTGGCCCGTGGCCCCGAAAGCGAAATTATTCCCGCTCAGGCCCGCCTGTCTGACTTTACTTTGGTACCCCACCCCGATTCCGGGGATGAGGTCTCCTCATCCGAAACACTGCATGCCGTTCTGTTTGACAGCGGACGCCCCGTGGTCATGGCCCCACGCACCGCGCCGGTGGGGCTGATCAAGCGTGTCTGCATTGGCTGGAATGGAACGGCGGAATCCTCCTCCGCCCTCCGTGGCGCACTGGCATGGGCGCAAACGGCCGAAGCCGTGCGGGTGTTGCACTGCGGCGACTACCAGCGCCGTGGCCCCAGCGCAAAAGACGTGGTGGAGTATCTGGCCGCTCATAGCATTAAGGCAGACGCGGTCGAGTTTCAGCCTGTTGAGCGCGATGTGGGCAAAGGCCTGCTGGCCGCCTGCCGGGAGTTCGAGGCCGACATGCTGGCTATGGGGGCTTATTCGCACTCCCGCCTGCGGCAGCTTATTCTGGGCGGCGTAACCCGCCACGTGCTGGAAAGCGCGAGCATTACAGTGCTGATGAGCCGCTAAATCCCATTTGGGGAAAAAACTCCCCGCCCCTCTTTTTTACAAAGCATGAGGAGGGTCGGGGAGTTCAAAGCTCATGCCATCCCACGCGGCTTCCATTCCCTGCGGAAGATTATCCTGCATCCAGCCCCAGTCCATATCCGCCCCCATATGGGTCAGAACGATGCGCTCAGGCTGGATCAGCGCTTTCCACTCCAGCACCCGGTCCAACCAGGCATGGGCACCGTGTGGTGTTTTTTGAAAACAGTCCACCATCCATGTATGCACGCCCCGCAGGCACTCCACGGACTCTTCTGGAAGTTCCACAACATCCGTACTGTAGGCAAACACCCCGCAACGAATGCCCGTGGACGAAACATAACCGTGGTTCTGCTCAAACAGGGTAAACGTGTAGCCACCAATGTTTACGGGCTGCCCCAGCACAACAGGCTGGGCATCCAATGCCGCACGAAAAAAATAGGGCGTTGTGTTCGGCTTGAAAACATAACCAAACCGCTCCTGCAGTTCTCCCAGCACCTCGGGCGTACCATAGGCGTTAATGGCTTTGCCAATCTGGCGGTTAACGCCCCTTAGCTCATCAATACCTGCAACGTGGTCAGCATGTGCGTGGGTGTAGATCACATTTTCAAACGCACTAATTCCCTGCCCAAGCAACTGGGCGCGCAGGTCTGGTCCTGTATCAACCAGCACACCCGCCCCATTCTCCATCTGTAAAAAAATGGATGCGCGGGAGCGTCTGTTACGCGGTTCGGCCGGGTCGCACGCACCCCATTGGCCACGCCCATCCACCCCACCCAAGGCAGGCACACCAGATGAGCCGCCACACCCCAGCACATTAACCTTCATACCCGGCTCTCTCCCGCTCTAGCGTGCCTTGCGGAACAACCGCTGGAAATTGCGTGTTGTATGTTCAGCAAACACCGCCACATCCAGATCACGCTCGCGCGCTATACGGCCCGCCGTGTGTGCCACAAAAGCAGGCTGGTTCCGTTTGCCACGCTGGGGCACGGGCGCCAGATACGGGGCATCTGTTTCGACCAGAATACGGTCTATGGGGAGTTCACGGGCAACGGCACGGATTTCCTCACACTTGGGGAATGTCGCAATGCCTGAAAAACTGACATACCCCCCAAGAGCCACGACCCGCCGGGCCAGATCCGGGCCAGAGGCAAAGCAGTGCAGCAGAATAGGAAAAGCCCCTTTGGCGGACTCATCCTCCAAAATAGCGGCCACATCCGCATCCGCCTGCCGCGCATGGATAATAACGGGAATATCCAGCTCCCGAGAGGCCTGAATATGCCTACGGAAGTTCTCCTGCTGGAGCGGGCGTACATTTTCCTGCCCATGAAAATAATCCAGCCCCGTCTCCCCTATCCCAATCACCTCCGGGGCATCGGCCAGCGCCACAATATCCTGCAACTGCGGTACGGGAGTTTCCTCCACATGGTCGGGGTGTGTGCCAACCGTGCACCATACCCGCATATCCGGGCTGCTGAAGCCGGTCAGGCGCTTCTGCTCCGCGGCATGGGCCAGACGGGTGCCAATAGTGACCATGCCACTCAGCCCCGCATCTTTGGCGGCATTGAGCAGAACAGGCAGTTCCTCGTCCGAAAAATGGTCAAGATGGCAATGGGAGTCGATCAATCCGGGCATGGTTGCATTGGTCATGACGGCTCCGGTTCAACATAACGGGGGAAAATACCCTGCGGCGCAGGCAGTTGCCGCCCACCGGGCAAAATCACCTCAAGGGCTGCAAATGTCCGCTCGTCCTCCGCCACGCCAAGCTGGTCAAGCATGCGGGCCATGCTGTGTGGCATGAAGGGCTGAAGCATGGTGGCAATACCGCGTAGCGCGTCCAGCAGAACACGCAGCACATCGGCCATACGCTCCACATCGGTCTTGCGCAGCGCCCATGGCGCCTGATGGTCGATATAGGCGTTACAGGCGCGGATTACCTTCCACACATCTTCGAGCGCATCGGTGAGCGCACACCGCTCAAACTGTGCGGCCAGAAGCTGTAGCAGCACATTCACCTGCCCCAGAAGCTTCTGGTCCTCTTCCGTTAAGGTCCGCCGTTCGGGCAGAATACCCCCACAGTTGCGCGCAACCAAAGAGAGGGTCCGCTGCGCCAGATTGCCCAGATCGTTGGCAAGCTCCACATTATTGCGCGTAATCAGCGCCTTGCGGGACAGGTCACTATCCCCGCCAAAAGGCACTTCACGCAGCACAAAAAACCGAACTGCATCCAGCCCAAAATCAGCCACCAGTTCCCTTGGGTCCACCACATTACCCAGGGATTTGCTCATTTTCTGGCCTTCAATGGTCCACCAGCCGTTGGCAAAAACCTTTTTGGGTAGCTCAATCCCCGCAGCCATAAGGAAGGCGGGCCAGTAAATGGCATGGAAGCGGGCAATATCCTTACCCACAAGATGCAGGCTCGCAGGCCAGTACGCCATACGTGGCGCATCTGTATCCGGGTAGCCTAGCGCGCTCAGGTAATTGGCCAGCGCATCAAACCACACATACATAACGTGCTGGTCATCCCCCGGTACGGGAATGCCCCACTTAAAGCTCGTGCGGCTGATGGAGAGGTTCCTTAACCCCTGTTTGACAAAGCTGATAATTTCGTTGCGTGCGCCATGTGGACCAAGGAATTCCGGGTGCTGTTCATACAGTTCAAGCAGGCGGTCCTGATAATCGGCAAGGCGGAAAAAATAGGATGGTTCCTTAACCCACTCCACAGGAGCACCTGTGGGAGCAACTTTTTTGCCATCCGGGCCGGTAACCAGTTCATCTTCGCCATAAAAACATTCATCACGCAGGGCGTACCAACCTTCGTACGCATCCAGATAAATGGCGCCGTTATCAGCCACCTTGCGCCAAAGGGCCTGTGCGCTGGCAATATGCCGCGGCTCCGTAGTGCGAATAAAATCATCGTACGAAATAGCCATGGCATCGGCCATGGAGCGGAAATTGGCCGAAACACTATCCGCAAATTCCTTGGGGGCCACACCGGCAGCCTGCGCTGCCTGCTCCACTTTTTGCCCGTGTTCGTCCGTGCCTGTCAGAAAAAAAACATCATCCCCCGCCAGACGATGAAAACGCGCCATAACATCCGCAGCAATGGACGTGTAGGCGTGGCCGATATGCGGTGCTCCGTTCACGTAATAAATGGGGGTAGTCACATAGAAACGACGGGTCATTCTGGGCTCGCAATCGTCATGGCTTCAATAAGTGCTTCCTGTTTATCCAGATTAAAGCGTTCCGTCTCGGTATGAACGCGCATAATCTGCTCCCATGCGGCGGCAAGGGTTATGCACTGGCTGCTGCCTGCCTTTGCAGCCTGCCGCGCCGTGCTTTGCAACTGGTCCGCCAGAAGGGCAAAAAAGAGACCAAAACCGTAATCCTTGCGCAGAACAGTTTCGGCAATTTCGTACCCGCGCAGGGCGGAAACACCCTGCAAGACCTCGGCAACCAGAGCGGCCACACCACCACCTGAATCTGCCAACAATGCCACAGCCTTACCCGGCGCTCCATGCGATTGTGACAAAATACGCAGAAAATCCTGCTCCGGCAGGTCCGGCCATAATGTATGCAGCACCCGGCGCATATCCGCCTGAGGCAAAGGCGCAAGTTCCAGCCTGCGGCAACGGCTCCGTATGGTTGGCAACAAACGCCCCGGTGCTGAACTGGTCAAAACCAGAACGGTGGCCGGGGGCGGCTCCTCCAATATTTTAAGAACCGCATTGGCTGCACTGCGGTTCATCCACTCAGCACCATCCACAATAACCACGCGCCAGCCACCCTCTGCCGCCGTACGGCGCAAAAAGGCGTTGATGGGGCGTACATCATCGGCAACAATTTCCTGCCGGTAGCGCTGTTTTTTTTCGTCATAACCACGCTCGACCACCAGCAGGTCAGCATGTGTTGCAGCGGAAATACGGCGACCAACAGGGTGCTCCTCCGCCTCCCCACCCAGCAGAATGCGAGCCAGCGCAAATGCAAACGTAGCCTTGCCAATACCCGGTGGGCCAGTCACCAACCATGCGTGGGGCATGCGGCCTTTGGCCAGTGCTTCGCGGAACAAAGCCAGTTCCGCACCATGCCCGCATAACTGGAGAGACGCCATGCGCACAGACATGCCCGAGGTATCAGACATGGGATAATCTGGACAAAATTTCCTTCATGATCAGGCTGTTCACAGCCTCTTCGCTGCAATTCGCCGTTGTAATGCATTTCACGCGTTGGGGCTGCCGCTCTGCTATGGCTCCAAACCCTGCGGCAATACGGGCGTGGAAACCCTCGTCCGCCTGTTCGTAACGGTCTGTTGGCACCCCGCGCACGGCCAGCCGTTGGCGTGTAACATCCCTTGGCGCCTGAAGCAGAAAAGTCATGTCCGGCGTGAGACCCAACTGGTTTTGCAACACCGCAATCAGGTCCAGAATGGCCGGGTCACCCTCCGCCCGTCCATAGCCCTGATACGCCATGGTGGAATCCGTAAACCGGTCACACAGCACAATCCGCCCCTCGGCCAGAGCAGGGCGAATAACCTTATCCACATGATCAAACCGGGCAGCAAAATGCGTTAGAATTTCCGCCCGGAGGGAGAGCGGGTTCTTCCCGAACAGCAGCAGTTGCCGCAAGTCCTCGGCCCCGGGGGAACCACCCGGCTCGCGCGTAGCCAGCACCTTATGCCCCTGCGATTGCAGGGCATCCCTGAGCAGGCGGAGCTGCGTGGACTTGCCAACGCCCTCCCCCCCTTCCAGCGTGATGAACAGACCAGACATCATAACTACAGATGCAGCCGTCTGGCGGCCCGCCCCAGCAGGCCAAGAGCGGGCACACCCTGCCCTGCCACAAGTGGAATGCTGGCTTTTCTGCCGCCGGGCAAAACCACGCTCAACTGCCCCACAACCTGCCCTTCGCTCACGGGCGCAATAAGCGGGCTATCATAGTCAATGGCCACATGCGTGCTGTTTTTCCACCCATGGGGCAGCAGCATTCTGAACTCCTGCGCGGCAACCAGAGGCACGGTCTGGCTGGCCCCCATCCATACAGGAGCCTGCTCCACGATCTCGCCTTTGTTGATGATCTGGGCGGTTTCAAAATTCGCAAATGCCCAGCCCATCAGGCGCTCACCTTCACGCCCGCGCGCACCATCGCTTGGCAGGCCGTTAATGGCCATAATAACACGCCGCCCATCCCGCTCCGAGGACGCGCACAGACCAAACCCGCCTGCATCCGTGTGGCCGGTCTTCAGGCCATCCGCCAGCCCCTTGACCACCAGAATATTGCGGTTTTCCTGATGGATTTTGTTAAAAACAAACTCTTTTTCAGAAAAGAAATGGTAATATTCGGGAAAATCATGAATCAGGCGCAACGCCAGATACGCCACATCCCGCGCAGACATATAATGGTTGTCCGCAGGCCAGCCCGTTGCATTCATAAAGTGCGAATTGGTCAGCCCCAGCTTGGCCGCCGTATCGTTCATCAGGGCCACAAACTGCTCCTGAGAGCCAGAAATCCCTTCGGAAAGCACAATACACGCGTCATTACCGGACTGGATGACCATGCCCTGAATAAGGTCTTGCACGGCAACGCTCTGCCCCAGCGGGACAAACATTTTGGAGCCTTGCATACGCCATGCGCGCTCGCTCACCGGCAACATCTGGTCCAGCTTGAGCCGCCCGGCCCGCAACATGCCAAATGTGACATAAGCCGTCATCATCTTGGTAAGGGAGGATGGCGGCATGCGCTCATCCGCATTTTTTTCCAGTACGGCAGCACCGCTGCCATAATCCAGAATACAGGCCCAGCGCGCCATTGTATCCACCGGCCCCACCGGGGTGGAGGCAGGTGTTTCGGGCACAACGCCCCCAACTGGTGCGGGCGTTGCAGGCACGGCGGAAGACGCCGCCCCATGCCGGGGGCGTGCGAGCGCTTCCCCCAGCCCACCAGAGAAAAGGGCCGCGCCCCCTGCGAGTAAAAACCGTCGAGTCTGCAATGCTATTCCCTATTCGACGACGATGTGAGAACCATTTAACCCATGAGCCAATGCCCGTTTAAGGGCTGCGTCTGCGGCACTTATAGTCGCAAACGGTCCCTGCCGGACAGCCCACATCATGCTTTGGCCCGACATTACCGGCCTGACCACGCCACCATGGCCGCCAGCCTGCATCATTGCTGCGGAGCGGGAGGTAAAATCCATGGTTTCCACCCACAGCATACCCGGAGCCGCATAGCCCTGCGCGTAAGCAACCGGCATATCAGCCAGCCTTACGCCGCCTGCGGCCGGGGGAGCCTCCGCCCCACCACCAACTGCCACGACTGAAGTCCCCCCTGCTCCACCAAGGCTGGACTGCACAACCTGCTCCCTTGGGGCAGAAGCAATCTGCAAGGCAACACCTCCGGGCAGGGTTTCCGCCAACTGGCGACTTGCGGATTCGTCCTCCACAATCCTGACCTGAGCGGGGTTGGCCCCCATACCAAGCAGATTGGCCGCCTGCGTAGACAGGGCCAGCGCACGGCCAGACTGTGCAGGCCCACGGTCGTTAACCCTTACACGCACCTGCCGCCCGTTTTCCAGATTTGTCACGGTCACAATAGCAGGCAACTGAAGCGTAGGATGGCTTGCCGTCATGGTGGCCATGCTGCGTACCTCACCATCGGCCGTTAACTCCCCCTCACGCCCGTTCTGGCGCACGGCAAGGCCGGTTCCCTGCCATGCAAACTCCTCACGCGGGTAAAACCATTGGCCCTGCACCTGCCATGCAGTCCCCACGGTATAATGCACGTCTGGATGGGATGACGGCGCGGGAGAACACGACGCCAGCAGCAGACAACCCCAGAAAACGACTTTTTTCACGTTATGGCATCACCCAGAAGCCCTACGGCCAATGCATAAAAATCTGATGGATTGTACCGTCGGATCACGTTGAAATTATGGTATACAATAAATGCCTCGCCACCCGGTCCATCGGGGCGGATAACCGCACCTTCACCCACGGACATATCAAACTCTCCAGCACGGGGCCTTACCCCCTGCTGCACCCACCACGCAAGCGGTCTGACATGGGTGCGACCCAGAAGGGACTGCTCCATTGCATCGGGCAGAACCACACCCTCCCCCCAGGGCTGTCCGGCCTGCCAGCCACAGCGGGCAAGATAATTGGCTATGGAGGCAAATACATCCCCCTCATTATGCCAGATATCCACCCGCCTGCCTGCGGGGTAGCTTGCGGCATAGCGCAAATACGCACTGGGCATGAACTGCGGTTGCCCCATGGCCCCCGCGTAGCTGCCAAGCATATTTGCTGGCGGCACCCCCGCCTGTTCGGCCACATGAAGGGCTTTGAGCAATTCCGTGCGGAAAAAGCTGGCCCGCCTGCCATCATAGGCAAGGGTTGCCAGCGCATCGATAACCGAAAACGTGCCCATACGCGTGCCGTAAGCGGATTCCAGCCCCCATATGCCAGCAATGGCGCCCCTGCCCACACCATACAGCCCGCTGATCTGCCCCAACATGTCCGCCCGCTGCTGAATGGCGGAGAGGCCATCGTTCAGTTTTTTCTCGCTCAGAACGCGGTCTTTATACTGTGCCCATGTCAGGGTGAATTCAGGCTGATGCCGGTCTGCCTGCAACACTTTAGGGTTGGGGGCAGACACATGCGCAAACGCCTGCGCAACCACAGAGGCAGAAACCCCCTGAGCCACAGCCTCCCGCCGGACCCCAGCCAGAAATGCAGCATAGCGACCACTCGCCCCCTGCGCCGCATTGCGCGCACAAACAGGCAGGGCCACCAGCAGAGCGCCGCCCCCAGACAAAAACTTTCTACGTAACATGAGGCACGATCCGCTTTGCAGACGACACAGGCATGTACACTATCCTGCTTTTACACGTCTGTCAGGCTATGTTGTTCTCTTTAATCTACAGTAGACTATGGAGAACGGCATATGCCGGTGCTGAGTGCGCCTTTGCTCCCCAAAGCTTGACATGCGTCGCGTAAAAGAGCCTGTTGCCGCAGGTTCTCAGCAAAAGCTGAACATATCCGCCGTGTTGGAGACCAGGCTCCGTTGTGCTTGACCATTTTCTGGAACTGACCGCCACTCAACCTCTTTTGCAGGTTCTGATTGTTATTCTGGCCACCTTTGTGCTGGAAGATGCGGCAACCGTTATTACGGCCATTCAGGTCCATTTACACACAATTAGCATCCCGCTGGCCCTGATCTCCCTTTATGTCGGTATTGTTCTGGGGGATGTGGGTCTGTACGCACTGGGCGCTCTTGCTGCCAAATGGCCCCCGGCACAACGCTGGATTACCGTTCCCTCTGCTCAGGCGCAGCAGGCGTGGCTGAGCAAAAACCTGTTTGGGGTTGTGTTCATCAGCCGTTTTATTCCCGGCACCCGCCTGCCCCTTTACACCGCATGTGGTTTTTTCCGTGCGGGATTATCTGTTTTTACGGCGGCAACTCTTTGCGCCACCCTGATCTGGACAACAGCCCTGTTCATGCTTTCCCTCCGCGTTGGGGGGGCTTTGCTGGCCCATCTTGGCGCATGGCGCTGGGTTGGGGTTGGGGGCTTTGTTGTTGTTATCATTCTTATGGGGCGGCTGGTTGCACGCACCCAAAAACACAAGATATGACCCTGCCCATGCCCCAGCACGACAAACAGCCCAATCCTCTCTCTTTGTTCGAATTCTGGCCACGCTGGCTGTTTTACACACCTGTTGTGGCATACTGGATATTGCTGGGCCTACGCTACAGGGACGTAACCCTGCCAACTGCGGCCAACCCGCGCATAACAACAGGCGGTCTGTGTGGGGAAAAAAAGAGTGACCTGCTGGATATGGCAGGCCCCTATGCAACCCAGTGGATTGCACCATACGCCACGCTGACCACTGGCCAGAACGATCTGGCGGCCGCTACGGAGGCCATGCGCTCCAAAGGGCTGGAATTCCCCGTTGTGGTCAAACCCGATATCGGGTGCAACGGCACGGGTGTTAAACTGGTACATTCTCAGGACGAACTGGCGCAGGTCTGCGCTGCATTCCCACGCAATGTCGAACTGGTTATTCAAAGACTGATTACGTGGCCGCACGAGGCGGGGCTGTTTTACATTCGCCACCCCGACGAACCAGCAGGTCGCCTGACCTCCCTGACATACAAGGACATTCCTTTCCTGACCGGCAACGGGAAGGATACTGTTTTGGAATTACTCAAACAGGACGTGCGCACCAGCAAGGTTCTGCACATCTACACCCCCCGCCTGCAACACCGCCTGAACACCATTCCCGCCAAAGGCGAAAGACTGGATCTGGTTTTTGCGGGCAATCATTGCAAAGGCGCTGTTTTTCGCAACGGTATCCCTGACATTACGCCAGAACTCACGCAGAAGATCGACCGGATCATGCAGGATATTCCCGATTTTTATTTCGGGCGGATTGATCTGAAGTTCCGCAGCGTGGACGATCTGGCGCGTGGCGAAAATTTTGAAATCATCGAAATCAACGGCGTGGGGGCGGAAGCCATTCACATCTGGGATTCCCGCACCACCTTGCGCGAAGCATATGCCGCACAGTTCCTGCATTATGGCGAGAGCTATCGCATAGGGGCAAAAAACAAGGCCGCAGGCTGGAAGCCCACAAACCTGTGGTACGGGCTACGCCTATGGCGCGAACAGAAAAAGCTGCTGGCGTCCTACCCTCTTAATGACTAGAGGGAGCCATCCGCCAATGTGGCCCTCTGCTCCCGTCCAAGGCGGGAATGATGGCGGCCATAAAAGCGGTAACAACTCCATCCACACAAAGCATAAAACGCAAGAAGCAATACGGGCACGGGGTCGCCCCCCATAAACGCCAGAACCATGTCCCAGCAGAGCGGGGCCACCATAAATCCACAAAAGATCATGCCAAGTAATGGCACGTAGCCGACCCACACGCCGCGCAGCACAAACCCGCCAAAGGGCACAACAAAAGCGCGCTTGTAATCCGGGGCCGTGTTCCGCATCCATATGACGGTAAAGCAGACAATCCCAAACGCCGTTGCCGTGCCCAGGCTGACCAGATCACCAATAATATCAATGGGTAGCACCGCAGTTGCCAACGCAACCACGCTCCCCAGCATAATACTGCCAAGCCACGGGGTATGGTAACGCCTGTGCAGGCGGGAAAAAATGGGGAACAGCAGACCATCTTCCGCCATAGCGAAAAAGATGCGGCTCTGGGCATACAGCAGCCCCATCAGCACTGAGCACAGACCAACCACAGCGCCAATTTTAACAAACAGGGCCAGCCATGGCTGGTGCATGGCGTTAACGGCAATGGCCAGCGGGTCTGCCACATCAAGCGACTGCCACGGCACAACACCGATCAGCACAGCGGCCACCACCATATAAACCACCGTGCAGATCACAAGTGAGAGCACAATGCCCACGGGCACATCCCGCTTGGGGTTTTTGGCCTCGGCCGCGGCGGTGGAAACCGCCTCGAACCCGACATAGGCAAAAAAGATAACTGATGCCGCCCGAAAAATACCCGGCACACCATAGCGGAACCCACCCTGATAGGTGGGGATAAAGGGGGTCCAGTAAGCCGGGTGCATTTCCCAGACACCCAGCGCCACAAAAACCGCCAGCACACCAACTTTAAGCACAACAATAAGCGAGTTGATTCTAAAGGATTCCCGCACCCCTACAATGAGCAGCGCGGTCACAGCCACAATGGACAAAGCCCCCAGCAGGTCGCACTGCCAGTCCCCCACAATATGCCTATCCGAACCCTGATGGGTCACACCTAGCGTTGTGGTGTGCAAAGCGGCTGGCACATGAAGACCCAAATCCTCCAGCAGACTGGCGGCATACCCGGAAAAACCGGCAGCCACCCCCGCGCAGGAAATGCCGTATTCCATCAAAAGCAGCCAGCCAACAGCCCACGCCCACCCTTCCCCCATGGACACATACGCATAGGTATAGGCCGACCCCGACACAGGCATGACAGATGCCAGCTCCGCGTAGGACAAAGCGGTAAACAGGCAGGCAATCCCCGCCACAACAAAAGACAGCAGAATGGAAGGCCCGGCATAATTGGCTGCTGCCGTGCCAGTCATAACATAAATGCCTGCACCAATGGTTGAACCCACGCCAAGCATGGTCAACTGCAATGGTCCCAGCGTTTTTTTCAGGCGTTGCCGCCCATTCTCAAGCTCTACTCTGGCAAGCGTTTTACGCAGCAAAGGGGCACGACCACGTTTCATCCTGTCGACCACTTACGCTGCGAAGTGGAACATCAAAAACGCGACTCCCCCGGCCACCATGCAGTACCACGCAAAAGGAAACATCGCCCAACTGTCATGCTTGCGGAAATAACGCATCAGAAAAGCCGTACTGGCCAGAGCGGTTACCCCGGACACAACGGCTGCCAGCAGAGCAATATGCATCTGGGCCGGATCAATGGGGGTGTGGCGCATTTTAAACGCTTCACGCACCGTTGCCGCAATAATAACGGGCTGAGCCATAAGAAACGAAAACCGTGCGGCTGCATCATGGTGCAATCCACGGAGCAGGCCACCACAGATTGTGGCCCCCGAGCGCGACAGACCCGGAAAAAAAGCAAAGCACTGGAAAAAACCAATAAACAACGCATCGCGCGATGTCAGGCTTGCCAGATAACGGACATCCTTACGAACAACACTGTTACGCAGTTTTTCAACCAGCAGCAGCAGAACACCATTCAAAAACAGGAACAACGCGGCAGAAGACGCAGAGCCAAACACGCTGCGCAACCAATGTTCAAACAGGCCGCCAACAATAACGGCGGGCACGGTGGCAAGGCAGATCAGCCACAGAATATGGAGGCTTTCCAACTGAATACGGTGCCCGAACGCCCCAAACGCCCCTTTGCATAGAGCCAGCCAGTCCTGCCAGAAAAAAACCAGCAGCGCGACAGATGTCCCCATATGCAACATAACCAGAAATGGCAGGAATGTCGGATCATGCAGATCATATGACCAGTGCAGCAAAGACGGCAGGACAACAGCATGCCCAAGACTGCTGACAGGAAAAAGCTCTGTAGCGCCCTGAAGCAGCGCCATGATAAGTGCCTGAAAAAGGGACATGGAGGTTTAGGGTTCCAAACTGGCTGATATCTGACTGCTGTCCTTGCACCATGCGCCTAAGTGCTGCAAGGATTTCGTCCTGTTTAACTTTTTGCGCAAGCACACTTTGCATCATAAGGGCCGTAACCGACCATGAGCCGACAAAACCACATAGGCGCTATTATTTGCAGTACTCTGGTTCTGGCCGCGGCAACTGGGTTTGGCCTGTACGCGACCAACACCCAAAAAACACCGGGTAAGACATCCTACGAACTTGCCGCCCGTTTTGTTTCGGCCAATGGGCTGGCTCGCGGCGCGGATGTGGATATTTCCGGAGTAAAGGTGGGCCGCGTTTCCAGCATTACGCTCGACCCCGCATCCCAAATGGCCATTGTCCGCTTCCGGCTGGATGGCGCACTTCGCCTGCCAACAGACAGCATACTGACAATTGGCAGCGGCACCCTCTCCTCCGACAATGCACTGATGATCGAACCGGGCAAAGCCACAACACTGGCCCAGGCGGGGCAGATGCTCACGCATACGCTCGAACCCTCCAGCCTTGAGCAGCAGGTCAGCAACTATATTTTTGGGGCCGGCAATCTGGAACAGTGATCCAATTCCTTCCAACCAATCAGTTTTCTAAAAAAAAACTGATCTGGTGGATTGACGCCCCCCGTTGGAACAGATACATAACCGCCACCAACCAATGGCGGCGTAGCTCAGTGGTAGAGCAGGGGAATCATAATCCCTTGGTCGGAGGTTCAAATCCTTCCGCCGCTACCATCACCTTATACTCTTGAGACATATCAAGAGACCTCGGTGATTTTCCCCTTAAATAAAAGTTTCCATCTTCTTACCCGATCTTCCCCACAAGGAAGAACTCATTCCTGATGGTTATAGCGTCTTTTCCAGACCGAATACTGCTACTGTTCTTGCAAAATGCATAGCAAAAACCATCAGGGATAAACCCTCTGTGGTTTTATACAGTTCCCATTTCAAATAAAAATTTGGATTTACTCCGGGCTGCAATACTGACCCAGCCTGAGAACTTCACTTAAACAACCACCGCAGAGCCACCCTACACCCCCACTCCATAATCATGGCACAGGTCGGGTGCAGGTGTCTGGCTCAATTACCCTTCGGATAATTCAGGCTGCGGCTCGGTGGAAAGGTCTTTGGTCTCGGACGTTCCCTCATGATCCATATCCGCCTGATCATCTTCCTCATCTTCGGAGGAATGGGACGGAGCACGCTGCTGTCTGGCGGCTTGGCGCTCGGCGCGCTCCTGCTGGCTTTGCTGGGCAGCCTGCGCCATGGCATTCAGAATACGAAAATAATGTTCGGCGTGCTGGAAATACGCTTCAGCCGCCACGCGGTCACCACTGCCTGTCGCATCACGACCGAGCTGAAGATATTTTTCAAAAAGCTGCTGTGCTGTGCCTCTGACCCGCACATCGGGGCCATGACTGTCAAAAACATGATTCCGGTTCATGGGAATCTGGCCATTTAACTGCCTGGACGCTCCATTGCTCCCGCTGGAGCGATGGTGTCTGGTACGCATCCGTTTTACATTCATGGGTTTATCACAGTGCTTTCCTGTTCATGGCACTTTGCATGAAGAAACAGTCCGATACAAAAGGCATGTTCCTGAATGAAGGCCGAATTGTTTTTCGGAATGGGTTTTTGGCGACAACCTGTTTTTATTGCCGGGAAAAAAGCCCTTACCGCTCATCCACCGTGGCAGATTTTATTTATCTGCATTCCGCCGCAGGACTGAGCACGATCACAATAACAACGCCCAACCACAAAGCCAACCGGTTTTTTCATATTCCAGTAGATGCCTGCCCGTGACGTAGCACAACGCAGCGGGCAATCCCCGCCAGATCAGGCAGCACACGCACCACATCCACCCCGTTCTGCGCGGCTATAGCGCGCAGGTCCTGCTCCTGCCCGATCCCAATTTCAAAAATACCAACCCCGTTATCACGCAGCAGATGCGGGAGCCGGGCGCACAGGTCACGGTATGCATCCAGACCATCCTGCCCACCGTCCAGCGCACGCACAGGCTCATGCGCCCTGACCTCTTCCATCAGACCGGCAAGGTCCGTTGTGGGAATGTAGGGTGGGTTACTAAAAACAACATCAAACCGGGTTTGCGGGTTTAGAGCCTCCGCCCACTGGCCAGCCATAACCAGCGCACGGTCTGCCATGTTGCACCGCCGGGCATTAACATGGGCCAAACTGGCTGCTGCGGGGTTAATATCCACCCCTACCCCCCAAGCATTCCTGTATTCGGCCAAAGCTGCGAGCAAAATACAGCCCGTTCCCGTTCCCAGGTCCAGAACCGACAAAGCGGCATTGCGGTCCGGGTACAGTTCCAGCAGAGCGGTAATCAGGGTTTCCGTATCCCCCCTCGGCACGAGGGATGCGGAAGAGACCGCCAGATCAAGGCTCCAGAACCCTTTACTGCCTGTAATATAGGCAAAAGGTTCGTGCCGTGCCCGACGGCGCACCCATGCCAAAAATGGTTCGGCTGCAACTTCCGCACGGGAGGAAAGTCCAAGCAGCGCCTCCGGCGTTAACCCCAGCGCGTGTTGCAGTAGCAGACGCGCCTCCCTACGGGGGTTCTCCACCCCGGCATCGCGCAAAAGTGCCGCACCTCTGGCAAGCAGGTCCTGTATGGGCTGGTGGTGTGGTGTTTTTTCTGCTTTGCTTTGATGTGTCATTTCAACAAATCACCCGATCTACACATCAATGCCCGCTTCGCGCTTTTCATTCACTCTTCGGTCTTTTGTTCTGTTAACCGCCATAGGGTTGCTGGTCGCCCCCCTGCGCTGTGCCACGGCAGGCGAGTTTACGGTCACGGACGAAAAAGCTGACATGGAAATTTCCGAAGTCTCACGCATCTATCTGGACGGCAAACTGGCATCCGTATTCCGACTCGATGACACCACGCGCTACAAGACGGTTCGCATTCCTACCCCACAGGGCCGCCTTGACCACACCTACACATTGTGCGGCGAAATTACCATTCGCACCGTAGATGGCCGGACGGAAACGCACGAGGTCAGCAGCAGCGGCATCCTGCACAACCCCGATGGCCACCATTTTGATGCCTTGGGATCCGATGGCTTTACGGACTTTTTTCTGGTCGACCCGCAAGCGCCAGAAGCCGCCGAACGCATTCCCGGCCGGGGCGAAGTCTGCTCCACCCCGATCAGCTAGGCTGGCTAGAACCCCGCATCCGCCATAAGGGCTGCCTGTTCCTCCTGCGTAAGCGCATCCACAAACTCGTCCAGCTCACCCAGCATTACGCGGTCAATTTTGTACAGGGTCAGGTTAATCCGGTGGTCCGTTACCCGTCCTTGCGGAAAATTATAGGTCCGGATCCGCTCTGACCGATCACCCGTTCCAACCTGAGAGCGCCTGTCCGCCGCACGATGGGCATGAGCCTGCTCACGCTCACGCTCATACAGGCGCGCACGCAGGATCTTCATTGCCTTGGCACGGTTCTTGTGCTGGCTTTTCTCCTCCTGCATGGACACAACAATACCCGTTGGCAAATGGGTAATGCGCACAGCGCTTTCGGTTTTGTTCACATGCTGCCCGCCAGCACCCGATGCGCGAAAAACATCTATCCGCAGTTCGGTCTCGTTAATGGTTACGTCAACCTCTTCCGCTTCGGGCAGAACGGCAACCGTAACCGTGGAGGTGTGAATACGCCCCTGCGCCTCTGTAGCAGGAACACGCTGCACCCTGTGCACGCCAGATTCGTATTTAAGCCGAGCGAAAACACTTTTGCCGCTAATTTCTGCAATGCCACCACGCAGACCACCCAGCTCGCTTTCGTCATAATCCATAACGGTAAAGCGCCAGCCTTTTAGGTCTGCATAACGGCGGTACAGGCCAAACAACTCAGCCGCAAACAAAGCGGCTTCATCCCCACCAGCGGCGGGGCGCACCTCCAGAATGGCACTGCGTTCGTCTGCTGCATCCTTGGGAAGAAGCGCCAGACGGACCTCGCGCTGCAACCGGGGAAGCTGCTCACGCAACTCGGCCAGTTCTTCCCCTGCAAGCTCCCGCATTTCCGGGTCGGCCAGTAGTGCTTCCGCCTGAATAATGCTCAGTTCGATTGCCCGCAGGTCGTTAATACGCGAGACAACAGGTTCGATTTCCGCATATTCGCGGGATGCCTGTGTAAAAGCATCCCCACTCAGACCGCTTGCCAGATGCGCTTCCAGTTCAAGCGCGCGACTGGCAATCCGGTCCAGCCGTTCATCAAGATTCATTACGCAAAAATGCTCCGCGCATCAGACAGCAGGGCTTGAGTGGCCACTTCACTTTCCTGCCCGGTTTCCATGCTTTTGACACGGAACACGCCACGGGCCAGTTCGTCTTCGCCCAAAAACAGCACGTGGCTTGCATTCTGCTTGCCTGCCCGCTCCATACGCTTGCGCAGCGAGCCTTTGTAGCCGATTTCGGTCCGCACGCCCTGCTGGCGCAAAGCCTGCAAAATCTGGCACACGGCTTTTTCATCTGGCGTACCAACGGGAATGATCACAACAGAACGCGGAGCCTGCGGCGCCTCTTCCAGCAACATGGCCAGACGTTCAACCCCGGCTGCCCAGCCAATTGCTGGCACTTCCGGCCCACCCATCTGCTTGACCAGACCATCATACCGTCCACCAGCCAGCACCGTGCCCTGTGAGCCAAGGCGGTTGGTCACGAACTCGAACGTGGTATGGTTATAATAGTCCAGACCACGCACAATGGCGGGGTTAACTGTGTAGGCAATGCCAAACAGGTCAAGCTTCTGGCGCAGCTCATCCCAGAAGGTGCGGGCCTCGGAGGTCAGGAATTCTTCCATCATAGGCGCGTTGGCAACAAGCTCACGATCGCCTGCATCCTTGCTGTCGAGAATGCGCAGCGGGTTTTTTTCAAGCCTTACGCGGCTATCCTCGGACAGCTTATCCCCATGTGCTGAAAAATACGCAACCAGCGCCTGCCGCCAGGCATCCCGGCTGGCGGCATCACCCAGCGTATTCAATTCCAGCGTTACGTACTGGGCCACACCCAGTGCTTCAAGCACAGCGTAACCAAGAGCGATGGCTTCCGCATCGGCCAGCGGTTCGGCAGCACCAAGCAGTTCCGCCCCGATCTGGTGGAACTGGCGGTAACGCCCTTTTTGCGGCCGCTCGTGCCGGAACATGGGACCGGTATAAAACACCTTCTGAGGCAACGACTGGGTGAGCGCATTGGTCACCAGCGCGCGGCAGACGGCCGCCGTCCCTTCTGGCCGCAGGGTCAGACTTTCCCCATCCCGGTCATTGAAGGAATACATCTCCTTGGAAACCACATCCGATGTATCTCCCAAAGAGCGGGAGAATACGCGGGTTTCCTCAAAAATGGGGGTGGACCATTCATCAAACCCGTAGAGTCCGGCAATATGGCGCGCGGTCTGGACCACGCGCGCATGGCGGCGCTGCTCTTCTCCAATAAGATCGTGCGTTCCTCTTACGGGCTGAATGCTGCTCACGGCCTGTTTTTCCTGATTGACGCAGAACCTTTGCAGGTTTGCGCCCTATATCTATGTCTATTGGGCAAAATAAGACCCGCCACACGCCCCGAACATGCCGCAGGCGCAAGGCGGGTGAGAGGCGAACTTACTTGGCGGACGCCATATCCGGCAGTTCGGGGGTGGCCCCTTCCTGCTTTGCACGGGCTTCTTCAGCCTCAATGGCAGCCACGCGTTCTTCAACCAGTTCAACAACGTGGCTGATCATGTCGCCCGCAGCAATGGTATGGTCCTGCTTTCCTGCGGAATAGACCATGTGACGGCCAGAGCCACCACCGGTCACACCCAGATCGGTCATGAGCGCTTCGCCCGGACCATTGACCACGCACCCGATGATGGACAACGTGAGCGGGGTTTTAATGTGTGCCAGACGGTCTTCAAGTGTCTGGACCGTTTCCACCACATTAAAGCCCTGACGGGCACAGGATGGGCAGGAAATGATCTTGACCCCACGGTGGCGCAGACCAAGGGATTTAAGAATATCCCACCCAACAAGCACTTCTTCCTCCGGTGCGGCGGAAAGGGAAACACGCATGGTGTCCCCCACCCCGGCCCAGAGCAGATTGCCTAGCCCGATGGAGGATTTGACCGTACCGGCACGCTTGCTGCCTGCTTCGGTAATGCCAATGTGCAGCGGGTAATCGCACGCATCTGCCAGTTGCTGGTAAGCCGCAACCGCCATGAATACGTCCGATGCCTTTACGCTGATCTTGAATTCACGGAAGTCATGATCTTCAAGGATTTTGGCGTGTTCGAGCGCGCTTTCCACCAGAGCCTCGGGGTTTGGCTCGCCGTATTTTTCCAGAAGGTGCTTTTCCAGCGACCCGGCGTTAACGCCAATACGAATGGAACAGCCGTAATCCTTGGCGGCCTGAACCACCTCACGCACACGTTCCGCACTCCCGATGTTACCCGGGTTGATGCGCAGGCACGCAGCCCCCGCCTTGGCAGCCTCGATCGCACGTTTGTAGTGGAAGTGAATATCGGCCACGATCGGCACGTTCACTTCCTTTACAATTTCAGCAAGTGCTGCCGTGCTTTCCTCATCCGGGCAGGAAACACGAACAATATCCACACCTGCCAGTTCGGCACGGCGAATCTGCTCAATGGTCGCCTGTGCATCGCTGGTCAGGGCATTGGTCATGGTCTGGACGGAAATCGGGGCATCTCCACCGACGGCTACCTTGCCGACGTGGATCTGCCGAGATTTCCGACGCTCGATATGCTGGTAAGGCCGGTAGCCGCTCATCTTGCATCCTTTTGTCGAGACGACAGTTGGGGGAGGTCTGGCCGCATTTCGGCGCTGCGGCGTCTCCCGCTCTAGGTTTGGTGCTTTCCTGCCAAAATCAAGGCCGGTTGGCTACACATAAAGCATGGAAAGAGCCATTCAGTGCGCGCCAACCCCATTAAGCTGGCGGGCGTTCAGGTCATCCGCACTTGGCTCCGCAGGGGTTACCGCCCGGTGTGGCGCGGGTTTGACCGTCTCAACCGGAGCCACGGCAGCACCGCCTGCCCCAGCGCCAGAAACCGCTGCGGGCTGATCGGGCTTTGGCACATCAACCTTTGTAACCTTGGGTGGCAAACCTGCCTCCGGTTCCACAGGAGCAACCACCGCCGGAAGAGCGGGCGTGGTGCTTACACCACCCCCGGCCTGCACCTGCCGCACCATTTCTGGCGTAAGGGCAATACGGCGCAAGACCGCACCGTTTTTCCCCAATGGTGGGGTGGTCATTGCTCCCTGAGCAAGGGTTATACCGCCCGCATTCCCCACAGTCAGGCTATACGGCCCGTTATCAGCGGGAACAGTCCATGCATCGCCCGGCTGCAAAATATGGTCGTAGACAACCTTGCCACCCGCATTTTTGATCTGCACCCAGCTTGGAGCCGTGGCTTTGAGCATAAGGGGGGCGTCTGCACTGGCTACAGCCGTATCCGCCGGTTCCGTGTGAGAGGGCGGCTCCACTTCAGGCGCGGTTACTGGCGCGACCTGATTTTGCGGTGGAGACGCTACGGGAGGTGTTGTTGCCTCTGCGGTGTTGGCGGCACTGACTGTAGGGGCAGCCTCCGCGCCATTATTAGCCGGAACAGGCATACTTTGTGGTGGAGCGGCCTGCACGGCAACAGGTATTGGCGGAACCTGCGCCATGTTGTGGTCAGGTAAAATCGAGGCGACCTGCGGCGATGGCGCATTTTTTGCACTTTCGCCGGGCATCAGGGTTGCCACAGGTGGCACGCGCTCTGGCACAGGCGGCGCGTGACCAACAAAACAGTACCACCCCACATAGCTTGCCAGAATAACGACCAGCCCCAGTGAAATACTGACGGCTGGCGGCAGGCGCCGATCAGGTGGCGGGTCGGGGAAGTCCAGATCGGGCTTGCGTGTGCCCAACCGCCCTTCCTGCCGGTAAAGCTTGAGCATCTGATCGGGATTGAACCCAAGGGCCTGCCCATATGTCCGTAAAAAACCCAGAGCATAGACCTCTGCTGGCAGCACACTGGAATTTCCACTTTCCAGCGCATCCAGATAAACGCTGCGAATCCGCAACCAGTCGGAAACATCGCCAATGCTCCACCCCAGCTGCTCGCGGCGCTTACGCAAAGCTTCGCCTACCCCCAGAACCTCCACATCCGGAAGCGGGGGTAATGGCGAGCCTTGCTCATGATCGGAACCTTGGGCGTATTCAGCCATCCGCATCCATACGACGTTGTTGACGTACCAGAGCCACAGTAGCCTGATCGACCATATCTTCAATAATCTGTGCCACAGGCTGGACAGATGTTACCATACCAACAGACTGGCCTGCCATAACAGACCCCTGTTCAACATCGCCGTCAATAACGGCACGGCGCAGCGCCCCCGCCCAGAAGTGCTCGATCTCAAGCTGGGCGGCCTCACGCGTTAATTCGCCAGACTGAAAACGGCGGATAACATCTGCCTGATGCGCAACAAACTGCCGCCCGCCTTCGTTACCCAGAGCGCGCACGGGAATAACCGGAAAACGGTCATCCAGCTGCACAGAGGTTATGGCGTCACGCGCGGCGGCACGCACAAACGCTTTTTTGAATTTTTCGTGAGCGATACTTTCCTCGGCCGCAGCAAAGCGCGTGCCCAACTGCCCGCCAGACGCCCCCAGTTCCAGATAGGAGAGCAGAGCATCCCCCCGCCCCAGACCACCGGCCACAAACACCGGAACGCTCTGAATATGGGGAAGAATTTCCTGCGCCAGAACCGTTAGCGAAACCGGACCAACATGCCCGCCAGCCTCGGCTCCTTCAATAACCAGCGCATCCACACCCATTTTAACCAGACGTTTGGCCAGAACTAGCGCGGGAGAGAAGGCAATAACCTTTGCCCCACCGTCCTTGATCGCCTTGATGGCCGCACCGGGCGGAATACCTCCGGCCAGCACAATATGACCGACACCCGCGTCCAGACAGACCTGCACCAGTTCGGTCAACTGCGGGTGCATGGTAATCAGGTTCACGCCAAACGGACGGTCGGTCAGGGCACGGGTGGCCTTAATTTCCTCCGCCAGACGTGCAGGTTCCATGGCCCCGCAGGCAATAACCCCAAACCCACCAGCGTTGGAAATGGCGGATACCAGATTACGCTCACTCACCCAGGACATGGCCCCGCCCAGAATGGCGTACTGCGTGCCCAAAAAGTCGGTCCCACGCCGCCACAACGCATCCAGCCGCTTGCGGGCGCGTTGCAGTTCTACCTGTGTGGGAGCATCGGTCGCGGCAATCGCGTTGCTTTGATCAGACATTATCCAACCCGTATGCGGTATGCAGCGCCCGCACGGCAAGTTCTGCGTATTCCGCCGCCACCAGCACCGAAATCTTGATTTCGCTGGTGGAGATGGCCTGAATGTTGATGGACCGCTCCGAAAGTGTGCGGAACATGGTGCTGGCCACGCCTGCGTGCGAACGCATACCTGTGCCCACAACGCTGATCTTAACAATATCCGGGTCGGTCGCCAGTTCTTCGTACTGCACGGAGTCCCGCACGCTTTCCAGCACATTGATCGCCTGCGGCAAGTCGCTCTTGCTGGTGGTAAAGGTCATGTTGGTCGTGCCGTCCGCGCCCGTGCTCTGCACGATCATGTCCACGTTCACGTGGGCTTCGCTCATGGGGCCAAAAATTGCGGCGGCAATACCGGGCCGATCCGGAATACGCCGGACCGACAGCTTGGCTTCATCACGGGAGTAGGCAATGCCGGTAACCAGTTTCTTTTCCACGATTTCGTCCTCATCCACCACCAAAGACCCCGGAAGATGTCCTTCCATAACAGCCGGGCCATCTGCAAAGCTGGAAAGCACCTGCACGCGCACCCCTTCGCGCATGGCAAGGCCTACGCTGCGGGTTTGCAGCACCTTGGCGCCAACAGAGGCCAGTTCCAGCATTTCCTCATAGGTAATTTTATCAAGCTTGCGCGCTTTGGCCACAATGCGCGGGTCGGTTGTGTAAATACCGTCCACATCGGTGTAGATATCGCACCGATCCGCCTTGATCGCAGCGGCAAGGGCCACGGCCGAGGTGTCCGAGCCACCACGCCCAAGGGTGGAAACTCGGCCATCAGGCGCAACACCCTGAAAGCCCGCAACAACCGGCACCATGCCCTCGGCCATGCAGCCCAGCAGCTTTGCGCCATCAATCGAATCCAGACTGGCCTTACCATGCGCCGAATCGGTCAGGATTGGCACCTGCCACCCCGCGAACGAGCGCGAGGGCACACCAAGCTTTTGCAACGCAATGGCCAGCAGGCCACTTGTCACCTGCTCGCCCGTGGCCACAATGGAATCGTATTCCTTGGGGTCATGCAAAGGAGAGAGGGACTGGCAGAAACCGACAAGCCTGTTTGTCTCCCCCGCCATGGCGGACACGACAACAAGAACATCACATCCTGCGTCTTTCTGTTTTTTGACGCGTTCGGCCACGGCGCGAATACGATCAAGGTCGCCGACAGACGTTCCGCCGAATTTCATGACAATCCGGGGTGCGGAACCGGACATAGCTTTATTCTCCACCAGACAAGCCGCAGAACATGCCACCCATCCCCATTTGTTCCTGACTTTGCCAGAAAAGACGAACAGGAACGGTTGCACAGCGTTACAAGGCGCGTCACATAACCTTCCCGGCCCCCTTTCGTCCAGCGGGGAGACCAGCAGGAAAGGATTTTGTTGCATGAACGCCACCAGCCCACACGCGGCCTCTTCGGTCTCTGATGAGGAAATCGCACGGTTTAGCGCCCTTGCGGAGCAGTGGTGGAATCCTTCTGGCCCCATGCGCCCACTGCACGCCATGAATGCGTTGCGCATAGATTGGGCCTGCCGACACCTTCCATTGCGGGGCCGCACAACGCGCCGTGCAAAAATTCTGGACATCGGATGTGGCGCCGGACTGGCCAGCGAGGCACTGGCCACAGCCGGGTACGACGTACTTGGGTTGGATGCCTCGGCCAATGGTATTGCCGCGGCAAAGGAGCATCTGGCCTCCAGCCCGCTCCCCGAACATGCAGGCCCGCTGCATTACCGCAACGGCAGTGCCGAAGACCTTGTGGCTGAAGGCAGTCAGTTTGACGCGGTTGTTGCGTTAGAAATTATTGAGCATGTCACTGATCCTGCGGCATTTATGGACATGCTTGCCCAGCTTGCCGGGCCAAAGGGTACGGTCATTGTCTCCACCATGAACCGCACATTGCGCTCCCTTGCGGTTGGCAAGATTGGTGCTGAATATATTCTGCGGCTGCTGCCCGTGGGCACTCATGAATGGCGCAAGTTCATCCAGCCATCCGAACTGGGGCAATATGCCCGTGCAGCAGGCCTGCGCATGACCGCCATAGCTGGCATGGCCCCTAGCCCCACGGGCTGGAAAGAAACCCGCGACCTTGGCATTAACTACATTGCCGCTTTTACAAAGTATTGATTTTAACGTTTTTACTGGTCTGGCGGTACTGACCCACTCCAGACCAGCCACATTATTTAACTGCGTCGGGGATTTTGCACACAGGCCCCATTGCGGGGCCGGTATAGCGGGTCCATGTCTGGGTTTCACCAAAAATGGGCAGCCCGATATAGCCACGCAGCTTGAGCACATCGGGCTGGGACAACCATATCTGCGAATCATACAGGTGCCCTGTATCGGGGTCCAGAATGTGTCCCGCCCAGCGCCCTTCATTACTGTCGGCCATTGGATGAAAATCCGTTAGCATCAGCAGATTACATTCTGTTTTGCCGTCATGCCCGTGGGGCACATCGGTGCCCTCATAACGCAGACCAATAAGATGGCCACACAGCTTTTGCCCGCACCGGTCAATTTTGAACACGCCGTCATGGTCCTGACTAAGCCAGTAACCACTCAACCCTGCTTCATTCGATAAAGGTTCTGCTGCAAAAAGAGACACAGGAACACCAGCCAAAAACACGGCCAGCAAGGCAGCAAGCCCCGCCTTGGCTTTACGCACCCCGCCGGACTTTCCGTCTTTTTTCATCTCTGCCTCTCCCTCAACCGGGCTGGTGGTATGGCCTACCCCAACCAGCCCTCTAGGATGTGGGGGACCACCCTCTAACGCACCACCCCCATTTGTATATGGTCAGCCCAGACATTCAACTGTCCGTATCGCGCACCCAGGGAACATTCTGGAACGCAACGCCTTCTTCTTTCAGTTCTTCTTGCTGGGTCTGAGACATCTCACCATAAATCCCGCGTTCGGGGGCTTCGCCATAATGAATGCGCAAGGCTTCATCTGCAAACCGGTTGCCCACGTTTTCACAATTTTCTTCAATTGTGCGCCGTACTTCGCGCAGGGTGCTCAATACCGCATCTGGCAGAACCGGTGGAGCCTGCCCCGCAGCGGTTGCGGGTGGAGGTGCTGCATCCGGCGCCACGTCCGGCTGTGGCGCACGCTTGGGGGCGCGCCCAACAATGGCTGGGGCCATAGGCGCCTGATCCACGTTGGGCGTACCGCAGTCGGGGCAGTTGAGAAGGTGTTTCTGCCTGAGCATGGTAAAGGTGCCGCTGTCTTTGTACCAGCCTTCAAACACATGGTCATTGGCGCAGCGTAGACGATAGCAGATCATGTTAATTTACCTTGGCGAGCATACCTTCCCGGTCGTGGTGGGCAAGCTCAGTTCAGGCCCAGCAGGCCGTTCAACTGGCCGGTGCGTTCAAGCCGCATCAGGTCATCGCATCCACCAAGTGCTTTGCCGTCCACAAATGTCTGGGGCACCGTTGTCTGCCCGCCAGACAACGCAATGGCCTCCTCCCGCTCAGCCGTGCCACGGGGGGCGTTGACCTCGGTAAACGGGACTTTTTTGCTTTCCAGCAAAGCAACAGCGCGCATGCAGTAGGGGCAACCGGGCTGGGTATAAATCTTGATTTGTGGCATAAACTGTCCTTACTGGTTCTGGGTTATGGATACAATCAGCTTTTGAGGGGGCCATGTTATGGCCTTCACCCGGTATGTCCATAGTCCGGCTGGTCCATGTCCACATCCGGGCGGGGCGGCACCACCCCGGCAACCAGCAGGCTCACGCTGCGTGCCCCACCTTGGAGCAGGGCCTTGGTGCAGGCTGCGGCCGTAGCGCCTGTTGTCAGCAGGTCATCCACCAACACAATATCGCGCCCACGCACCTTTTGCGCGCAAGTTGTGCGCAACATGATGGCCTGCGCCACCTCATCCCACCGCGCCTGACGCGAGAACGCTGCCAAGGGCACGGTAGGGCGAACACGCACCAAGGCATCCGGTTGGCAGCGTAGGCCACGCGGCTTTGCCACAGCATAGGCCAGCAAAGCGGCCTGATTATAACGCCGCCTGAACAAGCGCCACCTATGCACCGGCACGGGCACAACAAGTGCGCCATCCACCAGAATGTCCGACCCGACCCGCACCATCTGCTGACCCAGAAAAGCGGCGTTATCTGTTTGGTCGACATATTTGAGCTTTAAAATCAGCTCCCTTGCGACACTTTCATAAACAAAGGCGGCCCGTGCCTGCCCCCATGCAGGATGGTGCCGTTCGCAGGCCGGGCACAGGCCATCTGGTCCCAACATGCCAGCACTGACCTGCGGAACCGCACAGGCTTTGCAAAATGGCGCCACAACACCGTGCAGGCGCGTAAAACAGGCCGGGCACAACAGAGCATGCCGTGCAACATCCGCCCCGCAATGCAGGCAGGCTGGTGGATACAGCACCCCAAGCGCCCTCTGCCCCAAGGAGCGCAACCGCGCCGTAACACTCCCCCCTAGAGCAAACACAGGTTTGTCATGGCTGATAACTTGGCAAAAAGCATGGATACGCGCACATCTGCTTTTATGGATACACCTGTTATTTTTGACCGCAAAGCCGTCAGGCGGCACCGCGACCGTGCCGCACACAGGCTGGACGGCATTATGCCCGTGCTGGATATTACAACCGATCTGCTGCTCGACCGGCTGGATGACATGGTGCGGCCTTTTGCCACAGCACTGGATATAGGTGGCCGGGGCCTGACCAGCCAGCGGCTTGCCGCACGCGGCATACACACAATCAGCATGGACCTGTCCCCCAAAATGGTGGCCCGTTCTGATGGGCTGCGCATTTGTGCGGATGAAGAATGGCTGCCTTTTGCACCGCAGAGTTTTGATCTGGTCATTGCCAACCTCTCCCTGCACTGGGTGAACGACCTACCCGGCGTGTTCAGCCAGATCAGGCATGTGCTCCGGCCAGATGGGTTATTTTTGGCCAGCATGCCCATTCTACCAACACTCCGCCCCCTACGTACGGCACTGGAAGCGGCTGAACTGGCATTGTGCGATGGGGTGTCCCCTCGTGTCTCGCCTTTTCCCACACAGCAAAGCTGCGCACAGCTTATGCAGCGTGCCGGGTTTGCGCTGCCGGTTATTGATACTGAACAACTGGACCTGCGCTACCGTTCGCTGAGTGCTCTGCTGGCCGATCTGCGAGCCGCAGGGGAAACAAATGCCCTGATCCAGCGCGCACGTACCCCGCCCCCATGCATGCTGTTCCCTGCGGCAGCGGCAGAACTGGAACAACCGGGGGCAGACAGTTTTGCCATGCCCCTGCACATGGCCGTGTTATCTGGCTGGGCACCTGCCCCAACCCAGCCCGTGCCCTTACAGCCCGGACAGTTCGAACACTCCCTGCATGATGCGTTGAACCAGCAGGCTCCGCCCAGTTCACTCTGATGCCCGCATAGGAGCGCACTCAACCGCCAGTGACGCTCATATGTCTTTGCGGGCCGGATACAGCGCCGGTCTGCGCATCAAGCAAAAAATCATGGCCTGTGGGTTTGCGGGCTATCGCCTGCTGTATGGCTACTTCCAGAGCCGCATCCGTGGCCCCTTCGCGCATAAGGTGGCGCAGGTCCACGCCTTCCTCCTGACCAAGGCAGGTATAAAGCTGCCCGGTGCAGGAAAGGCGGACACGGTTGCAACTCGCGCAGAAATTGTGGCTCATGGGGGTAATAAACCCCAGCCGCCGCCCCGTTTGCGCCACGCGCACGTAGCGCGCGGGGCCGCCGGTCTGGTAGGTCAGCGGCTCAAACGTCCAGCGTTGGGATAAACTCCGCCGCACCGCATCCAGCGAAAGGTACTGCGCAGTCCGGTCTTCGCCCGTTTCGCCCATAGGCATGGTTTCGATCAGGCAAAGGTCCGCGCCAATTTCTCCGCACCATGCCAGCAGCGCATCAAACTCATCATCATTCACGCCAGCCATGGCCACGGTGTTTATGCGCACGGCAAGCCCTTCCGCGCGGGCGGCCCGTATGCCTTCCAGCGTTGCGGCAAGCCTGCCCCTGCGTGTCAGTCGGGCAAAACGCTGCTCATCCAAGGAATCCAGACTGACATTCACACGCCGGACTCCGGCCTGCGCCAAAATAGGCGCATAATGCGCCAACTGGCTGCCATTGGTGGTCAGTGTTAGCTCGTCCAGCCTGCCAGACTGCTCGGGCTGACGCAGCCATGACCCCAGTTCCTTGAAGAAAAAACCAATATCGCGCCGTACAAGTGGCTCACCACCCGTAATGCGCAGCCTGCGCACACCATGCTGCACAAAGACCCGACTCAGGCGCAGAAGTTCCTCAAAATCCAGAACATCCGCCCGTGGTAAAAACGACATCTGTTCGGACATGCAGTACACACACCGCATGTCACACCGGTCAGTTACGGAAAGACGGAGGTAGGAAATCCGCCTTCCGGCGGGGTCCGTTAAAGAGGACAACATAGGTACACTTTATATCAGAAACCTCTGCGGCATTAAATGCAAAAGAGCACCCCGGCACTGAGGAAACAACACCCAGCCGTGTAAAAAACATACGGCCCGCTTTAAGCGGGCCGTATGCAGCAGACAAGCTGAAAAAGCTGGATATTAGTGTCCGGCGTTGTTGCCGGAAAAATCTGGCCTGGCCAGACCGGAGTGTTCAAGCTGCTCCACCAGAGCCGCCTTCAGCCGTTCCAGACCGGCATTATCCCGCCCTTCGGCCCGCGCAACCAGCACGGCTTGCGTGTTGGATGCACGCAAAAGCCACCAGCCATCGGTTGTGTTCACACGCACACCGTCAATTTCGGACACATCTGCACCAGCCTTGCGCAGGCGTTCAGCCACTTCCTCAATAACCTTGAACTTACGATGGTCGTCGCAGTCAAAGCGTACTTCGGGGGTGGAAAGCGTTGCAGGCAGGCCTTCGCGGAACGTGGCGAGCGACTCATCGGAGCGCGCAACAATGCCAAGCACACGCACACCTGCGTAAAGGGCATCATCAAACCCGTACCACTTATCGGCAAAGAAGATATGGCCCGACATTTCCCCCGCCAGCGGGGAGCCGGTTTCCGCCATTTTGGATTTGATGAGCGAATGCCCCGTCCGCCACATAAGCGGCTTGCCACCAGCACGGGCTACCTCGTCAAACAGGACCTGACTGGCTTTGACATCGGCAATAATGGTCGCCCCGGAATGGCTTTTAAGCACATCGCGCGCCAGCAGGACCAGAATCTGATCGCCCCACAGGATTTCGCCCTTATTGTCCACCAGACCAATCCGGTCTGCGTCCCCATCAAAGGCAATGCCCAGATCGGCATGGTTGTCCTTGACTGCGGCAATAAGCTGCTCAAGGTTTTTGGCAACCGTTGGGTCAGGGTGGTGGGCTGGGAACGTGCCATCGATCTCGGCATTGAGCACAATGTGCTCACCCGGCAGGGCCGCCACCATTTTTTCCAGCACTTCGCCTGCGGAGCTGTTGCCGTTATCCCAAACGATCTTGAGCTTACGCGTTCCGCCGTCATAATCCTTTACAAGGCGTTTGACGTATTCATCGCGCACATCAATTGTACGCACGCTGCCCTGCTCTGCCGCAACCACATTGCCTTTGGCGGACAGGTCGCCCAACTCGCGGATCTGGGCGCCAAAGAACGGCTTGCCAGCCAGCATCATTTTGAAACCATTGTAGTTGGGCGGGTTGTGGCTACCCGTTACCATAATGGCCCCATCCGCATTGAGCGTGGCGGATGCGTAATACAGCATGGGGGTCGGCCCGCGGCCAACGCGCGTAACATCCAGCCCGCATTCCAGAGCACCTTTTACAAGGGCTTCTTCCAGCATGGGGGAAGACAGACGGCCATCATACCCCACGACCAGCGTTTTGCCGCCGTTGCGGCGCACAAGGCTGCCAAATGTGCGACCAATGGCAAACGCGTCTTCCGCACTCAGCGTTTTACCAACAATCCCGCGAATATCGTATTCGCGCAGGCTTGTGGCGTCAAAATCATGAACGAACGACATTAGTTCTGCCCTTCGTATTTTTTAAGGAATTCGCGCACGCCATCAGCCAGTTCGGGCCGTTCCAGCGCAAAAGCAATCTGTGCTTCAAGGAAGCCCAGCTTGTTGCCGCAATCGTAGCGAACGCCTTCATACCGCAGGCCATAGAACGGGACGTGGCCAATGGTTTTGGCCATGGCGTCGGTCAACTGCACTTCGCCCCCGGCACCTTTTTCCAGCTTGGCAAGATGCGGCATAACATCGGGTGTGAGAATATAACGCCCGATAATGGACAGGTTGGACGGTGCATCTTCAGGCTTGGGTTTTTCAACCAGCCCTTTTACTTCCACAAGACGGCCATCGTCCTTGCCGGTGTCCAGAATACCGTAGCGGTTGGTGTGTTCACGCGGCACTTCGGACACGGCCACCACATTGCCGCCCGTTTCGTAATACGCATCGGCCAGTTGCTTCAGGCAGCCTTTTTTGGACATCACCATGTCATCAGGCAGCAGAATGGCAAACGGGTCATCCCCAATAAAGGAACGTGCACACCAGATGGCATGCCCCAGCCCAAGCGGTTCCTGCTGACGCACGGCAATAAGTGAGCCAGCCTGAATGCTGCTGGGTTCCAGCGCCTCCAGACAATCCACCTTATTGCGTTCCTTGAGTGTGCTTTCCAGCTCATAGGCGATGTCGAAATAGTCGATCAGGGAATCTTTGCCACGGCCGGTAATCAGGCAGAATTCCTCAATACCTGCGGCGCGTGCTTCATCTATGGCGTATTGAATAAGGGGTTTGTCCACGACCGGCAGCATTTCTTTTGGCATAGCCTTGGTGGCAGGCAGAAAGCGCGTTCCCAGCCCCGCAACTGGCAGGACTGCTTTACGTAAAGGCTTGGGATTGGACACGAATATAACACCTTCAAATCAAGTTAAACCTAAGACCATCCGAACCGGCTTGTCCAAAACACGAGGTTATCGGCCCCAGTGTCCAACCCGTGCCGGAAAAAGATCAAGACCGCCAACAGTGTAACCCAACAGTGCGCCTTGCATCTCTGGCCGACTGGCATGGTCTTTTTTACATAACGGCAACCATGCTTCTACACCGCAACAGACAGCAAAAGAACGGCGCGAATATGACAAACGCCACCCAATTTGCAGAAAAATGCGCATAAACGAAAAAAAACGGCTCAAGGCGTTAGCCTTTAGCCGTTCATAACACCAAATTCTGTCATGAAAGAAAATGGTGCGGTCGAGAAGACTCGAACTTCCACGAGGTTTACCCCCACAAGCACCTCAAGCTTGCGCGTCTACCATTCCGCCACGACCGCACGTGACAAACGGTATCAAAAAAGGCGATACCGTGTGATACGAAGCCCTATAACCGAACCATAAGCAGGCGGCAATGACCAAAGAACAAATTTTATGGGAAATAAGCAAAAAACTGGTGCCCTACCCAGCCGCGCTCAGCAGAATGGAGCAGATTGCCAAGGCCATACGGGCGGGCGAGGCCACGGAGCGTGTCTGGCTGCTTGAACACCCCCCCCTGTACACCTCGGGCACATCGGCCAGAGCGGAGGACCTGTTCAACCCATCAGGCTACCCCACATACCACGCGGGTCGGGGTGGACAGTGGACCTACCACGGGCCGGGGCAACGCACGGCTTATGTTATGCTGGACCTGCAACGCCCCCACGGCAACACCCCCGCGCGTGACCTGCGGGCGTATGTGCAGGCTCTGGAATCGTGGATTATTACGGCACTCGCCAGCTTTGGCCTCCGTGGCGAGGTGCGTGAGGGCCGGGTTGGGGTATGGGTTATCAACCCACAGACCGGGGGGGAGGAAAAAATTGCAGCGATTGGCGTGCGTGTTTCGCGCTGGGTGAGCTGGCACGGCGTTGCGATCAATCTGGCTCCTGCCCTGCCGGATTTTGAGGGCATTGTTCCGTGCGGCATCCGTGACTATGGCGTGACCAGCTTTGAAAAACTGGGAATCAAGGCCAGCATGCAGGATCTGGACCTTGCTTTAGAATCCGCATGGCGCACCGTATTTGGCAGCACGCCATCCGCCCTTAGCCCTGTGGAACTTACGCAAGGTCCAGTCGAATTTGCGTAAGCTTGCGCTCCGCATCCAGAATGCGCACGTCATATAGACTCAACACCCCCCGCTCATCCCTGAAGCGGAGCGTGATCAGCCCTTGGGAGGGGTTGTCTGCTCTGGTCAGGGAAATCTGGACCAGACCCGGCGGTTGCTGCACATCCGTTACCATAACCGGGCCAGACAGGCGCACAGGGTTGCCCAGCAGCAGCCCCAGCGGGCTATGCCCCAGCCCTATATGGGTTTCCGAACCATTCTGCGCATCTGTAAACACGGCTGAACGACCGGATGCCTTAAGCTCCATCTCGTGCGGCGCGGTAAAGCGCATGTCCAGATACCCCGGTCGGTAGGTAATCAGCCCACCGCCACTCGCTCCGTTGGGCCATATCTGCGTAAACGGCGCATCCTGCAGATTAACCGTGCGAAAATAGGCTTCTACCCGGCTGATCGTAGCATTCTGCGGCCCGCCCCCCACCTGTTGCGTGCTGGCACAGGCGGCAAGGACCAGTGGCGCCAGAGCAAACAGGCTGCGGCGGCTGAACGCCCCGCCCTTCATGGAAGAGCCTCTTCTTCCGCCGGGGTCCGCAGGGTCAGGGCCAGAGCGTGCAGGCCATCAGCCAGTTCGGGGGCCAGCAGGTCATGCACTTTGCGCGAACGCGCCACGCGACTCATGCCCTCAAAAACGGGAGAAACAATGTAAAGGCGGAAATGGGTTTCCGTTGCTCCGGCATTGGGGCCGCGTGTCTGCTCCACGTGGTGGGCATGGCGGTGGCTTTCGTCCTGAAGGTCCAGTCTGGTGGGAAAAAGGGCTGTTTCCAGCACTTTGCGTACCCGCTGGGCACGCGTTGCCCCCGATGTGGAACAGGCGGCGGTGTCTGAAAGACTGGTCATATGGCAACTCACCTCTTGCGACCAAAGCATTTGCAACGCAAATAACGATGGATGATGAAGCGAAGGAACACCCGTCCCCGCGCGTTTGATCCTGATCCCAACGCGCCGCAGCGCTGCTGCGACATGCCGGACTGCACAAGTCCAGCAGGATACCGCGCGCCTCGCTCCCGCGATAGCCTGAACCAGTATTATTGGTTCTGCCTTGAGCATGTGCGCGAATATAATGCGCGGTGGGACTACTACAAAGGTATGTCCCCCGGCCAGATTGAGGCGCATCTGCGGGCTGATATCAGCTGGGACCGGCCCACATGGACGTTCGGGCAAGGCTCGGGGCCGGGCAAACGCACCATGCCCAATGAAGAGGATATTCTGGACCCGCTGGACATACTGGGCCAGAACCGCCGCGCCCGTGCCGACCGCGCACGCGCGCAGGCCGAACCCCGTATTCCTGCCCATCTGCGTGAACCGCTGGCCATTCTGGGGTTGGACTGGCCAGTGACACTGGCAGACGCCAAGACGCATTACCGCGCCCTTGCCCGCAAACATCACCCCGACACCAATCAGGGCGATCTTGCGGCTGAGGAACGTCTGAAAAAGATCAACGTTGCCTTCACTGTTGTGAAGGCACATCTGCAGACGGAAGAACTCGAAAAAGCAGGCTGATCCTGTATCCTGCTCCGGTAGACCCTGCCGGTTTTTATGTTGAACCCCTTACGATCAGACGGATAATCATGACGGATACCAGCCCCCAGACAGCAGCCCTTGATCTTCCGCCCATTTCGGCGGTTTCCGTGCCGGATGTGGAAGTCTGCGTCCGTGATGTGTTCGGGATCGATTCCGACATGACGGTTCCCGCTTTTTCGCTCCGGACCGAGCATGTCCCCCCGATTGATACGGCCTATCTGTTCGACCACGACACAACTCTGGCCATTCTGGCAGGTTTTGCCTTTAACCGCCGCGTTATGGTGCAAGGCTTCCACGGCACGGGCAAATCGTCCCATGTGGAACAGGTTGCCGCCCGCCTGAACTGGCCGTGTATCCGCATTAATCTGGACAGCCACGTCTCCCGCATAGATCTGGTGGGCAAGGACGCCATTGTGGTCAAGGACGGCCAGCAGGTCACCGAGTTTCAGGAAGGATTGCTGCCGTGGTGCCTGCAACGCCCCTGCGCACTGGTGTTTGATGAATACGATGCAGGCCGCCCGGATGTGATGTTTGTGATCCAGCGTATTCTGGAGGTCGAGGGCAAGCTGACCCTGCTCGACCAGAACCGCGTGATCACCCCCAACCCGTGGTTCCGCCTCTTTTCCACCGCCAACACGGTCGGTCTGGGGGATACAACAGGCCTGTACCACGGCACGCAGCAGATCAATCAGGGGCAGATGGACCGCTGGAACATTGTGACCTCGCTCAACTACCTGCCCCACAAGCAGGAAGTGGGTATTGTCTGCTCCCGTTTGGGTATTGCTGAGGATGACAGGGCCGGGCGCGAAAAAATTGACAATATGGTCGCACTTGCCGGGCTTACGCGCGCCGGGTTCATGGCGGGGGATCTCTCCACCGTCATGTCGCCCCGCTCGGTTATTGCATGGGCGGAAAACGAACGTATTTTCAAGGATCTGGCCTTTGCCTTCCGCGTAACATTCCTCAACAAATGTGACGAGGCCGAGCGTGGCATGGTGGCGGAGTACTACCAGCGCTGCTTTAACAGCAGCCCCCTGCCCAAACGCTCTACCTGACAAAACAAGACCAACAGACAGGGGGCGTTATGGCTGATCAGGCAAAGGATACGGGCACTCCGCCCGTCCGCCTCTCGCGCGAGGAGGCGGAAAAGCGGGCCGATGCCTTCAAGCAGGCAACGGAGGCAACACTGCGCGCCCTTGGCGGGCGGAAGGAGGCGGATGTCTCCTTCCATAGCGGCAACATGCCCATGGCCCCGATCAGTCTGGGTGAGAAAATCCGCCTGTCCTCCCCCTCCCTCAACCTGAACGAGGAAGAAACCCAGCGCCTGCGTGGCGCGGCCGATGCGCAGGCGCTGCGGCTCAAGCACCATAATTTTGACCTGCATGCCGCCCGCCGCCCAGCCGACACCATTGCCCGCGAGGTCTATGACGCACTGGAGCAGGCCCGTGTGGAAGCCATAGGCGCTCGCCACATGAAAGGGGTTGCCGCCAACCTGCGCCACAGACTGGAGCAGGAAATCCGCGCCGCCGGGCTGGACCATATGACCGATGCCGCCCAGCTTTCCCCCGTTGTCGGGCTGGAACTGCTTGCGCGCGAAAAGCTGACAGGCACCCCCCTGCCCGAATCCGCCCGGGCCATTATGGAACAGTGGAAGCAGACCCTGCCGCAAACAGCACTGGACGCGCTGGACACACTGGCCACTGACCAAGACAGCCAGAAGGCGTACTCCCGCGCCACCCGCAAACTGCTGGCGGCCTGCGCGCTCACGGATGACGAGTCCCTCTCTGATCAGGAGGATGAGGAAGACAGTTCCGGCAGTGCTCCAGACTCGAACGAGGATGACACCGACCAGCCCCCGCCCGAGCAGGAGGATGACACATCCGGTGCCGCCCCCGACCTGTCGGATGCGGTCTCCGAACCCCAGCTTATGGCAGGCAGCGCGGATGCAGCCGACAACACGCCAGAAGTTGAGCAGGACTCTGGTTCGGCCGAAGGCACGGGCGATGCCGCAGGACCGGGCAACCGCAAGGAAATAGAGGCAGGCCAGACCGCCAAGGGGTACCACGCTTACACAACCGGTTTTGATGAAGAAATTCTGGCCGAAAACCTGTGCGACCCCGAAGAACTCTCCCGCCTGCGGCACCAGCTGGACCTCCAGCTTGCAACCCTGCACGGTGTTGTCTCCCGCCTTGCCAACCGGCTTCAGCGCCGCCTTATGGCCCAGCAGACCCGCTCCTGGTCGTTTGATCTGGAGGAAGGCATGCTGGATGCAGGCAGGCTGTCGCGCATTGTGGTCAACCCGCGCCTGTCCCTTTCCTACAAGCAGGAAAAAGACACCGAATTCCGCGATACGGTTGTAACCCTCCTTATCGACAATTCAGGCTCCATGCGCGGCCGCCCCATTTCTGTTGCCGCATCCTGTGGGGATATTCTGGCCCGCACGCTGGAGCGTTGCGGCGTAAAAGTGGAAATTCTGGGCTTTACCACCCGCGCATGGAAAGGTGGGCAGAGCCGCGAGCTTTGGGTACAGAACAACAAGCCCGAAAACCCCGGCCGCCTGAACGACCTGCGCCACATTGTTTACAAGGGAGCGGACACGCCATGGCGGCGCGCGCGCACCAATCTGGGCCTTATGCTGCGTGAAGGTCTGTTAAAGGAAAACATAGACGGCGAAGCCCTGCTCTGGGCATGGCGGCGCGTAAAAAGCCGCCCGGAAGCCCGCAAGATCCTGATGGTTATTTCCGATGGTGCGCCGGTGGATGACAGCACACTCTCGGTCAACCCGGCCTCCTACCTTGAGGACCACCTGCGCGAGGTCATTCACATGATCGAAAACCGCAGCCCGGTGGAACTGACCGCCATTGGCATTGGCCATGACGTAACACGCTACTACCAGCGCGCCGTCACCATTACCGATGCGGAGGAACTGGGCGGGACCATGCTCCAGTCCCTTTCCGCCCTGTTTGATGAAAAGCGGACACGCAGGCGGGGTTAAGCCCCCGCCAAGCTTGCCATTTCTTTCATCATCTTCACATGCGCCAGTCGCACCTCCAAAAAGGAATGCAGGGCGTCTAGCAGGATTGTTACATCCGCCTCGGTGGTGCGGTGGTTGACCAGCGCCACACGAATGGCCAGCACGCCGCCAATCCGGGTTGTGGATGGCGCCACAACGCCACTGACCTGCAAATCCTTGACCAACTCGCCATTCAGCCAGTCCAGATCGTCCACATCGGGCGTTACAACCCGAAAACACACAACATTCAGCGTAACGGGTGCGAGCAGTTGCAGTTGCGCAATAGCCTGCACCTGCTGCGCCAACCCCTGCGCCAAAGCACATGAACTGGTAACAACCTGCCCCAGCTTGCGGGTTCCAAACCCGGCCAGCGCAAACCAGACCTTGAGTGCTCGAAACCCGCGTGAGAGGTCTGGCCCCAGATCACAAAACCACGGAGCACCGGCGGCAAGCCCCCTCTCCTCACGCGAGAGATATGCAAGGGACTGCGCAAAGGCCGCTGCCTGCCTGCCCGGTTCGCGCACGAGGACGCAACCTGCATCGTACGGAACCTGCGCCCATTTATGGAAGTCAAAAGCCAGACTGTCCGCCCGCTCAAGGCCATTGAGCAGCGGCGCCAGATCGGGGGCCAGCTTTGCCAGTGCGCCAAAGGCGCCATCAACATGGAACCAAAGCCCTTCCCGCCCGGCCAGATCAGCCAGAGCATTCAGCGGGTCAATGCTGCCTGTGTCCACGGTCCCTGCCGTACCCACAACCAGAAATGGTTCAAACCCCGCAGCCCTGTCCTGCGCAATCATGGCTTCAAGGGCTTTCATGTCCATACGGAACGCACCATCCAGTGGTACGCGCCGTAATGCCTGCTCGCCCAGCCCTGCCATATCAAACGCACGGGCCACGCAGCCATGTGCGCTCTCCCCCGCATAACCGACCAGCCTGCGTCCACCAACGCCCTGCTGGCGCAGGTCCGCCCCCCCCTGCACGTTGCGGGTAGCGGTCAGAATGGCAATAAAATTGGCCATGGAGGAACCGGTCACCAGCACCCCGGTCGCATCGGAGGGGAAACCGAACATATCCGCTGCCCAGCGGATCACCATACGCTCAACCTCAACGGGTGCATGGTCACGCCCACCCAGATTGGCGTTTAGCCCGGCTGCCAGCATTTCGGCCAGCATACCCTGCGCCGTGCCCCCCCCATGGACCCAGCCCATAAAGCGCGGGTGCCGGTTACCCACGGCATAAGGTTGCACCATGCTGGTAAACTGCTGGTACAAATCCCCCAGTTCCACCCCCACATCTGGCAATGGGGCCGCCCTGAACCCTTCTCGCACGGACGCAGGCATTGGTTGCCAGACGGGACCTTGGGATACATGGCGAATGCTCTCCAGCATATCATCCAGCATCTGGTGGCCCTGAGCCTTCAGTTCTTCCCAGTCTTCAGGATCCAGACCCGCCACAACCCCGCTCCCCTTTGCTTAAATTTCCCAAACAGATGCGCCCTAGCCAGACTGCTGCGCTGGCGTTGTGGACGCATCATCCTGCTCCTGTCGGAGCCGTGCGAACCTGCGCGCCAGCACAGCACAGACAAAAAGCTGGATCTGGTGATACAGCATGAGCGGCAGAACAATAACCCCCACGGATGCAGGCGGGAACAAAACATTGGCCATGGGCACACCCGATGCCAGTGTTTTTTTGGAGCCGCAGAACACCACGGCAATTTCATCCTTCAGGGGGAGACCAATCAGGCGACCGCCAAAAATGGTCAGGCCCAGTACGCTAAACAGCAGCGCTGTATCGGCCACGGCAATCATCCCCAGTTCGGCCAAAGGCAGGCGGTGCCATAGCCCCTGCATGACCGCATCGCTAAAGGCTGTGTAAACAACTACCAGCACCGAGCCACGGTCGGAAAAAGAGAGCATCTTTTTGTTCCGGTGCGCCCATGCGCCAAGCCATGGCTGCAACACCTGCCCCAGAATGAACGGCAACAAAAGCTGGTACACAATATCCAGCGGGTTACCTGTAGCCTGCCCATGCTGGCTGAGCACCAGCCCCACCAGCACCGGCGTAATAAAAATACCAAACACGTTGGAGGCCGTAGCAGCACACACCGCAGCAGGCACGTTACCCCCGCCAATGGATGTAAACGCAATGGAAGACTGTACCGTGGAGGGCAAGCAGCACAGGAACAGCACACCCATCCAGATATCCGGCTGCAACAGGCCGGGGAACAGGGCGTGTGCGGCAAGGCCAAGCAGAGGGAACAGGACAAAGGTGCAGCTCAGAATAAGCAGGTGCAACTTCCATGCCACCACCCCGTCCAACACAGCCTTGCGTGACAGGCGCGCCCCTTGCAAAAAAAACATGAACGCGATCAGCGCCACCGACAGCCAGTGAAAAACAGGCACCGCCGCGCCATGGCACGGCACAAGTGTTGCCAGCAGAACAGAGGCCAGCAGCCCCAGCAAAAAGGGGTCAATCTTCAAAAACCGCACAGTTCTGGCTCTTCCATGATAATCTTGTGTTGCCTGTAATTTTTACTTACGGCACCTTCCTTGCGAAATGAAGCAGAACTCTCCTTTTTCCCTCCATCTTCTCGGGGTCGTGAGTCTTTGCACCATCGCCACCGCAGAAACCGCCCTAGCCGCCCCTCCCTCCACCTGTGCAAGCGTTAGCGCCAGTGCGGAGGAAGACACACCCAAAGGCCTGATTTACCATGACCTGACTGTACGCGCCCCAAGCGGGACCACCAGCCTGCATGTAAAAAAACTGGTTTTTACCGGGCAGGCTTCCAGCCCGCAGGCCTTGCAGGATCTGGCGCAGGCTGCATCGCTCCTGCTGGTGTCCGCCATGACCGGGCAGCACAACGCGGCCTGTACACAATGGCTGATGGATGAGGGCAAACAGGTCACCGCCAGCCTTCAGTCTGGCGGCAGCTATGACCTGACATGGAACAACGCAACGGTTGAACACGGTGCAGCCCATGTGACCGCCACAACCGCGCACTACCAGATGCAGGGGGCCGCCACCCCACGCACCAGTGCGGCCACCCTGAGCATGAGCGGTCTGGCTTTCCATAACGTAGCCAACCAGCAACTCCTGCCCTCCGCCGCCCGTGCCGCGTTTTCGCTCCCCACTTCGGAGCTTTCCGCACTCATGGGCGCCATAGGTGGGCGTAGCACCGCGGCTCCGGCTGTGCATGCCACCATTAGCAACTTTGAAGCATCCGAAGGCACGGTCAAACTACAGGGGCATGGTCAGGCAACGCTTACGGGCGATGTAGCGGCCACATCTGCTTCGGGGCATCTCGAAATTACCAATCTGGAAGCACTGATAGAAAAAGCCCGTGCCGCACATCAGATGAAACTGGCTGCGGGCCTTGTGCTGGGCAGATTGGTCAGCCATCGCTCGGGCGAGCAGAACGCATGGGACACCACATGGGAAGGTGGCGTTCTAACCGTTAACGGCTTTCCGCTCCCCATCAAATAAGCACTGTCCCTGCACATGCACCAAGGCATGTGCAGGGACTTTATTTTTTAAGAACAAGGCAGAACAGCCCGCTGTTCAGGCCATTTCGCGCGCACACATATGAGCAAGATCCTTGAGCACCTTACGGGCAAGGTCAATGCGCTGCACGTTGGTCAACTCCCGCACAACAGCCATTTTGTGGTCGGGGCGTAGGCGCACCACGCCATCCTTCCAGCGCCCCATCCACTGCACCAGACCACCGGGGTTGGCAAAGCTGTTGTTGCGGAACTGGAGCACCATGCCTTTGGGGCCAGCCTCTACCCGCTCCACCCCCGCCTGACGGCAAAGTCTTTTAAGATCAACAATATTGAGCAGGTTTTTAACCTCATCGGGAACTGAGCCAAAACGGTCCACCAGTTCCGCCTCCATAGCCTCCAGCTCAGCATCGGACGCCAAAGCACTGATTCTGCGGTAAAGTCCAAGCCGAACCGGCAGATCAGGCACGTAATCATCGGGAATGAGTACTGGCAGGCCCATGACAATATTTGGTGTCCAGCCCCGGTCATTTTCCGCATTGCGCCCTTTGTCGCTGCGTAAATCTGCCACGGCGTCTTCCAACATCTGCTGGTACAGCTCAATCCCCACTTCGCGCACATGGCCGGACTGCTGGTCGCCCAGCAGGTTGCCCGCACCGCGCAGGTCAAGGTCGTGCGATGCCAGCGTAAAGCCTGCACCCAGCGTGTCGAGCGTCTGCATGACCTCCAGCCGTTTTTCCGCAGAGGGAGACAGGGCATGTGTTTGCGGCCACGTAAGGTACGCGTACCCCCGCTGTTTGCCACGGCCCACGCGGCCACGAAGCTGGTAAAGCTGGCCCAGACCAAACATATCCGCCCGGTGGATGATCAGCGTATTAACGGCAGGCATGTCCAGCCCGCTTTCCACAATATTGGTGGAGAGCAGGATGTCGTACTGACCATCGGAAAACTCGGTCATCACCCGTTCCAGTTCTGTGGGAGACAGGCGGCCATGGGCCTGCACCAGCCGGGCATCGGGCACAATGCTGGTCAGGCGTTCGGCCAGCCGGTCCAGATCTTCCACACGGGGGGCAACGCAAAAAATCTGCCCACCCCGGAAGCGCTCACGCTGTATGGCCTCGCGGATGACAACACTATCAAAGGGCATAATAAACGTCCGCACGGCCAGACGGTCCGTTGGCGGCGTTGCAATCAGGCTCATCTCCCGCACACCAGAAAGCGAGAGCTGGAGTGTGCGTGGCAGGGGCGTGGCAGACAGGGTGAGCACATGCACATCCTCACGCAGGGCTTTCAGCTTTTCCTTATGCGACACGCCAAAGTGCTGTTCTTCATCAATGATCAACAGTTCAAGGGCGGAAAACTTGATCGTTTTGGCCAGCAGGGCATGGGTGCCAATCACAACATTGACGCTGCCATCGGCCAGCCCCTTGCGTACCTCCGTAGCCTCCTTACCCGTAACCATGCGCGAGAGTTGGGCCACTTTTATGGGAAAGCCCTCAAAGCGCGCGGTAAAGGTCCGGTAATGCTGGCGGGCCAGCAGGGTGGTGGGCACAACAACGGCAACCTGCCCGCCGGACATGGCCGCCACAAAAGCCGCGCGCAGTGCAACTTCCGTTTTACCAAACCCCACATCGCCACACACCAGGCGGTCCATGGGACGACCGGAGGACATATCCTCCAGCACATCGGATATGGCGCGCGACTGGTCGTCCGTTTCCACAAAGGGGAAGCGGGCACAGAACTCGTCCCACATTCCTTCGGGCGGGAGCAGTTCCGGCGCTTCCTTGAGCGCGCGGGCCGCCGCTGTGCGAATAAGCTCACCCGCCATATCGCGGATGCGGCTTTTCATTTGTGATTTACGGTTCTGCCAGGCAACCCCGCCCAGACGGTCGAGCGATACCCCTGCCTGATCCGAGCCAAACCGGCTGAGCAGTTCAATATTTTCCACCGGCAGGTAGAGTTTTTCCCCGCCATCGTACAACAGTCGCAGGCAATCATGCGGGGCCACGCCAACACTCACTGTCTCCAGCCCGTCATAACGCCCAATACCGTAATCCTGATGGACGATCAGGTCCCCGGCGGACAGTTCACTGGCTTCGGCAATCAGTTCATCCGCACGGCGGCGGCGGCGCGGTGGGCGGCCTATACGTTCGCCCAGCAGGTCCTGCTCGGACACAAACGCCACATCCTCGGCCACAAAGCCACGCTCCAGCCCAAGGGTCAGCAGCCCGACCGGCCCAGCCTTGGCCTTGCTGGCCTGCTCCCATGTCTCGAACGTGTCCGTCGCCACCCCGTGTTCGCGCAGCAGCACACCAATACGCTCGCGCGAGCCTTTGCTCCATGCCGCCACATAGGTGCGCCGCCTGACCTGCGCCCATTCGCGCACCTGTTCGCCTAGCAGGGTAAACACCTGCTCGCGCTGGGCGCCGGGCACAATTTTGGAGAACATCTTGCCCGGACGCCCCCCCACATCCACCCCACCCGCACCATCTGGCTGGGCATAGGGGCTAAAGGCCACGGCGGGCAGGCGCGCCACGGCGGCCTCCCACCCTTTGAGGTCCATGTACAACAGGTGTGGGGGAAGCGGGCGGTAGGGAGTTTCCCCCTCGCGCACCGGCATCTTGCGGGCCTGATAATGGTCGGCAATCATATCCAGCCGTGCGCTCAGGACCTCCTCCACCTGATAGTCGAGCGAGAGTGCTGCACCGGGCAGGTAATCAAACACTGTTTCCAACTGGTCATGGAACAAAGGAAGCCAGTGTTCGATACCGGGGTATCTGCGCCCGTCAGAAATATGTTCATACAAGGGGTCGGACGCGGCAGCGGGGCCGAACATATCGCGCCAGCCAGTGCGGAACAGGCTTATACTGGCGGCATCGAGCGAAAATTCGGACACGGGGCACAGCACCAGCCCATCGCGCTTGTCAGTCGAGCGCTGGGTACCGGGGTCAAACGCGCGAATATTCTCCACCTCGTCCCCAAACAGGTCCAGACGCACGGGTTCTGGCGCACCGGCAGGGTACAGGTCAAAAATACCACCACGGGTTGCAAACTCCCCGGCCTCCATCACCGTATCGGTGCGGGTGTAGCCATTGGCGATCAGCAGGTCGATCAGGAAAGTCTGGTCCAGACTTTCCCCCGTGCGGATACTCAGGGACTGCCCGGCAAACGTCTTGCGCGGGGCCACGCGCTGGATGGCGCCGTTAACCGTAGTCAGCACAAGGCGTGGCTTACCGCCAGAGGGTTCAAGCAGGCGGGTCAGGGTTGCCACACGTTCGGCAACGATTGTGGGGTTGGGGGAGACCCGGTCGTATGGCAGGCAGTCCCATGCGGGAAAACGCAGCACTTCCACATCGGTCGCAACAAAGGCCAGCGTTTCCGCCAGCCGGGCCATGGAGGCATCGTTGCGGGCTATATGCAGCAAGGGTCCTTTGTGCTCACGCGCGCGCCGCGCAAGCAAAAGGGCATCGTACCCCTCTGGCACGCCCCAAATCGTGGCAACCCGACGCTCCGATGCCGCACCTGTGTCTGCTGTCATATGCCCTGTTTCTCTGTCCTGCCTGTCTTCACCGTATGGGAAGAATAGTTTATTTTCCGCACCTTGCGCGGCATGATTCCACCATACGCCGCAACATGGGTGTTGCTTTTTCCTCCGGCAAGGGCAGACGGCCAAACAGCCAGTCCGTCAGGTCGGGGTCGGGCATTTCCAGTATGGTTTCCATGTCCGTCAGTTCTTCGGCATTCAGGCTATCTGCCGTTTCTTCTACAAAACCGCCGATCAGAATATCGGTCTCAAACGTGCCACGGTGGTTGGCGCGGAACTTGAGCCGGCGGCGGCGGGCCGCAAGAGAATCTTCCGACCCATCGGAAGCATTGGAAGAAAGCGTGCTGGAAGGCGTTGTAAAATTGTGTTGCATGGCGTTGCTGTCCTATACCGGGGCTGTTCCTGTCTGTCAGCCTGCAAACAGAGGCCTGTATACCGTCCGTGTCCAGCCCCCCATCCTTCACATCCGCTTCGGTTCCGCAATGGGCAAATGCACCGGCCCTGAGCGCCCTTGCTGCTCCACTGGACAGCCTGAGCCACGTTAACGTAGCCCGCTCCCGGCTTTTGGCCAAAATTGCCGGTGGGTCACGCGTTATGGACCTGCTGTTCTGCCTACCCGAAAGTGTAACGGACAGGCGGCTGCGCCCCACGCTTGCACAACTCAGGGCTGACACGATTGCAACAGTTTGCGGCACGGTGCTGGACCTGCGCCCACCCGCCCCACGCACCCGCCAGCCATGGCGGGCCACCTTGTCGGACGAGACAGGGTTGCTGGAAATTGCTTTTTTTTCCCCTTGGCAGGCCAAACAGGCGTTCAGTGGGGCACACATTGCCGTATCGGGCAAAGTTGAACGGTTTGGCGACCGGCTGTGCATGACCTCGCCCGACTACCTGCTCCCTGCCCGCCAGATCGAACGCATTCCTTTGCTCGACCCGGTCTGGCCACTGACTGCGGGCCTGTTTGGCGGGCAGGTGCGTCAGGCCATGGCCGCAGCCCTTGCCCTGCTGCCACCAGACCTGCCCGAATGGCACGACCCGGCCCTGATCGCCCAAAAAAACTGGCCCGATTTTGCAACCGCACTCACATGGATGCAAAAGCCGGACAGTATTCCCAACAGCCACACCGGCACGGACTGGCAGGCCGAACGCGCCCGCGCACAGGCCCGCCTAGCGTGTGACGAACTGCTGGCCGACCAGCTTGCCATGCGCATTGCCCAGCAGGCCACCCGCTGCCGCCCCGGCCGCATGTTGCAAGGCGATGGACACCTGCAACAGCAGGCCCTGACCACCTTTGGCCACCCCCTTACCCACGGACAGGCCCATGTGCTGCGCCAGATAGAGGCAGACATGGCCGCCCCCCACCGTATGAACAGACTGCTTCAGGGGGACGTGGGCGCGGGCAAAACACTGGTCGCCCTGCTGGCCATGCTGCGCGCGGTCGAGGCTGGTGCACAGGCGGCCATTATGGCTCCGACCGAAATTCTGGCCCGCCAGCATGCCGCAACCTTTGCGCGCCTTTCCCCCGTGCCGGTGGCGTTTTTGTGCAGTTCGGTCAAAGGGAAGGCCCGCAAACAGGCACTGGCGGACATGGCCGATGGCACAGCCAGGCTGGTGGTTGGCACGCATGCTCTGGTGCAGGAGAGTGTAAAGTTCGCAGACCTTGGGCTGGCAGTGGTGGATGAACAGCACCGTTTTGGCGTGGACCAACGCCTGACGCTGGTGGAAAAAGGCCACAAGGCGGACATGCTGGTCATGACCGCAACCCCCATACCCCGCACCCTGCTGCTCACCCAGTTTGGAGACATGCAGGTCAGCCGTCTGGAGGGCAAGCCATCGGGCCGCAAACCCATCCGCACCTCCCTGCACAGCCTGAACACCATGGACGATGTGCTCGAAGGTATTGCCCGCGCCCTTACCGCGGGGGCGCAGATCTTCTGGGTCTGCCCGCTTGTGTCCGAGAGCGAAGCGCTCGACATTGCCGCAGCCGAGGCACGGCAGGCCATTCTGGCAGACAGGTTTGGCAATCTGGTGGGCATTGCCCACGGGCAGCAGGATACAAACACGCGCGAACAGGCTTTGCAGGACTTTGCTCGCGGTCTGACCCGCATACTGGTCGCCACAACCGTGATCGAAGTCGGGGTGGATGTACCAACAGCAACAATCATGGTTATCGAACATGCCGAACGGTTTGGGCTGGCCCAGCTCCACCAGTTGCGCGGGCGCGTGGGCCGTGGCTCCAAGGCATCGTACTGCCTGATGCTCCATGACGCGGGATTAGGCCAGACAGCCCGCCGCCGCCTGACCTGCCTGCGCGAGACCGAAGATGGCTTTTTGATCGCAGATGAAGATTTTCGCCTGCGTGGCGGGGGGGAAGCTACGGGCCGCAGGCAGTCCGGGCTGCCCGAATACCGCATGGCGCCAGAAATTCTGGTCGATCTGCTACTGGATACAGCCCACGCCGAGGCCCAGCGTATTCTGCCCGACATGGGTACAAAACCCACAGCCAGCTATCGCCTCCCCGGTTCCGCCCGTGTGCTGCTCACACTCTTTGGCAAAGCGGATGCCGCCCGTATCTTTAGCGGCGGTTAATCACGCCCGGTTCATCCGCCGTGGCCGCCAGCCATGCCCTGACCTGCCCTTCCGGGTCCGCATGCTGTGTAAAGGCGGATACGGCAGAAACACAATCCGCACCTGCGGCAAGGCATAATGGGGCGCGTTGCAGCGTTATGCCCCCAATAGCAACCAGCGGCATGGAGCCAATAAGGCGTTTCCATTCGCTCAGTTTTTCAACACCTTGCGGGCCGAACGCCATTTTTTTCAGCTTGGTTTCCCATACTGGACCCAAAGCTACGTAATCGGGGGCAAAGGTCAGGGCGCGTTCAAGCTCTTCGTGGCAATGGGTGCTAATGCCAACGCGCAGGCCACCTTTACGGATGGCGGACATATCTGCTGTGTCTAAATCTTCCTGCCCCAGATGGATGTAGGAAACACCCTCCTCCAGCGCGATCTGCCAGAAGTCATTGAGCACCAGACACACATCATGCTTTGCGGCATAATCACGCGCGGCCCGTACCTGTGCGCGCAGTTCCGGCTCTGGCAGGTCTTTGACCCTGAGCTGAATAAAACGCGCCCCTGCGGCCCCCAAGCGGTTAACCCACCGGGCGTCATCCACAACCGGGTAAAATTTTTGCGCCAGCGCGTTCATCCCAAAAATGCCTTTCCTGCAACGGGGGTGGAGGGAACGGCCATATCCCGCTCCTCCATTGGGTCTGCCATACGCGCAAGCAGACCGGCCTGCACCGCAAGCCCAAACGCCTGCGCCATACGCACCGGGTCCCCCGCCTTGGCCACTGCAGTGTTGATCAACACCGCGTCATACCCCAACTCCAGCGCCTGCGCCGCGTGGGAGGGCACACCAATGCCTGCATCAACCACCAGCGGCACGGAGGGAAAATGCGCACGCATGGCCCGCAGCCCGAACAGGTTGTTCAAACCCTTGCCAGAGCCAATGGGAGCGCCCCACGGCATAAGCACCTCGCACCCGACCGCCAGCAGGCGCTCGGCCACCACCAGATCTTCCGTGGTGTAGGGGAAAACCTTAAACCCTTCCCCGGTCAAAATCCGTGCGGCCTCAACCAGCCCGAACACATCGGGCTGGAGGGTATCCAGCTCGCCAATAACTTCGAGTTTGATCCAGTCCGTGCCAAACACTTCACGCGCCATGTGCGCGGTTGTTACCGCCTCCTTGACCGTGTGGCAGCCTGCTGTGTTGGGCAGAACCGGCACCCCAAGTTCCTGCACAATGGACCAAAAAGCCTGCCCTGCCCGCTCACCTGCGGATTCGCGGCGTAAGGAGACTGTCAGCACACCCGGACGCGCCGCCAGAACAGCGTCCCGCAGAATTTCGGGCGATGGGTATTGCGCCGTACCCAGCATAAGAGCGGAGGACAGTTCCTGCCCGTAAAACAATGCGGCCATGCCCTTAGCCCCCCTGCATGGGCGCAACAATTTCCACTCGTGCCCCCATGTCCAGTCTGGCCTGCTCTCGCTCGGTTTTTGGTACAAAATGCCCGTTTAGCGCGGTGGCAATCCGCGCACCGGCGTATCCCAGTTCATCAATCAGCCCTGCAAGGGTCGTGGCGGACACATCCTGCGCTTCATCATTGACGGTTATTTTCATCGGGCATCACTCCTTGGGCTTTATGGCCCGAAAACCAGATCCGCAGCCTCCCGTGCCCGAGCGGGAGAGAGCAGAAAACCATGACGGTACATGCCGTTAACATAAACATGCCGCCCCTTTTGCACCACACGGGGCATGTTGTCCGGGTAGGACGGGCGCAGGCCGGTACCCATTTCCAGAATTTCCGCTTCGGCAAAGCCGGGGTGCAGGGTCCATGCGGAATTGAGCAGTTCCATCATGGAGCGCACGGTCATGCCGCCTGCGTTCTCACTCTCCACCATGGTGGCGCCGACCATGAACACATGGTTATCGCGCGGCACAATGTAAACCGGAATACGCGGGTGCAACATGCGCACAGGCCGGTGCAGAATCACATCCTCGCAGCGCAGCAGCAGCATTTCGCCCCGCACACCGCGCAGGTGGTCAAGCTGATCACGCACATGCAGGCCGGTGCAGTCCACGACCCAGTCAAACCCGGCCTCATCTGGCGCAGGGGCCGGAGCCACAAGCACCTGCCCGCCCATCTGTTCCAGTGCGTGCGCCAGCGCTGGCAGGGCTTTGCGCGGGTCCACATGCCCTTCATCGGCAAAAAACAGGCCTTTTTGAAAGCGCCCGGCAAGGTCTGGCTCCAGCCGGGCAATATCCGCCTCGCCCACGTTTTCAAAGTGCGAGGTACGCCGCCCAAAACGCGCAAGTTCGCCCACATCCCGCGCAGGAGCCAGCACCAGACTGCCCTCGCGCACAACGCCGGGCACATGCCTGGTCCACCAGTCCACCGAATCGACCGATTGGGCGGTCACTTCCGCCGGGGCCGATTCCGCCTCGCACCATGGGGCCAGCATGCCGCCTGCCATCCACGATGCACCGGCTCCAACCCGGTCCGCGCAGTCATACAGGGTTACAACCCCACCACGCTCTGCAAGCGTTACGGCGGCGGTCAGCCCCGCCACACCAGCACCTTTAACCAGAATGTGCGGTTTGCCGTTCATAAGCCCTGCTTTCCACTTCCTGACTGATATGCGCGCCTTATGCGATACATGCGTGTTATAACATATCCGACATGGGTTTTACCGCACCGGTCCATTCTCTGCCATTCACAAAAAGCGAACCAACAACACCATAAGCAGGCAACATTCCGTAACGGCCGTTACAATCCAGCGCACCCCCATGTAACCCGGTGGCACCCAGCCGCGCCGCCACGCGGCACGTTCGGTCAACGCCGCAAGCGGGAACGCCACAGCCAGTACGGCCAACCCACCCAATGGCTGCCACATAAACCCCGTGCAAGCCGCAATCCAGCCCACAAATGCGGGCACCACCCCAAGCAGCAGACGCACATGGTCCGTGCGCGCGGCAGACGCCACAAGAATGGTGCGCTCCACCTCCAGCGCCTGCCCCCAGTGCACAGCACCTATAAAGGACAGGGAGATGGCCCCATAAAACAGTTCGGCCATCAGCAGGTTGGGCACGGGAATGCGGGAATCGTAAAACACAATGGCGCAGGTGCATAAGACATAGGGCAGAACACCCGCCAGCATCAGAACCACACCCAGAAATGGAAGCTTCTTCATAGGGGAACAGACACCCTTTTCTCTGTATTTTCTTGTTCTCAGTGTTGACAGAAAAGCCCAAGACGCTGCCACTAGCAACCGCGTGGAAGAAAAGCTCCATGCAGGTTTCGTCCTAGAGCAAAAATAAGAAACGACGGCACCGGCCCCAGCCTGTGCCCACAGACAAGCAGGAACAGACACACCATGAGCGCCATTGTTGACATTATCGCCCGCGAAATTCTGGATAGCCGTGGCAACCCCACCGTGGAAGTGGATGTGGAACTGGCCTCTGGCGCCAAAGGCCGCGCAGCTGTGCCCTCTGGCGCCTCAACCGGCGCGCACGAAGCTGTTGAACTGCGCGATGGCGATGCACGGCGCTATGGTGGCAAAGGTGTGCTTCGGGCTGTTGAAAACATTGAGAGCGAAATCCTGCCCACATTGCAGGGTGCGGAATCGTCCGACCAGATCGATATTGACAACGCCATGATCGATCTGGATGGCACGCCCAACAAAAGCCGCATGGGGGCCAACGCCATTCTGGGCGTATCACTCGCGGTGGCCAAGGCCACGGCGGCAGAACTGGAAGTGCCGCTTTACCGCTATATTGGCGGCGCATTCGCCCATATTCTGCCCGTGCCAATGATGAACATTGTCAACGGTGGGCAGCACGCGGACAACCCGATCGACATTCAGGAATTCATGATCCAGCCCGTGGGTGCTCCCACTGTGGCGGACGCCATTCGCTGGGGTTCGGAAATTTTTGCCCAGCTCAAAAAAGCCCTGAGTGCTGCGGGCCTGAACACCAATGTGGGGGATGAAGGCGGCTTTGCCCCCGCCCTTAAATCCGCAGATGAAGCACTGGGCTTTATTACCCGCGCGGTAGAAGCCGCCGGTTACCGTCCGGGGCAGGACGTTACCTTTGCGCTTGATTGCGCCAGCACGGAGTTCTTCAAAAACGGTCAGTACGTCATGGAAGGCGAAGGCAAGAGCCTCGATTCCGCAGGGATGGCCGCTTACCTGGAAGATCTGGTCAGCCGTTACCCGATTGTCTCCATTGAAGACGGCATGGCCGAAGATGACTGGGAAGGCTGGGCGCTGCTGACCCAGACACTGGGCAAAAAAGTACAGCTTGTGGGGGATGACCTGTTTGTCACCAACCCCGAACGCCTGAACCGTGGGATCAAAGCTGGCATTGCCAACTCCCTTTTGGTCAAGGTCAACCAGATTGGCACACTGACCGAAACACTTCAGGCCGTGGAAATGGCCCATCGCGCGGGTTACACCGCCGTTATGAGCCACCGCTCGGGCGAGACGGAAGATTCCACCATTGCCGATCTGGCCGTGGCCACCAACTGCGGGCAGATCAAAACCGGCTCGCTCTCCCGCTCCGACCGGACAGCCAAATACAATCAGCTGATCCGTATTGAGCAGGAACTGGTGACCGCCGCCCAGTATGCAGGCCGCACTATTCTGAAAAACAGCTAAAGGCCACAAAGCTGGCGGCAGCTTACGCCTTTTTGCACGCCCATACAGGCCGGTCCCTTCTGGGGCCGGCTTTTTTTGTATGCAACGCCCTTCCCCACCCTGCGCAATATGGGTTAGACATTACCCTGTATTCATGTCTCTTGGTACCTACGACTCTGGCAGGGAGCTGACCAAAAGTGCAGATTGGCCGTTTCTTTCGCCGTGTTGTGCGGGCTGTGGTGCCACCTTTGGCATTTTTGAGTATTGCCGGTTATTTTGGCTGGAACGCCACACAGGGCGACCACGGCATGCAGGCCTACCAGCAGCAGCTTGGTCTGCTGGAACAGGCCAAACAGGCCAGATCAGACGCACAGGCCGAGCAGGACGCATGGAAACGCCGCGTTAACGGCCTGCGTGAAAATACACTGGATACGGATATTCTGGACGAACGCGCCCGCGCCATGCTGAACATGGCCAACCGGAATGATCTGGTTATTCCTTACGACCGGCGCGATCCTCTTTTTTAACCCCTACACACCTGCAATCTCTGCAACGCTGGAATTATTTTTCAGTGGAACGGCATAAAAAAAACGGCGCTCGAAAGCGCCGTTTTTTTATAACAAACCGATCTGGCCAGAATTACTTAATTTTGGCTTCACGGAATACGACGTGCTTGCGTGCAACCGGGTCGTACTTCTTCAGTTCCATTTTGCCCGTATGAGCGCGGGCATTTTTCTTGGTCACATAGAAGTAACCGGTGTCAGCCGTCGAGACGAGACGGATCTTGATGACGTTGGTCTTGGCCATGACTTCCTCAGCAGAACATATTTACAGAGCCGGTCCATACGGCTCCGGCGGTGTTCAAGTTGCGGCAAAATGCGCATACAAAGGCAAAAGGTCAAGCTTTCTTACATCAATATGGCGCCACCAACGCCAAAAGGAGACGAATTCATGCTGGATGTGGCAACCGCGCGGGCCAGAATTCTGGAAAACCTGCCACCCTGCGGGCAGGAAACCATTGCCCTGAGCGCCGCATGTGGCCGCATTCTGGCACAGGACGTGCATGCACGCAGGGCCAACCCTCCCGTTAGTGTTTCCGCCATGGATGGCTACGCCGTAAGGGCGGCAGACGCCCTACAGGGCGCTGTATTGCGCATTATAGACGAGGCCCCCGCAGGCAGGCCCTCTGCCCACACCGTGGCGGAAGGGGAATGTATCCGCCTTTTTACGGGCAGTCAGGTCCCTGCCGGGGCGGACAGCATTGTTATTCAGGAAAACACCCAACTTGCGGGCCAGCAAGTCACACTGACCCGCGCGGCCACCAAAGGGCAGAATATTCGCACACAGGGGCAGGACTTTGCCCAAGGAGCCGTGCTGCTGCGTGCAGGCACCAGACTCGGACCGCGGGATATCGGGCTGGCGGCCGCAGGCGGGCTGGTCTGGCTGCCGGTCTTCCGCCGCCCCCGTGTGGGCATTCTGGCCACGGGGGATGAAATTCTGCTCCCCGGAGACACAGCCCCCCCCGATGGTATTTTTAATTCCGCGTCCTTCATGCTCGCAGCCCTGCTGGGGCAGGAAGGGGCAGATGCCATTGTGCTACCCGTTGCGCGTGATAACGCAACATCGCTCTCCAACGCATTTGCCAACACCCATGATCTGGACATGCTGGTCACCATTGGGGGCGCCAGTGTTGGAACCTATGATCTGGTCCGCCCTACGCTGGAAAAAGCGGGGCTTGTCCAGAATTTCTGGAAAATAGCCATGCGTCCGGGCAAGCCGCTCATGTTCGGCACACTCAATGGCATGCCTGTGCTTGGGCTGCCCGGCAACCCGGTTGCAGCACTGGTCTGTAGCATGGTGTTTGTGCTCCCTGCCCTGCACAAGCTCATGGGCCGCACCGTGGCGGACACACTGGATACGCAACCCGCCCTGCTTGGCGCGGATGTGGGAGAAAATGACCAGAGGCAGGATTTTTTGCGTGCAACACTGCACACCGGCCCCGATGGCCAGCTTGTGGCCACGCCTTTTGGGCAACAGGGGTCTGCGCAACTGAACATTCTGTCCCAAAGTCAGGCGTTGATCATACGCCCCCCCCATGCCAACGCCCAAAAAGCAGGAACCCCCTGCCTGATTATGCGCCTGCCCTGAATTAGATATTGACAAAAACAAGAACTTACATAGAACAAATCATGAGATTGATATTCCATTTTGAACAGACAGGCCGAGGTGCGACATGCTGACCCGAAAACAGCACAAGCTTCTTCTTTTTATTGATTCGCACCTCAAACAGACCGGCTTTTCCCCTTCCTTTGACGAAATGCGTGAGGCCATGGGCCTGCGTTCCAAGTCCGGTATCCACCGCCTGATCTCCGGGCTGGAGGAACGGGGGTTTCTGCGCCGCCACCACCACCGCGCCCGTGCGCTGGAGGTCATTCAACTCCCCGAAATGGAGGAGGAACTGCCCACCAACGTTATTCGTGGCAGCTTCTCACGGCAAAAGCCGGACCCCATTAAAATTCCACTTTATGGTCGTATAGCCGCGGGCTTACCGATCGAAGCCATGGCGGATACGTCCAACACGCTTTCCATCCCCGCAGACATGCTGGGCAGTGGGGACTATTACGCGCTTGAAGTGGCCGGAGATTCCATGATCGAAGCCGGTATTCTGGACGGCGATCAGGTCATTATCAAAAAATCGGATCAGGCGGAAAACGGGCAGATTGTTGTCGCTCTGATTGACGGGCAGGAAGTCACGCTCAAACGCCTGCGCCGCAAAGGCAACATGATTGCGCTGGAACCCGCCAATGCCCGATACGAAACCCGCATTGTTCCCGCCGAGCGCCTGCATATTCAGGGCCATCTGGCGGGGTTAATCCGGCATTACTAAACCCGGCTAACCCGTTTTACGCATGCGCGCAGGCTTCTGCCCGCTCCACGGTATGTTCAGGGGCCTGAACATACCTCCTCCCATGTGGGGAACGTGGCCGCCTGATGGGCCACAACATCTGGGGTAATCTGGGCCAGATGCCCCACTTCCGCCAGAATACGCACCTTACCCAACCGGGCGATGGTGCGGCTATTGGCCGGATTATGCGGCCCATTCAGCACAACACCGGCAACAGCCACGCCACGGCTGCGCATAGCCTGCAAGCTGAGCAATGTGTGGTTGAGTGTACCCAGCCCACTGCGGGCTACCAGAACCACAGGCAGCCCCCATAACACGGCCAGATCCAGCATCATCACGCCATCCGTTGCGGGGACCATCAAACCACCGGCCCCTTCCACCACCAGCACTCTGCCTGCCTCCACTTCGGGCAATGCCAGATGTGTGGGGTCTATACAAACCCCCTCCGCCTCGGCCGCCGCCTGAGGGGAAAGGGATGCCTGAAACGCCCCGGCTGGTGGAAAACACACAGGCCCACCCGCTAAGGACGCAACTGTACTGGTATCCCCTGCCTCGTCCGCCAGCCCACTTTGCAGGGGCTTCCAGTAGGCAGCCTGCCACCGTTTGACCAGACAGGCCGAAACAAGGGTTTTGCCCACCCCTGTATCCGTGCCCGTTACAAACACACCCGCCACCGGGGGCTTACGGAAACAACCGTAAGCCAGCTCCCACGTAACCGCAGCCCCGGACTGATCCAGCCGATGGGCAACCCGCCGGAGCGAACCCGCCCCCATTGGCTTATTCCCCACAGGAGCAACAGATGCCCCCGTAGCCCTGAGGTGCCTGACAAAATCCAGCCCGGAGGCAAAAGCCTGCACACAGCTTTTGTGCTCCCACAGACCGGAATACAGCCACGGCGCCCAGTTCTGTATGTGCGCCTCATCGGGATAACGGGGGGTGGAGGGGGGCACATCTTCACGCGCACAGGCGGCTTTCCACTCCGCAAATGTACCATCCAGCAAGGTGGATACTGCCAGCACACCACCGGGGGTCAGAAGCTTGCCAAGACGAGCCAACGCCTGCTCTGGCTGCGCGACCCACTGCATGACCAGATTGCCACAGACCACATCGAACGGCCCTTCCTCCGTGGGGTTGGCGGCATCCATCAGTTTGAACACGGTGGAGGGGGAGCCGTGGCGTCGGGCGCGCTCAAGCATTTGTGGTGCAAAATCGGTCGCCACAATCTGTGCATCGGGCCAGAGGTGGACCAACTGTTCGGTCAGCAGGCCGGTGCCACACCCTATTTCCAAAATCCGGGCGGGCTTTCTGCCGTCCAGACTACGGGCTAATCGGGTGGCCAGTTCTCTGGCGGCAAGGCGCTGCACCGTAGCAGCACTGTCATACCCTGCGGCCCGGTCAAAGCTGCTGCGTATCTGCTCCTTGTGGTGCGGTGCTGTCATTTTACGTTCTGTTCCATCGTCCTTCGCGCAGCCCGCAGGAACGCCACACAGGCCTGCACATTGGTTTGTGGCAGAAGGTGCCCACCATCCACCCACTGCACGGCGGCAGCCTCCACAAAACTGTCTGTAGTCATGGCATCTGACACAACCGGGTCCTGCCGTGCAGCCAGAATACCATATTGACTGGCTTTGGCAGCCAGTACGGGCCGAACATCTCCGTTTATAAGCAGATCAAGCCCCATGCCCAGATTGGAGGCATTGGGAACCCCCGGCACACCCTGCATGCCGCACTGGCTGCAAAAATCCGCCAGAACTTTTTCCGGATTACCAGAGAGTCCCCTCAGCATACGCTGCAAAACCCTGACTGGAACACCAGAGGGAAAACTCCCACAGGCAGCAAACACCGCAAACGCGTTAATGCCCACAAGCCGGTCCTGAGCAGACAGAGCCATGTGCTGCGCCAGCCACAAAAAGCCCAGGGAATGCCCAATACCGAGCACCGCCCTGCCCGGCACCTGCACAGCCTGCAAACGCTGAACCGCCAATGCGGCCGATGCCGCGGTGCCCTGTTCCAGAAAACCCAGATCCAGCATGCACCCGTCCGTCCAGCCCAGCGCGTCCACCACAGGTGCCCAAAAGCGTGGACCAAACCCCCAACCATGCACAAATACGGGCTGAACCGGCATCATGCTTCCAATGCCCCAACCCCCTGTGTGGTCGCGCTGACAATGGCCTGAGCCAAAGCCTCCATTTGTTCATGCGTGTGGTGGGCATGAAAAACCACCCGCAGGCGGCACCCACCCGGCGGCACGGTTGGCGGGCGAATGGCAACGGCCAGAAAACCGGCCTGTTCCACCGCCTGTGCCAACGCCAGAGCGCTCTGTTCCGCCCCCACAACCACGGGCACAATCTGGGTGGCCGACAGGCCCACATCCAGCCCGGCCTGCTCCATCCGTTGCCGGAACCCGCTAGCAAGCTCTGCCACATGCGCGCGCGGCCCGACCATGCCGGGCAACAGGTCCAGTGCTGCATCCACCGCCCCGAGCACCATGGCCGAAGGTGCTGTGGAATAAATAAAGCCCGATGCCGTATTATCCAGCCAGCGGCAAACGGCATCGGATGCGGCCACAAAAGCGCCCATTCCCCCCAATGCCTTGCTGAAGGTCCCCACAACAAGGTCTGCCTGCCCGTTAGCCAGCCCCTTGCCCTGTTCGCCCAGAATGCCCGTGGCGTGGGCTTCGTCCACACACAAAAAAGCATTGTGGCGTTGGGTTATAGCCCGCAGTTGCGCCATGTCCGCCCGGTCTCCATCCATGCTGAACACACTCTCGGTCAGCACGATTTTCAACCCGGCACCGCCCTCCTGCGCCAAGAGCGCATCCAGATGCGCCATGTCGTTATGTCTGAACCGCCTGGGCCTTACCCCGGCTGCCGCACAACCATGGTAGAGGCTGGCATGCATAAACCGGTCCGCAAGAATAACAGCCGGCGCCCCCAGAACTTGCGCGGAAAAACGGGCAAGAGCTGGCACCACAGACGCATTGGCCTGCCAACCGGACGAAAAAATTCTGGCCGCCTCCATGCCTTTAAGGGCAGCCAGCCGCCGCTCCAGAACCACGGTCTGCGGTGGTGTGCCCGTAACAAGGCGGGAGGCGCCACTCCCGCTGCCTTCTGCCCGCGCCCAAATGCTGGCCCGCTCAAGCAGCAAAGGGTTGGTGCGTAACCCCAGATAATCGTTGGACGAAAAGTCCACCAGAACAGCGCCTGTATCTGGTTGGCGCAAAAGTCCGGGGCCAGCCGCATGCCATTGCTTGCACGAGCGCATGCGCCCCTGCGTTACAAAACCGGCCAGCCCCTGCTGGAAAAGATTGTCAAACCGCGTCATGACATCTGTGGTGCCGGAGCCAGCCCTCCGGGTCAATCATCTACAGGAACACTACCGCATGTCCGCACCCAACCCCATGCCCGACTGGTACCAGCAGGGCCTGCCCCATATCTGGCTCCCTTATAGTCAGATGAAAACCGCCCCCACCCCACTGGCGGCACGGAGCACACAGGGGAGCCACATTACCCTGACCGATGGGCGTGTGCTGGTGGATGGTGTTGCCGCATGGTGGACCGCCTGCCACGGCTACAACCACCCCCATATTCAACAGGCCGTAACCAAGCAGTTGGGCACTATGCCGCATGTTATGTTTGGCGGCATGGTGCACGAACCCGCCCTGCGCCTTGCCAGCAGGCTATGCGCGCTCCTGCCCGGTGACCTTGAGCGGGTATTTTTTACGGATTCCGGCTCGGTCGCGGTGGAAGTCGCCATGAAAATGGCCATCCAGTACCGGCTGAACAAAGGGGAGCGCCAACGTACTAAAATGCTTGCCTTCCGGGGCGGTTACCATGGGGACACTCTGGCCACCATGGCGGTGTGTGACCCCGAGGAAGGCATGCACCACCTGTATGGTTCAGCTCTGGCGGAACACGTTATTGCCCCCCTGCCTGTGGACGAAGCAAGCACACAGACCTTTATGGCGCTGCTGGCACGCCATGCGCACGAACTGGCCGGTATTATTATGGAACCACTGGTACAGGGTGCGGGCGGCATGCTTTTCCATGCGCCAGAGGTCCTGCGGACTGTCCGCGCGGCGGCAGACCGCTACGATGTGCTCCTGATTCTGGATGAAATTTTTACAGGCTTTGGCCGCACCGGCACCCTGTTTGCCTGTGAGCAGGCAGGCATTACGCCAGACATCATAACCCTGTCCAAAGCACTGACGGGGGGCACCATGGCCCTTGCAGCCACAATTGCGCGGCGGCATGTTTTTGAAGTCTTTTTGTCCGACAACCCCGAGCATGCGCTTATGCATGGACCAACATTCATGGCCAACCCGCTGGCCTGTGCCTGCGCCAATGCATCGCTCGATCTGTTTGAAACGGAACCTCGGCTGGAACAGGTTGTCGCAATCAATGCACTCATGACCGAAGCACTTGAACCCTGCCGCACACTCCCCGGTGTGCGCGATGTTCGTACACTGGGAGCTATTGGCGTTGTGGAACTGCACGCCATTGCCAACCCCGATGCCCTACGCCAGCAACTGGTGGCTCATGGCGCGTGGATACGCCCATTCCGTAATATTGTTTACCTCACCCCCGCCTTTACCATAGCGGAGCAGGACCTCAGGTTTTTGTGCCACACAATCCATGCCGTACTCTCAGCATAAGCCCCGCCAACAAGGCCTCTCGGACTGGCTAGCCGGTTTTACGGGTTTTTGAGCAGCCATGCGCGGGCGGCGTCTTCATCCGTTTCCCGCGCATCCACCCATTGGGTGCGACCATTTGCATACTCTTCACGCTTCCAGAACGGAGCACCCGTTTTAAGCCGGTCGATCAAAAAAGAGGTGGCCGTGAGCGCAGCGCCTCGGTGGGGGGCTGCCGCGCCAACAAACACAATGCCCGCCCCGACCTGCAACCGCCCTATGCGGTGGATAAGCGTACAGCCCGTTAGCTCAAACCGTGCAATAGCTTCCTGCGCCAGAGTGTTCAGCGCGGCTTCGGTCATGCCGGGATAATGTTCAAGCGTCATGGCCAAAAGCCCATGCCCACCCCGCACCTGCCCCACAAACACCCCTACCCCACCCGTGTGGGATGAAAGAACGCTCAGGCGTGCGGTTTCCACCCCCACATCAAACGGCTCGGCCTGTACGCGGACATGAACAGACATACCCCGATCAGCCCCCGGTCATGGGAGGGAAAAAAGCCACTTCATCCCCCGGGTTAACCATTTGCTCAAAGGTCACCAGCGTCTGGTTAACGGCCACGCGCAATCTGGGCTGCTCGGCAAAGGCCTGCGCAATAGCGGGGTCTGCTTTTTCAATCTGCTCACGCAGAACCTGCACCGACACACCACCTGCGGGTATGGCCACGCTCAGACTGTCCTGACCGATCTGCTCGCGCAGTGCTGCAAAAAACAAGACTGTTACCCGGTCTGCCATAATCCGCCTTACCAACCTTTTGCTCTCAACATGCCCCGCATTCCATATGCATTATAGAATGCGGGCTATGGCCTGTCGCATATTTAATGCGTGGGCAGCCCCCTGCGGCTGGGTGTGCCAATGGTGCTGATAGACCCATCGGAATGAACAAGGGTTGTTGTGCCATCCCCATTAGGAATTTCAATGGGTGCGGCAACGGGTTTGACACCACCTGTAGCGGGGGCTGCCGTGTGCCCGAGTTCTGGCCCGCCATACAGGCCGCTGGCCACAACACCTTTGTGGATGCTTTCCTTTTCCCCAATGCTGATTTCCTGCCCATCGGGCAGTTGCGGGCCTGTGGCGGGCAGGTCCGCGCCAGCGGGGCGACCTGCGCGGCCTCTGGCCACATCTTCCAGCGTTGGTAGCGGATCGGGGGGGCCGGGCCATACATTGCCACCTTGGGGCAGAATGGGCACTTCCTTGGTGGCCTGCCCCTGCACGCGCCGCATGTTCAGGTCCGAGCCTGCTGGCGCATTGGGGTTTTCGCCGGGGAGAGAGATTGTGTCAGACATGACTTTTTCAAAGCCTGCACATCCGCTCATCATGACGCACACTCCAAGAAGAGCGGCTTTTCGCATACCCAGACTCCGCATTCCGCCAGTATTTTCAGCCATGAGGCCAATGCTGTTCACCCCAACGGGCACCAACAATCCGGCCCCTGTACCGACCGGGTCGCCCCTATAGCACAGAGTGGTGGGCTAGTCGCGCGGGCGAGTTCCCCACCAAGGAGGAGCCGAGCCGCTACAGATCGACGTGCTGCAAGCCCTTGGTCAGGTAGTCCCACCCTGTAATCATTGTCAGCACCCCGGCAATCCAGAGCAGTATGGCGCCGATCAGGGTCACTGGCAGCCATGGAATACCCAGCAGCGCACTGGTGCCATCTCCCGCCAGCAAAAAGCCTATGGCGGTCATCTGAAAACCGGTTTTCCATTTTGCCAGCCGGGTTGCGGGCAGGCTTGCGCGGCGCTCGGCCAGATATTCGCGCATGCCAGACACCAGAATTTCGCGGCACAGAATGACTATGGCAGGCCACAGGCTAAGGTATGGCAGCCGCAAAAAGCCCGCCAGCACCATAAGGCAGGCCCCGACCAGCAGCTTGTCGGCAATGGAGTCAAACATACGCCCAAAGTCGGAAATCTGGTGGCGCGAGCGCGCGAGCTTGCCATCAAAATAATCGGTAATACCTGCCAGTATGAACAGCAAACACGCAAGCGCATCTGTTTGCGGCGTTCCCCATGCGGCAAATCCAACCACAATTGGAATGGCCACAATGCGCGAAAGGGTCAGGACGTTGGGCAGGTCTGTCAACATTGCGATGTATGCTAGCGCATTTCCCACCAGACTGGAATGGTTTGACCTATCGCAAAGTCGTCACTCATGCACAATTTGGAGCAAGGCTGCCATCCACATGCAAAAAAAGCCGGACGCCCGCCTTCAGTCAGGTGACCAACCGGGGTGGAAATGCCCATACACCGCCCGCGCCAGTTCGCGGCTGACACCCGGAGCCGCCTCCAACGCCTCCAGCCCGGCCTGTTTGACCGCACGGGCCGAGCCAAAGGTGTTAAGCAGCATTTTTTTGCGCGCAGGCCCAATGCCGGGAATATCATCCAGTTCGGACGTGACCAACGCCTTGGAGCGGCCTGACCGATGGGTGGTTATGGCAAAACGGTGTGCCTCGTCACGCAGCCTTTGCAGGTAATACAAAACCGGATCGCGCAGAGGGAGCTGAAACGGCTCCTTGTGGTCGGTATAAAACCACTCCCGCCCCGCATCCCTGTCCGGCCCTTTGGCAATACCAACCAGCTTAACACCGCTCACACCCAGTTCATCCAGTACGGCCCGCACGGCGGAGTACTGGCCTGCCCCGCCATCTATCAGCAGCACATCGGGCCAGTTGGAGGTATCTCCTTCATCCACCTCGCGCAATGCGCGGCCAAAGCGGCGTTCGAGCACCTCGCGCATCATGGCAAAATCATCCCCCGGTGTAATGGGACCTTTGATGCGGAACTTGCGATACGCCTTGCGGTTAAAGCCCTCCGGGCCGCCCACAATCATAACGCCATAGGCATGTGCGCCCTGAATGTGGCTGTTATCGTACACTTCTATACGTTCGGGCGGAGCCTCCAGCCCAAATACTTCGGCCACACCCTTGAGCAGCTTGGCCTGCCCCGCTGTTTCGGCCAGCCTGCGGTTGAGCGCATCGCGCGCATTGGTTACGGCGTGGTCAACCACCTGTTTTTTCTCGCCCCGTTGTGGGTTGAGAATTTCCACCTTTTTACCCCGCCGGAGCGTAAATGCCTCGACCATAAGCGGGCTTTCGGCCAGTGCGTGGTTGACCAGAATCTGTGCCGGGCAAGGTTTGTCATCATAAAACTGGGTGATGAAGGCGGAGAGAATGTCTGCCGCAGCCTCGTCCTGCGCATGAGCGGGGAAAAACGACCGACTGCCATTATTGCGCCCACCACGGACAAAAAAGACCTGAATACAGGTCTGCCCGGCCTCCTGCCACAGACCAAACACGTCCGCATCCTGCAAGGAGGCCGGGTTGATCACGTTGGAGTCCTGCATTTGCGCCAGCGCGCGAATACGGTCGCGCAGCACGGCCGCACGCTCAAAATCCATTTCCTCGGCGGCCTTGTTCATGTCCGCGCCCAGCGTGTCCCGCAGGGCTGTATCCTTGCCGGACAGAAAGTCCCGCGCCTGCTCAACCAGTTGCCCGTAGGCCTGCTGGTCTATGCGCTCCACGCACGGGGCGGAACACCGCTTGATCTGGAACAAAAGGCAAGGGCGGCTGCGGCTGTTAAAAACGGAATCCGCGCAGGAGCGGAGCAAAAACACCCGCTGGATCAGGTTAAGTGTCTGGTTCACTGCCCATGCGGAGGCAAACGGCCCCCACAGGCTGGCCCCCTTGATCGCCTTGCCACGATGTTTGGCAATCTGGGGGAATGCCTGCCCGTCGGTTAGCATCAGCCACGGGTAGCTTTTGTCATCACGGAGCAGAATGTTGAAGCGGGGCTTCATCCGCTTGATGTAATTGGCCTCCAGCAGCAGGGCCTCGGCCTCGGTATGGGTTGTCACGATTTCCATGGACGCCGTTTCCGACACCATGCGCCGCAGGCGTTCGGGCAAACGGGCGACCTGCGTATAGGACGTAACGCGCTTTTTGAGCGAGAGTGCTTTGCCTACGTACAGCACCTCCCCTTTGCTCCCGAGCATACGGTACACACCGGGCGAAAACGGCATGGTCCGCAAGGCAAGACGAATGACCTCCACCCCTTTGGCCGGGGGCTGCGGCAGGGCGCTGGCTTGCGCCGCTGTGTTATCCTGTGACGAATTTTGTGCAGTCATCTGGCGCTCTTTGGCGGACAATCAATTTCATCCACCGTTTTTGTGGATAAGTCTGTGGACGATGGGGGGCTGAAAGGGTGCAAACCGCAGATTTTCAGCCCTTCCAACGGATTGCATATTTTTTAATCAAACAATCCACACCCTTGATTCAAAAGGGTTTTAGTCTTTAGCGCTCTTAAGCCATCTTTGCTTTTTTGAACTCTTTGTTGAAAATAGGGCATGTCAAGAGCAATAGTGGACAAAATTTTCAGTGTGCACCACGGGCTGCAATCTCGCTTTGTTCTGCGACCTGTTCCGCCTTTTGTAACAGCCGCAAAAAGTTTTCGCCCCAGAAGGCCGCAATCTCGCTTCTATCATACCCACGGCGCATTAACTCGGCGGTAATGTTGGCCCCCTGCGTTGCGTCCTGCCAGTCGGCCAGTGCGCCCCCTCCATCAAAATCGGAGGAAATACCCACATAAGCGGGGCCAAGCCTGCGCACCACGTAGTCAATATGGTCTACAAGGTCCGCAACACCGGCTGAACGCCTGCCCTCCTCCGGTTTGGGTTTAAGGAAGGCGGGCATGGCGGTTATCTGGATCAGCCCACCGCTGGCTCCAAGCGCATCAAGCTGTTCATCATCCAGATTGCGCGGATGGTCGCATAATGTACGCACGCAGGAATGGCTGGCCACAACTGGCGTGACAGATGCCTCAACCGCCTGCAGCATGGTCTGTTTGGATGCGTGGGAGACATCCACCAGCAGGCCAAGCCTGTTCATCTCCCGCACGGCCTCGCGCCCAAGGGTGGACAGACCACCGTGTTTTTGTGGCGTATCCCCCAGACTTGGCCGGTGGATGGCCGCATCCGCCAGAGCGTTATGGCCGTTATGGGTCAGGGTTACATACCGCGCTCCACGCTGGGCAAACGCGCCCAGCAGGGCCGGGTTATCCCCCATACCGTAGCCATTTTCCACTGCGGGAATAACCGCAATCTCACCTTTGGCATGGGTGGCCCGAATATCGGCCACGCGGGAGCAGACCCGCGCTGTAACCCCATTTTGTGTGCCCTGCATGGTGTTAATGGCATCCAGCATGGCAAGGCATTCGCGCTGGACCTGCGCATGCGCCTCCGCCGTAACTGGCCCCTGCGCGGTATAGGCCACAAAACAGCCAGCCGACATGCCGCCACGGTGCATTTTGGGCAGGTCCACCTTGCGGGCGGGAGTATCCTCAAACGCATCGGCCCTGTCAGGCCACGGGATGTCTATGTGGCTATCCAGCGTGAGGAGGGCACGGTGCAGGGCTATGGCGTCCTGCTGGGGGGCTGGCGGGGTCATGACTGTATCCATCTTCTGATATCATGGGGTGGCTGCAAAAAAATGCAAGAGTCATCCCCCACGCCAACACCGTGTGCCCTGCTCTTTTTACTTGCTCTGCGGCATGCAATCCGCCATGCCCTGCCCATGCGACTTGTGACATGGAACATCAATTCCCTCCGCCTGCGTATGCCGCTGCTGGAAAAGCTGGCCACCTCCTTGCTGCCGGACGTTGTCTGTTTGCAAGAAACCAAGGTGCCGGACGCGCTTTTCCCGCTCGACGCAGTGCGCGCCCTTGGGTTTGAGCACCTGCATTACAAGGGGATGAAGGGCTACAACGGCGTAGCCATTCTCTCCCGCCTGCCATTAAGCCCGGCAACCGACACCCCAACATGGTACGGCAAGGAAGATTGCCGCCACGTTGCGGCCACCATCCACGCCCCCGGGGGCGACGTAACCCTGCATGATTTTTACGTCCCCGCAGGCGGGGATGAGCCAGACCCCGGGACCAACCCCAAATTTGCCCACAAACTTGCCTTTGTGGAGGAAGTGACCCAGTGGTTTGCCCACCACAAGCCCGCCCGGACGGTGCTTGTTGGGGACCTGAACATCGCGCCTTTGGAGCATGATGTGTGGAGCCATAAGCAACTGCTCAAAATTGTCAGCCATACTCCGCCAGAAACGGAGCGCCTGACCCATTGGCAGCAAACCGGCTTTGTGGATGCCATGCGCCATTTTGTGCCCCCTACGGACAAGCTCTACACATGGTGGTCCTACCGTAACAAGGACTGGCGCAAGTCCAACCGGGGCCGCAGACTGGACCATATATGGGTCACCCCCGACCTTGTGCCCCAGCTTGCCAGCATGAGCGTGCTGGAGGATGCCAGAGACTGGCCCTCTCCCTCCGACCACGTGCCCGTGGTTATGGACATTCACGCATCCCCCTGAGCACCCCCGCTGCTGGTGGCATATCCACCAAGGCTGCAACGGCTTGGGGAGCCTTAGGCTCAAACCCGCAAGATTTTTATAATCCCTAGTAGCGATACTGCCAGAGCAGCCCCACACTGCTGCCCGGATCGTTCTCAGGTGTGGTAAATCCGGTTACGGAACCACCCGTGCCCACGGTGGTATTGAGCTTGAGGTGGTTTGTCAGGTCCACCTGCACCTGTGCCTGTGTGCCCGAACCCGATGTGGCCTGCTTGGCCCCCACGTAAACCCCTTTCATCACGTATTTGCCGGCTTCCACGCTGGTGCCACCATTGCCAACACCCGAACCGCCCCCCACGGTCAACCTGTCCAGATGCAGGGTTTTGCGTAAGGTGCCCATGGGGTCAAAGGTTGTCAGGCCGGTCAGGGTTGCCAGCGCCGTACCCACCTCGATCATCTGGGTAGAGGATAGGGAACGGGCATCGGTGCCAAACAGCAGCATGGCCAGTACCTGATCCTGCGGGAGGGCGGGCATGGAATCAAAGCTGATTTTTGGCGCGCTGGCATATCCCCCGACCTTGAGCATGGCTGTCTGCCCTTCCACGGCACGGTCGGCCTGAAAATCGAGTGTTGGATCAAGCTGGTGCCCAACGCCGGACCCGTTAAAGCCAACCCGCCCTTTGGTGAAGTTGAGCGAAATACCCGCCAGATCAAAGTTCCCGCGTTTGAGGTCAAACCCACCGGTTACAACAGGGGCCTGCGCGGTGCCTGTGACCATCAGGCGGCCTGCCATTTCCGCATCCAGACCATGCCCTCGCACAAAAAACTTGCCCGGAGATGTCAGCTTGAGGTCCAGCCCAATAACGGATTGATGCGTGCTGGCGACTTTGGCTTCCTCCGCGCGCTGTTTTTCCTCTCCGGGGCGAATAACATCCAGCCGGGCAATGGAGGCAGGAAGCGAATTGGGGATGTTGATTTCCACACGCTGCAAATCCACCCCCCCCACAACATCCATGCGGGTGCGGACCTGCCCACGTATTGTTATGTCCGCATTAAGCACGGCAGTCAGCAGGTCGCTGCTCACCGGGCGGGCCTTTTTGGCGAACAGGCGCAGGTCTATGGGCATACCCGGCATGGCAACGCCTACAAACCCGCTCCCCCCCAGAGTGCCGTCTCCTGCTTTTGCGCTCAGGCTCTGGATAACAATACGGTCACGCGCCCCAACCACACGGCCATTGATCGCACTGAGGTGAAAGCCCTGAGCAAAGTCCTGAAAATCCGCATTGATCAGGTCAATAGCCCCCGTAACAGCCGGGGCCGCAGGGCTACCCCGGACCTGCAGGGCCATTTGCACCTGCCCCTGCGCCTGCCGCGCCTGCGCGCCCAGTATGCCGTTGGCAATGCTCAGATCCAGATGTCCATCTGCGCGCAAATCCATCTGGCCTGTTTTGGATAGGGGGGCGCTGCCCCGGACCTGAAAACCCAGCTTGCTGCCAGCCGAGGCATTGACCTGTACCTGCGCCAGTGTGCGCGCAAGGTTGGCCGTAGCATCCACCTCCATGGCAGGAACGGACGCCGCGGCCGAACTATCGGCCATACGCAGGTTACTGCCCCTGATCTGCACCTTGCCTTCAGGCTTATCCAGCGCGCCAGACAGTCTGGCATTCAGCGAGACAACCCCCGTGGCATGGAGGTCGGGCATAAACGGGTGCGCAAGAGCCGGGGTTACGTTGCGAATATCCGCCGTAACCGACAGCGTGGGTTTTATCCGCCCTGCCACATCCAGTGTGGCGGGCTGGCTGCCCGGTGTACCCAGCACCGCGCGCAGGCGGTCTATGCCCAGTGTCTCTCCAAAGGATACCAGCACGGGGGCCTGTAGGCGCAGGGTTTCCTGCTTTGCGGTGGCGGTCAGCTTCTGGAGTTTAAGATTCTTGTCCGGCAGGTCGAGCAGGGCCTGCGTGTTCAGCGCAAGCGGACTACCCGACCAGCTTGCAGGCCCCACCTGTGCTGAAAGGAGCATGGCCGTATCCGGCCCCTTGGCGCTCACAAGGGCCTGCCCGCTTACTCCGGCGACCGAAAGACCTCCAAGGCGCAGGGTCATATCCGGCGTGGGGTGGGCAACCGGGTCCGTAACAGACCCCGCCAGCGCAATAGAACCAACCCGAATGGCAGGTGTAACCACATTGCCTTTGAACTTGAGGGCCACAACAGGCTTGTCCGCTACAGTTGTGGTTGTCACAGACGCCGCCATGGAACCCGCGATTTTTTGGCCAACAAGGGGGCTGTAATCTGCCAGCCTGCCAATGGTCAGGTCCAGACTGCCCTGTGGCACCACTTCCTTGGGAGCAAGGGTGAGTGCGCCCTGCCCTTTTGTGGTGTTCCATGCCAGTTTTTGCAGGTCGAGATGGCGTGTGCCGTCAGCCGCCTGCCCAAAGGCCATATCCAGTTGTGCAGGTGCCCGGTCCAGCGTGCCCTCAAGCGCTAGCGTGCCTTGCGGGGCGGATGGCAGGTGGGCAACCGTTGCATCCAGCGCCAGTGCTCCCTTGGGCATGGTGGCTGTGCCCAGATTGGCCTTGGCCCCCAGCGTTGCCACAAAATCCTGCAATGGCCCCTTAAGAGCCAGCGTGAGTGTTGTATCCCCCCGCAGGGTAGGGGCCAGTTTTTCCAACGTCGGCAGGCTGACATTGGCAGTCATGTCCACAGTGCGTCCGGTCTGCACATGGCCCTGTACCGCAACGTCCAACGCCTGCCCGGCAAGAGTGAGGGATGACAGGTCAATCTGTTGCCCCGCAGGCGTGCTGCCCTGCGCGGGCAACGGGTGCATGGCCGCAGCCAGCGCAAAATGCCCATCTGGTCCAAGCAGACCCGCAGCCTGCGCCTGCCCACCCGTTATGGCCAGTATGCCATTGGCCACAAGATGTGTGGCGTCCTGCGGGTTAAGGGGGCGGTCGAACTGTGCATTCAGGTCCGCATGGCCGCGCAGGGGCACCCCCGCCGCCTCACCCACAGGTAGCAGGTCTGGCACATTCAAACTGAGTGTGCCGTTCTGCGGAGCCTGCGCCCGCACTTTGCCCGACAGGGCAAGAACGGGGTGATCGAGTGTAAACACAACAGGCATGCCCGGCTCGGCGGGTTTGAGCAGGGCGTCCAGCTTAAGCGGGGCCGCCGCCAGCATGGTGGGGGCTTTACCGGGCAGGCGCACTCCATCGGCTGTGAGCGTGAGGTGGAGCTGCTCAGCCAGAGCGCTGGCACTCCCGCCCTCCCCTGCAAAACGAACACTCAGCGTGCCAACCTGCACACCCGATGCGGCCAGTTGGTCCACATCCAGTTGTGCTGTGCCGTGGGGGGCGGCCATTTTGCCATTCAGGCGGGCAGCAAGGCGCACAGCCTGCCAGCCCATATCCGGCGTAAGGCTAAGCTGCGGAGATTGCGCGGACAGTTCCAGACTGCTCATCTGTTGCCCAAGCAGATCCAGCGTGCCCCGGGCACGCGCACTGATAGCCCCGGCGGAGGCATCAAACGCCAAAGTGGTGGCGGCAGGCGAGCCTTGCATGTCCAGCTTGAGGGCCACGGGGGCCAGTTGCGGCATACCCAGCCCGGTTGCGGCAAACCCGCCTGCACCTTCGCTTGCACTCAGGTGCAGGGCCAGCCTGCCCTTCCCTGTTGCCGTGGCAAGGCCGATCTGCCCCGCCTGATCCAGCCGCGTAACCTGCAAGGCAATATCTGACTGCGGGAGTTTGGGCAGGCTCAACCCGTTAATCACCGGGTCAATATTGGCCAGCTTGCCGTGGCCACTCACCCGAAAGCTGGCGGCCTGCCCGGCAAGGGGCGCGCCCACGTTAATCCGCCCGACCTCCAGCCTGCGAATATCCACCCCCAATCGCAATGCGGATGGAGCGGAAGGAGCCACCGGAGTCGGCTGCGGTGTGGCATCGGACACGGGCAGGCGTGGAATATCCAGTTCCCCTGCGGTAAAGGCATAAATCTTTGCCTGCCGCCACACCATGGCCAGAGGCGACCAGTCCAGCCGCACATCGTGCAGTGTCAGCCACGCCCCCTGCCGGTCGTGGATGGCAAGGGTTGCAACATGCAGATTATCTGGAAAACGCCCGGACAGCCCCGCAAGCCTGACCATGCCCCCGGTCAGGGATTCGGTCTGGCGGACCAGCATCCGCCGCCCCGGCCCCGTATTGGCCCCCACAAGCAGAACCGTTATTGCCAGCACACCAATGCCCAGCAGCGAACCCACAGCAATAAGTGCAATACGGCCTGCACGCCGCCACAGGCTGCGAGGGGGGGAGGACGTAGCATCTGGCATTAAAATGTTTCCCCCAGCCCAATATACAGGTCCCACGTATCGCCTCGTGGTGCGCGGTTCAGTGGCACGGCCACATCCAGCCGGACCGGACCAATGGGGGTGTAATACCGCACACCGCCCCCCGCACCCACACGCAGGGTGCCGGTAAAGGGCATACTGCTGCTCCCCACCTGCCCCGCATCCGCAAAGGCGGCCATGCCAAAACTTTTGAACAGCCGCTGCCTGTATTCTACCGTTCCCGCATCCAGCGAGGTGCCGCCAATGGCGTATTTGGTGTGGCCATATTGCGGCCCGACCCCCTGCCAGCGGTAGCCACGCACTGTGGCGCTCCCCCCTGCATACATGCGCTGATCAGGCGGAATATCCCACGTACCAGCCCCCTGAATACTGCCAATAGTCCCACGAAAAGCCAGAATACTGCGCCCCGGACGGCTGATACCCAGCTTATGCAGGTCCACATAGGTGGAGGCCGTTGCGTTCATAATGGTAAAGAACGATGTGCCCGCCCCCTTATTCCCCAAAGAGACCGAGGGGGTGACATTGATGTTCGCGCGCACACCATGTGTTGCAGGCTCTATGGGGTTACCCACCCCCGTATTGTCATACATGCCCGAAAGCGGGGCCGAAAGAATGGTGTAACTGCGGGTTGTGCCAAACTGCTCAATGCTTTCCTGCTCGGCGGCAAGGCCAAAATTCCCATTCCAGTTTTTGGCCAGCGGGCGGGTTATGCCCCCACGCAGCAGCAGGGCTGTCTGCCGGTACGACCAGAACAACTGGCGCAGCCCCTCTATGCGGGCATTCAGGTTTTGTCTGGATTCCAAAAAGTCGGGCTTAAAAAAATCTGCATACACGTCATACCCAAGCCCCTGCTGGGCGGACCCCCCAAGGCCGGTAATCAGGGCGGTCAGGCGTAGGCGCTCGGCATTGCCCAGCAGGTTGTTGTGGGTCCACATGGCCCCCACACGTGCGCCAAGGTCCGTGGAATACCCAAGTTCCGCCCCAATGGAGTGGCGCTTGCCCTCCTGGAACAAAAAATCCAGCGGCATGGTGCCGTTAACCGCCTTATTGGAGGCATCCTTGACCGTAACATTGGAAAATACACCCAGCGTGGTCAGGTCCTGCCGGGCGGCTTCTATGCGGGATGGCTGGTAAAGCTGGCCTTCATGCACAGTCAACCGCCTGCGCACGAACGATTCATGCACCCGTTTAAGCCCGTCCAGATTGATCTTGCCAATATCCAGTACGGGGCCGGGCACAACGGGGTACACAATATCCAATGTTTTGGTGGCAGGGCGCAGGTAGGCCATGGGTTTGTCCACCTGCGCCAGCGCATGCCCGCTTTCGCGCAGTGCATCCAGCAGGCGGCCACCGGCTGCCAGTACGTCCGCCGCTATGGCGGGTTGGCCTGTGTGCAGGCCAAACGCCTTTTGCTGATCCGGGGTGAGTTGTGGCGCCACGCCGGTTGCACTTTCCACCAGCTTGACCGACCCCACATGGAAAAGCGGACCTTTATCAACCTTGACGGTAATATCCACTTTTTCGTTCGCTGGCACGGCGCCAATCCATGTGGCCAGAGCGGTGGACATGCCATCCATGGCAAGACCCTGCTTGCCACTACGGAGCATGATATGCACCGTACCATCGTAATATCCGCAACTTTCCAGCGCACTGCGCAGGCGGTCATATTCGTTCCGAACCCGCCCGGCCAACGCAAACGGACCAACAGCGCGCGTGGATTGCAGGCTTAACAGATCCGAAGAGGTTTTGAGCGCGGTGTCCAGATCGCTCTGCCCTGTGGGGGCCAGACTTGTTACATACGGTTGTGGGTCTGCCGCGCGGGCGCCGCACGATAACGCGCCCCACAGCGCCGCCCCAGCCAGAAGGCGATTCGCGGTGCCTGTATACCTGCCAAATATATTGCGGTTGTAAACGGCCACTCTACCCCGTCTGCCTGTTGCTCAATAACGTTCATACGACCTGTTATGCGGCCTTATTTTTGCACGTCTACCCTGCCTATAACCACACCATGACAAAATTTAGGTACGTCCGCCAAAAAAACCTTCATACACGGTGGATTGTCCCTTTACCCATCTTCGCGGTATGAGAACGCATGTTTATGTGTTTCTTCCACATTGCTGCCCGCTCCTTGGCCTGCCCGGCCAGTCTCTGGCAGAAGCAGGACCATGCGCACCAAGCCTGACCAACCTACGCAGCCCCTGCCCTTGGGCACGCCTGCCGCCACCGCCCCGATCTCTCCCCTTCCCTCATGGGTAGATGTGCTGTTCCGCCGTGCGGGAGAAGCGCGTTCGGCCATACGTCTGGCCGGATTGCTGGTGTGGGTGCCACTTTCCGTTGGGTTTGAAGCCTGCCTGCTGCCTGTACCCGGCACGGCCAAAATCCGCTGGACGCGGGTTATCTGGGGTGTGCTGTGCCGTATTATTGGCCTGCGCATTACCGTAAAGGGCAAACGGGCTGGCACGGTTGGGGGCATAAAAGCCCGCAAACGGGGTGAGCGGCCTGTTATTTATATTTCCAACCATATGTCCTGGCTGGACGTGCCTGTGCTGGGCACACTGCTACCCTCTGTTTTTGTGGCCAAGGGGGATATTGAAAAATGGCCGGTCATGGGGTTGGTCTCCCATATCGGGCGCACCATTTTTGTCAGCCGCCAGCGCAGCACCACCGGCCGCGAACGGGACCTGATGATCCAGCGCATGGTGGAAGGAGACAATCTGATTCTCTTCCCCGAAGGAACATCCTCCGACGGATCGCGCGTTCTGCCGTTTATGTCCGCTTTTTTTGCCATCGCCAAACTGCCCAAACTCAAGGACGGCATGGACAAAAGCCTGCTGCCAGTCACCTACGCGCCGGGCATGGCCCCCCTTATCCAGCCAGTCTCCCTTGTTTATGACCGGCTGGAGGGCCTGCCGATCAGCCGTTTCCGCCGCCCGGTTTTTTCATGGTACGGGGATATGGATCTGGGGCCGCATGTCTGGCAGCTTTTGCAATGGAAACGCTCGCGCGTGACCGTTGTTCTGCACGAACCACTGGACCCGGACCTGTTCCCCAGCCGCAAGGCGCTGGCGCAGGCCGCATGGAAGGCGGTAGCCGATGGCTGCGCTGACCTGCGGCAAAACCGCGAGCCACGGATTCAGCCCGGCCGGTTCAACCCGGCGACCCTGCCTGCCAATTTTTTGCCCGCGCATATCAAGAAAACAAAACTGCTGCTTGACAGAACCACCTCATTTTTTGCTTCATTCAAAAAGAGGACATAATCCAGCGGGGTCGCATTCCTGCGCTTCCGTATTGTTCAGGGCAGGAGACCACTCTGTCAGGCACGGCATGGACCTTATTACACGCCAATCCCCACCGCTCACCAGCAAGCCGTGAGAAAAGAGGCTTGACCTGCGCCGCCTCACGCCTGATGTCCTCTTTCCGCCGCATGGAATGGGCCAGCGGCAGAGCGGAGTGGCAGCCATTATGACCCGAACCCCCGACCAGACAGCACCATCACGCGCCCTGCATGTGATTACATGGGGCTGCCAAATGAACGTGTACGACAGTGCACGCATGGGGGATGTGCTGCGCCCACTGGGCTACCAGCCGGTGGATACGCCCGACACGGCGGACATGATCATCCTGAACACCTGCCATATCCGTGACCGTGCAGCGGAAAAGGTTTTTTCCGAACTGGGCCGCCTCCGTCTGATCAAGGAGGCCCGTAAAGCGGAAGGCCAGCAGACCATTATTGCCGTAGCCGGTTGTGTGGCACAGGCCGAAGGGCAGGAAATTCTGGCCCGCGCCCCGTATGTGGATCTTGTGCTTGGCCCCCAGACCTACCACCGCCTGCCCGAAATGGTGGCCCGTGCAGCCCGTGCAGGCAAAGCGGTGATTGAAACCGATTTCCCAGCGGAGCAGAAGTTTGACTTCCTGCCCGAAGCAGAAGCACCGCAGACGCCGGGCAATTACACAGCCTTCCTGACCATTCAGGAAGGGTGCGACAAATTCTGCTCGTTCTGCGTGGTGCCCTACACCCGTGGCGCGGAAAGCAGCCGTAGCGCGCAGTCCGTTCTGGCCGAAGCCCGCCGCATGGCCCAAAGTGGCGTGCGCGAGATCAGCCTGCTGGGCCAGAACGTCAACGCCTATCACGGGATTGGCCCGGACGGCACGGTGTGGGACCTGACCCGCCTTGCCTATGCGCTGGCCGAAATTCCCGGCCTGTCGCGCATCCGCTACACCACATCCCACCCACGGGATATGGATGAAGCGCTGATCGCAGCGCACCGCGACCTGCCCGCCCTTATGCCGTTCCTGCATCTGCCCGTTCAATCCGGCTCGGACCGCATCCTGCGCGCCATGAACCGTGGGCACACGGCAGACGAATACCGCGACCTTGTCCTGCGCCTGCGTGCGGCAAGGCCGGACCTCGCCCTGTCCTCCGACTTTATTATCGGCCACCCCGGAGAGACGGACGAGGACTTTGAAGCCACCATGCAGCTTGTGCGTGATGTGGGTTTTGCACTGGCCTATTCCTTCAAATACTCCCCCCGCCCCGGCACACCGGCTGCGGGTGCGCCCCTACAGGTGCCGGAGGACGTCAAGGATGCCCGCCTGCAAGCCCTGCAAAAACTCCTGCGCGAACAGCAAGATGCGTTCAACGCCTCCATGGTTGGCAAGAGTGTGCCCGTCCTGTTTACTGGCAAAGGGCGTAAGCCCGGGCAAATAACAGGACGTTCACCCTGGCTCCAGCCGGTCCATGTGATCGGCCCTGACCACCTGATCGGTCAGACCCTGCCAGTCCGCATAACAGAACGCCTGACAAATTCGCTGGGCGGCATTCTGGAAGAGGAGAATGTTTACGCTTGAATACCACGCGCACGTCCCCCCCTCCTTCCGTCGCGGTTGCGGAGCTGGCTCAGCCCGTAACACTGCAGTTTGAAAACAACGCGCTCCTTGCCCGACTGGTCGGAGACCACGACCGGCATCTGCGCTGCCTGGAAGAAGGGCTGGAAGTGGACGTTGCGCGACGCGGCAACCGCATTTCCATCCGTGGTCTGCCAGAGACCACGTCCCTTGCCCGCACGACCCTTAGCCTGCTGTACCAAAAACTGGCAGCGGGCGAGACCATAGACATCAGCGCAGTAGAGGCGGCCATACGCATGTCCAGAGTGCATGAAAGCAGACCCTCCCTCCCCCTGTCTGTTGCTCCGGCAACCCCCATTGCCAACCAGGACCCCACATGGCCCATTATCCGGCTACGGCAGGGTAATATAGAACCCCGCTCCCCCGGACAGGCCACCTACATGCGCGCCCTTGCCAGCAAGGAGCTTGTCTTTGGCATTGGCCCCGCAGGTACGGGCAAAACCTACCTTGCTGTGGCGCAGGCGGTCTCCCTCCTGCTTGCAGGCTCCATTGACCGGATCATCCTCTCCCGCCCTGCGGTGGAAGCTGGCGAGCGGCTTGGCTTTTTGCCCGGTGATATGAAGGACAAGATCGACCCCTACCTGCGCCCGCTCTACGATGCCCTGCACGACATGCTCCCCGGCGATCAGGTCATGCGCCGCATGAGTGCTGGCGAAATTGAGGTCGCCCCCCTTGCCTTCATGCGTGGGCGCACACTCTCGCACGCATTTGTTATTCTGGACGAAGCCCAGAATACCACCATAGCGCAGATGAAAATGTTCCTGACCCGTCTGGGGCCAGGCTCACGCATGGTTGTAACTGGGGATCTGACCCAGATCGACCTGCCGCACGACACACCCTCGGGCTTGCAGGATGCGGTGGATACGCTTGAAAACGTCAAGGGAATTACCATTTCCCGTTTTGAAGCGGCCGATGTTGTGCGACACAAGCTGGTCGCGCGCATTATTGAAGCCTATGATGCCAAAACGACGACGGCTGATAAAAAAGGGCACTCCCGCCACAAGGGCCGTCAGGAGAACAATGGAACCGCGAAGTAGCCTTGGCCCTGTCTTGACCCAAGACGTGGCCGACCCGGTGGATACGGACCCGTATCCGGCAGGGTTTCATGATGAGTTGACACAGGACGGCCCGGACGTGCTGGTCCGGGACGCCCGCTGGCGCTCCTACGCCCCCACACCCGAAAAAACCGTGCGCCGTGCTCTGGCGGCATGCGCGCAATACGGTCTGGAACCCGGCACTGTTGTGCTGGCGACAGACCGGGAGGTGCGACTGCTCAATGGCAGACACCGGGGCAAGCACAAGCCAACCAACGTGCTGACCTTTGAACCCCCACCGGGCTATGGCGGAGGGGATATTATTCTGGCGCTGGAAACAGTCGTGCGCGAAGCCCGCAAGGCTGGTCGCCCGGTCAGCCACCATCTGGCGCATCTGGTTGTGCATGGCAGTCTGCATCTGGCAGGCTACGACCACCACCACCCAGGCGAAGCACGGGAAATGGAAATGCTGGAATCCCGCCTGCTTTCCCGCATGAAAGTGCCTAACCCGTGGAAGACCCGGTCATGAGCGAACACGAGACTTCAACCGAACGGGCGGACCCTTCCGGGCGTGGCCTGTTTTCGTTTTTTCAGCGCAAAAAGCCCACGGGCGGGTTGCGCAGTTCCATTGCAGCCCTTGTGCAACAGGCCGCCGAAGCAGGGGATGAAACCGCCCCAGACGGTGAAAAACCCGAGCTGGACCGGCAGGAACGCGCGCTCATCGCCAATATTTTGCGCCTGCGCAATATCTCAGCCGACGATGTGATGGTGCCCCGGGCCGATATTGTGGCCATGCCGGTGTCCATCAGTCTGGACGAAGCACTGGCCATGATGCGGCGCGAAAACCACTCGCGCATGCCGGTCTATCGCGATCAGCTGGATGATATTGTGGGCATGATCCACGTTAAGGATCTGATCGCCTATGTTGGCACCAGCGAGGCGTTTAATCTGGAACCCCTGCTCCGCCAGCCGCTGTTTATTGCCCCGCAAATTCCCGTGCTGGACCTGCTTTTGCAAATGCGCCAGCGCCATATGCATCTGGCGCTCGTGATTGACGAATATGGCGGCATTGACGGTCTGGTGACCATTGAAGACCTGATCGAAACCATTGTGGGCGATATTTCCGACGAACATGACGAACCCGAGGCGGTGCTGATTACCCCGCGCCCCGATGGGTCGTTTGATGTGGACGCCCGCTGCCCGGTGGAAGAGTTCGAGCAAAAAATTGGCCCGATTCTGACTGAGAGCGAAAAAGAAGCCGAAATCGAGACCATTGGTGGTCTTGTCTTCCGCATGGCCGGGCATGTTCCCACGCGCGGCGAGGTGCTGACGCACGAAAACGGCTATCTGTTCCGCGTGCTGGATGCCGATGCACGGCACATCCGCCGCGTTAGGGTTCGCAGGTTGCTCAACGAGGGGGAAAATGCCGCCACCACCCCCTCTGTGGCTGGTCAGCCCTCAACAACAGGTTGACGGCAGTTCTTTCTGCCGCCATCCCTGTTCCCAGAATTATGGTCCATTGATCGGGAAGGCTTGGTTCTCATGTCCTTTACACGTCGTTCTTTTCTTGTCGCCACGGGTGCCGCACTCACTGCTGGCTCATTCCAGAGTGCGGCCTTTGCGGCCGATGCGCTCTTTACCCCCCGCGTGCTGGGCAACCCCAACGCCAAGGTTGTGGTGGAGGAATGGTTCTCCCTGACGTGCATCCACTGCGCGCATTTTGCGGAAGAAACCTTTCCGCAGGTTAAGAAAAACCTGATCGATACGGGCAAAATCCGTTACGTTTTTCATGACTTCCCCACCGACCAGCTCGCAACCCTTGCCGCCATGGTTGCCCGCACCCTGCCGGTAGAACGGTACGAACCCTTCTGCTCGGCTGTGCTGTCCAGTCTGGACCGCTGGGCTTATAACAACGAAGTCGACCACAAGGCCGAGTTGCAAAAAATGGCCGCCTTTGCCGGCATGCCCGCCGAAACATTTGAAAAAGCGGTCACGGACCAGAAGCTGCTCCAGTTCATCATGACCGAACAGAGCGAAGCACAGGACAAATACAACATTGAGTCCACGCCCACATTCCGCTTCAACAATAAGGAGCAGGTGTCCAGCGCCCTCTCCTACGATGACTTTGTCAAATATCTGACGAAGGCAAGCTGACTGTTTTTTTAACAGTCAGCCCTCCCGACCAGAAAAACACAGATCTGCATGACGGTTCGTTTTGTTCGCCTCCGCATTGTGGGGTTCAAAAGCTTTGCCGACCCCATAACCGTGGAGCTGCTCCCCGGACTGACCGGCGTTGTTGGCCCTAATGGTTGCGGCAAATCCAACGTGGTGGAAGCGCTACGTTGGGTTATGGGCGAATCCTCCGCCCGCTCCCTGCGTGGGGGCGAAATGGACGACCTTATTTTTGCAGGCACAACCGGTCGCCCCGCCCGCTCTCTGGCGGAAGTCACCGTAACGCTGGAAGGGACCAGGGGCTTTGGCCCCGCAGCCTTTGCCGATCTGGACGAACTCCAGATTACCCGCAGGGCCGAACGCGGAGCAGGCAGCGAATACCGGATTAATGGCCGCACCGTCCGTGCGCGAGATGTGCAAACCCTGTTTGCCGATCTGGCGTCTGGTGCGCGCTCTTCCGCCATGGTCAGTCAGGGCCGGGTGGCCATGCTGGTTGGGGCACGGCCAGAAGAGCGGCGTAGTATTCTGGAGGAAGCGGCAGGCATTACCGGCCTGCACGCCCGCAGGCACGAAGCCGAGATTAAACTCCGCGCGACCGAGGGCAACCTGACCCGCGCGGAAGACCGCCGCGTACAACTGACCGAGCGGTTGAGCGGGCTTGCCGAACAATCGCGCGAGGCCACACGCTACCGCGAAATTTCCGCCGCCCTGCGCGAGGCGGAAACCGAACTGCTGGCAGTCCTGCACGCCCGGGCCAGACTGGCCGTGGAACGCGCGGCCACCATGGCCGCACAGGCGCGCAAAAACCTGAGCACGCACGAAGAAACCGCCGAAACAGCCGTTCTGGCTGAATTTGAAGCCACAAAGGCCCTGCCCGCCCTGCGTGAAAAAGCAGACGCCGCCCGTACCGCACTCGAACGGTGCCGTGTGCTGGCCGAAGGTGTGGTCCGGGAAGAAGAGCGTGCCGCAGCACAGGCACAGGCCGCCGCCGAGTTGTTGTTGCAGCACGAGGCTGATGCCCAGGCCGCCCAGACTCGCCTGCAGGATGTTCTGGACACACTGGAACGGCTCCAGACAGAAAAAGCCGAGGCGCAGGCTGCGCAAACATCGCTCCCCACCCGCACAGCCGATGCCGAGCAGCAGCTCCAGCACCTGAGTGCGCAGCAAAGCGAAACCGAACAGGCCCTTGTCAGCCTGACCGCCGACCTGAACGCAGCCCGCGCAGGTAAGGAACGGGCCGAAGATGGCCTGACCAGTGCCCGCGCACGGCATGACCGGGTCTGTTTGGCACTCAGCACCCTTCAAGCCGAACTGGCGGAACTGGAGAGCCAGCTTCCTTCCGAGCAGGCTCTAAGCACAGCGCAGGAACGGGCAGAGCAGGCAAATCTTGCTCAACTGGCGGCCAAAGCCGCGCAGGATGAGGCCGAGCGCCTTTGCGCCCAGTGCAATGTTGACCTCTCCATTGCCAAAAACAACGCGCAGGCCGCACAAGCAGCCCAAACAGAACAACAAAAAGCCCTGCAACAGGCCCGCCAGCGCCTGACATCCCTGCAAACCGAACTCCATGCCGCAGAAAAGCGCCATGCCGAAGCACTGGAGGCGCTGGTCAGCCCCGACGTGCTGAACACCCTGCAAACCAACAGCCAGCACGCCACAACAGCACTCGACCTTGCTACTCAGGCGCAGGAACAGGCCGAGGCCGAACGCCGCGCGGCCAGCACCGCCTTTACCGAGGCCAGCCGCGCTGCGCAGGAGGCCGAGGCACACCAGCGCAGCGCGGCCGAGGCCCTGCGTACAGCCCGCACCACACAGCAGCGCGCGCAGCATGAAGCACAAACCCTTGCGCGCGAGCTGGACAAAATCCGGGCCGAAGCCATTGCCGACACAGTTCTGGCCGAGGCCCGACAGGCCCGCACCCAACACGAAAACGCTCTGGCCCAAACCGGCGCGGATATGGAGCAGGCCGAGCACACCCTGAGTGAGCAAAAGGCCCAACACACCACAGCTTGCGAACAGCAGGCCTCTCTCCAAACCGAACTGACCCGCCTGCAAGCACAGGCCGAAGGGTTGGATCAGGCGCTTGGGCAGGATAGCGCGGTAGCGGAAAACCCCGTTTCCACCCAGATCACTGTTCCTGAGGAATACGAAAACGCTCTGGCCGCCGCTCTGGCGGAAGGGCTGGACGCACCAACAGCGGGCGATGCGCCACAGGGCTGGCGGCAGCTCCCGCCCGAAAGTCTGCCTGCCCTGCCCGGCGGCGCGCAGCCACTCAAAGCCTGCATATCGGCCCCACCTGAGCTGGACCGCGTTCTACTCTCCACCGGTCTGCTCCCCCATGGCGCGGATGGGCATGTACTCCAGCAGGCTCTGGCGCCGGGGCAATGCCTTGTGTCCACCACCGGGGATTTGTGGCGATGGGATGGGTTTTACGCCCGTGCAGGCGGGACCAGCACCGCCGCCCGCAGGTTGGCCCAACGCCGCATTCTGCGCGAAACGCAACTGCGCCTTGCCACATTACAGGCTGACCTGCCCGCCATACAGGCCAGCGTGGCCACCTGCGCCACAGCCGTACGAACCAGCGAGGACACGCTTAAAGACCTCAGGAACAGGCGGCACGTGCAGGAGCAATCCCTGCAAAAAGCCCGTGCGCATGAGACCGAAACAGAACGCCGCCACGCCTCCTACCGCGCCCGGCTGGACGCCATGCTCCCCCAGCATGAGCGCGCACAGGCCGCACTGGAGGAAGCGGAAACCACTCTGACCCAAGCCCAGAGCACCCATGAAAGCCTGCCCTCGTTGCAGGATATTCAGTCCGCGCTCGCCACAACGCGCAACACAAACACAGCAGCACAGGCAGCCGAGCAGCAGGCCCATACGGCTTTCAAGCAGGCACAGGCGACTTTGCAGGCCGCACGGGACAAACTTGCACAAACCGAGCAGCAGCACGCATCCGCCACCACCCGGTTGGAAACACTCACCCCCGAGCTTGAGCGCCTGCGCCACAATCTGGCAACAGAAGCCACGACCGTAACGGAACTGGAAGCCAGACTGGCCTCGGCCCAGTCCGTGCAGCACGCACAGGCGGCCCTGCGCGATGCACAGGACAAGCTGAATACAGCCAACGCCGCCCTACAGGAGGCAACACAGGCCACTTTGCGCGCCGATGAGCTGGCCGCCGCAACCGCGCAGACCAACCGCCACTTACAAGAACAGGCCCTGACCCTGCGCAGCCGTCTGGCGGGGCTGACCCCACGGCAGGCGGAACTGCAAACCGAACACACGGATGCCGCACAACTCCTGCACACAGCACAAGCCACGCTGGAAGCAGCCCTAGCCGCCATACCTGAAGATGCCGAAGCCAGACTGGAGCAGCTCAACACCCAGCGGGCCGACCTCCTGACCAGACTGGACAGCGCGCGGGAACTGCGGGCCGCGTTACAGGCCGAGTCCTCCACACTGGCAGACCGACTGGCCGCACTGGAGACCGCACAGGCGGAATGGGCAACGCGCGAAAGCCTTGCCCGTACGGACAACACCAACGCCCTGCAACGGCTGGAAAGTGCGCGCGCCAACCATAGCAGGGTGGCCGAACTCCCCACTGCCGCGCAACAACAAAAAGCCAGCACTCTGGCAGCTCTGGAAGACGCGGAAGACCATTTTACCCAGACCGACCGTTTGCGGGCCGAGGCCGAAGCCGCACTGAGCGCCGCCCATGAGCAGCGCCGTAAAACCGAAGGCGAACTGGCCACAGCGCGTGAAAATCTGCTTAAGGCGGAAGGCAAGAGTGAACAGGCTCAGGCCATTCTGGACCAGTTGCTGGTCGAGACACCCAACCCGCCCAGACAACCCGTTTCCGACCTGACAGAAGGGGCCGAAACCTCCCTGCGCCGCAAGATTGCCCGCCTGACCCGTGAGCGGGACGATATGGGGCCGGTCAACCTGCGCGCTGAACTTGAAGCGGAGGAAGCCTCCACCCAGGCCCAGACGCTAGGGGCGGAAATGAGCGACCTGGAGGAAGCCATAAACCGGTTGCGCGGCTCCATCGGTTCGCTCAACAAGGAAGGGCGCGAGCGGCTTATGGCTGTGTTCACGCAGGTGGACCAGCATTTCCAGTCTCTGTTTACGCGCATGTTTGGTGGTGGGCGCGCCCATCTGGGCCTTGTGGGGAGCGATGACCCGCTTGAAGCCGGGTTGGAAATTTATGCCCAGCCACCGGGCAAAAAACTGGCCACATTGTCCCTCCTCTCCGGAGGTGAACAAGCTTTAACCGCGCTTTCCTTGATTTTTGCGGTTTTCCGCTGTAACCCTGCTCCGATATGCGTATTGGATGAAGTGGATGCTCCACTGGATGACGCCAATGTAGGCCGCTTTAGCGCCCTGCTCGGCGACATGGTTGTAGAGGCCGGTACGCGTTTTCTGGTTGTGACACACCACCAGCTCACCATGGCCCATATGGACCAGCTCTTTGGTGTAACCATGCAGGAGCGCGGAGTAAGCCGCGTTCTTTCTGTTGATCTGGCTAAAGCGGCCTCGATGGTCGGTCAGAAGGACAAGGAACCCACTGATGTCACATCCTGAAATGGGAGCTGACATATCTGTCTGCTGCAGTGTGCCCACTTCGCACAGGTGTTTGAAAAAAATTGCCCTTGCGGCAACTCTGTGCGTTGCATCCGTGGCGGTACTGGCCATTCACCACACCAAAACCAGTGGTATTATGGCGCGTATTCACCACGGGCTTATTGTGTGCGCCAGCAATACGGGCACGCAGAATGTGGCACAGGCTGCGACCATTTCCTCCATTGACCGCCCCGGCATGATCCGCCTTGGCCTGACAAGCAGTGCGAATGGGCAGGTTGCAGTGGAACCCGGCAGCAGCACACTTGCTACCGTTCTGAACACCGCCAGCCATTCCAACACCCTGCTGATGTTGGACCTGCACGGTGCAGACCCCAAGGCCGTGGCGTTCGAGGTCAGCAAGGCCCATATGCGTGACCGGGTTATTTTTGTACCCGCAGACTACAAAAGTACTGCCGCAGCCTTAAAAGCCGATTCCAAGGTTATGGTGGCCATTCCCATAAACTCCGAGCGGGACGCCTATAACGCCCACCGCATGGCCGGTCGCCACCCTTACGCAGCCTATCTTTCCCCCTCCGCCGCACCAAGCCTGTTCTCTCTGGTCCACCGCGATGCAGAGGCCATTATTACCGATAGTCCTTCGGCCAAAATCTCCACTGCTGATTTTCTGGCAAACCGGCCGGTTGATATTGTGATCACGCACCAGCCTTACCAGTTGACCACATCGCTTGCAGTCCCTGCATCCACGGTCACGCACTCCGAATAATACACTCTTGCGCGCAGCACCCCGAAGACCACACGGGGGCACACACGCTGACCTGCGGGACGCTTAAAAATAACCACAAAAAAAGCCCCTGCCCGTGTTACGGAGCAGAGGCCCAAAACTGGAACCAGCCAGCCCGCTTACGCGGGAAGCATGGACCCTGTTTCAATAAACCGCTGATGCCACGACAGGGCTTCGGTCAGCAAATGCGGTGTATGCTTGCCAAAAGACTCCCTGAGTGCACGGTCCAGATAGTCCTGCAACATCGGACGGTAATCTGGATGAGCGCATTTTTCGATAATGGTCTGCGCGCGCTTGACGGGTGAAAGCCCACGCAGATCAGCCAGTCCCTGCTCGGTTACAAAAATCTGGGTGTCCTGCATAATGTGGTCCACATGGGCAGCCATGGGCACAATAGCCGAAATTTTGCCACCCTTGGCCGTGGACGGCGACAGGAAGATAGACAGGTAGGCATTCCGGGCAAAATCCCCCGAACCACCAATACCGTTCATCATTTTGGAACCCATAACGCGGGTGGAATTGACGTTGCCGTAAATATCGGCCTCGATCATACCGTTCATGGCAATACAGCCCAACTGGCGAATAACGCCTGTGTTGTTGCTGATGTCCTGCTGGCGCAGGATGATCTTGGAACGGAAGAAGTCCATCCGGTTATTGATCTCTTCCGCAGCTTCGGGGCTGAGGGAGAACGAGGTTGCCGAGGCAATACGCATACGCCCCGAATCCAGCATGGCAAGCATGCCATCCTGAATGACCTCGCTAAAACCAACCAGATTTTCAAACGGCCCTTCGTTCAACCCGTCGAGCACCGCATTGGCCACATTACCAACCCCGGACTGCAACGGCAGCAGGGAGGGCGGCAGACGGTTCTGTTTGACTTCGTGTTCAAAAAAATCAAGCAGGTAGCCTGCAATGGCCTTGGCTGTGCCATCTGGCGCAGCAAACGGTGCGTTACGGTCGCTATCGTTCGTGCGGACAATGGCGTGAATTTTGGCCGGATCAACCTTGAGGAACGTACGGCCAATGCGCTGGTCAGCGCGCGAGAGCGGAATAATGTCACGCGGGGCGCTGGCGTAGCTATTGCCATCCCATACGTCGTGCGTGCCTTCCAGCCCCGGATTCTGCCATTCGTTGACCTCGATAATGACCTTGTCAGCCAGATCGAGAAAAGTCTGTGAATTGCCAACGGAGGAGGTCGGCACAATACCCCCTTCTTCCGTAATGGCTGTGGCTTCCACTACGGCCACATCGAACTTGCCGTAGTTACCCTGACATGCGCGCAGTGCGACCTGCCCGAGGTGGTTATCAAAATAATCCGTCTCGCCCGCATTAATGCGGTTGCGCATGGCCGGATCGGTATTGAACGGGGAGCGGAAGGAAACACCATTCACCTTGCCCAGCTCACCATCAAGCTGCGGGCCGGTGGAGGCACCGGTGATCAGGCTGATCTGGTGCTTTTCCCCACGGTTGTGGGCATCTTCCATCTGTTGGGCCAGCGCCATGGGCACGGCCTTGGGGTAGCCTGCGCCTGTAAAACCGCTGGTGCCGACTACGTCACCATTTCGGATCAGCTTTGCCGCGGCCTCTGCCGGACAAACCTTGCTACGCAGCGCGACGTTCCGAATGCGCTCTGTCATGAGAGGCCTTCCTGTTTTTTTTCTCAAACTGTTCCGAACATACAAAAGGGACAAACCACCCCGCAGTTCGTGCGCCACAACCCGGCTGGGGCTGTGCGCCACGTGCCGTGGCTGCATCCGCTTTTGCATTTTTCAGGCTTGTTTCCGCCCCTGAAAGCTCTTGCACCCTATGCTCAAACAGAACCCTCTGGCGCGTCACATACTTGTGCATGCGTATGCCCCCTTCAAAAAAAACTTGCCAGCACCGTTCCTGTTTTCGCTCGAAAAGCCTACATGAAGGTTAGAAAAGAACAGGTATGGATGGAATGTTCACGGATACCAGGCATGACGAAAACGTGAAGAACGCAATGCAAAAAGGACTCCGCATTGTGGGCGATGTGCATGGGGATCTGGAAGCCTTCCGCCATGCCGTGGCCACGGATCGTTTTGTCATTCAACTCGGTGATCTGGTGGATTATGGGCCAGATAGCGCGGGCGTTCTGCGCCTGATGCTTCAGGTCCAGCGCGAAGGGCGCGGCCTGTTCCTGATTGGCAACCACGACCGCAAGCTCGGCCGCGCACTTATGGGCAAAAAGCTCCGCTCGTCCCCCCATCTGGACGAAACACTGGCCCAGCTTGAGGCGCCAGATAATGCGGATGTCCTCCACGATGTGCTCCCTGCGCTGGAGCAGGCTCCGGCGTGGCTGGTCATGGGGCGGACCGTTTTTGTGCATGGCGCATTTGAGCCGCACATGCTGAACGAACCCCCGCCGCCCCCGCTGGGGCGCGTGACCTACCTGCTCTCCCGCGCTCTGTTTGGCGAAACCACAAGCCGCATGCAGGCCGATGGCTACCCCGAACGCACGCTAAACTGGGTCAACCACATTCCCAACGGCTATACCGTTTACTGCGGCCATGACCAGCGTTCGACCAACGGTTGCCCGCTAACCATACCCGGCCGTGCCGGGGGGCGTGCCATATTTGTAGATACAGGTGCAGGCAAAGGTGGGCATCTGGCATGGGTGGACCTGCCCTACCCCCCCGTGGAAGAAAAGCTTTTTGTCTGTTAACGTCTGGGCGTTGCGCGTTTATAACGCTCCCATAATGTTTTGATCAGCAGCCAGAGACCTTGATTATCGTGACAAATCAGCCGTGCCCCCCGGAAGCCCTGCAGGACCTCCGCCGTAGCATAGACAATATTGACGCAGCTCTTGTTGCCATGCTGGCCGAACGCTTCCGCTGCACCAAAGCGGTGGGCGCGCTCAAGGCCCAGCACAAACTCCCCCCCGCCGACCCTGCGCGGGAGACGCAGCAGATCGCCCGTTTGCGCCGTCTGGCCGAAGACGCCCATCTGGACCCCGACTTTGCGGAGAAGTTCCTCAACTTCATCATCCACGAAGTGATCCGCCACCATGAAGCCATTGCGCTTGAGGCCGCTCCCCTTCCTCCCTCACCATAACATCATGTGATCTTATGCCTGCTTCTCCCTCCCCCCGCCGCCTGATTCTCCTCCGCCATGCAGAAGCCACCCCCGCCGAACTCGGCAGCTTTTCTGCCGAGTCAGATATGGCGCGCCCTCTCACGCATGATGGAGAGCGGGCCGCCATGCGGTGTGGGATCTGGTTACGTGAAAACAGGCTGATACCCGATACAGCCCTATGCAGCCCGGCCGTAAGAACACAGCAGACCCTTGCAGGGGTGCAGAACGTTCTTCACCCTCCTTCCATAGACAATGTGTTTTTGTGCCCCGAAATATACGAGGCCGAACCGGGCGCTCTGGCCATGGCGCTCTGGCAGGTGCCACCACAGGCGCGCACAGTTCTGCTGATCGGGCATAATCCGGGAATTTCCGAGTTTGCACGCTGGCTGGATAACAGGAACGAAATGCTTGATCAGGGATTCGCACCGGCCTCACTGGCTGTCTTCAAGATGGTGGGGAGCGACCTTGTTCCAGACCAAAGCTCTTGGGCAAACTGCGGCAGCATGAGCCTTGTTTTGCACACATTCACGCGACCCTGAGAGAAAAAACCCCAGTTTCCTGCCGACTGAGGCGCGTGATAACGCGCGGTTTATCGGGATGAACCTTTTTGTTTGCTCCTGAATGGGAGACAACACTCAAACAGCAGGCCGCAGTCGCGACCGTGACCCCACTATGCAAAAGGAAACACCATGAGCGTGTCGCAGAACGAGGGTAAGCAGTCCACCGCTACCATTTCGATCGGTGGCAAAACCGCCGAGATGCCCGTACTTTCTGGCAACCTTGGGCCGGATGTTATTGATATTCGTAAACTGCCCTCCGAACTGGGCGTGTTCACGTTTGACCCCGGTTACGGCGAGACGGCCTCCTGCAACAGCAAGATCACCTTTATTGATGGCGATAAAGGCGTTCTGCTGCACCGTGGATACCCCATTGCCCAGCTGGCGGAAAATGCTTCGTACGAAGAGGTGATCTACCTCCTGCTCAATGGCGAACTGCCCAACAAAACGCAGTACGATGCCTTTTCTTCCACGCTGACAAACCACACCCTGCTGCACGAGCAGATCCGCAACTTCTTCAATGGTTTCCGGCGCGATGCCCACCCCATGGCCATTCTGTGTGGCACGGTTGGCGCGCTTTCGGCCTTCTACCCCGATGCATGCGACATCGCCATTCCCGAAAACCGCGAACTCGCGGCCATGCGCCTGATCGCCAAAATCCCGACCATTGCAGCATGGGCTTACAAATACACACAGGGTGACGCCTTTATTTATCCGCGCAATGACCTGAACTACGCGGAAAACTTTTTGTCCATGATGTTCGCGCGCATGTCCGAACCCTACAAGGTCAACCCTGTTCTGGCCCGCGCCATGAACCGGATTCTGATCCTGCATGCGGATCATGAGCAGAATGCCTCCACCTCCACCGTGCGTCTGGCAGGGTCCACTGGGGCCAATCCCTTTGCCTGTATTGCCGCTGGCATTGCCGCCCTGTGGGGACCTGCCCATGGCGGCGCCAACGAAGCCGTGCTGAAAATGCTGGCCAATATTGGCAAAAAAGAGAACATTCCCGCCTTTATCGCTCAGGTCAAAGACAAGAACAGTGGCGTCAAGCTCATGGGCTTTGGACACCGTGTTTACAAAAACTTTGACCCACGCGCCAAAATTATGCAGCAGACCTGCCACGAAGTTCTGAAAGAACTGGGCATTAAGGATGATCCGCTGCTTGATCTGGCTGTGGAGCTGGAAAACATTGCACTGAGTGATGATTACTTTGTGCAGCGTAAGCTCTACCCGAATGTGGATTTCTATTCCGGCATTATCCTCAAGGCCATGGGTATTCCAACCAGCATGTTCACTGTGCTGTTTGCCGTTGCCCGGACGACCGGCTGGGTTAGCCAGTGGAAAGAAATGATTGAAGAACCCGGCCAGCGGATCAGCCGCCCCCGCCAGTTGTATCTGGGTGCTAAGGAACGGGACTTTGTGCCCCTGAACAAGCGCTAAATACCCCAACCCATCTCTGGTTGGTCAAAAGCTGGTCCGCAGCAATGTGGGCCAGCTTTTTTTTGTGGCCTGCCAAAACTACAGACGCACAGCGCCGTTATGACTCACAAAAAAAAGCGGATGCTCATTTTGCCATGAGCATCCGCCACAATTTTTTTTATAGTCCCAACCTAGCTCGTTAGTACGGCTTGGGCGGTGTCAGGCGCAATTGCACCCGGCAGTGGGACCATCTGCTTTGCGTACCATGTGGTGATCAATCCATTCGGAGACCAGCATACGCGCTTCACTCAAAGACGATTCAGGGTGGTGAATACGATACAGGGTGGTACAGGCATTAAACGCGGTCACGTCTGTTGTCCCCACCTCGCGCAGTTCTGTGTAAGCCGTGATGACGGCCCGCTCGCATTTCCGTGCGATCCGACTTGCTTCCATAGCCACGACATTGACCCTTAATTGATAATCGATCTTAACTTGCGCAATTAAACGCCACATCTTGCGCCAACGCAAGGATTAAGTTGTAATTTACTTTACACATAAAATCACAACCTGCGTATGTCCGCCGTTTTTCTACGTTGCACCCAAATCCTGCTTTTTCCTACCAAAAGCAGGCCGCAAATCACATATACAGGCAGATGAGGCATGGATTTTCGGCCCGGCTAGCGGTATGCCAATCCAACTTTAACCACCATAACTTCAAGGAATCTGCCATGATGTCGCCAGCAGGCATTGCCTCTCCCACCGGAGAGTCCAGCGAATGGGATCGTGATGCCGCCCTCACCACCGCACGCCTGCTGCTTGAAATCAAGGCAGTCAATTTCCGCCCCGAAGAACCCTACACCCTGACATCGGGCTGGAAGTCTCCTGTTTATATTGACTGCCGCCGCATTATTTTCTTCCCCCGCGCACGCGCAAAAATTGTGGAACTGGGTGTTGAAAAAATTGGTCGCCACGTTGGCTACGAAAGTCTGGAAGCCATTGTAGGGGGCGAGACAGCAGGCATTCCGTTTGCCGCATGGATGGCCGACCGCATGCTGCTGCCCATGGCCTATGTGCGCAAAAAGCCCAAAGGTTTTGGCCGCAACGCCCAGATTGAAGGCGATGTGCCCGAAAACATGCGGACCCTGCTGGTGGAAGACCTGACAACGGATGGTGCATCCAAGGTGCAGTTCGCCAATGCTCTGCGCAATGCGGGCGCAATTGTGAACCACGCCTTTGTTGTGTTCTACTACGGCGTGTTCCCCGGTGCGCAACAGACCCTGACAGACATGAACGTTGCCCTGCACTCCCTGTGCACGTGGTGGGATGTGCTTGAAGCCTGCGCCAGCCGCCCTTACTTCTCCGAAGAAGCGGCATCTGAAGTCCGGCGCTTTCTGGAAGACCCCTGTGGCTGGTCCGCCCGCCGTGGTGGTGTTGGCAGCTTGGAAGAAGCCGCCGAATTCAAGGCTCGCAAGGACAAATAACACCGTGCAGACGACTGGCCCCGCACTCAGTGGTCCCTACCGTGTTCTGGCGTTCGACTCAGGCATTGGTGGACTGGGTATTGTGCGGGCCATTCGGGCACTCTCGCCCCATATCGGGGTTGACTATCTGGCAGATACTGCCGTTTTTCCTTACGGCGAGCAGGATGATGCCGTCCTTACGCGGCGCATCATCTCCCTTGTCTGCGCGGCTATTGCCCGCTTGCAGCCACAAGCTGTTGTTATTGCCTGCAACACGGCCAGCACTCTGGCTCTGGATGCCTTGCGTCTCGCCTGCCCCGGTATTCCGTTTGTGGGCTGTGTGCCCCCCATTCGTTGGGCAGCACGCCAGACCAGAACTGGCGTTATCGGCCTGCTGGCCACGCGTGCAACAATCCGGCGGCCTTACCTGTCCCGCCTACACGCGCTCTATGCGCCAGATTGCACCCTGATCGCCCATGCGGCTCCTCATCTGGCAAGCTATGCCGAACAGGTTTTTCGGGGTCACTCCGTACCCGATGACCTGATTTATAAAGATATTGAAGGGCTGTTCAGCCACCCCGATTCCAGCCGGCTGGATGCGATCGGTCTAGGGTGCACGCATTACACATTCATGCTCGACCAGCTCCGCAGGCTGACCCCGCCCAGTATGACGTGGCTGGACCCAGCCGATGCGGTCGCCCGTCAGACCTGTACAATCTTGCAAACCCTACAGCCCGCGCCCAACACCGCCACGATGCCAGAACAGGCATGGTTTACGGCAAACCCTGCGGACGCCAAGGCTCTGACCGCCCATCTGCCTACTTTTGGTTTTGATAAAATCAATCTGTGGCAAGAACAGATAAGCCAGCAACGGACCTGCACGGCCTAAGCTGTAGCAAGGTCTTCCTGCTGATAAAGGGGCCACTTTGGCACTTAAAATAAGCTGGCATGGGTTTACCAGTCTCTTGCCAAAATGGCCTCTAGCCTAGCTAGCGCGACTGGCGGAGTAACTGGCGGTTTCCAGCAACAGGGCCTTAAGATCGTTGTCAGGGAAGCCCTGCAACGCCTGACGGGCCAGAGTCGCGTAGTCTTCCGCCCTGGCAAGGGTAATGCCAATCGCGTTGGTCTGGGCAATAAGGGCCAGTGCTGTATCCAGATCTTCTGGCTGCTGCTCGCATTCCTCAATCACACGACGCCAGAATACGCGGTCCTCCTCGCTGCCAGCCTCATAGGCCGCCAGCACGGGCAGAGTGACCTTGCCTTCCTTAAAGTCGTCCCCGACTTCTTTACCCAGCACGGCCTGATCGGCTGAATAATCCAGCGCATCATCCACAAGCTGGAACGCCATGCCCAGATTAGCACCGTAAACCCGCAGGGCTTCACGTTCGGCTGGGGTGACATCCCCAATAACAGCGCCAGATTCGCAGGCTGCGGCAAACAGCGCCGCCGTTTTGCCATAAATAACCTGAAGATACTGCTCAACCGAGGTGGTCAGATCATTCTGCGTGGTCATCTGCATGACCTCGCCTTCGGCCAGTGTGGCAGATGCAGCAGAGAGAATCGCCATAACATCAAGCGAGGCATCAGCCGTAAGAATCTGGAACGAGCGGGCAAACAGGAAGTCCCCCACCAGCACAGAGGCCTTGTTGCCAAAAATTGCGTTAGCACTCGCCAGACCACGCCTTAGCTGGCTGTCATCCACAACATCATCATGCAGCAGTGTGGCTGTATGAATGAACTCAACGCAGGCGGCAATTTCTACATGCCTCATGCGCCCGTCCTGATTGTTGTAGCCACACAACCGCGCGGAGGCGAGTGTCAGCAATGGCCGCAGCCTCTTGCCGCCAGCGGCCACAAGATGCGCAGCTAACTGCGGAATAAGCGCTACGGAACTCTGCATGCGGTCCACAATGACCTGATTACATGCCTGCATATCCGCAGCGAGATAATCAGCCAGCGCCTTAAGGCCAGCTTCCCCTGGTTTACTCACAGAAACTCCAGATCCATCCTGGCTCGCGGCGCTGTCCGTTTCCGACAGACTGACTGCAACACCCAAATGCTATTCCCCCAGCCATGGGATGAGTTGACGTTCTCTTATATGCGAGGCACCTGAAAAACGGTCAAGCACCAACAAATTCAAGCCAGCCAGATCACAGTGATGCAACAAGCACCATCAAGCCACCTTCCCACGACCTCGCATGGCACTCTTTTGCGTGGACGTATCGCTTACAGCCAGTTTCAGCAAGGCTACCGCACAGGGCTTGAGCCCATTCTTATGGCCGCAGCCGTGCCCGCGCGCCAGGGCCAGCATGTGCTCGAAATCGGCTGCGGCGCCGGTGCAGGGCTGTTATGCCTGATGCACCGCGTACCCGACCTGCACGGAACAGGCATTGAGAAAGACTCCGAAACCGCAGAACTTGCCCGCGCAAACCTGCGTGCCAACAAAAAGGAGCAGGTTTCTGTTCTTGCAACATCTTTCCCCGAAGGTGTGCCTGAGGACCTGCGCTTTGACCATTGCATGACCAACCCACCGTGGCACGCCACAACTGGCACAGCCTCCCCCGAACCCCGCCGGGACCTTGCCCGCCGGATGGGCATGCAGACCCTCCCCCTATGGGTTAAGGGGGCCGCCGCTATCCTGCGCCACAAAGGCAGCCTGACACTGGCACTCCCCTCCGCCCTGACCGACAGAGCCGTGGCCGAACTGGTCGCCCACGGCTTTGGGGGTGTAACCCTGTACCCCTTCTGGCCCAAAGCAGACCGCGAAGCGCGCATTCTGCTGGTGCAGGCCAGACTTGGGGTCAAAAGCCCTGCCCGCATTCTGTCTGGCCTGATCCTGCATGAAGCAGACGGAGCCTTTACCCCACAGGCGCGCGACGTGCTGGAAAACGGCACAGCCCTGCCCGGCCTTTAGGCCCGCCCCTTCGGCCGGATATTACGAGAAAACCGAACTTTCAAACGCTTCTTCCCATGTGCCCATGGTGGAGGCGCGGCTGTATTCGGTTGAACGGTTTTCAAAGAAGTTGGCGTGTTCAACCGCGTTCAGCATATCATCCAGCCAAGGCAGCGGGTTGGTAGTCGTGTTGTACACCGGGTCCAGCCCAAGCTGGGTCAGGCGGCGGTCGGCAATAAAGTGGATGTAGGTTTTAACCTGTGCCGCATCCAGCCCTTCCACCGGTCCCATTTCGAACGCAAGGTCAATAAAGGCCTCTTCGTGCTCGACAATGGTTTTGCAGATGTCGGTCAGTTCCTGCCGCAGCTTATCTGTCCAGATATGCGGGTTTTCCTGAATGAACACGCGGAACAGGCGGATAATGGACAGGCAGTGCAGGGTTTCGTCCCGCACCGACCAGGACACGATCTGCCCCATGCCCTTGAGCTTGTTAAAGCGCGGGAAGTTGAGCAGGATGGCGAAGGAGGCAAAAAGCTGTAGCCCCTCCGTAAATGCCCCGAACGCTGCCAGCGTCTTTGCAATTTCATGCTTACTGTCCACGTTAAAGGACTGCATGTAATCGTATTTATCCTTCATTTCCTTATACTTAAGGAACGCGGAATATTCTTCCTCCGGCATACCCAGCGTGTCCAGCAGGTAGCTGTATGCCGCAATATGAATGGTTTCAATGTTGGAAAAGGCCGAAAGCATCATCAGCACTTCAGTCGGTTTGAACACCCGGCTGTAGTGCTTCATGTAGCAGTTGTTCACTTCCACATCCGACTGGGTGAAGAAGCGGAAAATCTGGGTCACAAGGTGGCGTTCGCTCTCGTTGAGCACACGGTGCCAGTCTTTTACGTCATCAGCCAGCGGCACTTCCTCGGGGAGCCAGTGCACGCGCTGCTGCGTCAACCATGCATCATACGCCCACGGGTACCGAAACGGCTTGTACACCGGGTTGGCTGTCAGCAGGTCAAAACGCTGTTCCTGCGGCTGCTGGCCGGTTTTGTGCTCGCTCATTGTGCCTCCATCAGGCGGCACCACCCAAGGAAACCGCCACACGACTGTGATAAAAAACAGATACTGACCCGTCAGCCCTTACTGGCAGGCCAGACACTCGTCATAATTATTGCCACCTGCGGCATGGTCTGCGGCGGCCTGCTCGGCCACCCCCGCCCCCAGCACCTCGGACTTGGCGAGTACGTTGCTCACCGTATCCGCCCGCTGGATGGACAGGCTGCGGCAGTAATAAAGAGATTTCAGCCCCTTTTTCCATGCCTGAAAATGAATCTGGTGCAGGTCGCGCTTATGCACATCCGCAGGCAGGAACAGGTTGACCGACTGCGCCTGACAAATAAATGGCTGCCGGTCGGCCGCATGCTCCACCACCCAGCGCTGGTCCAGTTCGAACGCGGTTTTGAACACGTCCTTTTCCTGCTGGGTCAAAAAGTCCAGATGCTGCACGCTGCCTTTGCTGGTGGTAATGGAGGACCACACCTCTGGCGTGTCCTGCCCTTTTTCCACCAGCAGCTTGAGCAGGTGCCGGTTCCGTACCGTAAAGGAGCCGGAAAGGGTTTTTTGCAAGAACACGTTGGCCGCGATCGGCTCGATCCCCGGACTTGCATTGCCTGCAATGATGGAAATGGACGCCGTGGGCGCAATGGCCATCTTGTTGGAAAAGCGTTCCTTAATGCCATATTCCTCGGCATCGGGGCAGGCGCCGCGCAGGTCCGCCAGATGGCGGGAGGCGGCATCGGCCTGCTCGCGGATATGCTTGAAGATCTTGCGGTTCCAGACCTTGGCGATCACGCTCTCGAACGGAACATTTTTGGCCTGCAGGAAGGAGTGGAACCCCATAACCCCCAGACCTACGGAGCGTTCACGCATGGCGGCGTATTTGGCCCGCTCCATGTCCTCTGGTGCGCGGTCGATAAAGTCCTGCAACACGTTATCGAGGAAGAGCATGACATCCTCGATGAACTGAGGATTATCCGACCACTCATCCCATGTTTCAAGGTTGAGGGAAGACAGGCAGCAGACCGCAGTACGCGCCTTGCCGTGGTGGTCTATGCCCGTTGGCAGCGTAATTTCGGAACACAGGTTGGAGGTCTTGACCTCCAATCCGGCAAGCTTGTGGTGCTCCGGGCGCGCATTGTTCACATGGTCGGAGTAAACAATATATGGCTCGCCCTGCTCCATACGCGCGGTGAGAATACGAATCCACAACCCACGCGCCGAAATTTTGCGGATAACCGAGTTATCCTTGGGTGAGAGCAGCGCCCATTCGGCATCGGTCTCCACAGCGCGCATGAACGCGTCGGAGACCAGAATACCGTGGTGCAGGTTAAGCGCCTTACGGTTGGGGTCCCCCCCCGTGGGGCGACGGATTTCTATGAACTCTTCAATCTCGGGGTGCCAGACCGGCAGGTAGACCGCGGCCGACCCACGGCGCAACGACCCCTGGGAGATTGCAAGCGTTAAGCTGTCCATCACACGGATAAAGGGGATAACGCCCGAGGTTTTGCCATTACGGCCCACGTTCTCGCCAATGGAGCGCAGGTTCCCCCAGTAGGAGCCAATGCCCCCACCCTTGCTGGCCAGCCACACATTCTCGTTCCACAGATCGACAATGCCTTTAAGGCTGTCGTTCGCTTCATTCAGAAAGCACGAAATGGGCAGGCCACGCGTTGTGCCGCCGTTGGACAGCACAGGCGTTGCGGGCATGAACCAGTGGCGGCTGATATAGTCATAAATACGCTGCGCGTGGGCAGCATCCGCCCCGTAATAGGACGCAACGCGCCCAAACAGGTCCTGATAACTCTCATCAGGCAGCAGGTAGCGGTTATCCAGCGTGGCCTTGCCAAACGGGGTCAACAGCGCATCGCGCGAGCGGTCCACACGCACCTGATGGTGCCCCGGAAGCTGCACCATATCCTGCATCTGCTCGGCACCGAACAGATCCGGTTCCTCAGCCGAGCCTGATGCTCCTGAATGGGAACGACGAACGTCATTCTCATGCACGTCGATCAGACTCATGGCTTTTGCTCTCCGGTTTTTTACGAACGATATTGGGGGGCGTGTGACTGGCGCGGACGCACACACCATATATCGCGCTTCTTACCCCACTTTGCCCCCATATCTAGGTTTTTTTTTGACGAAAATGACCAATTTTAAGCTTGCGCTTTGAAAAACAGCGGATTCCTCCCGCGTCGCTTGCGCACGTCTTTTCAACTCCCCCCGATCAGGCCGGACTGCTCCATAAGGGTGCGCGTGGTGGTTATGCCATCCGCCACAGCCAGAGCCGCCGCCAGAGCACGCCGCCCGGCCACGGCATCCACCACCACAGGAGCGCCATGCACGCAGGACGCCACAAAAGCCTGATGCTCCGCAAACAGCGAATCATGCTCCTTCCAGCTTATGCTCTCCCGCCTGAAGCCGCCTGTGCCCGGTAGCGGCAGGCCCCGCTCACGCCCGATCATGCTCAACTCACGTTTGACAAAATCAGCCGACAGATACCCCTCCTCGGAAAAAAGGCGCATCCGCCGCTCGGTCTTGAGCGAAATGCGGCTGGCGGTAATGGTGGCCACACACCCGTTTTCAAACCGCACCCGCGCGTTGGCTATGTCCTCGTACTCGGAGCTGACCGCCGCCCCCAGCGCATCCACCTGTGCAATCGGGCTGTCCACAAGGGCCAGAACCAGATCCAGATCATGGATCATAAGGTCCAGAATAACGGAAACATCCGTCCCGCGTGGCTTGTAGGGGGCTATGCGCGTGGCCTCTATATAAAGCGGGCGGGTTATGCGCCTGCTTATGGCCTCATGCTCGGCGGAGTAGCGCAGCAGGTGCCCAACCTGGCAGACCAGCCCGCTCTGCCGCGCCAGTGTGACCAGCATGTCCGCCTGTTCCAGCGTTGCCGCCACCGGCTTTTCCACCAGCACATGCCGCCCCGCCCGCAGGGCCTGTACGGCAAGGTCAAAATGAAACTCCGCCGGAGCGGCCACCACCACCGCATCGGACTGGGCGAGCAGTGTATCCACATCCGCCACAACCGGGCAGCCTGCCTCGTGCGCAACAAGCCGCGCACGGGCGGGATCGGGGTCAAACAGGCCAGACAGGCTCTCGCCCGGCACATCGCGTATTTTCAGGGCGTGGTACCGCCCAAAATGCCCTGCCCCAATAACCCCTACACGCAGCGTTGTGCTCATCTGTACCGCCCTTGCCTGATCTGGCCAGTTTTTTAGACCCCTCAAGGGGTAGCAGCCTCGCCCCCGAATGCAAACAAAGCCCCTGCTCCAGCCATGCCGCCCCTGCCATGCCAGCGCCATTTGGGGTGGGGTGATGCGCCTGCGCCACGCAAAATGAACGAAAAAGCACAGCATGCCACCCATAAGCGCGCGAACGGGTTGCATCTGTTGGGGTTGAACGGCATGTTCCGGGCAGCAAAACTGCAAGCGATCAGGTGAGAATGTATTACAGCCGCCTCAAACTGGCCTCGGTACTGGGCGTATGCCTTTTAGGCCTGCTGCTGTGCCTGCCCAACGGCATGCGCAAGCCGCTCCCTTCCATACCATGGCGACAGATCCACCTTGGACTGGATCTGCGGGGCGGTTCCTACCTGCTCATGCAGGTTGATCTGCAAAGCCTGACCCATGACAGGTTGCAAACCCTTTCGGAAAACACGCGCGATGCGCTGCTTGACGCGCATCTTGGCTACCAGAACATTACGGTGGATGCGGCCAAGGCCACCATCTCGTTCATGCCCCGTGCGGCTTCTGAAACCGATGCGGACATAGCAGCCCTGAATGCCCTGCCCCGCGCCGTGCCGAACGAATTCAGCGTAAGCAAGCGTGAGGACGGCAGCATTGCCCTTGTGCTGGCCCCCGAATCCATTCGCGTCCGTGCGCGTGAGGCCGTGACCCAGTCCATTGAGATTGTGCGCCGCCGCATTGACGGCACAGGTGCGGTGGACCCCGAAATTACCCGCCAGGGTGATGACCGCATTGTGGTGGAACTCCCCGGTATTAGCGACCCGGACCGGATTAAGGCTCTTTTGGGCACCACGGCCAAAATGAGCTTCCATCTGGTAGACGCCAACCCGCTGCACGCCACCTACCCGCCGCAAGGCGTAAGCCTGCTCCAGATGGCCGACCCGGCAGAGGGTGGCCCCCTGCCCGTGTTCGACCATGTGGATGTGGACGGCTCGGACCTGACCAACGCCGGTGCGGTTATTGACCAGCAAAGCGGTAAATGGGCCGTCAGCTTCTCTTTCGATTCGATTGGCACACACGCCTTTGCCGCCGTCACGCAAAGCAATGTGGGCAAGCGATTCGCCATTGTGCTGGATAACAAGATTATCGAAGCCCCCGTGATCATGAGCCCCATAACCGGTGGCAACGGCCAGATTACTGGCGGGTTTGACGCGCAGAAGGCCACCGACCTTGCCCTGATGCTCCGCGCAGGCGCGCTGCCTGCCCCCCTGAGCGTTATCGAGCAGCGGTCCATTGGTCCATCACTAGGGGCCGATTCCATTCGCGCAGGCATGATCAGCCTTGCCGTTGGCTTTGTTATGGTCGTGGTCTTTATGGTGCTGTTTTATGGCCGCTTTGGCTGGTACGCGGATATGGCCCTGCTGGCCAATCTGGTGCTCATGGTGGCCATTCTCTCGCTCTTTGAGGCAACCCTGACCCTACCCGGCATGGCGGGCATGCTGCTTACACTGGGTATGGCGGTGGATGCCAACATCCTGATCAACGAACGCATCCGCGAGGAAATTGCCCGTGGGCGCACCCCGCTGGCAGCCATGCAGACAGGGTTTGAAAAAGCCACCTCCACCATTATCGACAGTAACGCCACGGCCCTGCTGGCCCACGTCATGCTGTTTGTTTTTGGCACAGGTCCGGTCCGTGGGTTTGCGCTCACCATTACCATTGGCATTGTGACCACTCTGTTCACCACCCTGCTGCTTTCCCGCATGCTCATGGCCCGCTGGTACGCGCGTACGCGCCCAACCAGCCTGCCTGTTTGAAGAAACGAGGCGCTACTTATGTTCGGACGTCCTCTTCTGCGTTTTGTCCGCAAGGATACGCACATCAACTTCATGCGCGGTCGCTACATGGGGCTGATCGTCTCGGCCGTGCTGTCGATTGCATCGCTTGTTCTGTTCTTCCACCCCGGCCTGACACTGGGGCTGGATTTTCGCGGTGGGATTGTGGTGGAAGCCCAAACCCCCGGCCCGGCGGACTTTGCCAAAATCCGCGCGGCTCTGGCCGAGCATGGGGTGCAGCACGCCTCCTTCCAGTCCTTTGGCGCAGCGAACGATGTTCTGATCCGGCTGGATGCTGGCTCGGAGCAGGATACGCAAGCCATTGTGGACAAGGTGCGCCACACTGTGGCCGAGGCCCTGCCCGGCACGACCATTCTGCGCGCCGATGCGGTGGGAGCCTCGGTTTCGGCCGAACTGTTCCGCAACGGCATGCTGGCGCTGGCACTCAGCCTTGCCATGATTCTGGGTTACATCTGGTTCCGGTTTGAATGGGAGTTCGCCCTTAGCGCAGTGATCACCCTTGTGCTGGACCTGACCAAAACGGTGGGCTTTCTCGTACTCACCGGCTTTGAGTTCGATCTGGTTATGGTGGCCGCCATTCTGACCATTCTGGGTTACTCCACCAATGACAAGGTGGTGGTTTATGACCGTGTGCGTGAGAACCTGCGTAAATACCGCACCATGCCGCTCATTGACCTGATCAACCTTTCAATCAACGAAACACTCAACCGCACACTGGGCACATCCTCCACGGTCTTTCTGGCATCCCTGCCGCTGGCCCTGTGGGGAGGCGCCACATTGTCCGGCTTTGCGTGGACCATGCTGTTTGGCATTGTGGTGGGCACGTCTTCCTCCATCTTCATCGCAGCGCCCCTTCTGCTTTTTATGGGAGAAGGCCGCCTGAAGCGGGGTGCCAAAAGTGGCAAGGCCACAACGCCGTCCACCTGAGCGCGCATGATCAGGACACAATAAAAAAACGGAGCAGTCTGACTGCTCCGTTTTTTTATGCCTCAATGCCCTGAAAGTGGGACGGGTGCGCCATTGGGCACGACCATCATGCTGCCCGAAAAAGTGGCGGGTTCATCAATCGTGGCCAGAAAACTTTCCACCTTTAGCCCAGCCACTTTGAGCGTATTGCCGTCCGGGTGATCCCGAAACGCCAGAATGGCCGCAAGGGCCGCCCGATCCGCCGTAACAATATGAACAATCTGCGGCAGCGTTAAGCCACCGCTCATCAACTGCCCGCGCGCCATGCCATTGGCTATGGCGTAGCTGTACAGCAGCGTGCTGGGGGTCTGCTCCACCCTGAGTTCATACGGCACGCTCTGGCAGCCTGCCACGCCTACAAGGGCAAGCATGGCGGCAAAGGGGGGCGCTTTACAAAAAAAGCGGAATACAGGGCGCTTCATGTTCAAGAACCTACCCCATATTCCGCCAGCCGAAAATACAGCCACTGGCCCGGCCCATGGTCCGGGTCCATTTTATACCTGAAAGTCTTTTAGCCCTGCGGCGTTGCCTGCCCATTGTTCCGGGCGGCAAGTTCGTCACGGATTTCGGTTAGCAGCACTTCCGTTTTGGTGGGCGCGGGTGCGGCTGCGGGCTTGGCTTCCTCACGCACATGCAGGCGGGTCAGGGCTTTGACCATCCAGAAAATGGCCATGGCCACGATCAGGAACTGGATAACCGCATTCACAAACAGACCAAGGTTCAGGGTGACCGCCCCGGCTTTTTGCGCGGCATCCAACGTTGCTTCATGCGGGCCTTTAAGGGTGACGAACAGGTTGGAAAAATCAATCCCGCCCACCAGCAGACCAATAATGGGGTTGAACACATCCTTGACCAGACTGTTCACAATTCCCGTAAACGCGGCGCCAATGACCACACCAACAGCCAGATCCACCACATTGCCACGCATGATAAAGGCGCGGAACTCCCCCACCCAGCCCGGTGTACGAACATGCGCCTTAAGATCAGTTTTAAGATCAGCCATGAATAATTATCCTGTTTGTAAGGTTTTATACAAAGATACTGATCTGTATCCGCCGGACTGGCTGTTTCTCAAGCTTTATTGTTGGAATATTCAAAAATCTTTACCCCGTATGCCAGCAGGCAGATCATTATTCCCACGGACCATTCAATGCGTTACCCCACAACGCGGCGCAGGACTGCCCCGGTTTGGAGTAAAAGGTGCGCAATCAACGGTTGATCCTGCTGCCGCATACCGTTATATGCACGGCAATTCGGCCCGGTCGGTATCGGGCCTTCGTCTGCTGTAAAGAAAGACCTGTCCCATGAAGCCCGGCATTCACCCCGAATACCACGAAATCACCGTCATCATGACCGACGGCACGGAATACACCACCCGCTCCTGCTACGGCAAAGCTGGTGACACCATCCGTCTGGACATTGACACCAAGTCCCATCCGGCGTGGACCGGCGTTCAGCGCATCATGGACACCGGGGGCCAGGTTGCCAAGTTCAACAAGCGCTTTGCAGGGATCGGCACCCGTTCCAAGGGCTGATTTTTCAGCGTCTTTGTGTGCTTCAGGCCCCGCCCTCTTGAAAAAGGAGGCGGGGCTTTCCACGTTTGGGGTATGGCCGATGCCCCATGTGGGGTCGGCCAGACAGACCTGCCGCCACGGGCCGCCTTATGGGGCCTGCTGCACGGCAGAACCTTGCTGAACGAGGAGGTTCCACATGACCTATGATTTTGCACCCCTGTTCCGTACCGCCATCGGCTTTGACCGGCTGGCACAGGTAATGGACACCGCAGCCCGCAACACGGGCACACCAAGCTACCCCCCCTACGACATTGCCAAAACAGGGAACGACAGCTACGCCCTGACCATGGCCGTGGCAGGCTTTGCCCCCGAGGATATTGAACTTCTGGTCCAAGACAGCACACTTGTTGTCTCCGGTCGGGTGAGTACCCCACAAAACGAGGGCGAAGTGCTGCACCGCGGCATTGCCCGCCGCGCCTTTGAACGCCGCTTTGCACTGGCCGACCATGTTGAGGTCACAGGAGCGGATATGAATAACGGCCTGCTCCGCATCAGTGTCCGCCAGATCGTGCCCGAAGCCCTTAAACCACGGCGCATTCCGGTCCGTGCGGGCCATAGCACCAGCATGCCAGCCGATGCCCCCGCCAGCGCGCCCTTTGCCCCGAACCACAACGTTGTTGCGGCCGATACGGCCCGTAACCAGCGCGTGTCGGATGCGGCCTGAGTGCGCCTTGCGGGTCCAAAAGGGGGTGGAACAGTGGTTCCACCCCCTTTTGTTGTGTTTTTGCGGCTTGACCTGACCGGGCTGCTCCCTCCATATCGGGGGCATAGATGCGCGTCGGCAGGCACGCAGGCTTCGGAAGAGGTTCCAGGCCGTCAATTTTACCGGTGCCTGCGTGAGCGCCGCCCGACGACAGGATAGAAGCCAAATGACGACCTTACCCTTGATGCCAAAAGCAACCGCTGTGTGGCTGATCGAAAAGACCGCGCTCAGCTTTGAACAGATTGCCGCTTTTTGTGGGATGCACCCGCTGGAAGTGCAGGCCATTGCCGATGGGGAAGTCGCTCAGGGCATTGTGGGCTATGACCCCGTTGCCAACCACCAGCTTGCACTGGAAGAAATCCGCCGTTGCGAGGCAACCCCTACCGCACGGCTTAAAATTCTGGCGACCAACAACCCTGTACGCCGCCGCTCCAAGGGTGCGCGCTACACGCCGGTTGCCAAACGCCATGACCGCCCCGATGGTATTGCCTTCCTGCTGCGCAACTACCCGCAGTTGAGCGAACAGCAGATTGTTAAACTGCTGGGCACCACTAAGGACACCATTGCCAAAGTGCGGGACAAACAACACTGGAACACGCCCAACATCAAACCGCGTGACCCAGTGACCGTTGGCCTATGCAGCCAGACGGACCTGAACGCAGCCGTAGCCGACGCCAATGCCCGGCTTGAGCGTGAAGGGGCGGAAATTCCCATGCCTGCGCTGGATGCGGGCGATCTTGATTTTTCTGCTGAATAAAATTTTTCCGGTTCAGTCTGCCGCGTATGCACATGCGACAGACTGAACCGCGTTGCGTTTTTTTAGCCCGCCAGCCGTTCTATTTCTTCCTTGATCCTGAGCTTTTGCAGCTTCAGGCACATCAGAACGCGCTCGTCCGGTCTGGGCCTGCCCCCTTCGGAAGCAATTTTCTGGTCAATATGAGAATGGCGGTGTTTGAGAGACTCTATCCTTGCTAGGCGCGCCATGGCTGCCTCCATTCGGTTAGTGACTTTTTTACGCTAGCGTACAGGCGGCCAAAAATTTCATGTTAATTTCATATCCCGCCGCATACCGATATGCGCTGTGCACATGGAACTTTTTCAGGTTTGCGCAAGCTGGCTTCGCAATGCATGGTTGGTAAAGCGCACCATAAATGCGACAACGGAGTAATCCGATTGAATGCACGAGTCAGATGCACACAGGGAGAACCAGCGCCATGATGCAAGACCGCGAGTCACTACTGGGGCAACTTCTTGAACTGCGAAGCGAGCATCGTGATCTGGATACGGTCATCAACCGCATGACCAACGAGACAACTTTTATCGACCAGTTGTACCTTCAGCGGCTCAAAAAACGGAAATTACTGCTCAAAGACCGCATAACACGGGTTGAAAGCCAACTGATACCCGACAATATTGCCTGACTTTGCAACAGGACCAGCATTAGCAAGACCGGATACCCTACCCCTGTGAACACGACAGCCCCCCAGACCACCACCTCCCACGCAGCAGACAACGGCGCGGCAGCCACCGCCCCCAAGGTTGGCATAATCATGGGGAGCCAGTCCGACTGGGAAACCATGCGCCATGCCGATGCTATTCTGAACGAGCTGGAAATCCCGCACGAAACACGCATTGTGTCCGCCCACCGCACGCCGGACAGGCTGGCGGACTATGCCCGCACGGCGGCGGAGCGAGGGTTGTCTGTTATTATCGCAGGCGCTGGGGGTGCGGCACACCTGCCGGGCATGTGCGCTGCATGGACCCGCCTGCCCGTGCTGGGCGTACCCGTGGAATCCCGTGCGCTCAAAGGCATGGACAGCCTGCTCTCCATTGTGCAGATGCCCGGTGGCGTACCTGTTGGCACACTGGCCATTGGATCGGCTGGCGCCAAGAACGCGGCATTGCTGGCGGCCTCCATTCTGGCTTTGCAGAACCCGGAACTGGCCGCACGGCTGGAGGCATGGCGCGCGGTACAGACCGCATCGGTTGCTGATACACCCGTGACAGAAAACGAATGACCCATACACACGCAGCCCTGGCCCCCAACGCCGTTATTGGCATTGTGGGCGGGGGGCAGCTTGGCCGCATGTCTGCTGTTGCAGCCTCCCGGCTGGGCTATAAAACCCATATTCTCACGCAGGATGCGCACGGCCCTGCGGCACAGGTTTGCAGCGCCATAACTCTTGGCGCGTATGACGACCCCGATGCACTGGATGCCTTTGCCAAGGCTGTTGATGTTGTCACGTTCGAGTTTGAGAACATCAGTGCAGATGCGCTGGACCGGCTGAGCAGGCATTGCCCCGTGCGCCCGTCTGGCCATATCCTGCGCATCAGTCAGGACCGTTTGGCGGAAAAAACATTTCTGGCCTCCGCCGGTGTGCCGCTAGCACCGTGGCATGCGGTTACGGACCATGCCTCCTTGCATGAAGCGGCCAATAAGCTTGGCTTCCCGCTTATTCTCAAGACCACCCGCAACGGGTATGACGGCAAGGGCCAGCGCCGCGTTTACACCGAAGCGGAGCTGGACGAAGCGTTTGCCGCACTGGCCCCGCACCCGCTGGTAGCCGAAGGCATGGTCGATTTTGCCTGCGAACTCAGCGTTATGGTCGCACGCGGCACAGATGGCACAACCCGGTGCTTTGACACGGTTCTGAACCACCATTGGCACGGCATTCTGGACCTGACACTCGCCCCCGCCCCCGTGGCGGACGATGTGGCCCTTGAAGCAGGCCGACTGGCCGCCCTTATTGCCGAACAGTTTGATCTGGTCGGCATTATGGGGGTGGAAATGTTCCTTGTGCGCGATGGGTCGTTGATGGTGAACGAAGTTGCCCCCCGGCCGCATAATTCAGGCCACTGGACAATGGATGCCTGTGCGCAGGACCAGTTTGACATGCACATCCGTGCCGTTGCGGGCCTGCCCCTGCCCTATGCCATCCGCCATTCGGACGCGGTGATGAAAAATCTGGTCGGACCAGAGGATATGGCCCTATGGCCCGCCATTTTAGCCCATTCGGGCCATATCCCCCACCTGTACGGCAAAAAAATTGCCCGCGAGGGCCGCAAAATGGGGCATGTGAACATTCTGTTCCCCTACGGCGCTCTGCCGGGTGAGTGGGGCATACAGGCAGCCCTTGGCCCCCTGGCCACCAAATGCGCGGCCCCTCCGCCCATAAACGCAGACTAACACCCCCACTACCCTGAGCAATGGGGGGCGCAGGCTACAGTAAGCCCGCCTCCTTCATGCTCAGGACCCGCTCCTTGCCCACAATCAGGTGGTCCGCCACATGCAGGCCCACAATACGGGCTGCGGCCATGATCTGGCCGGTCATGCTCACATCCTCAGCCGAGGGCGTGGCATCTCCGCTGGGGTGGTTATGCACCAGTACAAAGCTACCCGCGCGCAGGGCCAGCGCACGGCGCACAATCTCACGCGGGTAAACCGGGGCGTGGTCCACCGTGCCACGGCCCATAACCTCATCCGCCACAAGCCGGTTTGCCGCGTCCAGAAACAGCACACGCATCTGCTCGGTTTTTTCCCGCGCCATAAGGGCTAACAGATAGGCGTTCAGAGCCGGACGTTCGCACAGCACACGCCCCCGCATTAACCGGGCACGATGCAGGCGAAAAGCACTCTCCCGCGCGAGAATCAGCAACACACGCACGGCTTCTGGCTGTTGGCGTACACTCCCCTCCTGCAGGCTTGCCGCCAGCAGAACAGCGGACAGGGTTCCATATTCCGCCACAAGGGCAACCGCCTGCTCTTTGGCAGTAGCGCCGGCCATGCCCGCAGCCCCAAGTAAGGCCGCAAGGCAGTGCTGGTCATCCACCCCCACCGGCTCCGGCCCTGCCACGGGCTGGAGCGGGACCAGCCCGTCCTGCGGTGCAATAAAAAAAGCCGCGCCATCGGCAACGCCGGGCCGAGGTGGGGGGCGGCTCACCAATCTGGCGCCATCTGGCGTGCGCTGGCCCATAGCTCCGGCCCGACCACCAGATGGTCATGCACACTAACAGCGAGCAAAGGGGCGGCCTTGCGCAAGGCCGCAACAAAGGGCGCACTGCTCTGGAGAAGGGCCTGCACGTCCTGCCCCTGTTGGGCCAGAAACACGGTTACAACCGCGCAGGACTGCACCTCCAGCGCACGTTGCAAAATATGGCGCACGTCTTCTGCTGGCGCATGCATGGGCCAAGCCAGTTGTTCGTCCACCAGCAGGGTATTGCGGCTGTCCAGCAGCAGCATACGCATTTGCGGGCGTTCCTCCGCCTGCAAGGCCGTGTTGCAATACTGCACAAGACTATCCCAATCGCCCAGATAGGCCCGCCCGCTACTTCCATCATGGACCAGACATGCCGCCACATGGGGCAATTGCGTGCACAGTGCGGAGGCGCCGAGCGGCATGCCCGCACCGTGCAACACATCGGACGCGGATTCGAGCACGGCGGAAAAAGACCCAAACTGGTTGATCAGGCTTTTGGCCAACGGTTTTGTATCGCGCCGGGGCACGGCGTAGAACAGCAGCATTTCCAGCAGTTCGTAATCCGCCAGTGCGCCCGCACCATGGGCCAGCACCCTTTGGCGCATACGCTTGCGGTGCCCCGCAGGCCCGGTAGAGGCAAAAACCGCATCTCCCTCCTGTGCGGAAGGTTTGCGATCTGGCGGCATCTTTGTTTTCGCCATCCTATTGCTCCGATTGGCCTAAGGCGGACATCACTATATAAGGGAATGGTGACCACATTCGAGCCCCCTTCTCATCCCGCTTCCCATGCTGCTCCCCAAAGCGGCTCCTCCTACCTTGCGCGCCTTAATCCGGAGCAACGCGCGGCCATTGAAACAACAGATGGCCCGCTACTGGTTCTGGCTGGCGCAGGTACGGGCAAAACCCGTGTGCTGACCACACGTTTTGCCCATATCCTGCTGACCGAACGCGCCAGGCCGTGGCAGATTCTGGCGGTAACCTTTACCAACAAAGCCGCGCGGGAAATGCGCGAGCGTGTGGCCACACTTCTTGGCGCCCCTGCCGAAGGGCTGTGGCTTGGCACCTTCCATGCCCTGTGCGCACGCATGCTCCGCCGCCATGCCGAATACGTGGGATTGACCCAGAACTTTACCATTTTAGATACGGACGACCAGTTACGCCTGCTCAAACAGGTTATGGAACCGTGGCAGATAGACACCAAACGCTGGCCCGCACCCGGCCTGCTCGGGGTTATCCAACGCTGGAAAGACCGGGGGTTAACACCTGCGCGCGTGACCCCTTCGGAAGATACAGATTTTGCAAACAACCACGCCCGCGCCATTTACGAAGCGTATCAGGCCCGTCTGATACAACTGAACGCCTGCGACTTTGGCGACCTGATGCTGCATGTGACCGAAATCCTGCGCACCCGGCCCGATGTGCTGGCCCAGTACCACCGCCTGTTCCGCTACATTCTGGTCGATGAGTATCAGGACACCAACACCGTGCAGTATCTGTGGCTGCGACTGCTGGCCAAACAGGCGGATGGCACGGCCAATATCTGCTGCGTGGGGGATGATGACCAGTCCATCTACTCATGGCGCGGAGCGGAAGTTGAAAACATTCTGCGGTTTGAAAAAGATTTTCCCGGTGCCCAGATTGTCCGGCTGGAGCGTAACTACCGCTCGACCCGCCATATTCTGGGAGCCGCAGCCGGGCTGATCGCCCATAATGGAGAACGGCTGGGCAAAACCCTGCGCTCCGGGCGGGATGACCCCTCCGATGGGGAAAAAGTGCTGGTCACCGGCGTATGGGATTCAGATGCCGAGGCCCGCAGCGTGTGCGACATGGCGGAAAAGCTGCACCACAAGGGCCAGTCCTTGGCGGAAATGGCCATTCTGGTCCGCGCGGGTTTTCAAACCCGCGCGTTTGAGGAACGGCTTGTGCAGACCGGCCTGCCGTACCGCATTGTGGGCGGTGTGCGCTTTTACGAGCGGGCGGAAATCCGCGATGCGCTGGCCTATATGCGCGTGGTCAGCCAACCTGCGGATGATCTGGCGTTTGAGCGGATCATTAACGTGCCCAAACGCGGCGTTGGCCCTGCCAGTGTGCAAAAACTGCGCGAAGCCGCCCGCTTTGCCGGAACGCCGGTAAGCGTTGCAACCGAGACCCTGCTCGGCACCGGCCAGCTCAAGGGCAAAATGGCCGACCAGCTCCGTACACTGATCAACGCCCTGAACACCACGCGCGACATTCTGGGGCGCGAAGGCCATGTTCTGGCGGTTGAACACCTGCTGGAAGAAAGTGGTTATCTGGAAATGTGGCGGCTGGACCGCTCGCCCGAAGCCCCCGGACGGCTGGAAAACCTGAAAGAACTGGTACGCGCACTGGCAGATTTTGGCACGCTGGGTGAGTTTTTGGAGCATGTCTCCCTTGTGATGGAGACAGACGAAAAAGCACAGGACGCCAAACTGTCGATCATGACGCTCCATGGCGCCAAGGGTCTGGAGTTTGATACGGTATTCCTGCCCGGCTGGGAGGAAGGTGTTTTTCCCTCCCAGCGCACGCTGGATGAAGGCGGGCTAAAGGGACTGGAGGAGGAGCGCAGGCTGGCCTATGTGGGCATTACCCGCGCCCGCAAACAGGCCCTGATCTACCATGCCGGAAGCAGGCGCATTTACGCCAACTGGCAGCCTTCCATGCCAAGCCGCTTTCTGGACGAACTGCCAGAGGAGCATATTGCCCGCAAAAACGAAGGGGGGGCCGCCCGCCGCGGCCTGTTTGCCGAAGAAAGCCTGTTTGACAACGGCCCCGTTATTGCCCGGCGCAAACGCCCCCCCGAGGCCGAGCCAGCCTTTGCCCTTGGCCAGCAGGTCCGCCACCCCCGCTTTGGCGTGGGTATCGTTATTGCGGCGGACCGCAACCATCTGGAAATCGCGTTTGAAGACGCGGGAACAAAACGACTTCTTTCCTCCTTTATCGAGAAATTATAATGGCCCCTCCGACCCGCCGCCACGCAACCAATCTGGAAACCATTTCCGTTACCGTGCCAGAAGCGGCCGTGGAATCGTATGAAAACGCAATAGGCAGCGTTTGCACGACCGTTGGTATTTTTGAAGCCAACCCCGAAGGCACCCAATGGCGGGTTGAAGGCGTAAAAGACACAGGCCACATGGAGGACGAACTGGCACTCGCCCTTATGCTGGCCGAGCTGACCAGTGGCGTGTCCGCCCCCCTCGAACGCGCAGCAACCGAGGCCGAAGGCTGGCTTGCCCGCACGTATGAGGCTTTTCCCGAGCAACAGGTTGGCAAGCGCTTTGTGGTGCGTGGCACCCACCTGCCTGATGCCACCGAGGCCACCCGTATTGTACTTACGCTGGATGCAGGCGTGGCTTTTGGCTCGGGCGAGCATGGGTCCACCCGTGGGTGCCTGCGTGCGCTGGAGCGCATAGCCCACCGCCGCCCACGCCGTATTCTGGACCTTGGGTGTGGCACGGGTATTCTGGCCATGGCTGCCGCCGCCCTTTTGCACCAGAAGGTGCTGGCGGTGGATATTGAGCCATGGTCTGTCCGTGTTTCCGCCCAGAACGCGCAGCGCAACAGGCTGAACCGGGCACTGACCTGCCGACTGGGCAATGGCTGGCAGACCCCCGCCATCCGCAAAAACGCACCGTATGATCTGGTGTTCGCCAATATTCTGGCCCGCCCGCTGTGCCTTATGGCCAAGGATCTGGCGCAGGCGCTAGCCCCCGGTGGCACGGTTATTCTGGCTGGCCTGCTGCAAACGCAGGTGCGCATGGTGCTGGCCGCCCACCGCAGGCAGGGGCTGGTGCTTGAGCAGGTCCTGACCGAAGGAGACTGGGCAACCCTTATCCTGCGCCGCCCGGCTGGTTATTTTTCAGCCTGAAATAATGTGCGGCATGGTTTTTGCAGGCTTGCCCAAGCCTGCATCTGCCTGAGTATCCCCCACCATTTTGCGGAGTAGTACCTTGGCCTCCTTATCCATGAGCAGACTGACCGCCCTTCGTACCCTGTTGCGCCAGAACGGGCTGGACGGGTTGATTATTCCGCATGGTGATGAGTTTTTGGGCGAATACACGCCCGCCTGCGCCCAAAGGCTGGCATGGATCAGTGGCTTTACCGGCAGTGCGGGCACCGCCATTGTGCTGGCGGACAAAGCGGCTGTTTTTTCCGATGGCCGCTACATTACGCAAATGGACCAGCAGGTGGATGGCGCATGCTGGGAGCGTGTGCATGGTGGGCAGGTTCCCCCGGCCACATGGTTGGGCAGCAACACCCACCCCGGCGCCTGCATTGGCTACGACCCCCGCATTATGAGCGCCGCCGAACTGGCCCCGTACCTGCAACAGGACCAGCTTTGCCTAACCCCCACGCCCCATAATCTGGTGGACAGCCTGTGGCTGGACCGCCCCGCCCTGCCCGCTGGCCCCGCTTTTGTGCATCCGTTGCAGTATGCGGGGGAAAGTGCTGCCAGCAAGCGCACCCGCATTGCCCATGACCTGCACGCACTGGGGCAGGATGCGGCGATCATAAGCGATTCCGCCTCCATTGCCTGGCTGCTCAACATCCGTGGGGCGGATATTCCCTGCACACCCGTGGTGCTGGCCTTTGCCATTCTCCATACGGATACGAGCGTTGACCTGATTATTCCGCCAGACAAAATTCCGGCCGATGTGCGCACGTGGCTGGGTGCGGATGTGCGTGTGCATGCGCCCGCTGCGCTGGAGCAGGTTCTGGCCACACTGGCAGGCCGCACCGTGGGCGTGGACCCGGCAAGCAATGCCGTGTGGTTTACGCAGGTGCTGGGCCAGCACAATGCAACCGTTGCCCCCACACCAGACCCATGCCTGCTGCCCAAAGCCTGTAAAAACGATGTGGAACAGCAGGGCATGCGCGCAGCCCACCTACGCGATGGCGTGGCCCTATGCCGCTTTTTGCACTGGATGGAAACCCACGCCACCACCACAACCGAACTGGACGCCGCCAGACAACTGACCGCCTTCCGGCGTGAGGCGGCGGATTATGTGGAGGACTCGTTTACGGCCATTTCGGGGGCTGGGCCTAACGGCGCGATTATCCATTACAGCGTGACCGAGCAGAGCAACCGCGCCATAGCCCCCGATGAGGTGTACCTGATTGACAGTGGCGGCCAGTACCCCGATGGCACAACCGATGTCACCCGCACCCTCTGGAGCGGCCCAAACGTAGCCCCCGCGCCACTCAAGGCCGCTTTTACCCGTGTGCTCAAAGGCAACCTGCGGCTTGGCCATGCGCGTTTTCCCACCGGCACCAAAGGCCATGCGCTGGACGCGCTCGCACGGTACGACCTGTGGCAGGCCGGGCTGGATTTTGACCACGGGACTGGCCACGGCGTTGGCAGCTTTCTTTCCGTGCATGAAGGGCCGGTCCGTATTTCCAAGGCCACATCCACCATTGCGTTGCAGGCGGGTATGGTCCTGTCCAACGAGCCGGGTTTTTACCTGCCCGGTGCTTACGGTATCCGGCTGGAAACCCTTGTTCTGGTCCGCCCCGCCACGCAGGCAGACTCCACGCGCGCCTTTTTGGAGTTTGAAACCCTGACTCTGGCCCCCTTTGACCGGCGTCTGATAGACCCGGCCCTTCTGGGGGAAGCAGATACCGCCCTGCTGGATAGCTACCATGCAGAAATCTTGCAGCAGATTGGCCCACATCTGCCCGCAGATGCCCAAAAATGGCTGCAAATGGCCTGTGCGCCTCTCAATAAGGCGTGATAGCAGGCGTTTGCCACCAATGGTCACGTAAATGGGAATCGCCTGTGTGCGCAAAGAAGCGCAGAACAGGCACCGAAGTTGAAAGGGAGCTTCTCAGAATGACAGCACATAGCAAGACCATTCCCGCCACACTTATTCCCGGTGATGGCATTGGCCCTGAAATTGTTGAATCGGTTATAGAAATTCTGGACGCGGTTGAGGCCCCGTTTGTATGGGACCGTCAGCTGGCCGGCATGGCTGGTGTAGATGCGGTTAACGACCCACTGCCCAAGCAGACCATTGAGAGCATCCGCCGTACGGGCCTTGCCCTTAAAGGCCCGCTGACCACACCTGTTGGGGGTGGCTTCAAGTCCATCAATGTGACGCTCCGGCAGGAATTCGGCCTGTTCGCCAACCTGCGCCCCACCAAGACCATTGTGCCCGGTGGCCGGTTTGATGACATTGACCTCGTTCTCTTCCGTGAGAACCTGGAAGGCTACTATGCCGCCATGGAGCATTACATTCCCGTGGGTGAAGACCCCAAGGGTATTGCTCTGAGCTCCGGCTTTACCTCCCGCGCGGAATGCCGCCGGATTGTCAAATACGCCTTTGATTATGCCGTGAAGAACAACCGCAAGACGGTTACGATCGTGCATAAGGCCAACATTCTTAAGCTGCTGACCGGGCTTTTCCTTGAGGAAGGCCGTAAGGTTGCTGAAGAATACAAAGGCCGCATCGCCTTTAACGAACGGATTGTAGACGCCTGCGCCATGCAGCTCGTCATCAACCCATGGCAGTTTGACGTGGTTGTCACCACCAACCTGTTCGGCGACATTCTGTCCGACCTGACCGCTGGTCTGGTGGGTGGTCTGGGCATGGCGCCGGGTGCAAACATTGGCGAAAAAGCCGCCGTGTTTGAAGCCGTTCATGGCTCCGCCCCCGACATTGCAGGCAAAGGCATTGCCAACCCGCTGGCCCTGCTGCTGGCTGCGGTTATGATGCTGCGCCACGTTGGCCATGACAAACAGGCTGACCGGATTGACGCCGCGATCAAAAAAGTGATCACCGAAGGGGGTGTTCGCACCAAGGATCTGGGCGGCAACGCCACATCCAAGGAACTGACGGCAGCCCTCAAGCAGGGTCTGGCCTAAGTTACAGGGCATTCTTCCGCCACCGGCCCGCCCGGTTGCGGAGAATGACCACAAGGGGGTGCTCTGGCATCCCCTTTTTTATGGCAGGTCCACAGGCTGGGCACAGGCCAGCAGCCGGAGGCTGACCAGTGCGTGCTCAAAAATTTCCTGCTGGGGTGGAGGCATCTGCGCCACCTGCCGGTCGAGCCAGCGCGCGGTTACAGCGGCTTGGCGGGTCACTACCGCGCCATCATCATGCTCCCAATGCCGCAAAAACGCCCGGAGCGCCTGTTGCACAGCATGCGGCGTGGTCGGCGCCAAAGCCAGTTCGCGCAGCAGAATAACATGCATACCACTGACCATGCCCGAGAACTGCTGGCGGGCAAACGCATTACGCTGCGGGAGCGCAATACCCTGCGCGTTGCGTACAATCCGCACCAGACTGTCCGCATTGCCTGACAACCACTGATAGACCGATACCCGATTGTTGGTGGACGCCAGCTCCTGCAACTGCCTGCTGGTCCAGCGCGCCGTACGCAGCATGTGGGAGTCCGGCCGGAAAGGCAGAACCGTACGGTATGTCCACCCGGCGACCAGCACCGCCCCCAAAAATGCGAGTGATGTATTGAGAAAAGAGACCTCGTCATACCGTCCCTGATTGTTCGGCCCCATAAGGACCGGCAGGAACATATTGAACGAAAAAGCATAACCCGCCGTAGCCGGGTTGCGTGCGGCAAGTCCGCCTATGACCATAGGCACCATAAGCAGCAGGACCAGCACCTCTGGCGTGCTGAGTGCGGGCAGAACCAGCGTTACATACACCCCCGCCACCAGCACACACCACACCGCCCCCCGAAAAAACGGCGCCGAGGCCACAACCGGGTTCTCCCGCGTGGCAAGCAGACCATACACAAGGGCCAGAAGCGACATAAAAGTAGGCCCCGCAGGCCATGCCGTTACCTCCCACAACAGCCAGCCAACCAGAATACCCGCACACGCCCGCACGCCGTTTTCCACCGCTTCCAGCGTATGCCTGCGCGAGCGGATACGAAACCGGAAGCGGTCGCCTCGCCTGTGGGTCAGGCAGGCATCCACATGCTGTTCAATTATCCGCTCATCCTTGCGGATGGATGGCGGCACTTTTTGCGCTGGCAAAAGCTTAAGGGTTGCCAGCCCTTCCGCCCGCGCCAGCAGAACCAGCAACCCCGCCAGCGCCGCGCGGGCATGGTCGGCCATGTGGCCATATCCACCAGCCTCCAGCGCATCGTACTCAATACGGCTCCCTGCGGTTGTGAGTTCGCTCAACAGCGGGCTTTGGTCCAGCTCCGTTGTCGTGTGGCCTTCCACCAGACAGGCCACACGCTTGCGCACCAGCCGTTGGGCATCATCCAGCCGCGTTTTCAGCCGCGCGCGCGCACGGGCCTGCAAGCCGGGCATAAACAAAAGAGCCAGCAGCGCCTCGCACACAACACCCAGTACAATATATGTGCCGCGCGACATGGCGATGTCGAACACCTGATCGGGCTGCATAATAGCCCCGGTGGCGACAATGGCGGAGGTAAACCCTGTCAGCACCAGCCCGTAGGCTTTGTACCCTTCCAAAAAGGTAGCCATGCCGCAGCACAGACCAATCCAGCAGGCCAGTACACCAAAAAACAGGGCAGGACTTTGTGGAAAAGCCGCAATAAGCCCCACAGCAACACAGCACCCCAGAACCGTACCCGCAATGCGCCACCGTGCCTTGGACAAACTCTCCCCGCGGGAGGACTGGGCAACCACCCACACGGTAAGTGGTGCCCACTGGGGGCTGTCCAGCTCCATGGCCATGGCGATAACAAGCGACAACCCCGCAGCAAGGGCCGAGCGCACGGCAAAGGCCACATCCCCCCACGATGGCGCGACAAGCCACTTCAGCTTGCCAGCCCATTGTGTGGCGAGCGCCTGCCACGCGGCGGACAGATATTCGCCCCTCCACCGATGGGCGTCTGACACGCGTGCATCTGAGTCCATATTGCTCATGGTGTGTTGCACTCAACCAGCCGGAAAAAACGCACGATGTTCAGCTCGTTCGTATAAGTCCAAGCGTTTGTTCTGATCACATCATAAGCAAAACTTATAATGAACCCGCATTACACTAAGCGGTATAAATATCATCCAGTTCCAGACTGGTGGAAACATGCCACAACCGGGTCAGTAACGCTGTGGAATTAGGCTGGTTCAGCCGCAGCACCCCTACCTCTGGTGCGGGGGACGGGTCCAGCCTGCGGATCTGCAACGGCCCCATAAAACCCATGCGCTCAGGCAGGGCGGACACAGGCATAATACCGGCAACCTTGCCCGCCATAATTTCCACATGCAGCAGTTCCAGCACATTGGTCTCAAGCATCACGCGCGGGGTAACCCCTGCCTGCGCAAAACAGGCATCAACCAGTTGCCTGCTCCGCATATTGCGGTTGAGCAGGCCCAACGGAAGTGCTGCCGCCTGCTCCCACCCACAGTGCCGTCCAGCGGGCAATGGAATGGATGGGGCTGCAATAAGCACATACTGCTCGGCATACAGGCGCTGGACCTCAAACGGCCCGTCCTTGGGAACCTGATCCAGATACATCAGGCCCAGTTGAATACGCTGCTCCCTAAGCTGGTGCAGGATTTCAGCATTTGGGTAAACGGTTACCTCAACCTGCAAGGCCGGTACGGCACTGCGGAAATGCTCCAGCAGCAACGGCACAACCTGCACCCCCTGCGGCATAACACCAATGGAGACAAACCCACCGGCCACATCCTGCGCAAAGGCGGCCTCCTGCCGCAGGCTGTCCAGATCAGCCAGCGTCTGGCGTGCCCAGATCAGCACACGCTGGCCTTCTTCCGTCAGCCCAAAAAACCGGCGGTTGCGGTTGATAATGGTAATACCCAGCTCGTTTTCCAACTGCCGGATTGCGGAGGAAAGCGCAGGCTGGGACACACCACACGCCTGTGCCGCGCGTGAAAAATGGCGGTGCTGGTCCAGAGCGATCAGGTAGCTGAGTTGGCGCAAAAACACCTGTGCGATGCCCCCTTACCCAAAATAACGGAGCAGCCCGCAACCCTGCCCCATTTGCACGCACCAGCCGCCACCGCACTGGTGCTGCACCCATGCGGCAAACGACCTGGCACGAGCGCCTTAGCCGATTTCAATCCCGATCTGTTTGATATCGTGGAACTTGATGTCCGGGTTCTGTTCCTCTGTCCGGCGCATCATAAAGTTTGATGTCGCCAGAAACACCGGGTCATCATCCAGATCATCCGCCATGGCCGAACGGTTGGAGGCGGCAAATGCCTCAATTTTATCCCGCGAGCCGGTTATCCAGCGCGCAAGGGAGAAAGGTGTGGAATCAAACCCGATGCCAACGCCATATTCTGCCCGCAAACGGGCCTGCAACACATCAAGCTGGAGCGTACCCACCACACCCACAATGGGAGGGGAGCCATCCTGAGGGCGGAATAGCTGAACCACGCCCTCCTCCGCCAGTTGTACCAGTGCCTGCTTGAGCTTTTTGGCCTTCATGGCGTCATCCAACCGGACACGACGCAAAATTTCGGGCGCAAAATACGGCACGCCGGTAAACTGGATATCTTCACCCTCGGTCAGCGTATCGCCAATACGCAGGGTGCCGTGGTTGGGAATACCCACCACATCGCCTGCAAATGCCTCTTCGGCCAGATGGCGGTCCTGCGCAAAAAAGAACTGGGGCGTGTGCACAGCAAAACTTTTGCCCGTACGGGTGTGTTTAAGCCGCATACCGCGCGTAAGGCGGCCAGAGCAGATGCGCGCAAAGGCAATACGGTCGCGGTGGTTGGGGTCCATGTTGGCCTGAATTTTGAACACCAGCGCCGTCATGCCCGGCTCGTCCGCCGTAACCGTGCGGTTTTCGGCAGCCTGCGCACGGGGGGACGGGCCAAAGGCCACCAGCGCGTCCAAAAGGTCGGTCACGCCTATTTCCTTGATCGCACTCCCAAAAAAGACCGGGGTCAGATGGCCTGCATCAAAGGATTCGCGGTCAAACTCCGGCAGGGCGGCCTCCGCCAGTTCCAGCTCCTCGCGCATGTGTACAAGCCGGTCGTCATCTTCAGCCAGCGGGGTTAGCGTGTTCAGCTTACCATTAAGCAGGTCATACGTGCCCACAAAGGTTGCTGCACGGCCAACCGGCCAGGTAGCGGGGCATGTGTCCAGTGCGAGGGAGGATGCAATTTCGTCCAGCAGGGCAAAGGGGTCCTGTGCCTCGCGGTCCATCTTGTTGATGAAGGTAACAATGGGAATATCGCGCAGGCGGCAGATTTCGAACAGCTTGCGTGTCCGGTCTTCTATGCCTTTGGCGGCGTCAATCACCATAACCGCCGAGTCCACTGCGGTCAGGGTTCGGTAGGTATCTTCCGAAAAGTCTTCATGGCCCGGTGTGTCGAGCAGGTTGAACACACACCCGCCGTAGTCAAACGTCATGACAGAACTGACAACAGAAATCCCGCGATCGCGCTCGATGGCCATCCAGTCAGACCGTGTACGGCGGCGTTCGCCCTTGGCCCGCACGTTACCCGCCAGCTGAATGGCACCACCGGCACGCAGGATGCGCTCGGTCAGTGTGGTTTTACCGGCATCCGGGTGCGAGATGATCGCAAACGTACGACGGCGGGCAATTTCCTTACCCAGTTCAGGACTGGCGGTATCAGACATAAATCAGTTCCGGAGCTTCTGGCATGAATAAAAACGGCAAACGCCGGATGGAGAGTAACCCCTCCACCCGGCGTCCACAGGTCGAACCGGAGTTCCCGATTAACGGGAGTAGAATTCGACCACCAGGTTCGGTTCCATCTGCACCGGATACGGCACATCGGAAAGCTGCGGGCCACGCAGGAACGTGCCCTTCATCTGGCGATGATCGACTTCCATGTATTCAGGCACGTCACGCTCGGCGGACTGGGTTGCATCCAGAACGATGGCGAGCTGCTTGGACTTTTCGCGCACTTCGATCACGTCACCATCCTTAACGATGTAGGACGGGATGTTCAGCTTGCGACCGTTGACCAGAATGTGGCCATGGCTGATGAACTGACGTGCAGCAAACGGCGTGATCGCGAACTTCATGCGGTAGATGACCGCGTCCAGACGACGTTCGAGCAGGTTGATCAGGTTTTCAGACGTATCGCCCTTACGACGCACGGCTTCCTGATAGTAACGACGGAACTGCTTTTCCGTGATGTTACCGTAGTAACCCTTGAGCTTCTGCTTGGCCATCAGCTGGACAGAGAAGTCAGAAGGCTTGCCCTTGCGGCGCTGCCCGTGCTGACCCGGACCGTATTCGCGACGGTTAACGGGGGACTTTGCACGGCCCCACAGGTTTACGCCAAGGCGGCGGTTAATTTTATACTTGCTCTCAAGGCGCTTGCTCATAGTGCGCTCTTCATCTCTCAACAGGCGGGCTGGGAGAAACAGCCCGTCATTACACCGGTAGTCTCCGTCCACCACGGATCGGAGCGGGCGCATACCGCATTACCAGCAAAAAGGCGCTGGCCGGTCTGTCCACATTCCCGGCAATGGAGGCAGGGTCTACGAGAACATCGCCCACCTGTCAACAAAAGCCACGCAGGTGGTGTGGATTACTCGCATGTGGCTCTGTTTTTGCTTTGTATTAACGGGTGGCACCATACTATCAGATCATCACTCTCTTCCTCTGATATGCAAGGATAAACTCCAATGCCATTTGCACACAAATGGGCCCTCTTTGTCGGATTGGGCATTGCACTGGTCATACTGGGCTTTGTGGCCTGTATTGACGCTGTGTCCGTAACACTGGCCAGCACCATGTTTATTGGTGGCCTGCTTATTTTTGCCGGGATCATGCAGGGCGTACACGCCGTAGCGGTCAAGGACTGGGGTGGATTCCTGTTCTCCCTGCTTTGTGGCGGGCTTTATATTATTGCCGGTGCGCTGCTGATCAAGGAACCGGTTTCCGGCTCCGTGGCCATTACGGTTTTTGCCTCGGTCTGCTTTGTTGTGGTGGGCGTTCTGCGCTCGGTCATGGCGTTGCAATACCGTGGCCTGCCGGGCTGGGGCATTATTCTGGGCAGCGGGCTGATCAGCCTTGTGGTGGGCGTGTGCCTGTACCTCAGCCTGCCATGGTCCGGCCTGTGGCTGATTGGAACGTTTATTGCCGTAGAACTGATTGCAAGCGGTATTGGCTGGGTGCAGTTCGGCCTTGCCCTGCGCCAGAGCAACCTACGCTAAAGGTTATACGCGCAGGCACACGAGCGGCAGGCCGGGAGGCATTACTCCTGACCTGCCTCTTTATCTTTATCGCCCTCATGGGCGGCATCGGGCTTTTCGGGTGGCATAAGGGCCAGTACATCCGTCTCGGGCGAGAGCAGTGCCCTTGCGGCCAGACCGTCCTCATCCATAGCGGCAATTTTCTGCCTTGGCAGGAGTGATGTCGGGCGTTCGCCTGCCTCACGCTTGCGCAGAATGGTTTCAATATTCTGCATCACCACCGGGTAGTCATCTACCAGACGGCGGAAGCGCGAGGCTTTGATGGCCATAAAGTGCCCGAACTGCACCGCACGCACATTGCCAACACACCGCCAGCCGTGCAGAGCCTCCTGCGCGCCCAGCAGGTCCCCTGCTCCGTACAGTTCATCCACCCCCGCTATATGCGCCTCCACCAGCCCGGCGCTGATAAAGTAGACGTAGCGCATCCTCTGCCCCTTGCGGCACAGCATTTCCTGTGGGGCGACAAACCGCAAGGATGTGGTGGTCGCCAGATCGTGCAGTTCCGCGCCGGGCAGGCCCCTGAACACCGCCGCGTTTTTAATCCGGTCCTCTATGCCGCTCCGCAGGTCAAAACTCAGCCGCTTGTTCAGCCTGTGCCTGCGCCGCTCCAGCTCCTTGAGCAGTTCACGGTTCAGTTCATCACTAATCAGGGATTCAGCAAGCAGGGTGTCGTATTCCTCCCCTTCCAGACGAAGGGATATCTGGCGGAAAATGCGGTTCTCCAACGCCTCGGCGTAACCATGGTAATGCAGGCGCAGGGTTTCCAGCGCTTCATCAAGCAGTTTGCGCTGGCGCGAGAGCACCTCGGCCACAATTTCCCCAATACGGCTGCCCAGTGTGGGTTCCAGCCGCTCCCGCATGAAGCGGGTCAGCGAGATGGAAATAAAATGCGCCACCATCAGCATTTCAAACCGCTCGGCCATGCACAGCATCAACGGCCTGTCCCAGCGCAGATAGTTGTGAACCCACTGCGCCAGATCAAACCGCAGGGATGGGCTAAGCCGCCGCCTGAGTGCCCGCACATAACCCAGCCGCCCTTCCAGCCTTGCGCCATCAATAGCCGCTTCGGACGACCGCAGTAGGGTTTCCATCACCCGGCGGGACAACCCCTGCATACGGAACAGGTCCAGCAGCAACGAGCGCTCCTGACTGGCAATGGTGATCAGGGCAAGATTGACGCGCTGGGTATCGGACAAAGCCTGATCAAACACATTGGCGGCCTGCTCTTCCTCCGAGCGGCGTTCGATCTGGTCCAGCACAGGGCGTGTGGCGTCCGCACTAAAGCCCAGCTCGCTACCCAGTTCCTCCGCCCGTTCGCGCACATTGCCCAGACCAATCCCCAGAACCTGATGCCGCATGGCCTCATCAATGGGGGAAAGCTGGTCAAGTTTCAAAAACAGAACAAGCGAGCGCAGGGTGGTGCCATTGACCAGCAGGGTGATCAGCACAAACCCCGTGGCGATAATCCCAATAAAATGGGCAATGGGTGTGGCCACATGCTCGTTTTCCGTAACCGCCAGCGCAAGGGCCAGTGTAATGGCTCCACGCAACCCACCCCACACCATGGTGACCTTAAACGGCGTTGGCACGGGCGGAGAAAGGCGCGACCATGCCAAAAGCGGCAACATGCCAAACACCACGGCGGCACGGGCGGTCAGCCCGGCCACGCTTGCAATCAGGATAAGAACCCAGTCCCAGCGGGTCATGCCCACCAGCAGGTGCGGCACCAGCATGGAGGCAAGCACAAACACCAACGACCCCGCCCAGAACACCAGTTGCTGCCATAGCTGGTTAAGGAACAGCCACGTTTGGGGCCGCACGGTGGATGGCCCGTAAACCGAGAGCGTCAACCCCGCGGCAGCGGTTGCCACCACACCGGATACACCCAGAAATTCATCCGAAATAATATAAACAACATAGGGCAGTGCAACGCTGAGCGTAATTTCGGCAGCGGAACTGCCAATGGCGGACATCATGGCCAGTGTTAGCCGCCCACACAAAACCCCAACCACCAGCGCCCCCACGAAGGACACAACGAACGAGACAACCGCCTCCCCCGGATGAATGGCGCGGTGCAATGTGACCGAAGGCAGCAGGATGGAAAAAATGGAAATGGCGGCTGCGTCATTCAGCAGCGCTTCGCCTTCCACCAACCGGGTCAGACGGGTGGAGGCCCCGATATCACGGAAAATTCCGGCCACGGCGGACGGGTCCGTGGTAGCCACAATGGAGCCAAGCAGCAGGCAGACCACCAGTGGCATGCCCGCAAACGGCATAAGGGCAAAACCGATCAGGGCAGTGGACAGGGCCACAGCCACCACGGCCAGCAGCAGAACGGTTGCCGCCTCATGCGCAAGGCGGCGCACATCAATGGCCAGAGCGCCCTGAAAAACCAGAACGGGCAGAAAAATAAGCAGGAACGACTCACTGCTGATAGGAAAATCAAGCAGGGTTTCAGCTATGCCGCTCAGGGCGGAAGCATAGGATGTCCGCAGCGCAAAATCCGCCAGCGAGCCAATAATAATGCCCACAATGGCCAGCAGAACGGTCTCGGACAGTTCAAGCTTGCGGGCAATCGGCTGCACCGCGCTCACCACGACCAGAAGGAGCGCAATAACAAGTAGTATCGCAGCCAGACCTGTTACCGCCATACCCATGCCCCTCTATTGCCAAAACCTGTCCGAATTCCACCCTTGCTAACACAATGATAAGGCAAGGAAATGGCAGACTCTGTTTTCTGGTTCCGCTTTTAACAGGCTCGCGGCAACCATGCCACACCTGCAAGCACAGGTCTGGAACATGCAGGCAGCGCATAACTGCCTGTTTTACGGAACCTGCTGAACACACAAGGCATGACCGTAAACCACACAGGCCAAGACTTTTCGGGCCGAAAGATTGGGAGTATGCTCCCACACATGAAGAAACTGATGTGCTCCCGACCTCAGCTTGCCCTGCTTGTGTTTATCCTCACAGGACTTTCGGCCTGTGCTGAAGACCCGCATGCGCATTATTACCACCCACGCAACCACAAAGGGCAGGCTGCCCCCGACTGGTACAGGCCACCAGCAACACCACAGAACTCCTTCAAGTATAAAAAATCACAAGGTTTTTATGAGAAGAAGGCCGATGGTAACACGGAAGGCCTGCAGTATGACCGATAATGATAAAACGGAAAAAGTTGTCCGTCTGGCCATTATTGCCGGGGCGGTCATGGTTGGCATTATTGTCCTGACCTCCATGTATTCCGGCTTTGCCGCCCTTATGACCGGCCAACCCATGCCCGGGCAGCCCGCCCAGACCATGGGGCCGAATGAGACCCACTAAAAAACCACCTTTTTACGCGCAGCAGGTGGGCTGCCTGCTGGCCTGCTGGCTGCTTTGCCTCCCCATTCTGGCAGTTGGTGCGGATATTCCCCCCGCCTCCCTGCCCCGGCCCGAACATGGCGGGGGCACCCTGCGGCTGGTAGCGGCTGCTTCTGGCGGCACGCTGGACCCCCAGATTAATTACACAGGCAAATACATTAATCTTTTTGCCAATGTGTATGATGGGCTGACCACCTTTAACAAAGTAACAGGCCCAGCAGGCAAAGAGGTTGTGCCCGATCTGGCCGAATCCCTGCCCGCTCCGCGCGATGGTGGGCTGACCTATACTTTTACCCTGCGCCCCAACATCCGGTTTTCCAACGGCCAGCTTGTGACCACGGCAGATGTTGTGGCCTCCTTCCAACGGCTTTTTCGGATTGGTGCGCCAACGGCTGGGTCTTTTTACGGCGCCATTATCGGAGCGGATGCCTGCCTGCGCGCTCCTGCGCACTGCACACTTGAGCACGGCCTAGAGGCGGACGCCCCCAACAGGCGCATAACCTTCCATCTGACACACCCGGATGCGGAGTTCCTGCAAAAGCTTGCTTTTACCCACGCTGTTATTCTACCAGCCAGCACCCCAGACCATGATACGGGCAACACCCCCCTGCCCGGCACCGGCCCTTACATGCTGGAATCCTACGACCCCAGTAACTTCCTCCACCTTGCCCGCAATCCCGCCTTCCAGACATGGAACCCGCAGGCACAACCCGCAGGCTACCCGGACCGGATTGAATATACTTTTGGCATACCAGAGGAAGCCGCCGTAACCGCCGTGGAAAACGGGCAGTACGACTGGATGGCCGATACCATTCCCCTTGACCGGCTGGGCGAACTGGGCAGCCGTTTTGCCGGGCAAACGCACGTTATGCGCCACCCATCGCTCTATTTTTTAGCCATGAACATGCACGAGGCCCCTTTTACGGACATAAGGGTGCGTCAGGCGGTCAATTACGCGCTTAATCGCAAGGCGCTGGTTATTCTGTACGGCGGGCCGGGCATTGCGCGCCCGCTCTGCGGCCTGATCCCTTCCGCTTTGGGGGTTGAGGGCCAGACCTGCCCTTACACGCAGGCAGCCTCCCCCACGGCACCAGCACAGCAGTGGGCCGCACCAGATATGCAAACAGCCCGTAATCTGGTGCATGCCAGCGGCACCATGGGGCAGAAGGTCACTCTGGTTGTCGCCAGCACCAGTGCCGACATGGCCATGGGCGTATGGGTGCGCGACATGCTGCAACACCTTGGCTATCAGGCGGCTTTACGTCCGATCAGCAGCAGCCTGCAACTGCCTTACATCCAGAACACCGACAACCATGTGCAAATAGCCCTGACAAGTTGGTCTGCCGATTATCCTTCCGCCTCCAACTTTGTGGACGCGCTGTTTGGGTGTGAGAATTTTCACCCCCATTCCGACAGTTCCATCAACATTCCCGGTTTTTGCGACCCACAGGCTCAAGCTGTCATGGACCGTGCCAGAACGGATACCAGCCTGAGCACATTCCAGCGCGACCAGCTATGGGTGGACGCCAACAGGCTCATTATGGCGCAGGCCCCCGCCGCCCCCATGATTGAAAAAGACAATGTGGTGCTCACGTCCGCCCGTGTTCGGAACTTTTTTTATACCGAGGTCAACCAGCTCCTGTTCTCTCAGGTCTGGTTGCACTAACCGCGGAGCCGATCCCGGTTATCCACAGAATCTGTGGATGAAATATAGGACAAGTCTGGAATGATCGCGGGATAACACCCGCTAACAGCTTATTCCGCGCCAAGCCGTTTGAGCGCACGCGCTCTGATCTGCTCTGGCAGGGGCACATAATCAAGCTGCCGGGTTACGGTTGCCCCCTCCACCAGCCCCCAACGGAAAAACCGGCGCACGGCATCTCCCTGATTATCGGCCGTGGCTGCGGCTGGGAACAGCACATATGTGGTGGTGATAATGGGCCAGCTCTGCGCACCGTCCACATCACTCAGTGTGGCGGTCAGGTCTGCCTCGTCCCACAGGGCAGCCTGTGCGGCCTGCGCAAAACTACTGGCCGAGGGGCTGACAAAAAAACCTGCGTGGTTTTGCATCTGCACAAGCGCCAGATGGTTGCGCTCGGCATAGGCGTATTCAAGGTAGCCAATGCTGCCTGCTGTATTTTGCACATAGGCTGCAATGCCATCATTCCCGCGCGCACCAGCACCTGCTGGCCATGCAACGGACGTGCCCTTACCCACGCCATCCCTCCACTGTGGCGAAACATGGGCGAGGTAGTCTGTAAAAACATAGGTCGTGCCCGAACCATCCGCCCGGTGCAAAGGTGCGATCACCTGATCGGGCAGATGCAGGTCGGGGTTAAGGGCTGCAATCCGGGCATCGTTCCACTGCGTTATGGACCCTGCATAAATATCGGCCAGCACCGGGCCACTCAGGCGCAGGGTTCCATTGGCAATACCGGGCACATTGGCCGTAATGACCACGCCCCCAATGGCCGTGGGCACCTGCACAAGCCTGCCGCCTTCCAGCCGCGTATGGGTCATGGGGGCGTCAGAGGCCCCAAAGTCCACCGTGCCAGCCAGAATCTGGTTCTGCCCAGCGCCCGAACCTATGGTCTGGTAATTAACCCGCACATCCACACCAGAAGGTGCGGCTGCGGACCATGCCTGATACAGCGGCGCGGCAAAGCTGGAACCTGCCCCCGTAATGCTTTCCGCCCGCATGGGATGCGGCAGGGCAAACCCACCACACAGGAGCAGAGCGGCAAAACCCGCTTTAACCCAGCAGCGCATGTGGGTGAGGTGGGAATATGCCATGATCTGCTCCTTACTGCCGCCAACCCTGCTTTTAGCGCAGGACCGCACCCGTTGCCTTGCTGACAGCGGCCACAATACGCTCGGACACCGCTTCGAGTTCAGCATCCGTCAGACTTTTATCGGTCGGTTGGAGGGTTACTTCCACCCCAACCGAGCGCATGCCTTCCGCCACATGCTGGCCGGTATAAATGTCAAACAGGCTCACATCGGCCACAAGCTGGCGGTCGGCGCCACGCACCGCGCGCAACACGCTTTCCACTGGAATATCCTGCGCGAGCACAAATGCAAAATCACGCCGCACAGGCTGGAAGGCGGAAAGGACCGGCGCACTTTTCTTTTTCTTTTTGGGTTGGGGCACACCTTCCACAAACACTTCAAACGCCACAACCGGCACATCAATCCCCGCGGCCTGAAGTACTGAGGGGTGCAGTTCGCCAAAATACGCCAGAATGTTCTTAGGCCCCTGCCGCAGCACACCGGAGCGACCCGGGTGGTACCATGCAGGCGCATCCGCCGTGGTGGTTATGGCATCGGGGTTAACCCCGAACTGGCGCAGCAGTTCCAACGCATCCGCTTTGGCCGCCCAGAGCGAAACCGCATTACTGGGCACACCGGGGTAACGTTGCGTATGCCCCGAGCGTACACCTGCCGCCAGTGTTTGCTGCGCGATTTCGGCAAAGGCCGGACCAATTTCAAACAGCCCGATATCCCCCCATCCGCGCACACTGTTGTGCCGGATTGCTGCGACCAGATTAACCAGTGGCGTTGGTCGCATCTGGTCCAGATCGGAGGCAATGGGGTTGAGCAGACGCAGGCTTTCGGGCGCGCCACCAAAATGCACGGCTTCCTCGTGTGAGACAAACGAGAAGCCTACCGTTTCCGTTAACCCACGCGCAGCCAGCACGCGGCGGGCCAGCGCAAAGCGGGCCTGTGCGGGCGTAAGCGATGCCCCCGGCACCACGCTGAGGGGGGGCAGAGGCACGGCCGGAACCGCATCCAGCCCTTTAAGCCGCAGAACCTCTTCCACCAGATCGCTCTCGGCTTCAATGGCGGCCACACCCTGTGCGGCTGCGGCGGCCGCATCGGCTGGCAGGTCCTTGCCCTGTGACAGCACGGGGGCCTGCGCCACGTCATTACGCCATGACGGCACGCCAAGTTCGACCGTGGTCGCATTGCGCGTACGCACCTCAAAGCCCAGCTTTTCCAGCAGGGCCACGCTCTCATCGGCTGGCACGTCCAGTCCGCCAAGGTCACGCACCCGGTCAAAGCGCAAGGTTGCGTTACGCTGCCATGCAGGTTGCTGCCCGGCGGAGACAACCTCGCTGGCCTCCCCCCCACACAGCTCGACAATCATGCGGGTTGCGGCCTCAAGGGCGGCCACGGGTAACGCCTGATCCACACCGCGTTCGAACCGGTAGCTGGAATCAGACGACAGGCCGAGCCTGCGGCTGCTCAGCGCCACGCGCACGGGGTCAAACAGCGCGCATTCCACAAACACATCGGTTGTGGCCTCGGTCGCGCCCGTGGCGTCCCCCCCCATGATCCCGGCAAGGGACTGCACACCGTTCTGGTCGGCAATGACGCAGTCTTCCGCTGTTACGGTGCAATCCTGCCCATCGAGCGTGCGGAAGGTCTCGCCCGCGCCCCGGCACAGGGTCAACCGCCCTCCGGCAATCTTGTTCGCATCGAACACATGCAACGGACGACCGAGGTCGAAGCAGAAATAGTTGGTAATATCGACCAGTGTTGAAATGGAGCGCAGGCCAATGCTTTCCAGCCGGTTACGCAACCAGTCCGGGCTGGGACCATTGCGGACCCCACGGATGGTCCGCCCCAGCACCCACGGGCAGGCTTCGGGGTAGGTAATGGCCCATTCCACGGGGGAGGCAAACGTGCCCTCCACCGTTTCGGCCAGCCATGGGCGCAATGTACCAAGCCCTGCCGCGGCCAGATCGCGCGCAATGCCGCGCACGCCCAGTGCATCGCCCCGGTTGGGGGTAATGGCAATGTCGATCACAACATCATCCAGCCCGGCAAAATCGGGGTAGGACTGGCCGGGCAGTGTGTCGGCTGGCAGTTCGGCAATGCCGCTGGTTTCCTCACCCAGCCCCAGTTCGCGCAGGGAGCACAGCATGCCTCCACTCAGCTCACCCCGGACCTTGCCCGCCTTGATGGTAATATCCAGCCCCGGCACATAAGCGCCCGGCGGGGCAAAAATAACCGCCAGATCCTTGCGCGCATTGGGTGCGCCGCACACAACCTGCACATCCGCAAAGCCCGGACCCGCATCCACCCGGCAGACCTGCAACCGGTCGGCATTGGGGTGGGGCTGGGCGTCCAGAATACGGGCGGTCAGGAAGGGTTCAAGGGCTGCACCCTTGTTCTCAACACTTTCCACCTCCAGACCGATCTGGTTGAGCATGGCGCAGATTTCGGCCAGCGTTGCCTGAGTTTCCAGATGGTCATACAACCATGACAGCGTGAATTTCATACTCTCACACCCCTTCGTGCAGCAGTGCGGGTGCGAGCGGGTCTGCCCCGTAATGTCGCAGCCAGCGGATATCGCTTTCATAGAACGAACGCAGGTCGGGAATGCCGTTCTTCAGCATAGCCAGACGTTCGACCCCCATACCAAAGGCAAACCCCTGCCACACGCGCGGGTCCAGCCCGCAATTAGCCAGAACGCGGGCATGAACCATGCCTGCCCCCAGCACTTCCAGCCAGTCTTCCCCTGCCCCGATCTCGCCCGTTTTGCGCGACCAGCCGATATCCACCTCCAAGGAGGGTTCGGTGAACGGGAAGTAGGATGAACGAAAGCGCACTGGCAGGGACGGCTTACCAAAAAACGCACGCAGGAACTCGATCAGGCAGCCTTTGAGGTGCCCAAGAGTAATCCCCTCGCCCACCACCAGACCTTCGCACTGGTGAAACATGGGGGAGTGCGTTGCATCATGGTCGGCGCGGTACGTGCGACCGGGCGCAATAATGCGAATAGGAGGTTTTTGCCCCAGCATGGTGCGGATCTGCACGCCAGAGGTCTGGGTCCGCAGGACGCGGGTCACGTCCAGCCCCGGTGAAGGGGGGAGGTAAAACGTGTCGTGATCAGTTCTGGCGGGGTGGTGGTCCGGTGTATTCAGGGCCGAAAAATTGTGCCAGTCGGTTTCGATATCCGGCCCTTCGGCAACGTGAAAACCCATAACGCCAAAAATGGCCGTCATTTCCTCGATCGTGCGGCTGATCGGGTGGATGTAGCCTGTGGTTTCCGCCACGGGGGGGGCGGTCACATCCAGTTTTTCGGCAATCAGGCGGGCCTGTAGGGCGGCGGCTTCCAGCTCCCGGCCGCGGGCCTCCACTGCCTGCGTTAACTCATCACGCAGGCGGTTCAGGGCAACGCCCCGGGCCTTACGTTCATCGGGCTGCATTTTCCCCAACGCTTTGAGCAAGCCGGTCAGGCGGCCGGATTTACCCAGTGTGCCAACGCGCACGGCATCCCATGCCCGCAGGTCTGTGGCACCAGCCAGTTCCGACAGGACATCCTGCCGAAGAGTTTCTAGATCGTCGCTCATGGAACCCCGCGCTGAGGAAAAAATGCTACCGGGCGGATACAATCTCCCGCTCCGGGAGAAAAGCCCTTTGGCCCAAAAACCATCCGCCAAAAAGCAAAAAGGCCGCCCGGTAATGGACGGCCTTCTTGTATACCGGATCTGTCAGGACCGGCAATCAGGCTGCCAGAGCGGCCTGTGCCTTCTTGACGATTTCGGCAAAGGTTGCTGCGTCATCAAATGCGATGGCGGCCAGAACCTTGCGGTCAATCTCGATCCCGGCCTTGTCCAGACCGTTAATGAAACGGCTGTAGGTCAGACCGTGTTCACGCACTGCGGCGTTAATACGCTGGATCCACAGAGCGCGGAATTCGCGCTTCTTGTTGCGGCGGTCACGATATGCGTACTGGAGCGCCTTTTCAACGCGTTCCAGAGCAATACGGTAGTTGGTGGAAGACCGGCCGCGGTAACCCTTGGACAGTTCCAGAACTTTTTTGTGGCGTGCGAGTGTGGTTACACCGCGTTTAACACGTGCCATATCTTAGATGCTCCTTACAGCCCGTAGGGGGCCCACTGCTTAACCGTACGGCCGTCCTGCGGCTGAAGAACCTGCGTGCCGCGTGCGGAGCGCTTCATCTTCTGTGTACGCTTGATCATGCCGTGACGCTTACCGCACGGGCCGGAGAGCACCTTGCCGGTCGCGGTGATCTTGAACCGCTTCTTGACCGACGACTTGGTCTTCATTTTGGGCATTTCTTTACTCCTGAAATACGCTGGACCTGACCACTTCATTCCCGCGAGGGTATAAAGCGGCTTCTGCACGGCCGGGCATGCCCCACAGGCCCGGACGCGTGCGCGAATGCGCTTCCTTAAAAGAAAGGCGGCGCGCTTTCAAGCCTTCGCTTGCAACAAATGTGCCACACAGGCCACGCCCGATTCTTCGACCGGTCGGATTCTGTATGCCATTGGGGCGGATCTGCCTCCTCTCTATTGAGGCAACGCCGCCCTCTCGCCCGAAGAAAATGCATGCCGCACATGCAAATCTTTACTTGTCTATATCTACGTGAATATAGATAATAACCAAAAAAGGCCGTTTTTTGTAATATTCTTGCGATATAGATAAATCATATACACTTACTCGTGTAATAACGCGGCTTCTATGCGTTTATCTGTGATGCAAATCCAGATAAGATTGATCTCAATCAACGACAGACCGCAGACGCTGTTCCTCTGGCTGTGTTGGGCAGACTTGATCCATCTGCCCGCCAGACGGGACGTTTACACATAAGGTGGGGATAGAGTGATCAAACGTCTATTAGCAGGAGCAGCAGCCATTGGCGCCATAGGTGGCCTGGGCTTTCTTTATTACGCTTGGTACCCCCCTATTGAACCAGTAGAAGCCGCCGACCCGGGCAGTTTTTCCGCCGAGCAGATCGAGCGTGGCCGCATTGTGGCCGCCGAAGGGTACTGCGCGGAATGCCACACCCGCACGGATGCGGGCGGCGGCCCCGAACTGGCGGGCGATTACAAAATGGAAACGCCTTTTGGCGCCATTTATTCCTCCAATATTACGCCAGACCTCGAAACCGGCATAGGCAACTGGTCGGAAGAAGCCTTCCAGCGCGCCATGCACCTTGGGGTTTCCCGCAAGGGTGTACATCTTATTCCGGCCTTCCCGTTTGATCATTTCACCAAAATGACCGAGCAGGATGTTTCCGACCTTTACGCCTACCTGATGACACGCCCTGCCGTGCACATGACGCACCGCACCAACGAGCTGCCATTCCCGCTCAGCCTGCGCATTTTGCAGGCAGGCTGGAAGCTGCTCTACTTTACCCCCGGTGTGTACAAGCCCGACCCACGGCATGATGCACTGTGGAACCGTGGGGCCTACCTGTCCGAAGGTAATGCCCATTGTGGCGCATGCCATACCCCGCGCGACTTCATGGGTGCTGAGAAAAAGAGCGCTCCTTACGATGGCGCAGTGGTGGACAACTGGATTGCCCCACCGCTGAACGAACACAACCCCACCCCGACCACATGGACGGAAGACGAACTCTTCCAGTATCTGCGCTTTGGGGTGGCCCCGCTGCATGGCCCCGCCGGTGGCCCCATGTCCCCCGTGCCGCACCGCTTCCTTTCCACTGTACCGGAAGAGGACGTACACGCCATTGCACATTACTTTGCTGATGTGGACCACGCCGCCGAGCGTGAAAAACACGACAAGGCCGCCCTTGCCCGCGCCATGGAACAGTCCAAGACCGATCTGATCGGCCCCAGTGTGGACCCGGACGCCAAGCTCTATCAGGGTGCATGTGCCGCCTGCCATTACAATGCGGCCCCTTCCCCCGTGCTCGGCCGCCCCGATCTGGCGCTGAACAACGCATTGTGGCTGAGCGAGCCGACAAACCTCTATCAGGTCATCCTGCATGGTCTGACAGCAGAAGAAGGCCAGACGGGCGTTGCCATGCCCAGCTTCTACAATGCCCTGTCCGATCAGGATATGGCGCGGATTGCGGGCTACCTGCGCCGCACCCGCACCACCCTGCCGCCATGGACGGATCTGGAAAAGAAAGCAGCCGCAGTGCGCAAGACCATTACCACCATTCCTGTCAATTCATCGCACTAAGACGGACCACGGAGCACGAGATGGTAAAATTCAAACTCAATGGCCGTGACGTTTCTGTCGATGTGCCAGACGACACCCCCCTGCTGTGGGCGCTGCGTGATGATCTGGATCTGACGGGCACAAAATTTGGCTGTGGTGTAGGCCAGTGTGGCGCATGCACCGTTCTGGTTGGTGGCCGGGCAACACGCTCGTGCATTACCCCGCTCAGTTCGCTTGAAGGGGCGGATGTGACCACCATTGAAGGGCTGGACCCCAATGGCAAACATGCCGTGCAGGAAGCATGGAAGGACATTCAGGTTCCGCAATGCGGTTACTGCCAGTCCGGCCAGATTATGCAGGCCGTCAGCCTGTTAAAGGATTACCCGGACCCCACGGATGAGGAAATTGACGGTGTTATGGGCGGCAGCCTGTGCCGCTGCATGACCTATGTCCGTATTCGCAAAGCCATTAAAAAAGCAGCTGCCGCCCTGCGTAAGGAGGAGCCGTCCAATGGGTAAGCTCGAACGTATTGCCGCACAGCAGGACCGGGTCGCAGGCCGTGGCCCTTCGCGCCGCAGTTTTCTGCTTACGGCGGCGGGGTCTGCCTTCCTGTTCGGGTTTGCCCGGCAGGGTAAGGCAGCACAGGTTTACCCGCAGGATGCTCCCGCCGCCTTGCAGGAAGCCAGCGCCTTTGAACCCACAATCTGGTGCTCCATCGCCCCCGATGGCTGGGTGAATGTCAACATCATCCGTGCGGAAATGGGCCAGCATATTGGCACAGCCCTTGCCCGTATTATTGCAGATGAGATGGAAGCCGACTGGAACAAGGTCCGCATTACCTATGTGGATACGGACCCCAAATGGGGGCTTATGGTCACCGGCGGTTCCTGGTCGGTCTGGATGACATGGGACCAGTTCCGTCAGGCCGGTGCTGCGGCACGTACGGTTATGGTGGAACAGGGCGCCAAACTGCTTGGCGTTGCGCCTTCGGCCTGTATTGCGCGGAACGGGCAGGTTATTGCGGGCAGCCGCTCCATCAGCTACGGCGATATTGTCAGCCGCGCGCACCCGACAAAAACCTACACGCCAGAAGAAATGGCCAAACTGCCGCTCAAGCCCGCATCCGAGCACCGGCTGATTGGCAAGGATGTCAAGGCGCTGGACATTCCGTCCAAAACCAACGGCACCGCCATTTACGGCATAGACGCCAAGCTGGAGGGCATGGTGTATGCCCGCCCCAAGCTGCCCCCCACGCGTTATGGCTCCAAGGTTGTCTCGGTTGATGAGAGCGAGGCCAAAAAGGTCAAGGGCTATATCCGCTACATTGTGCTCGAAGACCCATCAGACACCGTTCCGGGCTGGGTTGCTGTTCTGGCCACCTCCTACCCTGCGGCCATCCGTGCGACGGATGCGCTCAAGGTTGTGTGGACACCGGGCAAAACCGCCAATGTTACCGAGCAGGACATTCTGGACTACGGTCGCAAGCAGATTGCCAACAAAGCTGGTGGCTCCCGCGTGTTCAACGACCCCGGTGTGGACGAAACATTCGCCAAAGCCGCCAAAGTGGTCGAGCAGACCTATACCTGCTCCTCCGTTCTGCATTACCAGCTTGAACCCATGAACGCGCTGGCCCGCCAGCACGAAGGCAAGTGGGAGGTGCATTGTGGCAACCAGTGGCAGACCCTCTTCCTGCCCGTTATTGCCAAGGCTTTGCAGGTTCCTGAATCCGAAGTGGTCATGCGCAGCTATCTGCTGGGTGGGGGCTTTGGCCGCCGCCTGAACGGGGATTACGCAGTGCCTGCGGCCCTTATTTCCAAGGCCATTGGCGGCAAGCCGGTCAAGCTGATCTTTACCCGCTCGGACGACGTGCTGTTTGACTCCATCCGCTCCCCCTCCGTGCAGACGGTGCGTGCCGCACTGGGGAACGATGGCGCCATTACAGCATGGCAGCACCATGCCTCTGCTGGCTGGCCAACCCGCGTTATGGCCAGCGCGTTCATGGAAAAAGGCGAAGATGGCAAGCCTTACGACCAGTTTGCCATTGCTGGCGCTGACCACTGGTACGATGTAGGCCCCATGCTGGTGCGCGCGCTGGACAACGATCTGGCGAGCGATACCTTCCGCCCCGGTTGGCTGCGTTCGGTCAGTTCCGGCTGGACCCCATGGGCGCATGAAAGCTTTTTGGACGAAATCGCCTACGCCCGTAAGCTGGACCCCGTGGACTACCGCCTGAGCCTGCTGGACAGCAAAGGCCGCAATGCAGGCAGCGCCCCCAACTCCGTGGGTGGGGCCAGCCGTCAGGCCAATGTGCTTAGGCATCTGGCGGAAAAATGCGGTTATGGCAAAGTCTCCCTGCCTGCGGATACCGCCATTGGCATTGCCACCACCTTTGGGCAGGAACGCAACATGCCAACATGGACGGCAGGCGCCGTGCAGGTGCATGTTGACCGCAAGACAGGCGTTGTAACCTGCCAGAAAATCTGGCTGGTGCTGGATGCGGGCACCATTATTGACCCCGATGGCGCTGCGGCACAGACCGAAGGTGGCGCATTGTGGGGGCTGAGCATGGCCCTGTTTGAAGGAACCGAAATTGTGGACGGCAACGTGCGCGACCGGAACCTGAACACCTACACCCCCCTGCGTATTGCAGATGTGCCGGAGATGGATGTTGAATTCCTGCCCAGCACGGAAAAACCCATGGGTCTGGGTGAGCCGGGGGTCACAACCATTGCGCCAGCCGTGGGGAATGCCATTTTCAACGCCGTGGGCGTGCGCCTGCGCCACCTGCCCATCCGCCCGGAAGATGTGCTGAAGGCTTTGAAGGAAAAAGGGAACGCCTGACCCTATTCCAGCCTGGCTGAATACAAAAACCGGCCCGTCAAAACAGAACGGGTCGGCTCCAAAACTGAAAAACCCCCAGCCCGCGCAACCACGCGGAACTGGGGGTTTTTTAATGGCGGACGGTCATGCGCTCCTTAAAGCCCATACAGAACCGATAGTGCTCAGGCGGACACAGCGGCTGCCGTGCGAATGGCGCGGGCCATGGCTTCCACCCCGTTACCACGGTTGGTGGACAAAGCCTGCACCAACCCCAGATCACGCAAAAATCCGGGGTCCGTTGCCTGAATTTCCTCTCGCGTGCGGCCTGAATAAACACGCAACAGCAAGGCCACCAGACCACACACAATGGCGGCGTCTGACAGACCGGCAAAGTAAAGCCTGCCCTCGGCTTCCTTTTCCTCCAGCCAGACCTGACTCTGGCAGCCGGGCACACGGTGCGCATCGTTACACCACTCGGGCGGGAATGGGGGCAGTTTGCGCCCCATTTCTATGATGTACTGGTAGCGTTCCATCCAGTCATCAAATATGCCCAGCTCATCACCAATGGCTTCGATCGCTTCTGCCGCAGTCTCTTCCTGCGGATTAACAAATGGTGCTTCCATTATAAAATAAACCTGCTCAGATCACCCTTGCGGGCCAAAGGCGCCACTTTGTCGCGCACCATGGCGCCATCCACCACAACATTTTCGCCCTGACGGTCAGAAGCCGTGAAGGAAATATCCTCCAGCAGTTTTTCCAGCACCGTGGCAAGCCTGCGCGCACCAATGTTTTCTACCCGGTCGTTAATATCGGCGGCCAGTTCGGCCAGTGCGTCCACCGCATCATCTGCAAACGTCAGGCTTACACCTTCGGTTTTCATCAAGGCCGTGTACTGCTTGAGCAGCGAATGTTCCGGGTCGGTCAGAATACGCCGCAGATCATCGCGCGAGAGAGGCTGTAATTCCACACGAATAGGCAGCCGCCCCTGCAATTCAGGCAGAAGGTCGGATGGCTTGGCCAGATGGAACGCGCCCGAGGCAATGAACAGGATATGGTCAGTTTTGACCGGGCCATGTTTGGTGGAAACAGTCGTGCCTTCAATAAGGGGCAGCAGGTCTCGCTGCACCCCCTCGCGCGAGACATCGCCTCCCTTCATCCCCGTTTCGGATGAGCGGGCGCACACCTTGTCTATTTCGTCCAAAAAGACAATGCCGTTGTTCTGCACATGGGCCACGGCCTCACGCGTCAGGCTTTCGCTATCCAGCAGGCGTTCGGCTTCCTCGCGGCGCAACTGTTCGCGGGCGGCGGAAATCTTGAGTTTTTTCTGCTTGGGCGCGCGGTTCATGAATCCTTTCATCATGTCCCCGATATTGATCACGCTCCCCGGCATCATGCCCGGCATATCACCCGGCCCTGTGGGGGCTGGCTCGGTGATGGCAATATCAATTTCCTTGTCCTCAAGCTGCCCGCTGCGCAGCATGGTGCGGAACTTGCTTTTGGTATCTGCCGAAGACCCCTCGCCCGCCAGCACAGTGATAATCCGTTCTTCTGCTGCCTGAGCAGCCTGCTCCTCCACATCCTTGCGGCGCAGATCCTTGAGCATGACAATGGCGGCATCCACAAGGTCGCGCACAATGCTGTCCACATCCCGGCCGACATAACCGACCTCGGTAAACTTGGTGGCTTCCACTTTAAGGAACGGGGCCTGCGCCAGTCTGGCCAGCCTGCGGGCGATCTCGGTTTTGCCGCAGCCGGTCGGGCCGATCATGAGGATGTTCTTGGGTACGACCTCCTCCCGCATGGCCTCGGGCAGTTGCGCCCGGCGCCAGCGGTTGCGCATGGCAATGGCGACCGCACGTTTGGCATCCCCTTGGCCCACAATATAGCGGTCAAGTTCAGCAACAATATCACGCGGGGAAAGATGGGGGGCTTGCATCAGGCGTTTTCTCCCGCAGTTCTGGCATCCAGCGTTTCTATCCGCACGGAGTGGTTGGTATAGACACAGATATCGCCAGCAATCTTCATGGCGCGGGTAACAATGTCCTCGGCACTCAGCCCATCGACCGTCAGCAGTGCCCGGGCGGCGGACAATGCGTAATTACCACCCGAACCAATGGCGATAATCCCATCCTCTGGTTCCAGCACATCGCCATTACCTGTCAGGGTAAAGGAGTGCTCCGCATCGGCTACGGCCATCATGGCCTCCAGCCTGCGCAGGTAGCGGTCCGTGCGCCAGTCCTTGGCCAGTTCCACACAGGCGCGTTCCAACTGGTTGGGGTAGCGCTCCAGCTTGGCCTCAAGCCGCTCCAGCAGCGTAAAGGCATCTGCCGTGGCACCGGCAAACCCGGCCAGAATGCTGCCTGAGGGGCCAATGCGCCGGACCTTGCGGGCGTTGCCCTTGATCACGGTGCTGCCCAGCGTGACCTGACCATCACCCGCCATGGCAACCTGCGCACCCCGGCGCACACAAAGAATGGTGGTCCCGTGCCAGCCGACGGGATCATGCGAAGACGAAGCAGAATGAAAACTATCCATAACACCAAGAAATAGGCGTTCTGGCGCAGGACACAAGGGGGCGGGCTATGCTGCCAGCATAGCCCTTACATCTCCCAGCAACGCATCACGCGTGTAAGGCTTGTGCAGAACGGCAACCCCTTCGGGCAGAACGCCAAAATCCGCATAGCCGGTTACAAACAGAACCGGCAGGTCGGCCCTTACGTCGTGAATACGCCGCGCGGCTTCGCCCCCATTCATGCCCGGCATCATCACGTCCATGACAACAAGGGCAATGCTTGCGGTGGACTGCACTTTTTCCACGGCTTCCGCGCCACTTGCGGCCTCCATGACCTCATACCCCGCACGGCGCAAAAAGCCGCTGGTGACCGCACGCACGCCCGGTTCGTCATCCACGACCAGAATGGTGCTGCCTGCCCCGTTTTCGGGCAGGACGCGGGCAATGGTCTGCACCGTGTTGGCAGGCACCGCGGGAATGGCCGCCGCCATCTCCTGATCCATGGCGGGGAACCATAGCTCCACGGATGTGCCGCCACCGGGGGCGCTATCCACGCGCACTTCTCCGCCGCAATGGCTGATAAAGCCGTAGATCATGGACAGGCCAAGCCCCACACCCTGCCCGGTTCCTTTGGTGGTAAAGAACGGGTCAAAAATACGGGCGCGTATGTCCTCCGTCATGCCAATGCCGCGGTCGGTAACCTGCACAACAACCCACGCCCCCGCATGTTCACGCCCAACATGGCGCCCCAGCAGGCGCGCAACCCGCCGAACGGAAACGCAGGTCGCCCCCCCTTCGGACTGGGCATCCAGCGCGTTAATGCACAGGCTGAACACCGCCAGTTCAAGCTGCACCGCATCGGTCCAAACTGGCGGCAGGGTCTCATCAGGAATGCTGAAGCGCACGCTGCTAAACCGGCCCATACCCTCCAGCCGGGACGTATCCAGCGCCCCACGGATTTCCTCTGGCACTTTCCCCTGTTTCATGAAGTTCTGGAGGTTTTCCAGCACATCATGCATATCCACCCGCTGGCAGACCAGATGCCTTGGGCGGCTGAAGTCCAGCAACTTGCGCGTGAGCACAGCACCACGCCGGGCGGCCTCCATGGCGTTTTCATACAACCGGACGACCGAGGCTTCCTTTGGTGGCTCCAGATCCTGCACAAGCTCCAACGACCCCTGAATGGCCGTAAGCAGGTTGTTAAAGTCATGCGCGATGCCACCGGCCAATGTGCCAATGGCCTGCATTTTTTGCGCCTGCCGCAACCGCTGTTCCAGACTTAAAAGCTCGCTTACGTCGCGGTCGATCAGAATGGAGTAATCGGACAGCATGGCCGACTGCACGGGGGTATTGCGCAGGCTGTCCAGCCGTACGCGCGTCAGGTCGTGCCAACGGGCCGGCCCGTCCTGCGCGGGAAGCTGGAGCACCTGCTGGTCACGCCCGGTCTGGGCAAGCTGGCCTTCAGATTCTTTCAGGCTTTCCAGCCTTGGACCATCCACAAGGTCCTCTTCACGCTGGCCAATGCACTGCGCCACCGTGTGGCCCATCTGGCTTGCCATCTGCTGGTTAAGGCGCACAAAGCAGCCCGCCTGATCCTTGACCGCCAGCCCAAAAGGCAGGTTGTCCAGCAGGCCACGCAGGAGCAGACGTTCGCACTCCAGCTCTTTTTCCAAAAAGTACCGCGCTGCCGCCTGCCCAACCATGGACAGCAGGGTTTCATCATCCCACGGCTTATATGCAAAAAAGGAAATCTGGCCCCGGTTCAGGGCGGCCTCCACGGCCGAAATATCGGCATACCCCGTGAGCAGAATAGCCCCCGCGGCCGACAGCTCGCGCGCATGAGCCAAAAAGACATCGCCCGTCATGCCCGGCATACGCTGGTCGGAAACAATAACCGCAACGCCGGGGTTAAGGCGCAGGCGTTCCAACCCTTCCTCCCCAGAAGAGGCGGTCAGGACCGTATAGGCGCTCTCCAGCAGATCGGACAGTGCGACCAGAATTTCAGGCTCGTCATCCACAACGAGCACCAAAGGGCGCTGTGTTGGTTCATATAACGTGCTCACCGCGCCTCTCCTCTCCTGTTTTGTAGGGCACACGGATGGTAAAACAGGCACCACCCAAAGCCCCTGAATTTGTTATAACAATACTCCCGCCGTGTGCCTGCACAACCCCATACGCCGTTGCCAGACCAAGCCCGGTCCCTGAGCCTACAGGTTTTGTTGTAAAAAACGGTTCAAAAACGCGTTCCTGCAATTCCTGCGGCACTCCCGGCCCTGTATCCGATATCTGCAACACGTAGTTTTCCGTCTCTCCGGCCTCTGCCGCTTCCAAAAAAGAGGCAATCAGAATCTGGTCCTTGCGTCTGCCGGGCACGGGACCACCCTGTTTGCGGGCTGTCTCGCGCTTTTCCAGAATGGCATCGGCGGCGTTGCTGACAATGTTCATGACCACCTGATTGACCAGAGCCGCCTGACAGACCAGCTCTGGCGGGGCCTCCAAGCGGCATTCCACCGCTATTTCCTGCCCAAGTTTGGGGGCCAGAAGTGTCAGCACCATGGCAATGGCGTCCGGCACGTCCAGACGGCGGAATTCGCCTTCCTCCAGACGGGAAAAACGCCGCAGGCTGGCAACCAGTTCACGCAGTCTGGACAGACCAACAAGGGAGGAGGCCAGCCGCTCGGACCCTTTGGTCAATGCGGCTTCCGCCACCACGGTATCGCCCTGCCTTACGGCCTGCAAAGCCTGCGCCATACTGCGTTTGACCGTGTTCTCATGCGCCAGAACAAACGCCAGAGGGTTATTGAACTCATGCGCAATACCTGCGGCCAGTTCCCCCAGCGAGGCCATTTTGGCGGACTGCACCAGTTTGACCTGCGCATCGATCAACTTACGGTTAGCGGCTGCCAGATCCGCGTTCACACGGCGTAGCGCATCCGCCAGCGCCATACGCGCACGGGCACTTTCTATATGGGCTTCCTCGCGCCGGGCTTCGTCCTGCAAGGTTTTGCGGCGCACAAGGCTGCTTATGCGCGCCACCAGCAATGCGGGTTCTATGTCCGAATCCGTCAGATCATCCACACCGGCATTGAACGCCATGCGTATTTTTTCTGCCGTCAACTGACCGTGTTCCACAACCCCCAGCACACGTGTGCACTGGCGGCTCCTGCGCCGGAAGGCGGAAACGGTCTGCGCCAGCGCCAGCCCGTTAAAGGCAGGGCAACTCAGGTCCACCACAATGCAGTCTGGCTGAATGCGCCCGGCGCTGACATTGGACAATTCAAGCCGGTCGGGGTCTTCCACCAGCGTTGCGTCCTCGCCGTTCTGGCGCAGCATTTTGACAATGCGAGGGGTTTTTCCAACATCCCCTCCATCGGGCCATGCCCATAAAATCCCACCCGGCGCGGTAACTACGGATACGCGCGGCTGACGGAATACGGCTCCTTCACGCTCGGCTGTTTCATCCCCAAATTCGCGCAGGAGCGCGCATATCCGAAAAATGAGAAAAACAGGGTCATCCGTTGCGCAAAAGCAGGCATCCGCCCCGCGTTCAAGAATCTCGCGCTCCTGCTCCGCGTTGTGTTCGTCCACCAGAACAACCACGGGTATGCCCCGTGTGGCCGATGTTAAGCGCAGGCGCTGGCACAACTGGGCGGCGGACATATCCGGCAGGTGGTCCTGCACAACCAGAAGGCTTGGGAGTTCGCTGTCAAACCCGGCAAAAACCGTGCGACCGTCTGCGGCTATGCGCACCCCCAGACCGCGCTTGTCCAGCTCTGCCACAAGCTGTTGTTCGCAGGTTGCATTAACCCCCGCGAACAGGATGGTGCAGGAAAGAAAATCCATAATTCCGCCTATAGCTGGACGCCTAGGCCCATCCTTCTTGCGCTTAAAACTGATTTTAACCCATACCAAACAAAAACATCCGTCGTCTGCTCGCGAATGCGTTACCACCATGGCTGCCCGCATCTGCCCCCCTGCAAGCATGGTGGCAAGACACGCACAAGAACGGTATAAAGACCGATCTTTACTTGGGGTCACCTGCCACTGCGGCAGTCTGGCCGACACTTCCGCCTCGGATTACCTGAAGGAACACAGGTTTATGGACACGCGCACACCCCTACCCGCTTCCCAGCAACCCATTGCCATGTCCTCCCGCCAGAATGCCTCTGCTTCCGCCGGGCTACGGCTGCTGCGTACGGCCATAGGGGCCGCGTGTTATTTTGTGTTCTATTTTGTGCAGCAGATGGCGGAACTGTTCGCCCCCCTTCTGCTCATTGCTGGTGCCGCATGGGCTGCACTGCCTGCACTGGTCAAAACCCTGACCCGCACTACAGCATCGGCCGACCCACAGGCGCATGACGCCATTGCCAGCGTTGCCAACGCCATTCCCGAACAGATTACCCTTGCCGGGCATGAACTGACCGCCAGCGGACTAATCTGCGATGGTCTGGGCCTTATGGCTTTGGCTGCAGCGGGCGCAACACTGGCCATGCTGGTCGGTCGCAAGCTTTAACCAACCATTCCCCCCTGCCCGTAGGGGCCTTGGGGGGCGTAAAATAATGTTATCCCGGCTGGTGCAGCCGGGCCGCTGCTGGCCATGCCTGCACAAGTGCTGCCCACCAGTGCCACGCACCCAGCACAACCAGTGCCGCCAGCACAAAGCTTACAATCCATGCCCTGCGCCAGAACTGTTCGCTTTGCAGCAGGGCGTGCACATCCGTGCCAGCCAGCCGTCTGGTGCCGCTTGCAATAGCCTCGCGCACATTCTGCACAACCGAGCCTGACCCCAGCTTATAAGCCGGGCGGGCAATATGGGCGGCCAGTGGCGTGCTTGCAATTTTGCCTGCCTTACCCTGCTCCGGTTCCTGTGGGGGCGTGGCCGGTACAGCCCCGGATGGTTCATTACTGGTGGGCTGCGCGGCATCCACCGCAACCGTGGCGACCGGAGCCATAACGGGGGAGGCTGGGGTTGGCACAGGTGCCGCAGGCGCATTGGCTACCGGCGTTACAGGCTCTTCTGGCTCTGGCTCTGGCTCTGGCTCTGGCTCTGGCTCTGGCTCTGGCTCTGGCTCTGGCGCGCTTACAGGCGGCGGCACTGGCGGGGCAAGGGGTTTATCTGCCTCTGCGGGGGGAGCTACGACCGGTTGTGCTGCGGGTTGCTCTGCCGCATTACCTTCACCAACCGCCAGCGATGTGGTGGGGGGCAATGCCTCGGCCTGCTGGTCAGCCGGTGTTTGTGGCGCATCGGCAAGCACATCCGCAGGTTCGGGTGCGTCCTGCGCGACTTTCGTTTTGGTCTGTTCTGGAGCGTGCTCAACCGGGGCTGGTGTTTGCCCCACCTGTGGGGGCTGCGCGTTCAGCTTGGCCCCACCAACCTCCGGTTTGGAGGCGGCTACAGCCGGAGCGCCATCCTGCGGAGGGGGGCTGGCCTGTGTGCCAGCATGTCCATCGTCCTGTGCGTCTGGGGGAGTAAGCCGCCATTTTACACCGCAGACAGAGCATTTAAGCGTGTGCCTTTTAGCCAGAAGAGCTTCGGGAACCTGATATGCCGCACCGCAGGAAGGACAGACAATCTTCATGAACACTCTCTTAGCAGGGCCTCTCCCCGTTGCCCCGGTCTGGCTGGAACGGCAGGCTAGGCATCAGGACGGAAGACGAACGTAATCCCCCTTCCTATCACAGGAAAGGGCAAACCGTGCCAGCCCCCGATCCTAAAGACACGGAACACCTTTTTCAATTCAGCTGTTAATGGCGCTTCGCAATCGACAGTCCACGGGACTATCCGCTACACTCCACCATATGTGGGACATGCCTTATTCTTATGCTCTTTCGCCCGGAAACAGGTAAATGATTCGTCTGGACAATGTTTCCTGGCGCCGAGGCAAAAAGGACAGCGGGCCTGTGCTGGCCAACCTGTCCTTTACTGTGCCCCAAGGTGGCTTCCGCTGGCTGCTTGGGCCTTCTGGTGCGGGCAAGAGCAGCCTGCTCAGCCTGCTGCACATTGAAAACCTGCCTACGGACGGGCAGATGACCATTTTGGGCAAAACGGTCGCACAGGAAGAAAAACGCGCAGCCCTTGTGCGCCTGCGCCAAAGAATCGGGATGGTACATCAGGACTACCAGCTTATGCCCGACCTTTCGGTTGCCGATAACGTGGCCCTGCCCCTACGCCTGCAAAACCGCCCCGAGGACGAAATTCAGGACGAGGTTCACGCCATTCTCAAATGGGTGGGGCTGGGCGAACGTCTGGATGTGCCCGCAACGCGGCTTTCTGGCGGGGAGCAGCAGCGCACCGCCATTGCCCGCGCCATTATCCACCGGCCGGGCCTTATTCTGGCGGATGAACCAACAAACGCTCTGGAAGAAAGTCAGGCCTGCCGCCTGCTCGATATGTTTGCCGAACTCAGCGCCATGGGGACCACGGTTGTGGTGGCGACCCACAACGAATCCCTTGTTCGCAGGCTTGAACGCCCCTTTCTGTTTCTCGAACGCGGGCGTCTGGTTGAAGATGGGGGCGAGCGCGCATGAGCCGCCCTTTTTCTGGCCGTAAGGACGGCCTTTCCCTTTCCGAAGCCCTGCCAGACCGCAGCCTGTTTACACTTGTGGCCATGATGGGCTTTCTTGCGGCACTCACTCTGGCCGGAGCCAGTGGTGCGCGCGCGCTTTCTGCCCGCTGGTCCGGTGGTGCGGCCCAGTTGCTGACCATTCAGGTGCCAGATGCGGACAGCCCATTGGCTACGCAAACCGGCCCCAGCCCCACCACAACCCGCGTGCAGGCCGTGCTGGCCGACCTTGCCAGCCTGCCCGAAGGGGCACAGATACACCAGTTAACCCCACCAGAACTGGCCCGCCTGCTTGAACCATGGCTGGGAGAGACTGATAATTCCGCCCTCCCGCTCCCCGCTATTATCCGCGTCAAACTCCCGCCCGATACGGCAGTGCCAGCCACGTTGGAGCAAACCCTGAACGCCCACGTTCAGGGCACCATAGTCGAGCATAACGCCCGCTGGGGTGAACGCCTGCGCGCACTGGCCAATAGCCTGCTGGCCTGCGCGGGGCTGGCGTTGCTTAGTGTGGGCGGCATTGCCACCATGATTACGGGCCTTGCCACCCGCACCGGCCTTGCCACCCGCAAGGACATTATTAAAACCCTGCATGGGCTTGGCGCCTCGGACAGCTATATTGCCGGTCGTTTTGCATGGCGCACGGCAACCCTTGGCTTTGGCGGCGGATTGACCGGCACTCTGGTCGCCTGCCCGCCCCTTTTGCTGCTCCTGCAAATGGCAGCCCCTTTTGCCAGCACACCCCCCACCACGCCTGAGCAGCTTTTGCCAACAGACTGGCAGGCTCTGGCCAACACCATACCGCCAGACATGCTGTGCGCCCTTGCACTGCTCCCCTTTGCTGCGGCATTCATCTGCTGGTTTACAACTCAGGTCATGGTGCGCCTGTGGCTGCTGCGCCTGCCATAATGCGGAACACCATGCCCCTGCCGCGCCTGAGCCAGCGGTTCGTGCCTTTGCTGCAAAAAACCTGCCTGCTGGCGGGCGGGCTTTGGCTGGCAGGCTTTGGCTGGTTTATATACGATGCACGCCAGCCCCCCGCCCCCGCATTGCATGCCGCAGGCATTGTTGCCCTAACCGGGGGCACCGGACGGGTGGAAACATCGCTCCGTCTGCTGGCCAGCAACCCGGACGCGCGCCTGCTTATTTCGGGCGTGGACCTGCAAACATCGGTGCATGCATTATTGCCCGCAGCCACCCCGCCAGATGTGGCGGCCCGCATTACACTGGGGTATCAGGCCCGCTCCACCATTGGGAATGCGACCGAAACCGCCGTCTGGGTTGCAGACCACCACATTAACAGCCTGATTATTGTAACCGCAGGCTACCATATGCGCCGCGCCATGCTGGAACTGGGGCGCACATTGCCCGGCGTAACCCTTAGCCCCTACCCGGTTATGCCCCCTGCCATGGAGCACCCATGGCGGCTTTCCACCATCCGACTAATGGGCATGGAATATATGAAGTGGCTTGGCGCGCTGGCAGGCATGAAGCGCAACCCCTCGCTCTAACCCCTTACCAGATCAGGCAGGCACACCAAGCAAGGCGGCATGGTGGCGCAGATGTTCGGCCACAAAGCTCTGCACAAACCAGTAGGAATGATCATACCCTTCATGCTCACGGCAGATCAGCGCCTGCCCGGCTTTTTCTGCTGCGGCCACCAGATGCCACGGCTGTAACTCGCGTTGCAGAAACTGGTCCGCAAGGCCGGTATCCACCAGAATGGAGGACGGGTGTTTATATCCATCTTCCAGCAGGCACACCGCGTCATGCGCGCGCCATGCGGCATGGTCAGCCCCCAGATAGGTGGAAAGCGCTTTTTTGCCCCAAGGGACAATGGAAGGATGCACAACAGGGGCAAAAGCGGAAATGGATTTCCAGAACAAGGGGGCCTGCAAACCATGCACCAGCGCGCCATGCCCCCCCATGGAATGCCCCATAATTCCGCGTCTTGCGCCATCCAGCGGCAAAGCGGCCTCCACCAGCAAAGGCAGTTCCTGCGCTATGTAACTTCCCATACGGTAATGCTGCGCCCATGGCTGCTGCGTTGCATCCAGGTAGAACCCGGCCCCTGTTCCCAGGTCCCAGTCCACGGCCTCGCCCTCTATGCCCGCACCACGTGGGGAGGTATCGGGTGTGACAAGGGCAATGCCCAGCCGGGCGGCTTCGGCCAGTGCTGCGGCCTTGATCAGGAAAGTTTCCTGCGTGCAGGTCAGTCCGGCCAGTGCGTACACAACCGGCACCGTGTTGCCCTGTAAGGCCAATGGAGGCAAAAACACGCCAAACCGTGCGGGCAGCCCCAGCACGCTGGACGGATGTTGGTAAAACAGAACACGCCCACCATGCGCGTTATGCTCTTCAAGCAGTGTCAGTCCTGTTGCTTCAGTCATTCCCGCGTCCCTTTTCATCTGGTCAGCCATGCCTGCTCATGCTTACCATTGCCCAGCATGTACAAACCATAATCCTGCAGGCAACCCTGCGATGTATTGTGTGTTAAAATGACACCGGGCATTCCGCCCCCCCTGCCTACAGAACCGGAGATTTTTGAATGATCGTTGACCAGAAGGTCGGCCTACGCATTATCACGCGGGAAATTTTGATGGTTATCCTGCTTATGGCTGCGTGGGATCTGGTTGTTGTCATTCTCTTTCAGATTTTCCATCAGGAATGGATGGAGCAGCCCAGCCTGCCTGTCTCCCTTATCGGCTCCGCTCTGGCGCTGTTCATGGGGTTCCGTTCCAACAGCGCCTATGCCCGCTGGTGGGAGGGGCGCACCTTATGGGGAGCCATTACCAATAACTGCCGCTCCTTTGGCAGGCAGGCAGGCACCCTGCTGGGTGACCGCCATGACCTGATGTATGCCATAGCCGCATACCCCCATGCCCTGCGCATGGCGCTTGGCCCGGTGGATGCGAGCGAAGATGTGGAGCGCCTGCTGCCGCCAGAAATGCTCAAGGCCATTGCCCCCTATCGCAACAAGCCTAACGCCATTCTCTACCAGATTGGTCTTGGTGTGACCGAGGAGGTCACACGCAAGGGCATTGATGGCGCAGTCCATGGGCAGATTGACCGCATTCTGTCCGATATCGCCAATGCGCAAGGCGGGCTTGAGCGTATTCGCAATACTCCCCTGCCCATGCAGTTTTCCGCCCTGCCACGCGCTTTGGTGAACATTTTCTGCATTGTTCTGCCACTTTCCATGGTGCAGACGCTGGAATGGATTACGCCTTTGGGGTCCTCGCTTGTGGGGTGCCTGTTCCTGATTTTGGACAAGAGTGCGGACGACCTGCAAAATCCTTTTTCGGGCACACCACATGCGCTGCCCATGGCCACCATGGCCCGCAATATTGAAATTGACGTGGTCCAGCCCACAGGCGACCAGACGGCCCCACCCCTGCAAACGCACAATGGCGTCCAGCAATAAGGGCATTGCCGCCCCTATTCTTTATATTGCAGACAATCAGCGCATTTTATGCTACAGGTCCCGACCATGAACACGTTTAGAACACCTCCAAAAGGCGGCGTGACAGATGCAATGGCACGCACCGCTGCCGCCACGACTGCAGCCCAGGCCAAAACCAAGGTGAAAGACGAAGATCCTTTTCAGGAAGGGGATGCTATTGTCTATGCCGCTCACGGCGTTGGGCGTGTAGACCGGATCGGGATTGACGAAATTGCCGGAACCAAGCTGGAAGTCATCCAGATTTCCTTCCCCGGCAACCAGATGACCTTGCGCATCCCGCTATCCAAGGCCCGCAAGTCCGGCCTGCGCAAAATTGTCTCGCGCGAGATTGTGGACAAGGCCATGTCCATCATCAAGGGCAAACCCCATGTTAGCAAAGGCATGTGGGCACGCCGCGCTGTTGCGTATCAGGAAAAAATCAACTCCGGTGATCTGGTGCAGATTGCCGAAGTCCTGCGTGACCTGCGCCGCAACGTAGACAGTCTGGACGGCAGCTTTAGCGAACGTAAACTGTTTGAAGCCGCACAGGAGCGTTTTGTGGCTGAAGTTGCCGTGCTGGAAAAGAAAGAACCCAACGCGGTTCTGGAAGAACTGACCGCGGTCATGAAAGCCGCCTGAGTTTTTTGCCTCAGACGCGTTTTTTTCTGGTCCAGTTTACCCCCAACCCGGCAAGGCACCCCGCCCTGCCGGGTTTTTTATACCCTGCCGTGCGGGGAGCATTTTTGCAGCCCACCCGTAAACCTTGCGGATTATAACCATGCAGCCCCCTTCCGCCACGACCAAAGCCAGCCTGACAACCCTGCGCCACGCCATGCAGGCCATTCAGGCAGGCCAGTTCAGCCAGCCACGCGCCCTGCTGGCCCCCCTGGTGGCGCAGCAGAACGAGCAGGCGTTCATCCTGCACGCCTTCTGCCTGTGTGGTGAAGGCAATATACCCGAAGCGGCCCGTATTCTGGCCACCATAGGTTTACGCAACCCGAACAGCCAGCACCCCTTGCAGGACCTGAGCGAACTCATGGTCACACTGGACCAGCGCGCAGCGGCCATTGCCGTGTGCCGTGCAGCAAGCCAACTGGCCCCAACGGACAACCGGATCAACACCGCTCTGGGTGACCTGCTGGTCCAGAGCGCGCAGTTTGATGCCGCCATAAGCACTCTGGCAGAGGCAACCGCCCGGCAACCGCAGGACATGCTTGCCCATAACCTGCTCTCCATGGCCCATACCGAACGCGGATCGCTCGACACCGCCTTGCAATGCCTGACAGACTGCCTGCCCCACGCCCCCGATGATGTGGCCACACTGGCCAATATTGGCTCCGTACTGGCGGCACAGGGGCAAATGGAGCAGTCCTTTGTGTATTTCAGGCAGGCTCTGGCCCTACGCCCGCAGGATGCGCGGATCAGGGTCAATTACTCCGTGGCCCTGCTCAAGGCCGGGTATTACGCACAGGGCTGGACCGAGCATGAATGGCGCTTCCGCCTGCCCGGCCATACCAGCCTGCCCATGGAGCGGCTACTGCCCACCCTTGGCCCCAAAACCAACCTGACCGGCCAGCGGGTGCTGATTACACATGAGGAAGGTCTGGGCGACACACTCATGTTCGCACGCTACGTTCGGCCTCTTGCCGAGCGCGGCGCCATCATCCACTTGTGGGTGCCAGAAGCACTGGCGGATTTATGCCGCACCCTGCCCGGAGTACACAGCGTACAGGTCGGTGGCGCCACCCCAGTGTATGACTGGCATTGCCCCTTTATCAGCCTGCCACGGGTTTTTGCCGCCACACCACAGCCATGGGGGGCTGCGGTGCCATATATGCGGGCCAACAGCCACAAAGTTGCAGCCATGGCCCCCTTGTTACCGCGGAACGGCAAACTGAATGTGGGGCTGGTCTGGGGGGGCGCGCCACGGCCGACCTCTCATTTTGCCCATATGATCGACCGTAGGCGCTCCATGACCCTGCACACATTAGCCCCTTTGGGCGCAGTACGGGGGGTGAACCTGATCAGCCTGCAAAAAGGCCCCTACGCCGAGCAGGTGATGGACCCACCAGAAGGCATGGCGCTGTACGACCCAACAGATAACCTGCACACGCTGGATGATACGGCAGCACTGATTATGGGTCTGGATGTGGTGGTTACGGTCGATACATCGGTCGCGCATCTGGCGGGCGCTCTGGGCAAGCCCGTGCTGTTGATGGACCGTTACGATAATTGCTGGCGCTGGCTGCATGGACGGGAGGACACGCCGTGGTACCCAACCCTGCGCATTATCCGCCAGACCACACCACGGCACTGGCAGGATGTTGTGGCACGGGTTGCACAAGCGCTCACGGACATGGCCGCTGGGCAAGCCTGAGACATGACAACAAAAAAAGGGCGGCCCGCACGTATGCAGGGCCGCCCTTTTTTTGTTGTGCGTTCTGGTCCGTTACTTTTAGCCCGACACACCCACACGCGTTTGCACCGGGGTGGAGATCATACGGGCATCGGAGCCATTGCCAATGACCTCGAACACGCCCAGCGCGCGGCGTACGCGCCCATCTGGCAGCAGGGTAAAGGTACCATCCACCCCGGCAAAGCCACCCACACGGGTCAGGGACGCAGCCGGGTAGCCGGGCACACCACTGCGGGCAACCGTTAGGGCAGCCATTGCCGCATCGTAGGACATATCGGCCAGCGGTTTGGGCATATGGTGGTTACGCGCCATAAAGCGGGTCACAAAAGCCTGACGGGAGGTGGGGTCGGGCGCTGCGTACCACGCCCCCTTGATTGCCCCCAGCTTGGAGGCAAAAGATGCCCATAGCCCCGGCCCCATAATGCGCACATCGGGCATGTTGACCTGCGTTACGGCCAGTGCATCCAGCACGTTTTTCAGCCCCAGCCCAATATCGGCCAGCACCAGCGCATCAAACGGCGGGCTACCCAGCGTAATCTGGGGGCCTATGGGGGCCGTGGGGGCGGTTGTGCCATCTGGCTGCTGTGCTGGTGGTAGCTGGCTGGGGTCCTGCCCAAGGGCTGCGGCAAGGCTTGCGGGCAACTGTGCCTGCTTGGGCAGCTCGGTCAGTGCGGGTACTTCGCTGGGGTTGCCACTGGTTGTGGTCGCACCCGGTACGGGGGTTGCGGGCATGGCCTGCTTTACGGCGGCCACCCGTGCATCGTAAGCGGAGAGTTGGCGCAATGTCTGGTTAATGCTGTCCGCCGTGCCATTGTGGTAGGCGATGGTGGGGGCCGCAAGCCCCTGATCCCGGCAGGCGCTGACCAGACCATTCCCCATTGCGTGGCCCAGAGCATTGTCTGGCAGCAGGGCGGCAAAATGCTGCCGTCCGTCCCGCTTGGCCTGCGCCACAAGCTGCTGCACCTGCTCCTCTGGGGTTATGCCCATAACCCACACGCCCGGCCGCCCCTGCGTAATGTCGCTGGTAAACGCCAGAACGGGAATCCCCGCAGCCTGTGCCGGTGGGGCGGCTACGGCGGTATCACCACTGGTCAGCGGGCCAAGCAGAATACCATCCCCCGCCTGCAATGCAGCCGATGTGGCGGAGGCCGCACCCCCTATTGCTGCTGTGTCATGCACATCCATCTGCATGTCCGGGGGCAGTCCCTCCCCGCTGAGCGCCAGTTGCGCACCTGCAAGCAGTTCGTGCCCAAGGGCTGCGTTAGCGCCACTCAAAGGCAGCAGCACGCCAACCTTGTGGCTGGTGGCCTGCATGGCGGGCGCCGTAGCCGACCCCGCCCCCAACGGCGTGGACTGGTCGGCGCATCCGGCAAGGATCAGCCCCGTTACACCAAGGGCGGCCACTCCGGTCTTGCACAATGCCCGGTTTGCCGCCAGACCTTGACGGGAAAGCCCTGACAGGAGCGAGTATGCACGCGTCATCATCCAGATCATCCTCTACCAACACCCCGTCCGAGGCACCGTCTTCCAATGGGATCGAACCTTTGCATACCGAAGCAGATGCGCCAAGTCATGCGCGTTTTTCAGGTGGTCTGGTGCTGGTTGCAACCCCCATTGGCAATCTGGGAGATTTTAGCCCCAGAGGGGCCGAAGCACTGGCACAGGCTGATCTGGTTTTGTGCGAAGACACCCGCATGACCGCCCGCCTTTTGTCCGACCGTAACATTTCTGTCCGCACAGAAGCCCTGCATGAACACAATGAACGCCAGCGCGTACCCAACCTGATCCGCCGCCTGAGCGAAGGGGCGCATATTGCCCTTGTGTCCGATGCTGGCATGCCCCTGCTCTCCGACCCCGGATTCAGGCTGACCCGTGCCGCCATTGACGCGGATATTCCCGTAACCGTTATCCCCGGCCCCAATGCCGCCCTTACGGCCCTTGTTCTGTCTGGCCTGCCGCCGCACCCGTATATGTTTGTTGGGTTCGCACCCCCACGCTCCGCCGCGCGTTCTGCCGCATTTGCCAAACTGCATGCCGCCGAACGCGCAGGGCTGAGTGCCACCCTGATCTGGCACGAAGCCCCCCACCGTCTGGCGGAAATGCTGGCGGACATGGCTGGTGTGTTTGGCCCCGACCGCCCCGCAGCCGTTGCGCGGGAACTGACCAAACGCTTTGAGGAGGTCAAACGCGGCACAGTGGGGGAACTGGCCACATTTTACGCCCAGACCCCACCACGGGGCGAAATTACAGTCCTGCTCGGCCCCGCCCCGGAGATTGAAACTTCCGCCGATGATCTGGACACCACACTGCGCACCCTGCTGGACACGCACTCGGTCAAGGATGCGGCAGCACTGGCCGCTGCGGCTGCGGGGCTGCCCAAACGCACGGTCTATGCACGTGCGCTGGAACTGGCGGCTGAACTCAAGAACCAGTAAGCCGGGCGGCCACCAAAGGCCGGACAGGCTTGTGAATACGGCTGAGCGGCAAGGGACAGAACAGCCCTTACCCGCCCGCAACCTCACCTGCGGCATGGCCACTGGCCCATGCCCAGTGGAAGTTATAGCCACCCAGCCAGCCGGTTACGTCCACCGCCTCGCCCACCACGTACAGCCCCGGCACGGACTGCGCCTCCATGGTGCGCGAGGACAGGGCCTTGGTGTCCACCCCGCCACGCGTGACCTCGGCCTTGGCAAAGCCCTCCGTCCCCTGCGGCTTTAACGCCATACGGTGGACCCGATCGGCCATAAGCCGGATGTCACGGTCCGCCCATTCGGCCAGTGTACGCTCGGGCGCTCCCAGTTCCACCAGCGCATGCGCCAGACGCTGCGGTAACCAGCGGGCCAGTGCTCCGGCACCTTTTGCCTTGGAGCCTTCCTTTTTCAGCTTCATCAACAACCCGGCAATATCCTGACCGGGCAGAAAATCCACAGATAGCGCCTGCCCGGCTGACCAGTAGGACGAAATCTGCAACAGGGCCGGGCCAGACAGACCCCGGTGCGTAAACAGCAGGGCTTCCTCAAACGCGGTTTTGCCACAAGTGACCCGCACAGGCAGGGAAAGCCCAGCCAGCGCGCGCACCCATTCATCACTCTCGCCACCAAAAGTCAGCGGGACAAGGGCGGGTTCAGGCTGGATAACGCTCAGGCCAAACTGCCGCGCCATCTCGTACGTAAAGCGGCTGGCCCCCAGTTTGGGAATGGACAGCCCGCCCGTTGCCAGCACCACGGCGCGGGCGGTCATATCCCCCCGAGAGGTCTGGACCCGGAAGACATCGGATTTACTCACGTCATACACGCGCACATCGGTCAGAATACGCACATGGGCCGCCGCACATTCGTTCAGCAGCATGTGCACGATGTCGTGGGCGGAGTTGTCGCAAAAGAGCTGGCCCAGTTTTTTTTCGTGCCACGCAATGCGGTGCTTTGCCAGCAGGTCCAGAAAATGGCTGGGCTGGTAGCGGCTGATGGCGGATTTGACAAAATGCGGGTTGGCGGACAAAAACCGGTCCGCCCGCATGGTCTGGTTGGTAAAATTGCACCGCCCGCCACCCGAGATCAGGATTTTGCGCCCGACTTCTGGCCCATGCTCCAGCACCGCCACACTGCGACCATGCTGGCCTGCCGTCAGGGCTGCCATTAACCCCGCCGCTCCGCCACCGATAACAAGAACATCAAACATCGGGGCTGCGTTATTGTGTGTCAAAATATCAGAAATCCAGATTGGTATAGTAATCGGGCGGCGTAATGCCGGAAACCCGGTCGTTCAGCAGCGGACGAAAGCACGGGCGGGACTTCATTTTGGCGTACCAGTCACGCACGGCGGGCACCTTGGCCCAGTCTATGTCGCCAATAAAGTCGAGGCAGGACAGGTGGGCCGCGGCCGTAAAATCGGCAAGGGACAAGAAGTGCCCACCCAGCCAACTCCTGTTTTCGGCCAGATCGTTCACGTATTTCATGAGCGGACGCATGGAGGCATAGGCCTCGCGCAGTGCGCCACCATCGGGGTTGCCCCGCCCACTCAGGCGCTTCATGACCCGTTCATCAATAAACCGGCCAGAGACCTCGCGGGCAAACACGGTTTCAAACCATGCAACAACGCGGCGCACCTCCACCCGCTCGGCCAGCGTGCGGCCCAGCAGGGGAATATCGGCATAGGCTTCTTCCAGATATTCGCAGATCACGTACACATCGGGCACGATCAATCCGTTATCTTCCACCAGCACAGGCACATCACCTGCGGGGTTCAAGGCCAGAAATTCGGGGCGTTTTTCCCATGCACGTTCAACAAGCGCTTCAAACGGCAGGCGTTTTTCGCCCAGCACAAGGCGCACCGTGCGGCTGGCGGGCGAAAGGGGGAAATGGAACAGGGTACGCATACCCTAGTGCTTTATGCCATTGCATGCAGCCACGCCAGAGGGAAAACCCGGCAAGGCCCATCAATTTCCACATATCCCCTTTACGCAGCAAAAACTGACGCGCAACACAAACTTCTCTGTTGCAATACGACCCTGTTATTCTACACGCTAAATGGCGTTCCTGTTTTTGAGAGAGCATCTGTTCGTTGTCCGGCACACATTCCACTCCCCCCCGCATCCGCATGTCTGGGCGGTCTTTTCTGGCCCTGACCCTCACGCCGGAAACGCCACTGGTTGACTGGCTGGCCGCACTGGACCACCAGATCCAGCGTGCGGTGGGTTTTTTTGCTGGCAAGCCGGTCATTCTTGACCTCAGCCTTATGCAGGCCAACACGCCCGACCTGCCCCACCTGCTCCCTGCCCTGCAGGAACGGGGCATACGTGTGCTGGGCATAGAAGGGGGGGACAGGTCATGGCCCGCCGTGGCTGAATGGGCATGGCCCGAAACCCCGATGGGCGGCCGTGCCTCTGGCCCTGTGAGCATACCCGAAGGGGACAAGAACCCAACACTCCCCCCCACCCTTGTGGTGGAAGAAAGTGTGCGCTCGGGCCAACACATTATCTGGCCCGATGGCGATGTGGTTGTTCTGGGGGCCGTGTCCTCCGGGGCGGAAGTAACGGCGGGTGGGTCCGTCCATATTTACGGGGCTTTGCGTGGCCGCGCCATTGCCGGAATTGGCGGCAATGCGGAAGCACGAATTTTTACACGCAACCTTGCCGCCGAGCTTGTGGCCATTGATGGATTCTACGCAACAGCAGAAGAAATGGATGCAAAATGCACGTCCAAACCCGCGCAGGTTCTGCTGGCGAGGGAAACTCTGGTATTCAAACCCCTACCCTGATGCGGGTTTGAATAAAACATGCCATAAAAACCGTGTTAATGTCAGATTATAAGTTTCATTTTCGCGCACAGATTGTAATGTCTCACCCAGAATGCGCCGTGGCATAAAGCATGCGGCTTTACCGTCTTACAAAGGAAGAGGAAGACTGATGGCAAAGGTTCTGGTCGTCACGTCAGGCAAGGGGGGTGTCGGCAAGACCACCACCACCGCAGCTCTTGGGGCAGCACTCGCCAAGGCGGGCCAGAGCGTGGTTCTGGTTGATTTTGACGTTGGTCTACGTAACCTCGATCTGGTTATGGGGGCAGAACGCCGCGTTGTATTCGACCTGATCAATGTCATTCAGGGCGATGCAAACCTTGCCCAGGCCCTGATCAAGGACAAGCGGGTCGACACGCTCTCCCTCCTTCCCGCCTCCCAGACACGGGACAAGGACGCGCTGACACCCGAAGGCGTGGCCAAGGTCATTGCCGATCTGAGCAAAAAGTTTGACTGGGTCATCTGTGACAGCCCCGCAGGCATTGAGCGTGGCGCGCAAATGGCCATGCACCATGCCGATATGGCCGTGATCGTGACCAACCCGGAAGTCTCCTCCGTGCGAGACAGCGACCGCATTATTGGCATGCTGGACAGCACAACGGAAAAAGCCAAAGCTGGTGAAAAAATGGAGAAGTTCCTCCTGATCACCCGCTACGACCCGCAGCGCGCCGCACGGGGCGACATGCTGGGCACGGATGATGTGCTGGAAATTCTGTCCATTCCGCTGCTGGGCATTATTCCCGAAAGCCCGGACGTGCTCAAAGCATCCAACGTAGGTGCGCCCGTAACCATTGCAGAACCGGAAAGCGCGCCAGCCCGCGCTTATACCGAAGCCGCACGCCGCCTGATGGGAGAGAAGGTGGAAGTCACCATTCCCACAGAACGCAAAGGCCTGTTTGACTGGCTGTTTAGACGGAGAGTCGCATGACATTTCTCTCCAGCATCTTCAAGCGCCGTTCATCGGCACCGGTTGCTCGCGATCGGTTACAGATCCTGCTGGCACACGAACGCATTGCTGTTGGTGATGGCAAGGACGACCTGCTGGCCAAGCTGCACCGCGAGATTATGGAAGTGATCAAGCGGCATGTGGCGGTTGATCAGGACAAGGTCCAGATCAAAATGGACCGTGGTGCGCAATGTTCGGTGCTGGAAATTGATGTTGAGGTCCCCGGTCTGACCGACAGGCCCGAAAACGCCAAAAAAAGCTGACCGCACACCAGGCCGCCTTGTATGCACTGCGGTCTGGTTGCACTTAACGTTCGCCCATGAAAAAGCGCCCTGCTCTGCCCATGCCAACATGGACCAGAGAGGGCGCTTTTTTATGGGGTATGCCCCCGCCAGTTCTAGCCGGGTAGCAAAGGCTCCAACCATTCCTTGGCCTGCATAAAGTCCCGCTTTAACGCTCTGACAGCCGCATCCGCATCCCCCGCCCGGAAGGCTTCGAGCAGTTGCAGGTGCGGGTGGTCAGGGTTAGCGGGGCTTATGGTGGGCAGGCCATTGGCTGCGGCATAAATTGGCCCCATGCGGGTCCATAACCCCCGGATTAACCCCACAGTTACTGACAGTCTGGAAAAGCTGGCCCCGGTGCTGTGAAAATACACATTGGTAATGGCCGTTGCATGCGGCTCACCCGCCTCATACGCAGCAACAAAAGCTTTGTGTTTGTTTTCGAGAATAACAATCTGTTCGGGGGTAATATGGGCTGCCAGATCACGGGTTACGCGTTCTTCCAGCACCTCGCGCACACCATGAATATCCAGAAAAACAGGGCGCGAGGTCAGGGGCACGCAAGCCGTATTCCGCTCATCCAGCACCAGAGCCTGTTCGGAAACAAGGCGCAGGAGCGCTTCGCGCACAGGGGTCGGGCTTAATCCAAGGGATACAGCCAATGGCCGCAGGACCAGACGCTCGCCTCCCTGATAACGGCAATAGATCAACTGGTCACGGATCTGCTGGTAGGCATACGCTGCCAGAGCGCCCCGTCCTTCGGGCCTGCTCTCACCCTGCGCTGGTATGGTGGTGGTGTTAAATGTCATTGCGCATGTGCCATTTGCCTGTTCAGAAACTGGCTGTAGAGACCATTCTGCTGCTCAAGTAGCGCAGGAGAGCCATCCTCAGCAATTCTGCCATCCTGCATAACAACGATTCTGTCAAAATTTCGTAACGTGGACAAGCGGTGTGCTACGGCAATAACCGTGCGCCCGACCATAAGCCGGTCAAGCGCGCGCTGCACATGCTCCTCGCTTTCCGTATCCAGCGCGCTGGTTGCTTCATCAAGCACCAGAATGGGGGCATTGCGCAAAAATGCCCGTGCAATGGCAATACGCTGGCGCTGACCGCCTGAGAGCTTAACACCCCGGTCGCCCACTATTGTTTCAAACCCTTCGGACAGGGCATCAATAAATGTGGCGCATCCGGCAGCGGCAGCGGCGGCCCGCACGGCCTCGTCACTCGCATCGGGGCGACCATAGCGGATATTCTCCATCACGCTGCGGTGCAGGAGCGAGACATCCTGCGGCACAACGGACAGGCATGCCCGCAAGGCGTCATCCGTCAGGTCGCGAATATCCTGCCCATCTATGAGAATGGAGCCGGACTGCACAAACCGCATGCGCTGCAACAGGGCCAGCACCGTGCTTTTGCCCGAGCCAGAACGCCCCACCAGCCCCACACGGCTGCCTGCTGCAATATGCAGATTAAAGTGCGCCAGAACTGGCTCCCCTCCGGGGTAGGCAAAGGTCACATCCCCAAAGCGTATATCCCCCCGCACCGGGCTGGGCAGGTCGGCTGCCACCTGCGGGTCGGGCATGTCATGCGGGACCAGCAAGGAGGATAGTACTTCGGACAGGCGCGCATTGTGCTGAATGGTTTCCACCAGCGCCAGAGCAAGGTCGCGCGTGCCGTGCAGAATGGCAAAGCCCAAGGTGATCACCATAACCACCTGCCCCACACTGGCCTGCTGCCACTGCCACAGCAGCACGGCCCAGACCAGCAGCCCCGTGGTCAGCACGGCGGTCATGCCTGCGTGGATCATGCGGAGCTGTTCCATGTAACGCAGGGATTTGAGCCGCTCGCCCATTTCCCGTTCTGTCAGGGCGTTAAAGCGCTGGCGCTCGCGGTTGCGCATGCCAAAGGCCCGCACAAGGGCAATGTTGCCCATAACGTCCAGTGTCTCGCCCTCCAGCCCGGCGGCCGCCACCGCGTAATGCCCATGCAGCCGACGGCCCTTGAGCGCCAGACGGAACATGATCAGGCACAACCCACCGGCCAGCAGAACGGTCGTCCCCCCCATGGTCCAACTGACCGAGAGCATGAGCACTACGGAAAGCAGCACGTTCAGGCTGGGAGGAATAACGTTCCATGCCAGCATGTTCTCAATAGTGAAGCTGACATTCCCTGCCGTTGCTATGCGCGCGGCAAGGGATGCGGGCATACGGTCGGCAAAATAGGCCGGGGAATGCCCGGTCAGGAACCGGAACAGGTCCTGCCTTATATCCCCCGTGACCGCCACAAACGTGCGTGCGGCAAACCAGCCTGCAATGCGCCAGCATATGTTGTCCGCCACGATCAGCCCGATCAACACCCCCACGGCGGCCCATACAGCCGACACCACGGCCCCGCCGGAATGGCTGGTCATGAGGTCCACCAAATGGCGTATGCCGTAGGAGGACAGGACAATGCAGCTTATGGCCCCACCCACGGCCCCAAACACCAGCGCATGGCCCAGCGGGCGGGCACGCATGTAGCGCAGTAAAAAGCGGACCGGCCTGCCTGCATACGCTGGCAGCGCCTCATCGGGCACGGTCACAGGATCGGATACGGGCTTTGCCCCGGCGGTATTGTTCTTTTTATTGTCCACCAACACGCTTTGTTTCTTCCCTGGCAGAATACGCCTGACCCTGCTGCCAGATCAGAACGGCACCCCCTGTTCCGTAACGGGGAGCTACCCCACACTACGTGTCTTTCTGGCTTCTCCCAAACAGGTTTTCGTGCAGACCAACGCACCACATGCATCACGCCCATTGCGGAGCCGAGCCGACCGGAGTGGCCCGAAGCCATTGTTATAACGATAAAGATTGCGTGATGAGCCACACAACAAAACAACCTTTACTCACCCGTTTTTCAATTTTTCCGTGCGATCTTTCTCTCTGCGCTTTACGGGGCTGGCTCATCTCCAAACAGAATTTCTCAGGGTCCACATATGCTAAAAATTATATAAATCTTTGAAAATATTACACTATTTTAACTGATAGAACGCAACGCATAACAACCATGCCCCGCACAAAAACCACCACAGCCCCACAATACGCAAAGCAGATAGCTGAAAAACGAATGGATACCCCAGCGCGCACGCAGCTTTGCCGCCCGTTATCCACATATTGACGACAGCAAGGCTTGGCTCCCACAGAGAACAGAGAATTCAAGGGAGTACACAGTTCATGGCATCGGGAAAAAAGGCACTGTTGGCTACAGTCATGGCTGCATCAGTTGCCGGGATGCCGCATATGCTCTCCACGCCCGCTTACGCGGATGACTACGCAGACCTGCTGGATGTGCTGCGCGCCAAAGGCAGCCTGACCAGACATGAATATGACACACTTCTGGCCAAGCATGTGCACCATGCCGCCCTTGCGGCCGAACCCCATGCCGCACACGCCACCCATGTTGCCTCGGGCAGTGCCCACACGGCCATGGCCCATGCGGCCCGTGGTGCGCAATCAGGTTACGAACCGGGCATCCGCTTTGATCCCGGCGCAGGCGAAAACGATGCGTCCTTGCGGGCGGAAGACGCCGCCACCCGTGCCGAAGCCAGTGCACGCTCCGCGCAGGAAGCCGCCAAAGCGCTGGATGGTGGCAATTTTGTCCGGGTTGCCAAATACGTTCCCGGCAAGGGCCTGACATTTAAGGCTGGCCCCATAGACATTAACCTGTCTGGCTTTGTGAACGGTTTTTATTCCTATAACAGCCCCGCTGGCGGTCGCCCCATTGCGGGTGGCGTGTCTTCCGGCTCATCGGGCTTTGACTCATCGGCTGTCAGGAACGGGCTGCTCCCCGCAGGGTTCATTCTCAAGATGAACACGGTGCAGCAGGGAATGGATATTTCCGCCGTTCTGGGCATGTATCCGGGGCTGGACAACGCCAAGCCTGCCGCCTTTAACGCCAACTCCGGCGGTAGCCCCGTGGGCCTTGGTACGGCTGGCATCGATCTTCGTCAGGTTTACATGACCTTTGGGAACAAGGACATCGGCACCTTCAAGATCGGTCGTGATCTGGCCCTGTTCGCCAGCGATGCCATTATGAACGATGCAACCCTGCTGAGTGTTGGCTCCACGGGGAGCAATGCATCGCCGGGCAATACGTCTCTGGGCCGTATTGGTGTGGGTTATGTGTATGCGGACTGGATACCCCAGATCTCCTACACCTCCCCCAAGCTTGGGGGTTTTCAGGGGTCGGTGGGTATTTTCCAACCGTTGGATGAATTCGGCTACGCCGATGCCACCAACCCGACCTCAGCCACTGCGGCCAGCCAGTATTCTGCCGGGTCTACACAACACTCCTCCCCCATGGTGCAGGGCCGCGCGGTGTATGACTTTGCCGTCTCCGATGTGCAGTTCCACATCTGGGCCAGCTTCCTGATCCAGCACATGCAGGGGTTGAGCAGCCTGCAAACCAACGGCACCACCCCTTTGCTCAGCGCCGATCAGCACCGCAGCACCATGGTGGAAGCCGGGGACATTGGCTCCAAGGTTACCTATGGTCCGTTTGAAGGCGTTGCCTACTATTACCGCGGCAGCGGGCTGGGCACGACGGGCCTGTTCTTTGATGGTGTGGACGCCAATGGCCGCAAGCGGAGTTCCGAAGGGTACTACGTGCAGGGCGCTTACCATATTACCAAAAAATTCCGTCTGGTTGGCAGTTATGGCGTGAGCAACCTGTATCTGGCAGGTGGCGAAAACACCGCTCTGGAAAGTGTTGCCGGGTCCGCAGGGCTGGTCCGCCGCAACCAGTCCGAGGTCGGGGCTGCGTACTACCAGATGACCGACTGGCTGACCGTCATTGGGGAATACTCCCATACCTCATCCTCCGCTCATGGTGGCGGCAAGGAGAGCGACAACACCGCATCAGGCGGCGTCATGCTGATGTTCTAGTCGGGGCCGGGCGTTGTGATCTCTATTTTATAGACCGATTACAGCCCGGACTGTTGCCTCTGGCACTGCGGAGGTAGATAACCGACACCATGACTGTCCGCTCCCTTATCCTGTGGCTCCAACGCCACCTTCTGACGCTGGACCGTTACGTGCTGCGCCAGTTGCTGGTTGCGCTGGCGGCCACAACGGGGGGGCTGACCGCACTGATCTGGCTTATGCAGTCGCTGCACTTTGTTTCGCTGGTTGTGGACCGGGGGTTGTCCCTGCGGGTGTTTATTGGCCTGACCAGCCTTCTGCTGCCGTCCTTTGTGGCGGTGGTCATGCCCATTACAACTTTTGTTGTCAGCCTGTTCATTTACCAGCGCCTGTCCAACGACCGAGAGCTTACGGTCATGCAGGCGGCGGGGCTTTCCCCCTTTGCGCTGGCGCGGCCGGGGCTGATCTGCGCCACGTTTTCCGCACTGGTCGTGTTTGTGCTCAACGTGTGGATTGTGCCGACCACCTACCACGCGTTCCGCCAGTACGAAATTCAGATCAGAAACAAGATGGCCGCCTTCATGCTGCAAGATGGTGTTTTTACAAAAATATCAAACACCATGACCGTCTATATCCGCTCGCGCGACAAAAACGGGGTTTTGTGGGGCATTTTGGTGGAGGATGACCGCCAGCCAGACAACCACGCCACAATTCTGGCCAGCCACGGCAATATGGTCATTGTCAATGACGTGCCGCGTGTTGTGCTCTATGATGGGTCACGTCAGGTTATCGACCGCAAGACCGGCCGGTTGAACATGCTTGTTTTCAAACAGGACACCATGGATTTTTCAACCGTACATCCATCAAACCAGCACACGCGTGATTCGGCTGAGATGTCTCTCTCCGAACTACTCTCCCCCGCCCCCAACGCCGTATCCGTGCGTGATCGGGGCAAGTTCCGGGTGGAAGGCTGGCGGCGCGTTACATCCCCGCTCACCTGCTTCTCCTTTGCCATGATCGGCATGTTCGCCATGCTCCGGGGCACGTTCTCGCGCCATGGGGGGGTAACGCGGCCTCTGGTGGCTGTGCTGTGCGTTGTGGGGTTGCTGGCCATGACCATGCTTTTGCAAAATCTGGCCGGGCGGAACATCCGCCTTCTGCCGCTTATTCCGCTCCTTGCCACCCTGCCGGGGCTGGTCTGCGCTTATGTGCTGTTCATGCCAGAAATAAAAACCTCCCGGCGCCCGCAGGCATGAGGGGCGTCTGAGCGTATGATCGCCGCTGTCACTCTCTCGCGCTATATTGCACGGCAGTTCATGCTGTGCGTTCTGGCTATGGTCGCCGCACTTACGGGCGTGATCTGCCTGTTCGACCTGATTGATCTGTTCCGCCGGGTTGCCTCCCGCCCCGAGGTTCCCTCCAATATTGTGACGGAAATAGCCGGGCTGCACATACCCTATTTTGCCATTGAAATTCTGCCCTTTGGTATTCTGCTTGGCGGCATTGTGTGCTTCTGGCGGCTAACCCGCTCATCCGAACTGATTGTTGCGCGGGCTGCGGGTATTTCCGCATGGCAGTTTCTGGCGGCCCCCCTGACCTGCGCCATTGCGCTTGGCTTGCTGGCCACATGCGTGCTCTCCCCCCTTTCGTCGGTCATGTACCGGCGGGCGGCGGATCTGGACCAGCAGTATCTGCGCTCCGATGGGGGGCCACTCAGCCTTTCTGGCGGCTCCCTCTGGCTCCGGCAGGCGGATACGCAGTACGACCCCCAAGGCGTTGCCATGCTGCATGCAGGAAACGTACAGGTGGCTCAGGGGCAGTTGCATATTCGCGATATCAGCATCTTTCGGCTCGACCACGAAGACCGGCTGGTGATGCGAATCGAATCTCCCAAAGGGTCTTTGCAAAGTGCCGGATGGGAGCTTACAGAGGCTTCGGTTGTAAAACCGAACAACATTCTTCAGTCCGTTGGCACGATCATCCTCCCCACAAGTCTCACCCTTGAACGGGTGCAGGAAAGTTTTGCTTCACCCGACACACTGTCCGTCTGGACATTGCCGGGCTTTATAAGCCTGCTGGAACATTCAGGTTTTTCATCCATACGCCACCGTATTCATTTTCAGTCCCTGCTCGCATTGCCTATACTGGCTGGCACCATGGCGCTGGTTTCGGCCGGTTTTTCCATGCGTCCATCACGGCGGGGGGGCGTTGCCAAAATGGTTGGGTCTGGTGTTACGGCAGGTTTTCTGCTTTTCACCATATCCAAAGTCGCTGAGCAGCTTGGAAAGTCAGGAGCGCTTCCCCCCGTTCTGGCTGCATGGGCACCTACCCTTGCCGGGCTATGCCTGGCTGTTGCACTACTTCTTCATCTGGAGGATGGCTGATTGATCGTGGCGCTCCGGCCTTTTTGCTGCGCCCTGCTGCGCCGCCGCTCCACCCTGAGTGCTGCAACCGCACTGGGCAGTGTTGCGGCATGTCTGGTTATCAGCCAGCCAAGGGCCGCGTTTGCGCAGTTCAAACCCAAGTCCATGCACGTAAACCCCAGCCAGAAGACATCCCCCAACGACCCCGCAACATTTCAGGCCGACAAAGTTGATTACAACGATGTCGAACACACCGTAACATGGACGGGCAACGTGCAGGTCTGGCAGGGCGAACGGGTCCTGCGCGCGGACAAAATTGTATATGACAGGGATACGGGCCTTATTGCCGCACGCGGGAATGTGGCCACCATCCAACCGAACGGATCGGTCATATACGCCCATTATGCGGAACTGACAGGCGGCATGAAGGACGGGATCATGCTGCACGTAAACGCCACCATGCCAGACAACGCCAAAATGGCGGCCAACGGCATGCGGCGTACCGGCGGCAAAATTAACGACATGAGCCGCGCCGTGTACACGGCCTGCGAAATCTGTGAAAAAGACAAAACCCGTCCGCCCTTCTGGCAGTTCCGCGCCTTTAACGCGACGCAGGACCTTGAACACCAGAAAATAGACTTCCGCGATGCCTATCTGGATATTATGGGCATTCCGGTCATTTATTTACCCTATTTTTCCATGACCGACCCATCTGCCAAGCGGCGGAGCGGCTTTCTCATGCCCGGCGTAACGCCGCATGACCGCTACCTTGGCACCTATTTTACAATTCCCTATTACTGGGTCATCAATCAGCAGTCTGACATGAGTGTGCAGGGCCTGTTCGCCACCAAAACAGGACCGCAGCTCAGCGCCTTTTACCGTAACCACCTGAATTTTGGCCAGTTGAGCATCCGTGGCGGGGTCGCCTATGACACCCATAGGAACGAGTCCTACACCAACAGCTTTGGCCAACCCGAAAACAGCGGGGGCAACCATGGCATGCAAGGCCATATTTTCGCCCGCGGTGATTTTTCCATTAACAAATACTGGCGGGCTGGCGCCAATATCAAACTGGCCAGCTCCGCAAACTACATGCGCGATTACCGTGTGCAGGGCTATGGGGAAGATACCCTTACCTCCACCGCCCATGTGGAAGGGTTTGGTACCGGTTCTTACAGCCGCCTAGACGGCGAGTACTATCAGGGGCTGAACCAGGGTATCATTCATAACAAGGATCTGCCCCTTGTACTGCCCCGTTATACCTACAGCTTTACAGGACAGCCGGATGCGCTGGGTGGCCGCCTGAGCGTTGACACAACGGACTTTAACGTCCGCCGTGGAAACGGCGTGTCTGACCAGCGTGGTGAACTCCAGTTGAACTGGAACCGCCCATTCCATACCAAAATGGGCCAGCAGTTCCTGCTAACCCTGCGACTGGACTCAATGGTCTACCGCGCGCGCAAGCTGTACCAGCAACCCACTTACTACAATACCTCCCGTACGACCGTAAGCGGGCAGGTGCTGCCCACCATCGCCTTAAAAACCAACTGGCCCTTTGTCCGCACGTTTGAACATGGCCGGGGCACCCAGCTGATCGAGCCAATTGTGCAGGGTATTTACGCCCCCAATACCGGCGCGGGGACAAATGACATGATCCCCAACGAAGACAGCATGAGCTACGAATTTACCGATAGCACGCTGTTCGCCCTCAACCGCTACCAAGGAACAGACAGGCTGGATGGCGGATTGCGCGGCAATGTGGGCATTCACGCCAACTGGACATGGGACGGCCACGTAGTGGACCTGCTGGCGGGCGAAAGTTTTCAGCAGCATATTACGCATGACATGCTCCCCTACTCCGGGCTGGACCACCATGCCTCGGACGTGGTGGCGCGTGCACGCGTCATACCCAGCCAGTATTTTGACTTTACAGCCCGCATGCGGCTGGACCCGCACACGACCAAAATCAATTTTGGCGATGCGCTGTTCAGTGCCGGTGTGCCGCATTTCCGCATTCGTGGCGGTTATATTTACGAGCCTGTGACGCCTTATTACTATTTTGCGACCAACTACCGCTCCTCTCCCCCCAACCAGCTCTACACAACGCAGACAAGCGAACTCAGCGGCGGTGTGTCCGTGGACTGGCGGAACTGGCACGCTTCAGGCTTTTCCCGGCGCAGCCTTTCACGCAAGAACTTCGTCTCTCTGGGGGGGGATCTTGGGTATGATAATGACTGCTTCGCTATCGACTTCATGTATCTGAAGCAATACACCACCATCGGTGGGGAGCAGCGTAACTCGACCTATCTGGTCACGGTAAGCCTTAAAACGCTTGGGGCTTTTGGCCTCAAGTAAGAACTGCTTCAAAAATAGTGCCATCTCCGGTATCACAAACAGATCGTTCTGATATGGCAGAAAGCTGAAAGACCGTTCCGTATGCGTCTGCGCTCCTTAACACTGGCTTGTTGTTCTCTTACCGCGCTGGCCCTTCCGGTCTGTGTGGCGGCTCCCCCTGCTGTGGCGGCCACACACCACCGCACGTCAGCCGCAAAAACCGCGCAGGCCCCCGTGGCGCAGCCTGAACCCGATGATATGATTGTCGCGGTGGTGAACAGCATCCCCCTGACCAAAAGAGACGTGGACAATCGCGGCAAGCTTTTTGCCCTTTCCACTGGCCTGCCCGTATCCGATGACCTGATGGCCCGCCTGCGCCCACAGATTATTCGTCAGATGATTGATGAAAAACTGCGGACGCAGGAAATTCTGAGCCGTCACATCAACATTGCCCCCGAACAGATTGCCGCAGCCATTGGCAATATTGAAAAACGGAATGGCATGCCCGAAGGCACCCTGCGCAGCCACCTTGCGCAGGATGGCGTTTCCCTGACCACACTCATCGACCAGTTGCGCGTACAGATTGGCTGGATTCAGGTCCTGCGGCAGGAACTTGGCCCGCGCTCACGCGTCTCCGCAGGCGATATTGCCCAGCGTCAGGCCGCACTCAAGCGTGAAGAAGGCCGCACGGAATACGAAATTAGCGAAATTTTCGTCAAGGTGGATGACCCCCGCCACGCGGAAGAAGAACTCGCTTTTACCAACACGGTTATTGACGAACTCCACAAGGGCGCTCCCTTCCCCATTGTGGCCGCCCAGTTCTCCCAAAGCCAGACAGCGCTGGATGGCGGCTCCATGGGCTGGGTGCAGGAAGATGAGTTGGACCCAAGTGTTGTGGATATTGTGCGGCAGATGCCTGTAGGTGTTGGCGCGGTCTCCAACCCCATTACCGTGCCCGGCGGGTTCCTGATTGTGTCCTTGAACGGCAAGCGGATCGTGGGCAAGGAAATGGGCCATATGGTCGATGTCCGTCAGGTTTTTGTATCGTTTGACACACCACTGGACCCCCAGCACGTAACCCCGCAGCAGGAAGCCGCGCTGCAACGGGCTATGCACATTATCGAAACAACCCATAACTGCCCGGATATGGAAGCCGCCAACAAGGCCGAAGGCGAAAAACGCCCGAGCAACCCCGGTGAACTTCCCCTTGAGCGCCTGAACCCACAAATGCAGTCCGTTCTGGCGGAGCTTCCCATTGGTCAGGCTTCCCGCCCCATGGTCTCGCGCGAGGGGATTGACCTGCTTATGGTCTGCTCCAAAACGGAAAAGAACTTTTCCAACCGCTCCCCCAGCGAAATTGCGGACCAGTTAATGAACGAACGCGTAGAGCAGGCAGCCCGTCAGCTTGACAGCGATCTGCACCGCCGCGCCATGATTGACCTGCACGTTAAACTGAAAGGGGCGTAATCCTGCCTCCCGAACTGGAAAGCCTGCGCGATGTTATTCGCCGGCATGAGTTGGACGCCCGCAAGGCTCTGGGCCAGCACTTTTTGCTCGACCCAGGCATTACCGACCATATTGCAGCCCTTGCAGGCACTCTGGCCGGGCAGCATGTTGTGGAGGTTGGCCCCGGCCCCGGTGGCCTAACCCGCTCGTTGCTGGCCGCGGGGGCCAGCACGGTTACCGCTGTGGAACTGGACACGCGCGCCGTGGCGGTCATTACGGAACTGGCCGAGTTTTACCCCGACCGCCTGCGCGTGATCGAGGCCGACGCCCTCAAGCATGACCTGACAACACTCTGCCCCTCCCCCCGGCAGATTGTAGCCAACCTGCCCTACAATGTTGCAACGCCCCTGCTCATCGGGTGGTTGCGCCAGGGTACGGCATGGGAACGCCTGACCCTGATGTTCCAGTGGGAAGTGGCCGAACGGATATGCGCAGCCCCCGACAGCGAACATTACGGCCGTCTGGCAGTGTTAAGCCAGTGGTGCGCGGATTGTTCTGTGGTGATGAAGCTCCCCCCGGGTGCTTTTACGCCCCCTCCGGCAGTCTGGTCGGCTGTGGCCAGCATTACCCCACACCATGAGCAGCCCTCTCCTGCCCTGTTCAAGGCCATGGAGCGCGTTACTGCCGCAGCCTTCGGCCAAAGACGCAAAATGCTGCGAGGGTCGCTTAAAAGCCTGAACGGCGCAAAGCTGCTGGATGCCACCAGTATAGACGGCACCCGCCGGGCCGAAACCCTGAGCATTGCAGAGTTTGACCAACTGGCGCGTGCACATCTGGCTCTGGGTTAGACCTTAGCCTTAGCTGGCGGTCTGGCGTCTTTCCGCGTCCACCATGTAATCGCGGGTGTAGGGGACCGCGCTTATGGAGGGGGAAAGCTGCAACTGGAAGTTCATGTGCCCCTGCACGCGGAAGGCGAGTTCCGCCGCAACCAGATAAAATTCAAACATTCTGGCAAAGCGTTCATCATACATGGCCACAGCTTCCACGCGGCGTTCGGCAAAACGCTCACGCCAGATGGCAATGGTTCTGGCATAATGCAGGCGCAGGATCTCGCAATCCGTAACCCATAGCCCGGTCTGCTGCACGGCGGAAAAAACCTCGCTCAGTGCGGGAGAATACCCACCGGGGAAGATGTATTTGTTCATCCACGGGTTGGTGGTTCCGGGTTCATCACTCCGGCCAATGGAGTGGATCAGCGCAATACCATCTGGCTTCAGGGCGTTACGGACTGTCTCAAAAAACGCCTTGTAGTGCCCAACACCGACATGCTCAAACATACCAACCGAGACAATACGGTCAAACTTGCGCTGTAAATGCCGGTAGTCCAGCAGTTCAAAATGAACACGCTCCGCAAGCCCTGCATCCTGCGCACGCTTGCGCGCAAAAGCCAACTGCTCTTCCGAAAGGGTAATGCCGGTTACAATCGCGCCGTAATCACGCGCCAGTGTCAGGGCCATACCACCCCAGCCACAACCTATGTCCAGCACCTCCAGACCGGGGCGATCAAGCTTGAGCTTGGCGGCAATATGGTGCTTTTTGGCCTCCTGCGCCTCATCCAGCGTTTCTTCTCCCGTGCGGAAATACGCGCAGGAATACTGCCAGTCCTTATCCAGAAACAGCGCATAAAGGCTGTTCCCCAGATCGTAATGGTGGGCCACGTTCTGCTTGGAGCGGGAGGTGGAGTTAAACTGGATCCAGCCGCGCCGCACATAGCGCAAAGCAGCGGAAAACTGCTCCGTTATATGCCCCGATGGGTTCATGGCGTTCAGCATAAGCAGGTTCAGCAGGTCGTAGAGCGTGCAGTCCAATGGCTCCAGACAGCCATCCATATACGCTTCACCAAATGCCAGACCGGGGTTGAGCACCAGAGATTTGACCGCTGCCGTATTTTTAAGATGCACACCGGCCTGTGGTCCGGGCTTTTTGCCCGTGTAGGTATTGCTGGCACCATCTGGCCATAACACGCGCAGGGAGCCGGATTCTACAAAATGCCGCAAGATCGGCCCCAGAATGCGCTTCATGCTCAAAATTCCCTATGTGTAAAAATCTCCAGAAACTACATAGAACGAAACCGACAAACCGACAAAAAAAAAGGACCGGCCAAAGCCGATCCTCTTTTCATACTCTCGCAGAAGCGAAAACTCAGGCAGATGCTTCCTGAGTTTCAGCGTCTTCGGCGTCAGCAACGATTTCGCCTTCAATAAAGGCTTCGTCACCGGCCAGAGTGGCTTCTTCTTCCACGGAGGTCGCTTCGCCACGTGCCTGACGTTCAGCTTCTTCCTGCGAACGGGCAACGTTAACGATAACAGACACGACAACTTCCGGGTGCAGGGAAACCTTAACCTCATAAAGCCCAAGGGACTTGATGGGGTGTGCAAGGGAGACCTGCTGGCGGGAGATGGTAAAACCAGCTTCCGTCACGGACTCTGCCACATCGCGGGGGCTTACGGAGCCATACAGGCTACCGCTGTCACCAGCCTGACGGATCAGGACAACCGCCAGACCTTCCATCCGTTCGGACAGACGTTCTGCTTCTTCGCGGTTCTTGATGTTCTGCGCTTCAAGCTGAGCACGTTCACGGTCAAAACGGGCGCGGTTGGCTTCGTTCGCACGAATGGCCATGCCCTGCGGCAGCAGGTAGTTACGGGCATAACCCGGACGAACCTTTACCGCATCACCCATCTGACCCAGATGCGCTACGCGCTGGAGCAGGATTACTTCTGTAGCAGCCATGGTTGTTCCCCTCAGCTTACAACGTAAGGAAGCAGAGCCAGGAAGCGGGCACGCTTGATAGCCTGCGCCAGCTCACGCTGCTTTTTTGCGGAAACCGCCGTAATACGGCTCGGCACGATCTTGCCACGTTCGGACAGGAAGCGGCTGAGCAGACGCACGTCCTTGTAGTCGATCTTCGGCGCGTTGGGGCCGGAGAACGGGCAGGACTTGCGACGACGGTAGAACGGACGACGTGCGCCAACAGCCGGACGACGGGCGGCGGGGTTGATTTCTGTGGTTTCAGACATCTGAATTACTCCGCTGCGTTTTCTGGCTGGTCAGCAACCCGGTCGTCGCCACCGCGACGGCCACCACGGCCGCTTTCAAAACGACCACCGGCTGGCTTGGCGCCACCACGGAAGCTGCCGCGTTCGCCACGATCTTCGCCCTTGCGGGACAGAACGGGGGACGGAGCTTCGTCAATTTCTTCCACCCGCAGCGTCAGCAGACGCAGGATGTCTTCATTGAGGGACAACTGGCGTTCAATTTCCTTGAGCAGCTCGGAACGCACTTCCAGACCCAGAAGAGCGTAATGGCCCTTACGGTTCTTTTTAATGCGGTATGCAAGGCTGCGCAGACCCCAGTATTCACGCTTGCGAACGGCACCGCCGTCTGCTTCGATCTGAGCGGCAATACCGTCCAGAATAGCGTCCACCTGCTGCTGAGAAATGTCATTACGTGCAATCAGCACGCTTTCGTAAAGTGGCATGTTTGCTCCCTTCGGATACAATCAACCCACCCGTGCCGAACCCTTTCGGCAGCGGTGCCTCTGAACAAGCCAGAAACCAAGGGTATAGCCGGACCAATGCCTGAGTCCGGCAGGGAAAGGGAGTGTCAACCACACCCCGCCCGGAAATGCAAGATATTTAGCAGCGCAGATGCGCAGGAATATCCAGACCAAGCCGGTCTGGCACATCCCATTCCTCCTCCACGCGCCGGATCACCTCAAACCCCATCTGCCTGTAAAGCGGTAGGGCACGGGGATGATCCGCCGTGCAGGTGTTGACCCGCACGCTCTCAGGCCCGCAAGCCCATGCCCGGCGCAACACCCCATCCAGAAAAGCCCGGCCAACCCCCTGCCCAATGGCATCGGGCAGCAGGCCAAAATAGGCCAGATTGATATCCTGCGGGTCTGTCAGGTTCAGTTCATAAAACCCGCGAATATGCCCGTGCTCACGCAACAGACCAACTTTTATGGGAGCGGTGGCCAGCAGATGGGCCAATGCCTTGTCCGACAGAACCTGCCGCATCCACCAGCAGCAGTTGCGCCCAACACCAAAATGCAAGGCCCGGTACTGGGAGACGGAAAGACGCACATCGTCTTCAAACACCCATCCCTGTGGCAGTACCAGGGGTGGCAGTGCGGGAGGGCGGGCCATACGCATGAAGGTGACAAGCACCCTCATGCGCGTAACCGGCTGAAGAAAGCCTAGATCAGTTATCATCCAGGAAGGAACGCAGCTTGCGGCTCCGGCTGGGGTGCTTGAGCTTACGCAGCGCCTTGGCCTCGATCTGACGAATACGCTCACGCGTTACGTTAAACTGCTGGCCGACCTCTTCCAGCGTATGATCGGTGTTCATGCCAATACCAAAGCGCATACGCAGCACACGTTCCTCACGCGGGGTGAGCGAGGCCAGAACGCGGGTCGTTGCTTCACGCAGATTGGTCTGGATTGCCGCATCGAGGGGGATAACCGCCGATTTATCCTCGATGAAGTCCCCAAGATGGCTGTCTTCCTCATCCCCGATCGGGGTTTCGAGAGAAATTGGCTCCTTGGCGATCTTGAGCACCTTGCGCACTTTTTCCAACGGCATACCCAGCTTTTCAGCCAGTTCTTCGGGAGCGGGTTCCCGACCGATCTCATGCAGCATCTGGCGCGAGGTCCGCACCAGCTTGTTGATGGTCTCGATCATATGCACAGGAATACGGATGGTGCGCGCCTGATCCGCAATAGAGCGGGTAATGGCCTGCCTGATCCACCACGTGGCATAGGTGGAGAACTTGTAGCCACGGCGGTATTCAAATTTGTCCACCGCCTTCATCAGGCCGATATTGCCTTCCTGAATCAGGTCAAGGAACTGAAGACCACGGTTGGTATATTTTTTGGCAATGGAAATAACCAGCCGCAGGTTGGCTTCGATCATTTCCTTTTTGGCACGGGCGGAATCGCGCTCACCACGGGCGACCGTGGCGTAAACACGCCGGAACTCACCAATTGGCAGACCGGTTTCCTGCGCCAGACCCGCCACGTTGTTACGCAGGTCCACAACTGTTGATGCGTGCTTGGCAACAAAGTTTTTCCATGACCGGCCCGGCAGGGCGGAGGCCATGTCCATCCAGCCCGGATCGAGTTCGCGGCCACGGTACTTCATCAAAAAATCATCGCGCGAGACGCGGCAGCTTTCGGCCAGACGCAGCATACGCCCTTCCAGCACGTTCAGGCGCTGGAACATCTGCTTGAGCTGGGCCACCAGATCTTCAATCCGGTTGTTGTGCAGGTGAACCTGCTCAACCTTGCTGACCAGCTGGTCACGCAGAGCGATGTAATTATCCTCAAACGCGCCGTCCACATCTTCGCCAGATGTCAGGGCTTCAATACGGTGTACCTGCAATTTGCGCAGGGCCTCATAGAGCGGTTCGATCTCAGCAAAATGGGCCAGAATTTCGGGCTTGAGCTTTTCTTCCAGCGCGGAAAGGGACAGGCCGCTGCCTTCGCCTTCAATATCGCCTTCGGATTCGGTATCGGACTCTTCCGCCTCTTCGGTCTCGGATTCGGCAAAGCCTTCGCCTTCAGCGCCCTCGGCCCCTTCTTCCATCGGGCCGCCGCTCTGCATGGCTTCAAGATCCACAATGTCACGCAGCAGCATTTCATTGTTACGGATTTTTTCATGCCACGAGATAATGGCGCGGAAGGTCAGCGGGCTTTCGCACAGGCCGCCGATCATTTCGTCCCGGCCAGCCTCGATCCGCTTTGCAATGGCGATTTCGCCTTCGCGGGAGAGCAGTTCGACCGTGCCCATTTCGCGCAGATACATACGAACGGGGTCATCCGTGCGACCCGCACTTTCGTTCACATTCCCTGCGGCGGGGCTTTCTGCATCCGCTTCGGCTTCGGCCTCTTCCTCATCCGATTCTTCATCGTCTTCGGCAGGTTTCTGGGCTTCGCCTTCTTCGCTCTCTTCGCTTTCGACCACCTGAATGCCCATTTCGGACAGGACGGCCATAATGTCCTCGATCTGTTCGGAGGACATCTTATCCTGCGGCAGAACGGCATTCAGCTCATCAAACGTGATGCATCCCCGCTCGCGCCCTTTTGCGATCAGCTTTTTGACCGCGGATGACTGAGTATCCAACAGGCTGGAATCACCATCCTGTTCCTGCGCTGCGTTCGTTGATGCCGTTTTTGTCGCCATGCCAGACCTGCTCCTCCCCCCATCTGCATCCCGGACAGGATACAGAACGACCAGTTTATTACACTACACTGTTCACGTTATTCGGGGCGGGCAGGACGTGGGATATACTGAGCGCGAAGTCAAGAGGAACACCCTCAGGAACATTCAGCTTCTGTTCAGATATCCGCATCATCCAGTCCGCCACGGCGCAGGCGCTCCATGGCCTCCAGCCGCGCCTGTAATCTCTGCCACTGGCTGGTATCTCCCGTTTTTTCGGAAAAAAAACGGGCCACATCGTCCGTAACCTCACGTATGAACTGGTCACGGTACAACAAGCCGTAAAAATGCCACCATCGTGTTCTGGCGGCAACAATCTCTACGTCTCCATGGCTCAGACCTGTGCCATCAACACGCATGAGCGGCGCCAGAGTTGCCTCCTGCCCGTGCTCCTTCAGCCATGCCCGCAGGTCATCCCCTGTCTGGGGCAGACGACCATCGGCCGACAAGTCCAGCAGCACACCACGCAATGGCGCAAAATCCACTGGTAAGTCAAGGCGGCACAGGGCTTCTTCCATTTCCGCCACCAGTTGTGGGTGCTCTACTAACAACAGCAGCATAAGCCGCTGTTGCTCCCGCACCTGGTCCATATCCACCGTGTGCGAATCCTGCACGGCGCCCGGCGGCGCAAAACCGGACCTGCCCCCCTGCTGCTTCCCCCGCCCCTGCTGGCGGAAGGTTGCAAAAAAACGGTCCAGCAGCGTTGCACGGTATTCCGATGCCAGAGCCTTGTCCGGAATAAGAGCGGCCACTTCGGCCAATCTGCGCCGCAGGGCTGCCCGCTCCTCCGGCCCCGGACTGGTCACACCGCCCACCAGCAGGTCAAACAGCACGCTGGACAGGGGCGATGCCCCGGCAAAAAACTCGGCTACAAACGCAGCCCCCCGCTGGCGGACCAGACTATCGGGGTCCTCCCCATCGGGCAGAAGGCAGATGCGTAGCGTGTGGTCGGGCGCCAGCAGAGGCAACCCGGTTTCCGCCGCCTTGACCGCAGCCCGCCTGCCCGCGCCATCACCGTCAAAACATAAGATGGGGGCGCGGTCGACCTGCCACAACACCTCCAGTTGCTCGGGTGTGAGGGCCGTACCCAAAGGGGCCACAGCCCCCGTAAAACCCGCCTGATGCAGGGCTATGACATCCATATACCCTTCCACCACAATCAGGTCCGGGGCCACCACGCCCTTTGGCCTTGGCGCCCGTACGGCAGCACGGGCGCGGTCCAGCCCGAACAGGAGCCTGCGCTTGGAAAAAAGCGGAGTTTCCGGCCCGTTCAGGTATTTGGGCTGCCCATCCCCCAGAATACGCCCACCAAAAGAGACAAGCCGCCCCTTGCGGTCACGGATCGGGAACGTCACACGCCCCCAGAACAGTTCTCCCTTGGGCCGACCGTCCTCATCCACCCGCATCAGCCCGGCCTGCGCCATCTGCTCAGGCGTAATACCCTGTGGAGCCAGCGCTTCCACCAGATGCCCCCGCCCCGCGCTGGCCCAGCCCAGACCAAACGCGGCTATAGTCTCCCGCGTAAGCCCCCGCCCGAGCAGATAGTCCAGCCCTGCGCGCCCTTCGGGTTTGTAAAGTGCGGCGGACCACACCGCCTGCGCTGCCTCCAGCACATCTTCCAAAGAGCGGGCATGGGCCACCTGCTCACGCGTGACGCGGGTATCCTTTGGCACTTCCATGCCTGCGGCAGAGGAGAGTTCCTCCACAGCCTCGGGGAAGTTTTTGCCCTCCATCTGCATGACAAAGGAGATCACATCTCCATGCACACCACAGCCAAAACAATGGAAGTGGTCGTCGTACACATAGAACGAGGGCGTTTTTTCCCCGTGGAACGGGCAGCAACCTTTCCAGTTCCGGCCAGAACGCGCGAGTTTGACCCTGCGCCCGATGACGGACGTTATGGGGGTGCGCGCACGCAACTCATCCAGAAAGTTGGAATCAATGGCCATTTGGAGCCGTTGCCACCCTAAGCCTTAACCCAGCAGGGCTTTTACGGCGGCACTTGCGCGGCTCATATCCAGCGCAGCACCAAACCTGCCTTTAAGCACCCCCATAACCTTGCCCATATCCTTCATGGAGGCAGCCCCTGTGGAGGCAATGGCTTCGGCCACGGCGGCGTTCAGGGTTGCTTCGTCCAGTTCTGGCGGCAGGTAGCCACGAATGACGGCAATTTCGGCCTCCTCCTTATCCGCCAGTTCCGGGCGACCGGCATCACGGTACAGGGTGGCGGATTCCGTGCGGGACTTGATCATACCGCGCAGGGCGGACACGCCTTCCTCCTCACTCAGCCCTTCATTGCCCTTGGCACGGCCTGCAATTTCCACATCCTTGAGCTTGGCCGTGACCATACGAATGGTGGCAACGCGCGCGCTTTCGCCTGCCTTCATTGCGGTTTTCAGGTCTGCCATCAGGCTTTCACGAAGGGTCATGCTTCTTCTACGCTCCATATGTGTTTATAATCGCTGCGGAGCATATCACCCGCCACGAAAAAAAGCTTTAGCGGGAAAAAACTTCCCAGCCTCCCACGCACCCAGCGCGCGCATGTGGGAAATTTCTTCCCACCTGTCTGACATGCTGCTAAAAGAGCGCTCCGGGAGGAACCATTTTGCACATGCCCATGTCAATCGACTCCATTATAGCCCGCATTGGCGGAGCAGACGCCACAGCGCGGCTGACCGGCGTTGGCACCGAGGCCATTCGCAAATGGCGGCAGGCGCAGGCCATTCCCTCCCGCCATTGGCCAGCCATTGCCCAGGCCACGGGTCTTTCCCTTCAGGACCTCCAGCCCACACCCGCAGTTACAGACAGACCCTCCCCGCTTGCGGGAGGCAGCCAGACAGGATCATCCATGCCTCAAGCCCGCCCGGATGGCGCGACCGCCGCTCTTGTTCTCGCTGATGGCAGCGTATTGTGGGGGAAAGGCTTTGGCGCTTTCACACCCAAGCCCGCCATTGGGGAAATCTGCTTTTCCACCGGCATGACCGGGTATCAGGAAACCCTGACCGACCCCTCCTTTGCCGGGCAGATCATTACCTTTACCTTCCCGCATATCGGCAATGTTGGCACGAATGCGCTTGATGACGAGGCCACCCGCCCCGCAGCCCTTGGGCTTGTGGTCAAGGAAGACCCGACCGAGCAGGCCAACTGGCGCGCAACCAGCAGTCTGGATGCATGGCTCAAGCAGCACGGCACCCCCGGCATTGCAGGCGTGGACACCCGCAGCCTGACCCTGAAAATCCGTGATGGCGGCGCACAGACCGCAGCCCTTGTTTTCCCTGCCGATGGCAGGTTCGATCTGGACGCCATTGCAGCAGACGTGGCGGCGTGGCCGGGGCTGGAGGGCATGGACCTCGCCAAGGAAGTGACCTGCACAGCCCCCTATGAATGGTCCGAAGGTGTGTGGTCATGGCCCAACAACACCGCAGCCCCCACGGGCAAACGCCGGAAGGTTGTGGCTGTGGATTACGGGGCAAAACGCAACATCCTGCGCTGCCTTGTCAGTGCCGGGTGTGACGTAACCGTGGTCCCCGCCACCACCACGGGCGAGCAGATTTTGGCCCTCAAGCCCGAAGGCGTGTTCCTCTCCAACGGTCCGGGGGACCCTGCGGCCACAGCAACCTACGCCGTGCCCGCCATCCGCACCGTGCTTGAAGCGGGCATACCGCTGTTTGGCATCTGCCTTGGGCACCAGCTACTTGCACAGGCACTGGGGGCCAAGACCTACAAAATGGAACGCGGCCACCGGGGGGCAAACCAGCCCGTGCAGGACCTTGCAACCGGCAAGGTGGAAATTACCAGCCAGAACCACGGTTTTGCCGTAGACGCCAAAACCCTGCCCGAAAACGCGCATGTTACCCATGTCAGCCTGTTTGATGGCTCGAACGAAGGTCTGGCATCGGACAAATACGCCGCGTTTTCCGTGCAGTACCACCCCGAAGCAAGCCCCGGCCCGTCCGACAGTTTTTATCTGTTCGAACGCTTTGTCACCCTGATCGACACCAACGGCGTCAAGCACTAACAGGACCGAACGCATCATGCCCAAACGGACAGACATCCGCTCCATCCTCATCATCGGCGCCGGTCCCATTGTTATCGGTCAGGCGTGCGAGTTCGACTATTCCGGCGCGCAGGCCTGTAAGGCCCTGCGAGAGGAGGGTTACCGGGTTATTCTGGTCAACTCCAACCCCGCCACCATCATGACCGACCCCGGCCTTGCGGACGCCACCTATGTGGAGCCGATTACGCCAGAAGTGGTCGAGCGCATTATTCTCAAGGAAAAGCCCGATGCGGTGCTGCCAACCATGGGTGGGCAAACCGCGCTGAACACAGCCATGGCGCTGCATGCCTCGGGCTTTCTGGAAAAGCATAATGTGGAGCTGATCGGTGCGAAGGCCGATGTGATCGACCGCGCCGAAGACCGCCAGAAATTCCGCGAGGCCATGGACGCCATTGGCATTGAAAGCCCACGCAGCTTTATTGCCCACACGCTGGCCGAAGCGCACGAAGCGCTCAAGCAGATTGGCTTCCCCACCATTATCCGCCCGTCCTTTACCATGGGTGGCTCGGGCGGTGGCATTGCCTATAACCGTGAAGAGTTCGAGCGGATTATCCTTTCCGGTCTGGACGCCTCTCCCACCACGGAAGTGCTGGTTGAAGAGTCCGTACTGGGCTGGAAAGAGTATGAAATGGAAGTTGTGCGCGACACGGCGGACAACTGCATTATCATCTGCTCGATCGAAAACATCGACCCCATGGGCATCCATACAGGGGACTCCATTACAGTCGCCCCCGCCCTTACGCTGACCGACAAGGAATACCAGCGTATGCGCGATGCCTCGCTGGCCTGCCTGCGCGCCATTGGGGTGGAAACGGGTGGTTCCAACGTGCAGTTCGGCATTAACCCCGCCGATGGCCGCATGGTGGTGATCGAGATGAACCCCCGCGTCTCGCGCTCCTCCGCGCTGGCGTCCAAGGCTACGGGTTTCCCCATTGCCAAGGTCGCGGCCAAGCTTGCGGTCGGTTATACGCTGGATGAACTCAAAAACGACATCACACGTACAACACCGGCCTCCTTCGAGCCGACGATTGACTACGTTGTGGTCAAGATTCCGCGCTTTACGTTTGAAAAGTTCCCCGGCGCTCCGGCCCTGCTCTCCACCTCCATGAAGTCGGTTGGTGAGGCCATGGCCATTGGTCGCTCCTTCCCAGAGGCTCTCCAGAAGGGCCTGCGCTCGATGGAAACCGGCCTGCATGGGCTGGACCCGGTAGAAGCCCCCGGCGATGGTGGGGAGGACGCCTTCCGTGCGGCTCTTTCCCAGCCCCGGCCCGAGCGTATTCTCATGGCTGCTCAGGCGCTGCGGGCTGGCCTGTCGGTTGAGGCCATTCACGAAGCCTGCAAGTTTGAGCCGTGGTTCCTGCGCGAGATGGAAAAAATCATCCGTGCCGAGCGCGAAGTGGAACACCACGGTCTGCCCAAAGACGCACAAAGCCTGCGCCGCCTGAAGGCCCTTGGCTTTTCAGACGTGCAGCTCTCCCGCCTGTCGGGCACACAGCCCGAGGAAGTGGACGCACTGCGCACAAAAGCAGGTGTTACCCCGGTCTACCGCCGGATTGATACCTGCGCTGGCGAGTTTACCTCCGCCACACCGTATATGTATTCCAGCTACGAAGGGCATTTTGCCCCCCCGATCTGTGAATCCAACCCGACAGACCGCGAAAAGATCATTATCCTTGGTGGTGGCCCCAACCGTATTGGTCAGGGGATCGAGTTTGACTACTGCTGTGTGCATGCCGCCTACGCCCTGCGTGAGGCCGGGTATGAAACCATTATGGTCAACTGCAACCCCGAGACTGTCTCCACCGATTACGACACCTCCGACCGTCTGTACTTTGAACCGCTCACGGCCGAGGACGTTATTGCCCTCATCCGTTGCGAACAGCGTAACGGCACGGTCAAGGGCTGCATTGTGCAGTATGGCGGGCAGACCCCGCTCAAGCTCTCCCGCGCATTGGAGGCCGCAGGCATTCCGCTGCTGGGCACACCGGCCGATGCCATTGACCGTGCGGAAGACCGCGAGCGCTTTCAGGCCATGTTGCACAAGCTTGGCCTGCGCCAGCCCGAAAACGGCATTGCCCGCAGCCCCGAGGAAGCCGAGGCCGTGGCCGAGCGCGTGGGCTACCCGGTGGTTGTGCGCCCGTCCTACGTGCTGGGTGGCCGGGCCATGGAAATTGTGTACGACCGCGCCTCCCTCCAGCGTTACATGCGTGACGTGCTGCGCGTTGCCGGGCATGAAATTTCCTCCGGCCCCATTCTGCTCGACCGCTACCTGAACGAAGCGATCGAAGCCGATGTGGACTGCATTGCCGATGGCACGGACGTGTACGTGGCAGGCGTTATGGAACACATTGAGGAAGCGGGTATTCACTCGGGTGATAGTGCTTGTGCGCTGCCGCCCTACACCCTCTCCCCCGCCATTGTGACCGAGCTTAAGGCCCAGACCGAAGCCATGGCGCGTGAGCTTGGCATTGTGGGGCTGATGAACGTCCAATACGCGATCAAGGATCAGGAGATCTTTGTGCTGGAGGTCAATCCGCGTGCCTCGCGCACCGTGCCGTTTGTGGCCAAGGCAACGGGGGTTCCCGTAGCCAAGATTGGCGCACGGGTTATGGCGGGCAGCAAGCTGAGCGGCTTTAATCTGGACGACCGGGCCGTGGTGCCCCATGTGGCGGTCAAGGAAGCGGTGTTCCCCTTCAACCGCTTTGCCGAGGTTGACACCATTCTGGGGCCGGAAATGCGCTCCACGGGTGAGGTCATGGGGCTGGATACGTCCTTTGAGCGGGCTTTTGCCAAATCCCAGCTTGGGGCTGGCGTGCGCCTGCCCATGAGCGGAACGGTGTTCCTGTCCGTGCGTGAGAGCGACAAGCCGCAACTGCCCCCGCTGGGCCGCCTGCTGGCCTCCATGGGCTTTAACATTGTGGCCACACGGGGCACGGCGCGCAAACTGCGTGAGTCCGGCATTGAGGTGAATGTGGTCAACAAAGTGCTCGAAGGCCGCCCGCATTGCGTGGACGCCATTCGCTCGGGCGAGGTGCAGATGGTCATTAACACCGCACAGGGCGCACAGTCCGTTGCGGACAGTTTTGACATCCGCCGTTCCGCCCTTGTACTGGGCATTCCGCACTACACCACCATGGCGGGCGCGCGCGCTGCAATCCATGCCATTGCGGCAATGCGCGAAGGACCGCTTGATGTTGCGCCACTTCAGTCATACTTTAGTGGTTCGTTCTGAGCGCACGGGGTAGCCGGACCGGCTGCCCCATCCGTTCCATGCCGGGCCAAACCCCACGAGTGTGAGGCGTCACCCGACGCGACTATTGATGTAACTACTGCGCCGGGCCAGCAGGTCCGGCAGCTTTTATTCTGGGGACACGTCTTGCAGAAAACTCCAATGACGGGCAAGGGCCTGCTTCAGCTCGAAGATGAGCTACGCAAGCTGAGATCAGAAGAACGCCCCGCTGTTATCCGCGCCATTGCGGAAGCCCGCAGCCATGGCGACCTTTCGGAAAATGCTGAATACCATGCCGCGCGCGAACGCCAGTCCTTTATTGAAGGGCGTATTCAGGAACTGGAAGAACTGATCTCCACCGCCGAGGTGATCGAGCCTTCCTCCCTGTCTGGCAGCCATGTCAAATTTGGCGCAACCGTGTGCCTTGTTGACGAGGATACGGACAAGGAAATCACCTACCAGATCGTTGGCCTGCACGAGGCGGACATCAAACAGAGCAAGATTTCCATCTCATCCCCGCTCGCCAAATCTCTTATTGGCAAGCAGGAAGGCGACACCGTGTCCGTGCCCGCTCCTGGCGGCGACCGGACTTACGAAATCCTGTCCGTCAAATTCATCTGATATGATCTCGTTCGAAGATGTCACCGCCGCGGCCGAGCGCATTCGTGGCAAGGTTATCCGCACGCCTACTCTGGCCTCGCACGCGCTTTCCCGCGCAACGGGGGCGGACATTACGCTCAAGCTGGAAAACCTTCAGGCTGTTGGCTCCTTCAAGGAACGTGGGGCCGCCAACAAGCTGGCCCTGCTCACCCCGGAGGAACGCGCGCGCGGCGTAATAGCCGTATCCGCAGGCAACCATGCACAGGGGGTAGCCCGCCACGCCAGCCTGCTGGGTATTGACGCGGTTATTGTTATGCCCAAGTTCACCCCCGCAGGCAAAGTGGTGCGGACCCGCAACTGGGGTGCGCGTGTGGTGCTTGAAGGCGAGACCTTTGCCGAAGCCCTGATGTTCGCACAGGACATGCAGGCCCGCGAAGGCCGGACCTTTGTCCATCCGTATGATGATGCCGCCGTTATGGCAGGCCAGGGCACCTGCGCGCTGGAACTGCTTGAAGATGCGGGCGATCTGGACATGCTGGTCGCCCCCATTGGCGGGGGTGGCCTGCTGGCTGGCTGCTCCGTTGCCGCGCGCGCCATGCGCCCCAATATGGAGCTGATTGGCGTACAGGTTGAATCCTACGATTCCCTTTCCGCCTTCCCCGGCCCGGCCACACACCCCAATGGTGGTTCCACCATTGCCGAGGGCATTGCCGTACTCCAGATTGGCAAACAGACGGATGAGGTCATTCGCAAGCAGGTCGACAAGGTTCTGGTTGTCTCTGAATGTGCGATTGAAAATGCCATTACCCTGCTGGCCGAAGGGGCCAAGCAGGTCAGCGAGGGTGCAGGGGCCGCAGCCCTTGCCGCCGTGCTGACCTACCCCGAACTGTTCCGGGGCAAAAAGGTAGCGCTCCCCATTTCTGGCGGGAATATCGACAGCCGCATTCTGGCCAACACCCTCCTGCGCGCCATGCTGCGTGATGGCCGCATTCTGCGTCTGGTCATGGAAATTCCCGACCGGCCGGGTGTTCTGGCCGATATTTCCAAAACCATTGGGGAAGCTGGCGGCAATATTATAGAAGTCTCGCACCAGCGGCTTTTTGCCGCCCCATCCGTGCAGGCCGCCCAGTTGGAAGTGATGATTGAAGCGCGTGACCCTGAACACGCGGCCCTTATTACCAAAGCGTTGGGTCTGTCCTACATCGTGCGCAGGGCGTAAGGGCTTTTCCGCACTCTTGAGCACACACAAAAAGGGGTGGTGGAACGTATTCCACCACCCCTTTTTTATGCCTACAGCACCCCTGCCCCGTGACCTCTTTATCTTCCCCGCGTTTTGGTGGCATTATTCATGCCATAACCAAAAAACATAAGAATGAGGTCCAACTCCATGCCATCCACCCAACGCCCCCCAAAGCGCACCGCCATGCTGGTCATTCTTGACGGGTTTGGCTGGCGGGAAGAGCCGTCGGACAATGCCGTGCATCTGGCCAGAACGCCCAATTTTGACCGCTTGTGGCAGGCAAACCCGCACAGCTTTCTGCGCACAAGCGGCGAGGATGTGGGCCTGCCTGAAGGGCAGATGGGCAATTCGGAGGTTGGGCACCTTAACATCGGGGCGGGCCGGGTGGTCATGCAGGAACTTCCCCGCATTTTTGCCGCCATTGCGGATGGGTCTTTGGCGAGCAATCCGGCTTTGACCGATTTTATTGCAACGCTCAAAAAAACTGGAGGCACATGCCACCTTATGGGGCTGATCTCCGCCGGGGGGGTCCATTCACATCAGGACCACGCGGCAGCCCTTGCCCGCATTGTCAGTGACGCAGGGGTGCCTGTAGCACTCCACCTGTTTACCGATGGGCGCGACACCGCCCCCCGCTCGGCCGCAACCTACCTGCAACAGCTCCGCGCAGCACTGCCTTCTGCTGTGCAGCTTGCCACCATTTCTGGCCGGTATTACGCCATGGACCGCGACAAGCGCTGGGACCGGGTGGAAAAAACCTATAACGCCCTGCTCAGCGCAACAGGCCCGCAGGCCAAAACGCCAGAAGAGGTTGTGAGTGCGGCCTACGCGCAGGATGTATCGGACGAGTTCATTCTTCCCACAGTGCTGGATGGCTATACGGGTATGCAGGATGGAGACGGTATTCTCTCCTTCAATTTCCGTGCGGACCGTATCCGCCAGTTGATGGATGCATTGCTTGAACCAGACTTTGCCGGGTTTGCGCGCGGCAAAGTCGTGCATTTTGCCGCAGCCCTTGCCATGACCCATTACAGCGATGCACTGGCAGGCCGCATGACCGTTTTGTTCCCGCCAGAGGAACTGATCAATTTGCTGGGCGAGGTGGTGGCACAGGCCGGACTGCGCCAGCTCCGCATGGCGGAGACCGAAAAATACCCCCACGTCACCTACTTCATGAACGGTGGGCGCGAAAAACTGTTTGAAGGCGAAGACCGCATTCTGGTGCCCTCCCCCAAAGTGGCCACCTACGACCTGCAACCCGAAATGTCCGCCCCCGAACTGACCGACAAAGCCGTAGCCGCCATAAAAAGCGGGGAATACGACCTGATTGTTCTCAACTTCGCCAACCCGGACATGGTTGGCCATACCGGGGTGCTGGCCGCCGCCATTACAGCGGTAGAAGCAGTGGATACCGGACTGGGCCGCATTGCACGCGCACTGGAAGAAGCAGGCGGCGTTCTTCTGGTAACCGCAGACCATGGTAACTGCGAAACCATGAAAGACCCGCAGACCGGTGGCCCGCACACAGCCCACACACTTAACCTTGTGCCTTTTATTGTCGCTGGGGCCAAAGCAGGCCGACTGCATGATGGCGGCAAACTAGCGGACCTTGCCCCCACCTTGCTGGACATTCTGCACCTGCCCAAACCCGCCGAAATGACAGGCCAATCCCTGCTTGCGCACTGAATGACCAGCCCCCGGCCACCTTTTTGCACCCAAAGCCCATCTGCCAAAACACGCAGAAAGCTGGCCGGGGCCACCGCACTCCTGCTCGGAGCAGGGTTGCTCTGCCCCCCGCTGGCATGGGGTGCTGAACACGCGGGCACAACACATACGGCCCGGGCGCGGCAGGCAGGCTCCGCCCCCCCACACACAAAACGACACACGCTCCCAACCACCCCGGACACATTGGCGCATGCCCACACCACCGCACGGGGCAGGCAGGGCCATTCCGTTCTGGAGGCGCAGGAAGCCGTAGCCGCCGCCCGTGCGCAGCACCAGGCCATGGAAATGGAAAAAACCCGGCAGGCCGCAGCCATTGAGGCCTCACGCCTCAAAAACGATGCGGCACAGGCAGCCGCCGCGCAGGCCAAAAATCAGGCGCTGGCCCTGTCTGCTGCAACAGTAACCGCCACAAGCCAGTTGCACGATACGGAACAGCAGATATCCGACCTGAGCGAGCGCATTGGCGCAATCCGGGATGAGCAGCGGAACCTACAGGCTACCTTACGCGCCAATGCCCAAGCCCTTGGCCCTATTCTGCCACTGGCCGAGCGCCTGTCGCTTTACCCGTCAGACACATTGCTGGCCGCCCCCGTGCCGCAGGGGGATGCGGTAACCGGTTTTTTAATCCTGAAAGGTCTGTCGCGGCAGATGGAGGTGCAGGCACAGGCCATGCGCGCCCAGCAGGCACGCCTGAGCAGCGTGGATAAAGACCTCTCGGCCCAGTATGCCACACTCGCGGGGTTGAAGCAGAACCAGAGCCAGCAGCGCGATACAGTGCGCCAGCAGGCGGCCCTTGCCCGTATTGCCCAGCAACAGGCCAGCAGAATGGCGCGAAGTGCTGCCCAGCAGTTGCTGGCCGCAACCCAGCGGGCCTCCAGCTTGCAGGACGCCATTGCCCGGCTGGACGCGCTGGAAGATACCGCACGCGCCGCCTTGCAGCGCGAAATTGCCGCTGCCGAACAGGCCCATCAGGCCGGACGGGCGCGGGCCGCCCGCCAGCAGGAAGCGACCCTTAGCCAGAACGAAGGGCCGGGTCTGGCCGAACGTGGCACGGGGGCTGGTGTGCAGCCTGTTGCGGGCAGGCTGGTTTCGGGCTGGGGGGTCGCCAGCGATTCTGGCCCCACCACGGGGCTGACCTACCGCACCCCTCCGGGGGCAAGTGTGCGCGCGCCCTGCTCTGGCAGCGTGGACTTTGCCGGAGCGTTCCGCAGCTACGGCCAGATGGTGATTTTGAATTGTGGGCGGCACTACCGTTTTGTTCTTGCTGGACTTTCCGAGCTAAGCGTGGACACCGCGCAGAGTTTGACAAAAGGCGCACCACTGGGACACATGAGTGCAACAGGCAGTTCCGCCACACTTTTCATTCAGTTGCGTAACGGACAAAAAACCGTCAATCCCGCCCCCTTTCTGTAAAGAGTGAGGCGGGTTGCGCTCTCTGGCTGTTCCCCTTCGTTGCGGAACACGCTAGTCTTGGGCACTATGCCGCCATGCTCCGGCACGGCGCGCAACGGACCCAACCATGGTTGGGTGCGCGCATTTGAAAAGACAGGAAGAACAAGCGCACGGGCCAAAGCCCTGCGACAGGAGACAAGATCGCATGAAGTTCCGCACAGGTCTGATGCTCGGCGCCGCAGCCATGACCGGCCTTGCCCTGACTTTTCACCCCGGACACAACAACGGTGCGGGATTTCTGGCCACTCCGGCGCAGGCCCAGAGTGCGACACCAGATGCCGCCCCCACCACCAACCACGCAGAAACCTACCGCCTGCTCACCCTGTTTGGCACGGTGCTGGATCTGGTCCGGGCCGACTATGTTGAGCCTGTTTCCGACCGGGACCTGATCACCAACGCCCTGAACGGTATGCTCAGCGGTCTGGACCCCCACAGTTCATACATGACCCAAAAACAGTATGATGACATGATGGTCCAGATGAAGGGCGAATTTGGCGGCCTTGGGCTGGAGCTACAGCAGCAGGATGGGCATATCCGCGTTGTTTCTCCCATTGATGGCACGCCGGGCTTTCGGGCTGGCATCAAACCCGGAGATTACATTATTGCCGTGGATGGCCACACCATAGACGGCACACCGCTGGATGAAGCGGTTAAAAAAATGCGCGGCAAGGCCAACACCAAAATTACCCTGACCCTTGTGCGCGAAAAAACACCCAAGCCCATTACGGTCACCCTTACACGCGAGATCATTCATATTGATGTGGTCAAATCCGCCCTGTACGACCGGATTGGCTACCTGCGCATTGCCCAGTTTAACGAAACCACGGAAAAAGAACTGCTCAAGGGGTATAACGCCCTCAAGCAGCAGGCCGGTGGCAAGCTGGGCGGTCTGGTGCTTGACCTGCGTAATGACCCCGGCGGCCTGCTTGATCAGGCGGTAGAGGTCTCCTCCAGCTTTATCCGCTCGGGCGAGATTGTTTCCACCCGTGCCCGTCATCCCAAGGATAGCCAGCGCTGGGATGCCCACGGAACCGATATTACCGATGGCCTGCCCATGGTGGTGCTGATTAACGGTGGCTCGGCCTCGGCTTCGGAAATTGTGTCTGGCGCATTGCAAGACCACCACCGCGCCGTGCTGATTGGCACACGTACCTTTGGCAAAGGTTCCGTGCAGTCCATTATTCCCATTCCCGGCAATGGGGCGGTACGCCTGACCACCGCGCGGTACTACACACCTTCGGGCCGCTCCATTCAGGCGCTGGGTATTACGCCTGATATTGTGGTTAAGGAAACGCGCGAAGACCCCGCTTTCAGCCTGCGTGAAGCCGATCTGGAACATATTCTCAAAAATCAGGGCGGCAACCAGACCAAGGCGCAGCCACGCACGGACCTGCCTGCCATTGCCAAGATTATTCCTGACCAGCCCCCCGCCAACTGGCCGGAATTTGAATACAATAAGCCCAATACGGACTTTCAGCTCCAAGAAGGCCTGCGTGTTGTGCGGTCTATGGCTGGTCTGCCAGCGCCCGACCCCACGGCATCTCTGCCGCCGGTCAAGCCAGCGGCCAAGACCGACTGTTCGGCTCATAACTAACGCATAGCAGGCAAAAGGCAGTGGTCATGCAGACACCCCCTCTATGGCAGCAGCTTCCGGCCAATGGTCGGTTGTTCATCCGCTTCTGGGGGGGCTGCCTTACGGCAACGGCTGTTCTGGCTCTGGCACTCCAGATTATGGGGCCACCCCACCTGATTGCCGGAGGGGATGATATTGATACGGTGGCAGAGCCGGGGAGCAAAACCGCCTCTGCGGCCCATCTGGTCAATATTCCTCCCCCACAGGCCAGTCTTTTGGAAAAAAATGTTGGCCCCGGTGGTTTTCCTTTGCCCAAGCGCGGCCTCCATGGCGCCCTGCCACGCCAAGTTTATGCAGCCCCTACGGTAGACGTGCCCCCCGGCGCCCCCATGGTGGCACTGCTGGTTGATGGTGTTGGCCAGTCCGAAGACCTGACCAAGGACGCCATTGCCGCCCTGCCCGGTCAGGTATCGCTTGCGGTCTCCCCCTATGTAGCGGACCCGGATGCCATTATGGATGCAGCCCGCCAGCACCAGCACGAACTCCTGCTCTCCCTACCCATGCAGGGAGAGGCGGGTAAAACAGGTGATGCAGGCAAAGACGGTGCGACCGACAGCGAAGGCCCAAAAGCATTGGGCGTTCTACTCTCCACCCAGCAGAATATGGATAACCTGAACTGGTCCCTCTCCCATCTGGCGGGCTATGTGGGGGTTACCAATGCTTTTGACGGGCAAAATGGTGGCGGGTTTTCCAGTTCCAACGGGTTCAAATCCATTCTGTCCGCTCTGGACCAGCGTGGCCTGCTTTACCTGAATGCAAGCCCCGACACCCATATTGACAGCAGCAATGCGGTCGGCACGGCTGATGTGAGCATCAATACCGACGAGGATATCGTTAATATTGACATCCAGTTGCTCAAACTCCAGCAGCTTGCCCGCCAGAACGGGCGCGCCATTGGCGTGCTTGGCCCCCTGCGCCCCGTAGCACTGGCCTGCCTGCGGGCGTGGCTGCCCCACCTTAAGGATGTGGGCATAACGCTGGTGCCGGTCAGCCAGCTTATCCAGCCACCGGACCCGGCAAGCCTGCCCCAACCAGCCAGTAACGGGCAGATGCACGTCAACCTCTCCAACCCGGCCCCACGTATGATGGGGGGGCAGCACTAATGCCGGTTGACCCGAACACACTGCCCTATCGCCCCAATGTAGGCGCACTGATTTTTAATGCTGAAGGCCGCGTGCTTATTGCCCGCCGGACGGATATGCCCGGTGCGGGTGGGCCTCTTTCGCAAGGGACATGGCAATGCCCACAAGGCGGAATAGACGAGGGGGAAGACCCACGCACCGCTGTCCTGCGTGAAGTGGGGGAAGAGCTTGGCACTACTCAGGTAAGTATTCTGGCAGAACACCCGGCGTGGATCCAGTATGACCTGCCTGCTGCACTGATTGGCCACGCCCTTGGCGGGCGCTACCGTGGACAAACCCAAAAATGGTTTGCCCTACGCTTTACCGGCACGGAAGCAGACATCCACCTGAACAGCCACCTGCCTGCCGAATTTGATGCATGGATGTGGATTGACCTGCAAACCCTGCCCGATTGTGCTGTTGGTTTCAAAAAGCCGGTCTATGAACAGATAGTTCCTGTTTTTGCCCACCTTGCCGTAGCATCCTAAACCACGGCGGGAGGGCGCTCCCCCCTCCCCCGCAACCAGCCGACCCAACAAAAAAGCCATTGCTCGGGAAATACACACCCCGACCAATGGCTTTTTTTGAAACCCTGTGCATGGCCCGCTATTTTTTTAATGAGCGCCTTTGGCTTTGCCATCTCCCCTAAGGGGGGAAAGCAGAAAGCACAGTGGCACGCACAAGAACGCGCCAATACCCAAAATCATGAAGACCTCATTGTAGGACAACATGGCCACCTGACGCGAAAACTCCTTGAACAGGGTATGTTGCGCCACGGCATCGGCCAGCCCCTCCGGCGCGCCACGCGCCGTTGCCGCCTGCCGCACCTGATCCTGATAGGCATTGAATGGCTGGTTAAAGGGCGTCATCCAATGCACCATATAGGCCTGATGTGCCTGTTTGCGCTCGGTTAGCAACGCGGTTGCGCCAGAAATTGCCAGTGACCCCAGCACATTGCGCGCCATGCTGAACAGGGCCGAGGCATCGGGGTTCAACCGTTCGGGAATGGTTGAATAAGCAATGGTGGAGAGCGGCACAAACAAAAATGCAAGGCAGGCCGTCTGGCTCATGCGGTACAGCATGAGATGTTTGAAATCCAGCAATGGCAGCAACTGGGCCGAATAGAACAAGGCAAACCCCATAAGCGTAAAGCCAATGGCAATCACATTGCGTACGCTGGTCAGGGTCATCAGCTTACCCACTATGGGAATCAGCACAATAACGGCCATCCCGCCGGGGGAAAGCAGCAGACCAGACAGCGTTGCGGTGTACCCCATGACCTGCTGGGCAAACTGCGGCACCACAATAGCCGATGCATACAGCAACGCCCCCATGGCCCCCATAAGGGCTGTACCCACGGCAAAATTACGGTCTTTGAAAACACGCAGGTCCACAGCCGGTTTATCGGTATGGAGCAGCCAGAACACAGCACCCGTAATACCCAGAAAAGCCAGCACACCCATAATGCGGATAAAGGTGGAGCCAAACCAGTCGGCATCCTCCCCACGGTCCACCATGACCTCAAGACAGCTAAAACCAAGAGTGATCAGGCTAATGCCAATAACATCCACCGGGGCCTTCTGCTTTTGCGCCCATGGCGGGTCCTCCACCACAGCCATAACCCCCAGCGTGGTGAGAAAACCAAATGGCACGTTAATGAAAAAGATCCACCGCCATGAGAAGTTATCCGTAATCCACCCCCCAAGCGTTGGACCAATAACCGGGCCAACAACAGCAGCAATAGCAGTTAGGCCAAATGCCGCCGCACGTTTGGCGGGTGGAAAGCTGTCCAGAATAATGGATTGCTGGTTGGGTTGAAGCCCGCCCCCAAAAAAGCCCTGCATAAGACGGAAAACAACCAGTTCACCCAGACTGGTCGCCATACCGCACAAAAAGGACGATACGGTGAACATGGTAATACAGATCAGAAAATAGCGTTTGCGGCCAAACACTTTTCCCAACCAGCCAGAAATGGTGAGCACAATGCCATTGGCAACCAGATAGGCGGTGAGCGTCCAGGTGGAATCATCATACGTGCTGGAAAGGCTGCCCGCGATGTGCGGCAGGGACACGTTGACAATGGTGGTGTCCAAAATTTCCATGAACGCGGCCATGGTCACCACAAAAGCCACGGTCCACGGATTATATTTTGGTTTCCACCCCGCCGCGGCAGCGCCTGCCTGTGCGCTCATGGAGCAACCTGCCCACCGTTATCCACGCCACCTTGCGGGGGCGCATCGGAATGGCCCTGCGTATCCACATGAACGGTTGGCTCGACCGACAGGCCAAGGGCCAAAGGCTGGTCGGGGTTCAGGCCATCATCAATCAGGATTTTAACGGGCAAACGCTGCACGATTTTTACGTAGTTGCCGGTCGCGTTTTCAGGCGGGAAGGCGCTAAAGGTTGCGCCTGTGCCTTTTTGCAACGAATCAATATGCCCGTGCAGCTTCAGGCTTGGGTAAGCATCCACCCGGATATCCACCTTCTGGCCGGGGCGCATTCTGGTAACCTGTGTTTCCTTGTAGTTGGCCACAACCCAGACTTCCGGCTCTACAATGGCAAACAGGCTCTGGCCCTGACGGACAAAGTTGCCCTGCTCGACGTTACGCTGCGAAATCCAGCCATCATGAGGAGCGCGGATAACAGTCCATTCCACATTCAGCGCAGCGGACACCAGACCAGCCTGCGCGGCTTTGACCTGCGCCTCCTGCTGCGAAATCTGCACGGCTGCGTTTTCAATATTCGGCTGAACGGGCTGGGCCATCTGCACCGCACCTTCGGACGCCATGACCCGTGCCTGCGCCGCCTCCAGTGCGGCCTTGGCATAGTCTATATCCTGCTGGGAAGTGGCCGCGCGTTCCACACCATGCTGGCGGCGGTAGTCCGTTTCCGCCTTGAACAGTTGGGCCTTGGCGTCTGCCAGTTGCCCCTGTGCCTGCAACAGCTTACCGGGGAACTCCAGCAACGCCACGCGGTGCATCATGTCACTCGCCTGTGCGGCTGCCTGTGCGTTGGCCAGTTGTGCGGCGGCTTTATCCCTTTCCGCCTCCCAGTCGCGCGGGTCAATACGGGCCAGAATCTGCCCTTTGCGCACAAACTGGTTATCGTTCACCAGCAGTTCGGTCACGTAGCCACCAACATGGGGGGCAATGGTTACGGAACGACCTGCGGTAAAGGCATCGTCCGTTTCCACCTCATTACGGGTCATGAACCAGTACAGCCCGCCCGCCACAACCAGACAGCCGATAACGCCTGAAAGAATGACCTTGCCCCGGCTGCTTTTTTTGGCCTGCGGCTGGTCAGCCGTGGGCTGGTCCGTAGGCCCACTCTGCTCCGGCGCGGGGGGGGATGATAAAGACTGCTCGTTATGGTCGTCGGCCATTCTGTTCCTTGCCCTCTCCAACACATCCTGCGCGGCATTTTTTTCGGCCAGGTCCGCTGACCGACCAGTTCGGTCAGTATGTGGCACGTTCATACCCCTGCATCAAGCGCCACATGGACCGCTATGCCTATAATTTGCGGTTATACCTGCAAAACCGCCATCGCTTTATCTAGCGGTCCAGTCCCTGTGTCCTGACCAGACGGGCATAAAGTCCATCATGGGCCATCAGATCATCATGCGTGCCGCATTCCACGGCGCGCCCTTCTTTCATCACCACAACCATGTCGGCCGAGCGCACGGTGGACAGGCGGTGTGCGACAATAAGAGTCGTACGTCCTTTGCGCAGCGTAGCCAGTGCGTCCTGCACCAGAGCCTCGTTCTCGCTATCCAGCGCACTGGTGGCCTCATCAAGCAAAAGCAGGCGGGGGTTGCGCAACAGGGCACGGGCAAGGGCCACGCGTTGGCGTTGCCCGCCAGACAGGCGCTGCCCCCCCGGGCCGACCTGCGTGTCATAACCATTGGGCAGAGCCTGAATAAACTTTGCCGCCGCTGCGGCATGGGCTGCCGCCGCCACCTCGGTATCGGACGCTCCGGGGCGGCCGATCAGAATATTGTCCCGGACAGACAGGTCAAACAGCAACGGGTCCTGACTGACATAGGCCATGCCGCCACGCAGGCTTTCCAGTTGCACATCCCGCAGGTCCATGCCGTCCAGCAGAATACGGCCAGACGAGACATCATGCAGCCGGGGCACAAGGGATAGTGCGGTGGACTTGCCCGCCCCGGACGGCCCAACCAGTGCAACCGTGCTTCCCGGCCGGGCATCAAAGCTCAGGTGGTCAAGCCCCACGCGGCCATCAGCATAAACAAAACGGACATTCTCAAAAACAAGGTGTCCGCCCCCCGCAGGCAGCGGACGGGCCTGTGGGCTGTCCGTGACTGCGGGGGGGTCGTCCACCACGGCAAACACACGCACAAGCCCGGCAAGCCCTTCCTGCAACGCAGCGTTAAGCGAACCCAAAGCGCGCAACGGGCGCGAGGCCAGCAGCAGGGCCGCCACAAAACCGGAAAAATCGCCCAGCGTTGCCCCCCCCATGGCTGCACGCCAGCCAGCAAAACCCAGCACGGCGGCAACTGCGGCACCCCCCAGCGCTTCCAGCAAAGGCTCCACCCGCGCGCGGCCACGGGTAATCCGCAGCATGGCCTGATAAAGATGGCCGAACGAGAGTTCTGCCCGTGCGCTCTCGCTTTCCTCCAGCCTGTAAACACGCACCGTGCGGGCCTGTGCAAAACTTTCGGTCAGGAAGGCTGCGGTTTCCCCCACCCGTTCCTGCATGCCGTTCGATGCACGGCGCACACGCTTGCCCAACCGCTGGATGGGCACTGCCGCAATGGGGTACAGCACGGCCGCAATCAGGCTGAGTTCCCAATCCATGTACAACATGGAAATAATCAGCCCCACAACCGTAACCACATCGCCCATGGAACTTACGGCGCGGATCAGGGCATCGCGAATGGTAACTGCATCCGTGGTAAACCGCGCGGCCAGCTTGGCCGGGGCCTCGCGCTCCACATGGGCAATATCGGTGCGGAGCAGGTGCTCGAACATCTGTTCCTGCAAACCCCGGATCACCAGTAGAACCAGCCCGTGTGTTGCAAGGGTCTGTGCATACTGGGCCAGAGCCTTGGCGAGCGTAATGACCACCACCAGAAGCGGAACCTGATACAGAATACGCGGATCACGCGTGGCAAACATATCCAGTGCGCGCTGGATAACCAGCGGGTAAAGGGCAGTCAGCACCGCGGTCAGCACCGTTACGGCAACAACGGTGGCAATGCGGCCGGGGTACTGGCTTATTTGCGTATGCCACAGTCTTTTGAGCAGGGCGCGCGTATCATCGGGCCGCAAAGGGCGGGAAGAAGCGGATGGGGCGGCATGAGGCTCGGACGTCATACCCTGTCTTTACCAGCCTCTCCCCCCTGCATGTAAGGGGCCAGGGTCAGCTTTGTGCTGCTTTTGCATCCAGCAGGTGCTTTATGTGCATACGGCATGCATGCGCGTCCGCACGGCACCCTCCGTCCAGCCACCACTGGCGGACCAGCCCCATAACCCGCCCGACCTCCGGCCCGGCCTGCCCGCCCATGGCCAGTACATCCCGCCCGGCTATGGGAAAAACCGGCGCATCAATCCCGCGCAACCGGCTCCTGAGTTGTGCAAACACCGCGTTCTGTGCAGCCGTGCGTGGCATTGCGGCCTGATGCAGCCATACGCGCCCTTCCAGCACATCATGCGGCTCATCCGCCACAAGGCGGCGCAGGGCATCATCACTCATGCTGGCATCGGGCACCGGGGCGGGGCGGCCCAATGCCACCAGCAGCCCGGTCTGGGCGCGGGACAGCTTAAGGCGACCTGCAACAGCGCGTGGGTCGGCACTCAGCCCCGCCAGCCGGAGCAACGCATTGCCCGGTGCGCCGTTGTCCAGCAGCCGCACACACCGCTCCAATGTATGGCCTTCTGGCAATATACGGGCCAGAACGCCTGTGCCTTCCATAAGGCCCAAAATTGCGGCCACGTTCGGCCCTGCCAGAATGCGCTGCAATTCCATCCACACCCGCTCGACCGACAGAGCATCGAGCAAGGCAACACCGTTGCTTATGGCATGCAGGGCCTGCTGGTCCGGCTGCCCCTGTCCGTAACGCCCATAAAAGCGGAAAAACCGCAAAATGCGCAGTGCGTCCTCCTGTATCCGCAGCGCGGGCTGGCCCACAAAGCGCACATGCCCTGCCGCCAGATCGGCCTGCCCGGAAAAATAATCATACAACACCCCGGCGCGATCGACCGACATGGCGTTAATGGTAAAATCCCGCCGCAATGCGTCCGCCCGCCAGTCCTGCGTCCAGCGTACAACGGCGTGGCGTCCGTCTGTCTCAACATCACACCTGAGTGTGGTAATCTCGTACGGAGCACCATCCAGCACGGCTGTTACGGTGCCATGTTGCAAGCCGGTGGCCACAACATGCACATTCTGCGCGCGCAGGCATTCCATCACCTGTTCAGGTGGTTCTGGGGTGGCCAGATCGATATCCGCAATAGGGCGGTCTGCCAGCAGGTCCCGCACAACACCGCCGACAAGGCGCATGGCGGGCAGGATCGCCCACAGGCGCGCCAGCGCGGCCTGCCGGGGCGGCTCCAACCTGCTTATGAGCCAATCAGGCCTCACCATTATCTACCGGCATACGCGCAATGGGAAAAAAGCAGCCACAGCTCCACACACCCATGCAGGGCACGCCCTGACAGGCCCCCGGCTCGGCCAGCGCCGCCAGTTCGTACCACACCGCGCGGGACAGGCGCGCCTCCAGCGGGTAAGCCCCCTCCCCCTGCCGTATGGTCAGGTAAGGGGGGCAGCCCTCGGGGCAGGCTTCAGGCGGGATGTCCCACACGGTCCGAATCGGGTGTTCGGCATCGGCCACCACCACCTCGTCCATGTTGGTGCGAAAACTCAGGCGCTGCATGCGCCCCATGCCGCTCCAGTCCAGTTCCACAGCTAAAAAGGGAACATCCTCAACCTCGATCAGTCCGCTCTCAAACGGGGTGCGTAGCAGGTAAGCGCCCTGCGCATCCCGCGTGAGCAGGGAGCCAAACAGGCAGGACATGGCCTTGCGCTTGATCTCGGACCCACGGTACAGCCACACGCCATCCCGCCTGACCAAAAAAGGCAGACGCCGGTTTTCCGCTCCGTCAGGGGTATCGGTCCCGTGCTTATCGTGGCACGAAAGGGCCTGCGCGCCGCCTACCTGTTCACCTTTCACTGACTCACCATCCTGTTAATACGTGTCCTTGTGTTGTGCACAATGATATAGGGAGCTTACCCCGCTTGATGTAAGCCCTGCATGTAATTCAGACTGGATCCATGACCACATCAGACGCACCGTTCCCGGCACAACAGCCTTCCTCCCCCCCAGAAGTGCGGGAGGCAGATCGTATCTGTGAACGGCTTGCCGCCGTCCAGCAGGAAATTTCAACCGTCATTTTCGGGCAGGACCAGATTATCCGCCAGACGCTGACCACGGTTCTGGCCGGTGGGCATGCCCTGCTGGTTGGCGCTCCGGGTCTGGGCAAGACCCTGCTGGTGACCACCCTTGGCACCGTACTGGGCCTGAACGCCCGCCGTGTGCAGTTTACCCCCGACCTGATGCCCTCCGACATTACCGGCAGTGAAATTCTGGACGAGGACGCAACCGGCCACCGCAGCTTCCGCTTTGTGCATGGCCCCGTATTCACCCAGTTGCTGATGGCGGACGAAATTAACCGTGCCAGCCCGCGCACCCAGTCTGCCCTGCTGCAAGCCATGCAGGAACACCATGTGACTGTCGCCGGGGTGGAATACCCCCTGCCCCAGCCCTTCCATGTGCTGGCGACGCAGAACCCCATGGAGCAGGAAGGCACTTACCCCCTGCCTGAAGCCCAGCTTGACCGCTTTATGCTCCAGATCGGCCTGACCTTTCCCGATGCCGCGTCCGAGCGCGCCATGCTGCTGGCAACAACGGGCGCACAGCACAGGCAGGTCCAGCAGGTCATGGACGCACCAAGCCTGATGCAGGCCCAGGATCTGGTCCGCCGCATGCCTGTGGGCGAAAAAGTGCTGGACGCCATTGTTCACCTTGTCCGCGCGGCACGCCCCCAGAGCACGCCCGACGCCACCTTGCGCGAGCAGATCGCATGGGGTCCCGGCCCACGAGCGGCACAAACGCTTATGCTGGCCACCCGTGCGCGCGCGCTGCTTGATGGCAGGCTTTCCCCCGGTCTGGACGATGTTGCCGCTCTGGCTCGCCCCGTACTGGCCCACCGCATGGCGCTCACCTTTGCCGCCCGCGCTGAAGGCGTGACCACGGACGATATTGTGGCCCGACTGGTCAAGACTCTGGGTTGACCCCATGAGCCGGTCCGGACTGACGCCAACCACTCTGCTACGCCGGTTTTTTGGCCAGAACCGCACCGTGGCGGGTGGGCAACACGGTGTGGCGGGCACCGCAAGCCCCCCGCTTTCCGCCACGGCGGATATGGCCTGTGCCGCGCAAACGCTGGCCACGCGCATGCCGGACCTTCTGCTCCATGCAAGCCAGATCGCCACCACACTGGCATCGGGCAGGCACCCCCAACACCGCGCTGGATGGGGGGATACGTTCTGGCAATACCGCCCCGCACAACCGGGCGAGCCGGTCAGCCGCATAGACTGGCGGCAATCCGCCCGCACAGCCCGCGCCCATGTGCGTGAAACCGAAGCCGAAGCCGCACAGACCGTACTGCTCTGGTGCGATTTTTCCGGCTCCATGCAGTGGCGCTCCACCAACGCCCTGCCCGGCAAGCTGGACCGCGCCGTCCTGCTTTTGCTCAGCATGGCCGCCCTGCTGCTGCGCCATGGTGAGCGGGTCCAGCTTCTTTCCCCTTCCGGGATTGTGCCCCTGCCCCCGGCCCCTTCCGCGCTGGAACGGCTGGCGCTGGGGCTATGTGGGCTGGCGGCCAGTGCCGAGCCTACGTCTACCCCGCTCCCCACCCCAGCCCTTGTGCCCCGGCGCACACGCCTGCTGCTTGCCAGCGACCTGCTCTGCCCCGATGCCCCGTTACACGATTGCCTGCGCCAGTTGGCGGCCCATCCGGCACGGGCCTACGTGCTGCATGTGAGCGACCCGGCCGAAAACACACTCCCTTATTCCGGCCGTACCGAATTCTGCGGTCTTGAGGGAGAGGCCCCGCTGGAATTGCCCCACGTGCAAAGCCTGCGCCCGGATTACGCAGCCCTTGTTACGGCCCGCAAGCAGTGGCTTGAGCAGACCATAAGCCGGTCTGGCCATGTGTTCGCACACCACCAGACCGATACGCCACCACTCCCCACGCTGCTGGCGCTCCACGCCCAAATGAGCCAACGCGTATGATCTTCCAGTCCCCCGCCCTGCTGTTCGCCCTGCTCAGCCTGCCGCTTGTGTGGTGGCTGCTCCGTGCGACCCCGCCACGCGCGCGCCAGCAGGTTTTTCCCCCCATTGCATTTCTGTCCAGACTACGCCCGAAGGAAACGGAAGCCGCACGCTCCCCCCTATGGCTGCTGCTGCTCCGCCTTATGGCTATTGGGTTACTGGTTATCGGGTTTGCCCGTCCGTTTATTCCCGGCACCCGCCATGTGGTGCAGACCCACGGCCCTGTTCTGCTGGTCCTTGATGACGGAATGCTGAGTGCTGCGGACTGGGCTGACCGCCTGAGCACAGCACTGAGCATTGTGGACGATGCACAACGCACGCAATCCAGCGTGCTGGTATTGGGCACTGCCCCACAGGCGGAGGATGCAACCCCGGCCCATACGCCACAACCCGCAGCCACTGTGCGGCAGATGCTTAACAGCCACCACCCCAGCCCATGGCCCGTGGACCGCGCACGCATGGCCGAGCAGATCCTGCACCTGCCCGCAACGCCCTTTGCCCGTGTTGTGTATCTGGCCGATGGCGTTGCCCAAAGCGGAGATGATGCCTTTGCCCAAGCCCTGCGCGCGCGCGGAACCGTGCAGGAAATCCGCTTTTCCACTCAGGCTGGCCTGGCACTTGCCCCCACAACCCCAGCAGCAGACGGGGCTATGGCGCGCCTGATCACACTCCCCTCCCCACAGCCCCGCCTTGTGCATGTGGTGGCCCGTGCAACAGATGGTGGCACGCTGGCCGTCGTACCCGTACCCGTGGCTGCCAATGCCACACAGGCGGATGTTCGCATTAACCTGCCCATAACCGTTCGCAACCGGATTGATACGCTGGCCGTACAAGGCATCGCGAGTGCCGCCACCACAGTTCTACTGGACGAGAACACACGCCTGCACCCCGTTGGCCTGCTCTCCAGCGGGGGGGCAGATACACCGCTCATCGGCTCGGTCTTTTACCTCCGCCGCGCACTGGCCCCTCTGTCCGACCTGCATGAGGGTAATCTGGAAACATTGCTGGCCCGCCCCCTGTCCGTGCTGATCGCACCTGATGGCACACTGGCGGGCGCCCAAAGCCAGAAAACCGTGCTGGACTGGATAAAAAACGGCGGCACGCTCATCCGCTTTGCAGGCCCCGCACTGGCTGGCAGCCAGCACGATGCGGACACCATGCCCAACGCGCCAGACACAGCCCAGAACCTGCTACCTGTGCCTCTACTGGACGGCGCGCGCCAGCTTGGTGGCTCCATGACATGGGGCACGCCGCAAAAACTGGCCCCATTCGAGCAGACATCTCCCTTCCGGGGGCTGGATATTCCAGCCGATGTCACAATTTCGCGGCAGGTGCTGGCCAGCCCTTCGGCTGATCTGCGCACGCATGTATGGGCGCGTCTGGCCGATGGCACGCCATTGGTGACACATGCGGAACTGGGCAAGGGCGAGGTTATTCTGTTCCATGTCAGCAGCACGGCGGACTGGTCCAACCTGCCCTTGTCCGGTCTGTTTGTAAGCATGCTGCAACGCCTGACGGAGCATGCCAACGGGCTGAGCATTCCAGCGGACAACACACTGCTTGCCCCCGCCATAACACTGGATGGAGAGGGCATGGCAGGCCCACCCCCACCAACAGCGCAGGGCATTCAGGGCAATGTTTTTGCCACAACGTCTGTTTCCCCCATGCACCCACCCGGCCTGTATGGCCCAGCGGACGGACACAGGGCACTCAATGCCGCCACAGGGCTGCAAAGCCTGCAACCGGCACAACCGGTGGGCACCATAACCGACTCTTCAGGCCAGAAGCCGGATATGCCACTGGGGCGTTACTGTCTGCTTGGCGCTCTTGTTCTGTTACTGCTCGACGGTGTGGCTGTTGGCCTTATGCGCGCAGGCAAATTTTTAACACCCAAAGCCGCCGCCCCCCTGCTCGTGCTGTTTGCAACCCTTGGCACACCACCCGCCCCCCTTCATGCGCAGGACCTGAACAGCACGGCCAAAGTGCCCGCAGCAGCACTGGAAACCCGGTTGGGCTACATTGCCACCGGGCATGAGGATGTGGATGACGCCTCCCGCGCCGGGTTGCAGGGGCTGTCCGACTTTGTAAACGCCCGCACATCCGCCGTTATGGGGCACCCCGATGCCGTGCACCCCGGCACGGATGATCTGAGCTATTACCCGCTGCTGTACTGGCCGATTACAGCGGACGCCACAACAACCCCGGCCATGACGGCAGCCCTGAACACCTTTATGGCGCATGGCGGTATTCTGCTGATTGACACACAAGGGCAAGATGGCGGCACAAGTGCTGCCGACACCACTTTTACCGCCGATGCACCGGGCACGGGTGCTGCCCTGCGCCGGGTGACAACCGGCCTTGTAGTGCCTCCGCTGGTGGTCATGACCGACCACCACCTGCTGGCCCACACCTTTTATCTGCTCCACGACTTTCCCGGCCGGTATGCAGGCCAGCCCATATGGGTCGCCAAGGAGGGAGACGCCGAGAATGATGATGTCAGCCCGGTTATTATCGGCTCGGCGGACTGGGCGCATGCATGGGCGGTAGACAGTGCGGGCAATACCCCATTTGCCGTTATCCCCGGCGGCAGTGACCAGCGCCTGCAAGCGTACCGGTTTGGGCTGAACACCGTTATTTACGCCCTGACGGGCAGCTACAAGGCTGATCAGGTGCATGTTCCCATGCTGCTCAAACGGCTGGAGGACAAGCCATGACCCCCCTCTTTGCCTCTCTGGGTTTTGCACCTTTGCTGCCATTATGGGTGCTCACCCTGCTGGGGCTTCTGGCTTTGGCCCTGTGCGGATGGGGGCTGTTCACCCGTACTGGCGGAGCCATTCTGCGCCTGTGCGGTGTGTGTGTGGTGCTGTTGTGGCTGGCCGGGCCGCAACGCTACCATGAGCAGCGGCGCACACTCCCCCAGACGGCGCTGCTCATCGTAGACCAGTCCCCCTCCATGGCGCTTGACCAGCGCGCCGCCATAGCCCGGCAGGCAGCAGACACACTGGCCCAGACCAAAGTGGACGGGCTGAACATCCGCACCGTAACCGTGCGTGGCAACACGCATGACGGCACCAAACTGTTTGACGCACTGGATCAGGCGGCGGCGGACATTCCTCCCGCCCAGTTTGCCGGAGCCATGATGGTAACGGATGGTGAAATTGCCGATGTGCCCACCACCATACCCGAACGCCTGCGCCCCCTGCTGGACACCAACACCCGCGCGACTTTGCCCCTGCACATTCTGCTCAGTGCCAGCAAGGAGCAAAAAGACCGCAAGCTGAGTGTTCTACAGGCCCCTCCCTACGCCATTGCAGGCCAGAGTGCCAAACTGCGTGTGCAGGTGGACGACATGGGGCCGGGCACGCAGGCTGGCACTCCAGCAGAACTGAGTGTGCGGATCAATGGGGAGGAAGCACGGCGTATTCCGGTCCTGAGTGGCACACCGCAGGACATTACCGTTCCCGTAACCCAGCCGGGGCCACTGCTGGTCAGCCTGTCCGCATCTGCATTGCCGGGTGAAGTCTCGCAACTGAACAACCAGACCGTGGCCCGTATTACCGGCATTCGGGACCGGCTGAAGGTGCTGCTGATCTCGGGCACCCCCAATCAGGGCGAGCGGGTCTGGCGCAGGCTGCTCAAGGCAGACCCTTCGGTGGATCTGATCCACTTTACCATCCTGCGTCCGCCTGAAAAGGACGATGGCACCCCGCTATCCGATCTGGCTCTTATTGCATTCCCCGTGCGCGAACTGTTTCAGGAAAAAATTAACCAGTTTGACCTGATCATTCTCGATGGTTTTGAAAACAGGCATATTCTGCCGCACAGTTATCTGGAAAACATTGCCAGTTTCGTGCGCCGTGGTGGGGGTCTGCTCCTGACCGCCGGGCCAGAATTTATTGGTCCGGGTTCCTTGCAGGATACCCCGGTGGGCGATGTGCTGCCCGCCCACGTTACCCCGGACCAGAGCAGTATGCTCATCAGCCGCTTCCGCCCCACCTTGACAGACACAGGGCGTAGGCACCCGGTTACGGCGTCCCTTCCGGGTGCGCCAAAAGCCGATGCGCAGCTTGGCAGCCCCGCAGCCGTTCCCGGCCTGTGGGGGCCGTGGTACCGCGCCCTGCACCCCGACAGCACCCACGGCGAAGTGCTGATGAACGGGCCGGACAACAGCCCCCTGCTGGTGCTGGACCGGGTTGATCAGGGTCGGATAGCACTCCTCCTGTCCGACCAGATATGGCTCTGGTCACGAGGCGAGGATGGCGGCGGCCCACAGGCCGAACTGCTCCGCCGTATCTCGCACTGGCTGATGAAGGAGCCGGAACTGGAGGAAGAGCAGCTTACGGCCAGCATGACCCCAGACGCGCTTGACATAACCCGCCACAGCATTGGCGCACCAGCCGCTGCGGCCATAACGCTCACATCCCCCTCCGGGCAGACCAGCACTGTAACCCTGCATACCGCTGGGGATGAAGGAACGCAGTCAGCCCATGTGCCCATAACGGACTCTGGTATCTGGCGTATTTCTGATGGTACGCACACCACCTACGCAGCCCCCGAACAGGACAACACGCCAGAACAGACCGACCTGCGCGCAACCGCAACCCGTGTGGCCGATATGGCCAGAATGACCGGCGGCGGCGTGTTCTGGCTGGGCGATACCACAGCCAGCATGCGAACACCTGAGCCAAAACTGGCCACATCCGGCGCGCTGCACGGGAATGACTGGCTGGCTTTTGCGCAGCGTGATGCACATCTGGTAACGGGTAGAACCCCCATACCACTCCTGCCTGCACCCCTTGCCATGGTGTTCGCACTCATGCTGCTCTTTGCCGCATGGTGGCGCGAAGGCCGCACCCGATAGGAATGGGCCGTCTTTTCCGCTCCCATGGGGTGTGATACGCTAAAGACTACCTGTATTGATGGACAGACAATGACCCGTTTTCCACGCCTTGTTTCATCCGCTCTGCTCTTCAGCAGCCTTGCCATGCTTGTAGCGGTTCCGGCATTTGCCGATGAGGCCGAGGATCAGGCTGCTGCGGCCGAAGCTGCCGAAAAATCGGAAAGCGCCAAGGCCGCCAAGCATGCAGCCCCGCCCACCGCCATTCCCGGTGCCGAAGGGGGAGATGATGAAGCGGGCGAAGGGGGCGGGCACCCCAACAGGGATATTGAACCCACGGTTGCTTTGTTCGAGGCCATAAACCGGGGCAGCGTTTCCTCCGCGCGTGATGCCATTAACCGTGGCGCGGACCTGAACGGGCACAATATTCTGGGTCAGACGCCGCTTGATATGTCCATCGACCTGAACCGTAACCCCATTACCTTCCTGCTTTTGTCCCTGCGCAATTCCAGCAGCATTCGGGGGAGTGACAGCACGGACGCGGTCAGCACATCCGATCTGCATATGGGCGGTGGCAGTGCCTATGATGATGAAGATACAAAAAGCAAAGCACACGACCCGCGCTATGACCGCACGGGGGGAAGTGCCCAGCCAGCCATCGGCTTTCTGGGCTTTGGCGGCAGCTAATCCGGTCCTTGGCTTTCATCTGGGTTCATAAAAAAAGGGGCATGCAAATGCCCCCTTTTTTTATGCCAGTCCGTAGCCTGATCCAGCCTTTACAGTGCGACTGTGCCACCCAGACTTTCCTGCCGCAGCACATCAAGCGGCAGCAAAACGCCCTCACGCTCAAAATGCCAGAATGTCCAGCCATTGCATGATGGTGCGTTGGTCAGCATGGCCCCCATTTTGTGGATCGAACCACGTTTGGCCCCACTCACCAACGTACCATCGGCGGCAACCGTTGCCTGAATACGCTGTTTTTTATCACTCAGGACCGTCCCGGCCACCAGCGCGCCCTGCTCCACCAGACTGCCAAATGGCACGCGCGGTGCTTCGCGCTTGTCCTGCGTGGTCTGTATGGCGTCATCATCCAATGGCACTTCACGGGCCACGCGGGCCTTGGCGGCTTCCACATAGTCCGGGTGCCGCTCAATGCCCACAAAGTGGCGGCGCAGACGGCGGGCCATGGCAGCGGTTGTGCCTGAACCGGAGAACGGGTCGAGTACCACGTCATTGACCGTTGTGGACGCCAGCAATACGCGGTGCAGCAGGCTTTCGGGCTTTTGGGTGGGGTGCAGTTTCAACCCATGTTCGTTCCGCAGCCGCTCATTGCCCGTGCACAGTGGCAGGTACCAGTCCGAGCGCATCTGCACATCGTCATTCAGCGCCTTCATGGCCTGATAGTTAAAGCGGTAGCGGCTATCCTGACTGCGGGCGGCCCAGATCAGTGTTTCGTGCGCGTTGGTAAAACGACGGCCCCGGAAGTTCGGCATGGGGTTGGACTTGCGCCAGACCACATCGTTCAAAATCCAGAACCCGAGGTCCTGCAGAATGGCGCCAAGGCGAAAAATGTTATGGTAGGAGCCAATAACCCAGATTGTGCCGTCCTTGTGTAAAAGACGGCGGGCCTCGCTCAGCCATTCACGCGTAAAGCGGTCATATTCCTGCAGGTCGGAAAACTTGTCCCAGTCATCATCCACGCCATCGACAACACTGTCATCAGGGCGGCGGAGTTCACCCCTGAGTTGCAGGTTGTATGGCGGATCAGCAAAAATGCAGTCCACGGAACCCGAAGGCAGGGTACGCATGGTCTCCACGCATTCACCCCGCAGGATTTCGTCAAGTGGGAGGTCCATGGAAACTGCTTTTGCGCCGCTCATGCCCGGGTCTCCGTTTTCAAATGTTCCATCTGCCGGCGTACGGTGCCGAATGTTTTTCTGTGGTGCGGGGTCACACCTGTATGCAGGAGGGCCTGACGATGAACCGCCGTGCCGTATCCTGCATTTTTTTCCCATCCATAATCGGGCCAGCGCACGTCCAGCCGCGCCATAATGCGGTCACGCACCACCTTGGCCACAATGGAAGCCGCGGCAATGGACAGGCTGACCCCGTCCCCACCCACAATGGCTTCCGCACTGCACCCGAAATCTGGAATTTTGTTGCCGTCCACCAGCACATGGTCCGGCTTGACCGGCAGGCGGGCAACTGCGCGCTGCATGGCCAGATGGGACGCATGGTAGATGTTGATACGGTCAATTTCCGCCGTGGAGGCAGCGCCCACGCCAATGGCCACACCGGGCACATGGGGCAGGCGCCTGGCAATGGCCTCGCGCACAGCGGGTTTTAATTTTTTGGAATCATCAATAATGGCGGCAAGGTCATCTGGCACGCCGCGGGCGAACACCACGGCGGCTGCCACAACCGGACCGGCCAGCGGGCCACGGCCCACCTCATCCACTCCGGCGACCAGACCGCCATGCTGTTGTTCACGCCTGAAATCCGGCATTGCTTCCCTTCCCGTCCGCTTGAAACGACTCGGTTAAAATTACCGAGTCGCAGCAATCGCGACTCCGTAGGGAAGGAGAAGCATTTTTTTACCCGGGTGCGCAAGAGTCCCGGTCAAATGATTTTTCAGGAACGGCTACGACGGGGGAAGAAAAGCCAGCCGAGCAGGATCCCCACAACCGAAACAATTCCCAATGAAAGCAAGGGTTTATCCCGCACAAAGGTCACAGCTTTTTCTACCGCGCCCTCGCCCTCTTCATACAGGTCCGCAAAATCTTCCTGCATGTGTGCGGTGAACTGATCGACCTTTCCGTCGACCTGAAGACCGATATCACCGGTCAGGCCACCAGCGGCATCCTTGACATGTCCCTGAACGTCCCGGACCTTGGCGTCGATCTTGTTTTCGATGGTGTCGATTTTATCTTTAGCCATGACGACTTTCTCCTTTTCTGAACCATTCTGTAACGGTCCGCGCATGAAAGCGACCGGAGATCTGCACGATCGCCTGTTGCATCAGACCGCAAAAACGCGTCTCTGACTAGGCATGCCTTCTCCGACGTCCACACAACTGACTGCGCTCATTGTTGGTTCCATGTTTTTTATGGAACAGCTTGATGGCACCATTCTGGCGACCGCCCTGCCCTCCATTGCCCACAGCCTGCATGTGGACACAGTGGCCACCTCTGTCGCCCTGACATCCTATATTATCGGGCTGGCCATTTTTATTCCCGCATCTGGCGCGCTGGCGGACCGTCTGGGCAGCCGCACGATCCTGATGCTGGCGATCTGCATTTTTGTGGGCAGTTCAATTTTTTGCGGCACCGCCCATTCCCTGCTTTTTCTGGCAGTCATGCGCACCATACAGGGCATTGGTGGAGCACTTATGGTGCCTGTGGGGCGGCTGGCGGTTATTCGCAGCACACCAGCGGACCAGCTTGTCCGCACCATGACATGGATGATGCTCCCTGCAACCCTTGGTCCGCTGCTTGGGCCTGTGGTGGGGGGGTATATTACAACATGGCTGACATGGCGGTGGAATTTTTACCTCAACATTCCAGTCGGGCTGGTCGGCCTGCTCCTGACCTACCGCTTTATTCCCGAGGTGCGTGAGCCATCCCCCCCTCCGTTTGACCTCAAAGGTCTTTTTCTGGCTGGCGGGGGGCTGGCGATTCTGTCCGTTTTTGCCGAAATGTTCAGCCATGGCACAGGCTCCCCCGCGCTGGTTACGGGCTTTTTGTGCGTAGGGCTGGTCCTGTTGGGGATGTACACCCACCACGCGGGGCGTACGTCTTTTCCGCTGCTGGACCTGCGGCTCATGCGGTTCCAGACGTTCCGTATCTCTGTTTTCGGGGGGGCTGCCTCACGCATTGCCGTGGGTTCGCTACCATTTTTGCTCCCCTCCTTTTTGCAGATCGGGGCCGGGCTGAGTGCCGCACAAAGCGGACTTGTGACCTTTGTGGCGCCACTTGGGGCCATTGCCATGCGCCCTTTTGTGCCAGCGTTGCTCAAACGCTGGGGGTTCCGCACCATTCTCATGGCCAATGGCTCTTCGGCAGCTCTGGTTTTTGCGATGATAGCGCTTTTTCGCCCCTCGTACCCGCTATGGCTTCTCTCGCTCGTGCTCACACTGGCTGGGGCTGCGCAGTCTCTTCAGTTTTCAGCCTATAACACCGTTGCCTATGCCGACATTCCAGCAGACAGGATGAGTGCCGCAACCAGCCTGTACTCCACCATGCAGCAGATCATGCTTTCGGCTGGCATCTGCATTGCCGCGGCCACCCTGACCATACTGAGCAGACTGCACCACAACACCCCTGCAAACATGACCGATTTTGCGCTTGGTTTTGTTGTAACAGGCGCCATATCCCTTCTTGCCGTGCCGTTATGCGCCGCACTTTCTCCTTCTGCAGGGGCGAACATGAGCGGCAACCGCCGTTAAATGCACGTTTTTAACGCACAAATTACATAGAGAAATGTTATTTTATGCATGCTTTCAATGACGAGGCTTGCACTTAGGCGAAGAGTTCAGCACACTTTCCCTCCATCAGCAGGGTGCCCCTATGCACAGCGTTCCCCTGACCATTCTGACGCAACTTAGGTTAACGAACAGCGCACCTCATGGACGATAACACTCCGCCCTCCTCCACCACTCCCGCCAAACCACGTTCCTCCAAAAAACGCCTGCTTCTGGCAGGTGGTGTTCTGGTAGGGGCCTGTATTTTAGGCTTTGCCTTCCTGCGCCCGCAGGCAGGGCACAAAACGCACCACAGCACGGCGGATTCCAGCCAGAGCCAGCCCGTGGCCGTGCAGACTGTCCATGCCGGTAGCATGCCCGTGGAACTGACCGAACTGGGCACGGTTGTGCCCATTACCAACGTAACCGTGCAAACCCGTGTGGAAGGCTACCTGATGCAGGTGCTTTTTACCGAAGGCCAGCATGTGCATAAGGGCGACCTGCTCGCACTCATCGACCCCCGCCCCTATCAGGTCCAACTGGAGCAGTACGAGGGCCAGCTGGCGCAGGACAAGGCGCAGCTTGAACAGGCCCGCGTGGATAGCGGACGCTACCAGCGCCTGATCAAGCAGGACAGTATTGACGCCAAAACCGCGCGCGACCAGCAGTTTACGGTCCAGCAACTCGAAGGGACGGTCAAGGCGGATCAGGCCTTGATTGATAACCAGAAGCTGCAACTGATCTACTGCCACATTATCGCCCCTGTGGATGGGCGCATTGGTATTCGCGCGGTTGATCAGGGCAACTATGTTGCTGCTGGCCAGTCTGGCGGGCTGGCGGTGCTGACCCAGATGCAGCCCATATCGGTCATTTTTACACTGCCGCAGGACCAGTTGCCCGAGGTGTTTGCCCAGTTGCAGGCCCGCAAGTCGCTCCCCGTTTCGGCATGGAACAGTTCCAACACGCAAAAAATAGCCGATGGCACGGTCAGCACGCTGGATAGCCAGATCGATACGGCAACCGGCACCGTGCGCCTGCGCGCCATTTTTACCAATGAAGACGAACACCTGTTCCCCAACCAGTTTGTGAATGCCCGCCTGCTGGTCAAAACGCTGGACCACGTTCTGCTTCTGCCCACAACCGCCGTGCAGACCGGCCCCTCCGGCCTGTTCGTATATGTTGTCAAGGATGATGACACGGTGAGCGTGCAGCCGGTAACCACTGGTATTTCCAACGGCACACTCAGTGTTGTTACCACCGGGCTGAAGGATGGTGACCGGGTGGTCACGGACGGCACGGACCATTTGCGCGCGGGAATTAAGGTAACCATTCCCTCCACGGCTCCCACCCCAACGCCGGACCATGCTACGCCGTGAACCCATCCGCCATTTTCATTCGCAGGCCCGTTGCAACCACGTTGCTGATGCTGGCCATTTTTATGGCCGGGTTGCTGGGCTATCATTTTCTGCCCATTTCCGCGCTGCCGCAGGTTGATTACCCCACCATAACGGTAGAGACCTTCTACCCCGGCGCCGGGCCAGATGTTATGGCGACCTCGGTGACCGCACCGCTGGAAACCCAGCTTGGCCAGATGCCCGGTCTGGACCAGATGACATCGCGCTCATCAGGTGGGGCGTCGGTCATTACCCTGCGGTTTGACCTGTCCATGTCCATGGATGTGGCGGAGCAGGAGGTGCAGGCCGCCATCAATCAGGCCAACTCGCTGCTGCCAACCGACCTGCCCGCCCCCCCGGTTTACGCCAAGGTCAACCCGGCGGACACACCCGTGCTTACGCTGGGCATTACATCCGCCACCATTCCACTGCCCGAAGTGGAAGACTACGTGGATACACGACTTGCGCAAAAAATCAGCCAGATTTCGGGTGTAGGACTGGTCACGCTCTCGGGCGGGAACCGCAAGGCTTACCGGGTGCGGGTGAATGTTCCCAAGCTGACCTCTTACGGTATTGATCTGGACACATTGCGCACGACCATTGGCAATGTGAACGTCAACTCCCCCACGGGTACGTTTGATGGTGCGCAACGCTCGGCCACCTTGCGGGTAGATGGCCAGATTACCAGTCCTGAAATGCTGCTCAATCAGGTTATTGCCTACCAGAGCAGCGGGCCTGTGCGCATACGCGATGTGGCCACGGTGGTGATTGGCCCCGAAAACACGCAGCTTGCCGCGTGGTCCAACAAAACCCCGGCCCTGATCATGAACGTGCAGCGCCAGCCCGGCGCCAATGTGATTGCGGTGGTGGACAATGTTAAGGCCACCCTGCCCGCCCTGCGCCAGACGCTCCCGCCGGGCATTGATATTGTGCCCCTGACTGATCGCACCACAACCATCCGCTCATCCGTATCGGATGTGCAGTTTGAGCTTTTTCTGGCTCTTGTGCTGGTTGTGGCCGTTATTTTTGTCTTCCTGCGGAATGTGCCCGCCACCATTATTCCCAGCCTATCCGTGCCGCTCTCCATTATTGGCACGCTGGCCATTATGTATCTGCTCGACTTCTCGCTTGATAATCTCTCGCTCATGGCCCTGACCATCGCCACCGGCTTTGTGGTGGATGACGCCATTGTCATGATCGAAAACATCTCGCGCTATGTGGAAGCGGGCGAGGACCGCATGAGTGCGTCACTCAAGGGTGCGGGGGAAATCGGGTTTACCATTATCTCCCTGACCATATCGCTCATTGCCGTGCTTATTCCGCTGCTGTTCATGAGCGATGTGGTGGGGCGCCTGTTCCACGAATTTGCACTGACACTGGCGACCACCATCATTCTGTCCGCCGTGGTGTCGCTCACGCTGGTGCCCATGATGTGTGCGCGCATCCTTTCCGAACGCCCGCATGATGCGGGAACGGCGGCAACACCGTTCCTGCGCTGGTCCGCTCGGATGGAAACCGCAACCGAACGCCTGATTGCGGCCTATGACCGTATGCTGGATGTGGTGCTGGAATGGCGCAAGCTGACGCTGGGCGTAGCCGTAGGCACGCTGGTGCTGACCGGCGTTCTGGGCTGGTACATTCCCAAAGGGTTTTTCCCCGTACAGGATACGGGGGTTATTCAGGGCATTTCCGTTGCGGCACAGTCCATCTCGTTCGAGAGCATGAAGGTGCACCAGCAGGAACTGGCCAGTGTTATTCTCAAAGACCCGGATGTGGCCTCCCTGTCCTCTTTTGTTGGGGTGGACGGGCAGAATGCAACACTCAATCAGGGCCGGTTCCTGATCAACCTGAAAGAGCATGACGCCCGATCCTCCTCCGCGACCGAGATTGCTGCGCGGCTTGAGCAGGAAACAGCGCAGGTTACGGGCATCAGACTCTATCTCCAGCCCGTGCAGGACCTCTCGCTCGACACCACGGTCTCTGCCACGCAGTACCAGTTTTTGCTGGAAAACCCCGATTACGACGCCTTCAAAATCTGGGTGCCCAAGCTGATCGAACGCCTGCAGCAAGAACCGGCACTGGCGGATGTAACCTCCGACCTGCAGGCCGAAGGGCTGGTCGCACGCGTAACACTCGACCGCGCCACGGGGGCACGTTACTCCGTAACCCCCCAGACGGTTGATAACGTGCTGTATGACAGCTTTGGCCAGCGCCAGATTTCCACAATCTATACGCAGTCCAACCAGTACCGCGTGATTTTGGAAGCGGACCCGCAGTTCCAGACGGACCTGTCCTCCCTCAGCCAGCTCTATCTGCCCGGTATTAGTGGCAATACGGGGGAAAGCACGTCCGGGCCTACGCGTTCGCCCACTTCCGGGCTGGTGCCGCTGCCTGCGGTTACCAAGGTCACGCAGGAAACCGCTCCTCTGTTGCTGACCCATTTCGGGCAGTTCCCGGCTACGACCATCTCCTTCAACCTTGCACCCGGCTATGCGCTGGGGGATGCTACGGCAGCCATTCGCCGGGCGGAGGCGGATATTCACCTCCCCTCCGCTTTCCAGACATCTTTCCAAGGGACTGCGGCAGCGTTTGAAGGCTCGCTCAGCAACGAACTGTTCCTGGTCGCGGCCGCCATTATTGCCGTCTACATTGTGCTGGGTATTCTGTACGAGAGCTTTATCCACCCCATTACCATTCTCTCCACCCTGCCTTCTGCCGCTATTGGCGCGTTGCTGACCCTGATTGTAGCCGGTGTGAACCTCGATATTATGGGGATTATCGGCATTGTACTGCTGATCGGGATTGTGAAGAAAAACGCCATCATGATGATCGACTTTGCACTGGAAGCAGAGCGTGAACATGGGATGGACAGCCTGCGCTCCATCCGCACGGCAGCAACCCTGCGGTTTCGCCCCATTCTCATGACCACTCTGGCGGCCATGCTGGGGGCTGTGCCCATGGTGCTCTCGCACGGGACCGGGTCTGAACTGCGCTACCCGCTGGGGCTGGCCATTATTGGCGGGCTTGCCCTCTCCCAGCTCCTTACGCTGTTTACAACGCCGGTCATTTATCTGACGCTGGATACATGGGCGCACAAATGGAGCAAACTACGCCACGCCCGCACGACCTCCCCCCCTAACGGGCAGGCCGTGCCGTGAACATCAGCCGGATTTTTATTGACCGGCCTGTTGCCACCATCCTGCTGACCATAGCCCTGTTCCTTGGGGGCCTTCTGGGGTATCGCGGCCTGCCGGTTGCCGACCTGCCTAATGTGGATTTTCCGGTCATCCAGATTCAGGCGCGGCAGGCTGGTGGCTCCCCGGAGGAAATTGCAAGTGCTGTAGCCGCCCCACTGGAGCGGCATCTGGGCCAGATTGCGGATGTGACGGAAATGACATCCCAATCCACCGAGGGCAGTACACGGATTACGCTCCAGTTCGCCCTCTCGCGCAATATTAACGGGGCTGCGCGTGATGTGGAGGCGGCCCTTCAGGCGGCCCATGCGGACATGCCGTCTTCGCTGCGGCAGAACCCGAGCTACCGCAAAGCCAACCCCAACGGCGCACCTATTCTGATCCTGACCTTAACGTCGGACACCCACACCCGCCCACAATTGTACGATTACGCCACCAACGTTCTGGTGCAGCACCTGTCCGCCATACAGGGGGTTGGTCAGGTGGAAATCAGCGGGAGTGCGCTGCCCGCCATCCGGGCGGAAATAAACCCCCTCCCCCTGTTCAAATACGGGATTGGGTTCGAGGACGTACGCGCAGCCCTTGCCTCGGCCAACGCGCATACGCCCAAAGGCATTATTGACCAGAACGGTGCGCGCTACACACTGGACACGAATGATCAGGTCCGCACAGCGCAGGACTACCGTGACCTGATTATTGCATGGCGCAACAACCGCCCCGTGCGACTGGCCGATGTTGCGCAGGTGCAGAACAGTGTGGAGGACCTGCGCAACGCCGGGTACTACAATGGTCAGGCCTCGGTTATTGCCGTTGTGTTCCCTCAGGCTGGCGCCAATGTGATTCACACGGTGGATCAGATCAATGCCGAAATGCCCCTGCTCAAATCCGCCCTGCCCGGTGGGGTGGCGTTGCATGTGGGGCTGGACCGCTCACTCACCATTCGTGCCGCTTTGGTGGATACGCAGCTTACGCTGCTGATCTCGGTCGTACTGGTGGTGCTGGTGGTGCTGCTCTTCCTGCACTCATGGCGGATGACGCTTATTCCCGCCGTGGTGGTGCCCACCTCCATTGTGGCGACCTTTGGCGTTATGCGCCTGCTTGGTTTTTCGCTCGACAACATGTCGCTCATGGCGCTTACGGTTTCCACCGGCTTTGTGGTGGATGACGCCATTGTGGTTATGGAAAATATAGCCCGCTACATTGAGCAAGGACTGCACCCGCGCGATGCCGCCATAAAAGGCAGCGCCGAGGTCGCCTTTACGGTTATTTCAATCTCGGTTTCCCTTATCGCCGTCTTTTTGCCCATTCTGCTCATGGGCGGGCTGGCTGGCCGCCTGTTCCATGAATTTGCCATGACGGTCTCCATCACCATTCTGATCTCGATGGTGCTGTCCCTGACCTTAACACCCATGATGGCGGCCTATCTGCTGGTTCCCCACAAAACGGGCGTGGCGCCGGCTGGTTCGGGCAGCCTTATGCGCCACGCCATTGCCGCCATGACCGCCTTTTTGGACCACATGCAGGCAGGTTATACCCGCTCGCTCGATATGGCCCTGCGGTACCACAAGACCGTATTGCTCAGCCTGCCCTTTACGCTGGCCCTTACCGCCGCGTTATTCGTACTCATGCCCAAGGGTTTTTTTCCGGTGGAAGATACCGGCATGCTCATGGGGCACTTGCAGGGTGACCAGTCGATTTCCTTCGGAGCCTTGGCCAAAAAGCTGACCGAGGTGCAAAACGTGCTCCTGCACGACCGGGACGTGGAGAGTGTATCCTCCTTTATTGGTGGCCGTGGTTCCTCCAACGAGGCGGGGCTGTTTTTGCAGCTCAAGGACAAGAGTGACCGAAGCGACACCCCAACCGAACTGATCGCGCGTGTGAACCGCAAGCTGCGCAATCTGGTTGGAGCCAGTTTTTTTCTTATGCAGCCCGGGGCCATCCGTTCGGGCGCACGGCAGAGCAACGCCGCCTACCAGTATACGCTGGAAGGCGAAAACTCCTCCGAACTTTACGAATGGACATCCCGCCTGCTGGCGGAACTGCGCCGCCACCCGGAACTGACAACCCTGTCCTCGGACGTGCAGCTTGGTGGTTCGGCCATCAGCACCGAGATCGACCGTGATACGTCCGCCCGTGTGAACATTACCCCCCAGCTCCTGTCCAACACGCTATACGACGCGTTTGGCCAGCGCGCGGCATCGGTCATCTATAACCGGCTGAACCAGTACCGCGTGATTATGGAGGCCGACCCCAAAAACTGGTCAAACCCGGAAAGTCTGATGCAGGTCTGGATTAGTGTTGCCGGGGGTTCCGCTGGTGGGGGCACCAAATCCAACACCATACGGGTGCGCAATGCCTCCAGCACCGGCTCCACCAGTACGGAGGCCATCCAGAGTTCCCTCTCCTTCAAAAACCAGATCGCCAATGCGCTGGCGGGCGGCGCTGGTGCATCCAACGGGTCGGCCGTGAGCACCGCGTCCGAGGCCATGGTGCCACTCACACTGGTAACCCGTCTGGTTCCCAGCCGCACCCCGCTTTCGATCAATCATCAGGGTCTGGCGGTTGCGGCAACGCTTTCGTTCAATCTGGCCAAGGGGGTATCCCTTGGTACGGCAACGCAGATCATCAACACAGCGCAGGTTGCCCTGCACATGCCCAACACCATTCATGGCAGTTTTGCTGGTAATGCCGCACAGTTCCAGAAAGCGGTCAGTGATGAACCTCTGCTTATTCTGGCAGCCCTTGTGGCCGTGTATATTACTCTGGGCGTGCTGTACGAAAGTTACGTGCACCCGCTGACCATTCTCTCCACCTTGCCATCGGCTGGTGTAGGCGCTTTGCTGGCCCTGCAACTGGCGGGGGAGGAATTTTCCCTTATTGCCATGATTGGCGTGATTTTGCTGATTGGCATTGTGAAAAAAAACGCCATCATGCTGGTGGATTTTGCCATTATGGCTGAACGCGAACAGGGTATGTCCGCCCATGACGCCATACGCACCGCCTGCCTCCTCCGCTTCCGCCCGATTATGATGACATCGGTTGCAGCTGCCCTTGGCGCTGCCCCCCTTATGGTCACCAATGGATACGGTGCGGAACTGCGGCACCCGCTGGGCATTGCCATTGTTGGGGGGCTGATCGTCAGTCAGGCACTCACACTTTACACAACGCCTGTCATTTATCTGATGTTCGATACATGGCAGTCGCGTGCTGGTTCCTTTATCCGCTCGTTTTCGTTTTCCCGCAGTTTCAGGCAGGATAGCTGAATGCCTTTTTACCGTCCCTTCCGTTCCCTTCGCCTGTCCCTGCTGCTGGCCCCTGCCGTTCTGGCTGGCTGCATGGTGGGGCCGAATTATAAGCAACCCACCCCCATTATCTCCCCCGTGTTCAAGGAGCTTCGTCCAGCACCGGGGTGGCAGTATGTAACGCCGCAACTGGCCAGCCTGCCCAAAGGCACGTGGTGGACGATCTACAACGATCCGCAACTGAATGCGCTGGAAGCGCAGGTGGATATTAACAACCAGAACATCATTCAGTACGAGGCACGCTACCGCAACGCCCGCGCCACCATTAACTCCATACGGGCACAGCTTTATCCAACGCTCAGTGGCGCCTTGTCCTTCAACCGGCAGAGTTCGGGGCGTGGGTCACGCTCAAGCGGCACCATTATCAATTATGGGTCCGGCGGTAGCACCAGCACAACATCCACCCCTTCCAACTCGACCGAAAACACCTATGCCATGGGGCCGACCGCATCATGGGATCTGGATTTGTGGGGCAAAATCCGGCGGCAGATTCAGGCACAGGTGACCGAGGCACAGGCCACAGCCGCTGACCTTGCCAATGCGCGCCTGTCCTATCAGGCACAGTTGGCCACGGCCTATTTCAACCTACGATATCAGGACAGTCTGTACGACCTGCTGACCAAAAACGTGGCGTTTTATGAGCGGTCCTACCAGATTACCAAAAACCAGTATGAAGCAGGGACCGCAGACCCGACCGCCCTGCTTCAGGCCCAGACACAACTGGAGCAGACCCGCGCGCAGGCAACCGCAACCGGTATAGCCCGCGCCCAGTACGAACACGCCATTGCCGTGCTTATGGGCAAAGCCCCCGCCGACCTTTCCATCCCCCACGGGGCATTGCCACGCGCCATTCCGGCCATTCCGGTCATGGTGCCTGCAAGCCTGCTCCAGCGCCGCCCCGACATTGCCGCCGCCGAGCGCCGGATGGAGGAATATAACGCCCAGATTGGCGCGGCCATGGCGGCCTTCTACCCTGATGTCAAACTGACCGCGACCTACTCCTATAGTGGGGACCCGGTTGGCTCGCTCGTGCAGGTTGCAAACCGCATATGGTCGCTAGGCGCATCAGCCACGGAAACACTCTTTGCCGGGGGTGCGCGAACCGCCGCCGTGCATGAGGCCGACAGCAACTACAATGCTTATGTGGCCACTTACCGCCAGACCGTGCTCACGGCCCTGCAGGGGGTGGAAGACCAGCTTTCCAACCTGCGTATTCTGGCCGATCAGGCGGACCAGCAGCATGTTGCACTCCAAGCCGCCAACAAAGCCGTAACCGTTGCCTTTAACCAATATATGGCAGGCACTCAGATCTACACGACCGTGATTACCGCCGAGGTTACGGCTCTGTCCAACGCGCAGACCGCATTGCAAATCCAGCAAAGCCGTATACTGGACTCCGTCAGTCTGGTGGAAGCTCTTGGTGGGGGGTGGAATGCCTCCGAACTGCCGAGCAAAAACTCCATGCAAACGGACAACCCCTTCCTGCCGTCCTTTATCCAAAAAGACAAAAACTAGCCGCCACGCAAAGGCTACCCCAACAAAAAACCTCCGGAGCTTTTGGCCCCGGAGGTTTTTTTTACCCGGCTACTGGTAGCCCGGCCCGTTACTTCATGACCGCACGACCGGCCAGCAGGGCGACAACCAGAAACACCACAAACAGAACAATGGCGATAAAGAACAGAATTTTAGCCATACCGGCCGAGGCAGAGGCAATTCCACCAAAACCAAACAGCCCTGCAACAAGTGAAATAACCAGAAAAAACAGTGCCAGTTTTAGCATAACGCACTCCCTTGCATTCAAATCCCGGCCAGAGCCAAAAACGCCCTTGCCGCCTTACTTCCTGCGCCGCAGGAAAATTCCAATAATCAGACCAACAATCCCCGCCGTGGCAACGGCAAACAGGGGCTGGTCAATAACAACATCACGCAGTGCTTCAGCAGCAGCACTCCGTTTGCCCGGATCAAGGGCATCATAACTGGATACCTTGCCCAAAAGGCCATCGGCCCCGTCCTGAAGGTTGCCAATACCATCCTCAAGACCAAAATCTGCCTTGCTCTCATCACTCATAAGAGGATGTCCTCCATACTGGATTAAAGGGTAACGCGCGGCGTACCCCTAAAGATGCCTATGTGAACGATTTTTTTGCTCAAGACTAGATTTCAGCCGAGCGCCAGTAGGCTTCCCCACCCGGATCAGGCTCCCCTGCGATCATGGCGCGCAAACGGGCAGCGTATGTTCTAAAGGCAGGGCTATCGGGGTTGCGCTGCGGCATATCCAGCACAATTTCGCCCGTAATACCCGCAGGCGGTCCACCAGCCAGCACCACAATACGCGTGGCAAGGCGCAGGGCTTCCTCAATATCATGCGTGACAAACAGGACTGTTTTGTGCGTCTGCTGCCATATCCGCTGCAATTCTTCTTGCAGACTTGTGCGGGTAATAGGGTCCAGCGCGCCAAAAGGTTCGTCCATCAGCAGCAGGTCCGGGTCCACGGTCAGGGCGCGGGCAACCCCCACACGCTGCCTTTGTCCGCCAGACAGGCGGCGGGGCAACCGGTCTGCCTCCTCCTCCAGCCCGACAAGCCGCAGGGCCTCCTGCGCGCGAGCTTTTTTTTCATTTTTGTTCAGGTGCAGGCCTTCCAGCCCAAACATCACATTCCGCAGCACCGAGCGCCACGGCAGCAGCCGCGCATCCTGAAAAACCATGGCTCGGCTGCGCCGCGTGGCATGCGCCCCTGCCCCGGCCATGCAGGCGGAGCCACCTGTCTGGCCTTCGGTCGGGTGCATCAGGCCCATCAGCACTCTCAGCAGCGTGGACTTCCCCACGCCTGATGGCCCCAAAAGTGCAACAAACTCACCACGCGCCAGTGTTAGGCTGACATGCCGCAGCACAAAATGCGCGCCCCCATCATGCGAGAGACCAACATCATGCAAAGAGGCAACCACATCCGCCCCGTTTATGGCTGCCATCTGAGAACCCATTTGCGCACAAACCCAAAAAGAAAATCGGTAATGGCATACAGCATGGCCATGGTCAGCATGTAAACGACGACAACATCAGTCGCCAGAAGGCTGGAAGCCTGCATCATACGCGCACCAATGCCCGGCACACCAAACAGTTCAGCCGCCACAACAGACATCCACCCCTGCCCCAACCCGGTCCGCAGCCCTGCCATAATACCGGGAGCGGAAGCGGGGAGCACGATCTTGAACAACCGCCCGACAAAACTGCCATGCCCGAAGGCAGAGGCCAGTTCATACAGTTCGGGATCAACACCCCTTACGGCGCTATGGGCTGCATAAAAGTTGATCCAAAAAACCGATATGGCAATCACAAAGGTTGCCCCGGCTGTGCTCAGGCCAAACCATAAAATGGCAAACGGCACCCAAGCCAGCCCCGGCACGGGCCGCAACAGGCGGACAACCCCTTCCAGCAGGCTATCCAGCAGACCCAGCATACCGCACAATATGCCAAGCCCGGCCCCTAGGACCGAACCAATCAGCAGGCCCAGCAGGTAGTGATTCAGACTATCCAGAATAGCCTGCTGCCAGAACCCGCCCCTTACCTCGTCCAGCCAAGCTGGGCCAAGGGAGGACGGCGCAGGCACCATACCAGATGGCAGCAGCCCGGACTGGACTGCTGCCTCCCACAAACCAAAGAACAAAACAAGTCCAGCCACCCCAAGCCCAAGGCGGACAGAACCAGACAGCTTTATGCTCACGGCTTGGCCTGCTGCCACAAACCCGTATCAAACAGGTCTTCCACAGGTTCAGCCTTGCGCAGCAGACCTTCGGACACTTCAAACTCCTGCAACTGCTTAACACTTTCCACAATACGCGCCGGATCACTCACAAACCGGGATGCCGAATGCTCCAACGCCGTTTTCATAACATCGTCATTCAGCATACCACCACCCAGCGCTTTTTGCACAAATGGTACGGCATCATCCGGGTGCTGGGCCAGCAGCGTTGTCGCGCGGACGAACAGGTTTGTCAGTGTTCCCGCCCATGCTTTGTGCTCAGGCGCATCCGGTTTGACAATAGCCAGAACGGAGCCGGGCTGGTCGGGCATCATGTTATGACCAGAGGCCAGAATACGGGCATCGGGCAGACGGGTTTTAACAACCGTCAGTGCTGGCTCGCGCAAAACCGCGCCATCAACGGCACCTGCCAGAAATGCCTGCTGGGCGGCATCAATATCCACCCCCACAATGGTGGCAACAGTGTTGACCTGTGCAAAGTCGAGCTGTTTTTGCAACCAGTAGCGCAGCAGCGTATCAGGCACGGACCCCGCAGGCTGTGCCGCAAGACGCGGCAGGCGCTTTTGGTCCTGTTTGAAGCGCGCAAAAATGGCTTTAACGTCATCAGGCGCTAACCCGCCGTCTCCATCAGGCTTAATGCCCTGCGCCAGCGCCCCTCGCGCAATGACGGAAAGTTCCTCGATCGAGGCCGTGGCCACAACCTTAACATCCACACCATGCGCACGGGCCTGCAACAACGGCAGAACGCCCGCAACATAGCCATCGATCCGCCCCGAAACCAGCGCCTGAATAGCCTGCGGACCAGACGTAAAGCGAACAAGCTGCACATCCAGCCCCGCCTGCTTGGCCCAGCCCTCACCATCGATCACAAAGAGCGCGGAAGACCCCAGAACAGGAATGTAGCCGATACGAATGCTCTCAGCCGCCTGCACCGGGCTGACAGCCCATCCAAATGCCACGGTGGCGAGCGTTAACATTTTTACTAACGCGCGTTTCATGATGTTATCTCTTTCACTGAAATATTTTATCAAAAATAAAAGTGGATATATTCTCGAATTTGTCAATCACTCACTCGCAATCATGGAATGATTTTATTCCACGCACATTTCTCACACATAGCAGGCACGAGCACACGACATAAAAAAAGCTGGCTCCGAGGAGCCAGCTTCCTTCATTCTGCTTGAAAGCAAAGAATTAAGCAGCGAGGTCCTGCTTATCTTCCACTTCCGGGCGCGGACCGCTGTCCTGCCCTTTAGCGCTTACATCGCGGTCGATCAGTTCGATCACGGCCATCTGTGCGGCATCGCCGTAGCGTACGCCAGCACGCAGGACGCGCGTGTAACCACCATTGCGCGCCTTGTAGCGTTCAGCCACGGCTGCAAACAGCTTTTTCACGATCACATCATCACGCAGCACAGCAAATGCCTGCCGGCGTGCATGCAGATCGCCACGCTTGCCAAGGGTGATCAGCTTTTCAACAAACGGGCGCAGTTCCTTCGCTTTGGGAAGCGTGGTGGTGATCTGCTCATGTTTGATCAAAGCCACAGCCATGTTGCGGAACATGGCTGCACGATGAGAAGAGGTAACGCCGAGCTTTCTGCCGGCAATCCGGTGACGCATGGTTCAGTTCCTAGTATCGAGAAAAGTCAGATCAAAACGGCTCATCAAGCCGCTTTGCCAACTCTTCAATATTTTCCGGCGGCCAGGCCGGGACATTCATACCCAAGGACAGCCCCATGGAGGTCAGGACTTCCTTAATTTCGTTCAGGGATTTACGGCCAAAGTTCGGTGTGCGCAGCATTTCCTGCTCACTCTTCTGAACCAGATCCCCGATGTAGATGATGTTGTCGTTCTTCAGGCAGTTTGCACTCCGAACAGACAATTCAAGCTCATCCACCTTGCGCAGCAGATTACGGTTGAACGGCAGATCATCCTCAGGCTCTTCAGCCTGCACAGGACGCGGCTCATCAAAGTTGATGAAGAGCTGCAACTGATCCTGCAGAATACGCGCAGCAAGTGCTACGGCATCTTCTGGCGTGACCGCACCATTTGTTTCGACCGTGAGCAGCAGCTTGTCATAGTCGGTGACCTGACCAACACGGGTCGGCTCCACCTTGTAGGACACGCGCTTGACGGGCGAATAAATTGCATCAACCGGGATCAGGCCAATCGGCGCATCTTCCGGGCGGTTAGCCGCCGCAGGAACATAGCCTTTTCCGGTATTAACAATGAATTCCATACCCAGCTTAACGCCGTCATCGAGCGTGCAGATGACCAGATCGGGGTTCATGATTTCAATATCATGACCCGTCTGGATCTGGCTTGCGCGCACTTCGCCGGGGCCGGTAGCCGTCAGCACCATACGCTTCGGCCCTTCACCGTGCATGCGCAACGCCAGCTGCTTGATGTTGAGGACGATGTCAGTCACATCTTCCCGCACACCGGCAACAGACGAAAACTCGTGCAGAACGCCGTCAATCTGAACCGCTGTGACCGCAGCACCTTGAAGAGAAGACAGCAGAACCCGACGCAGAGCATTACCGAGCGTCATACCAAAACCGCGTTCCAGCGGCTCAGCCACTACGGTTGCGATACGAGCGGGCTCCACTCCGGATTCAACTTCAAGCTTTTCGGGCTTGATCAGAGATTGCCAGTTTTTCTGAAGGACCAATGGACCGGCCTTTCAATACGAAAAACCACTGCTTGCGCAGCGATTTCTCTGAAGTGGACACAACAAATGGAAAGACGGCTCGCTATCAGGCCGCCTTTCCGCTCGTAAGCTCAGACGCGGCGACGCTTGCGCGGGCGGCAGCCGTTGTGCGGGACAGGTGTCATATCACGGATGGAAGTGATCGTGAAACCAACGGCCTGCAGAGCACGCAGTGCGCTTTCACGCCCCGACCCAGGACCGGAAACTTCAATTTCCAGTGTTTCCATGCCGTGTTCACGGGCCTTGCGGCCAGCATCTTCAGCCGCAACCTGCGCCGCATAAGGCGTAGACTTCCGCGAGCCCTTAAAGCCCTGCGCACCAGCAGAAGACCAGGAGATAGCATTCCCCTGAGCATCAGAAATGGTGATCATGGTGTTGTTGAACGTGGAGAGCACATGCGCCACGCCCGAAATAATGTTCTTACGCTCTTTTTTACGAACACGCGGTGTTGCGGCTTTCGCCATGTCTTTTCTACCTCAGTCCCTGTCCAGCCTGCGTGTGCAGGCTGGCCGCCTTAGCGGATTGGATTAACGCGTTGCTTTCTTCTTACCGGCAATGGCCACTGCCTTACCCTTGCGGGTACGGGCATTGGTGTGCGTCCGCTGGCCACGAACCGGCAGGCCACGACGATGACGCAGGCCGCGGTAGCAACCAAGATCCATCAGGCGCTTAATGTTCATCGCAATTTCACGACGCAGGTCGCCTTCAACGCGATAGGTGCCATCAATCAGCTCACGGAGCTTCATGATTTCATCGTCGCTGAGTTCGTTAACCCGCTTTGCTTCCGGAATCTCCAAGGACTTGCAGATTTCTGCCGCCTTAGATGCGCCAATTCCATAAATATACTGAAGCCCGATCACAACCCGCTTGTTTGTCGGGACATTCACGCCGGCAATACGTGCCACGCCTTATACTCCTGTTCGCCCGCTTTTACAGCGAACGGCTCATAGCCCTGTTTTGACTGGGCGGATTTCACTTGGTGGCCGCGAAATATACCGACCACCGTTACAAGTCAACGAAAACTGATCACTTCTTCGTGATCGTGCCGCTATCCTCAAGCGCTGCTTCGATTTCTGCCGTTACTTCAGAAGTCGAAAGCATGCCGTTCACCTTACGCAAACGGCCCGTTTTTTCATAAAACGGTAGAATCGGCGCTGTAAGATTGCGGTATTCTTTCAGGCGCTCAACAACTGTCTCACGCTTGTCGTCTGCACGGCGCTTGAACTCATGGCTCCCGCACGTATCGCACTCACCTTCCTTTGCAGGAGGGTTGGACGCTTCATTGTAGGTCTGTCCACATTGTGCACAGGTGAAACGCCCTGAAATACGATCGGCAAGGATCTCTTCATTCACATCCAGAAAAAGCACGACATCGATGCTTTTTCCATCCGCCGCGAGCATGGCATCCAGCTCTTCAGCCTGCGCCAAAGTCCGTGGAAAACCGTCCAGAATGAACCCATTCTGGCAATCCGACTGGGCGATCCGGTCTTTGAGCATGGCAATGATCAAGGCATCGGGCACAAGCTTGCCCGCAACCATCAGCGCCTTTGCCTGATTCCCCACCTCGGAGCCACGTGCAACTTCCGCACGCAGCATATCCCCCGTGGAAATCTGGATCAGCCCATGCCGCTCTTCCAGAAGCTTGGACTGGGTACCTTTCCCGGCCCCTGGCGGACCCAGAAAAATAATGTTCATCGTCTGATGATCCTCTGTTTCCGGCCACCACGAGACTTACGCATAAGACCCTGATACTGGTGCGCCACAAGATGGGACTGAACCTGCGTGACCGTATCAATCGTAACTGACACAATAATGATCAGACTGGTCCCACCAAAGTAGAACGGCACATTGTAGCGGCTGATCAATATCTGCGGCAACAGGCAGACAGCAACCATATAAGCCGCGCCAATGGTCGTCAGACGCGTCAGGATCTTGTCGAAGTAGGATGCGGTAGAACCACCGGGGCGGACGCCAGGGATGAACCCACCCTGCTTACGCAGGTTATCTGCCGTCTCTGCCGGGTTGAAGGTCACCGCAGCATAGAAATACGAGAAGAAGATAATCATCAACGCGTAGAATAGCAGATATAAAGGCTGCCCCTGCCCTAGTTCCTCACCCAAAAACGACAGCCATCCGGGCAACGACTTACCATTCATGAAACCAGCAAGGGTTACAGGAATCAGCAGAACCGACGAGGCGAAAATAGGTGGGATGACACCAGCCGTATTCACCTTGAGCGGCATATGTGTCGTGTCTCCACCAAACATCCGCTGCCCCATCTGGCGTTTGGGATATTGGATAACAACGCGCCGCTGTGCCTGCTCCATGAACACAATGAACATGATGGTCAAACCGGCCAACACAAGGAACAGCAGCACAAAGAAAGACGACAGCGCCCCAGTGTAGCCCAACTGGAAAAGGCTCACCAACGCATGCGGCAGATTAGCGACAATACCGGCAAAAATGATGAGCGAGATGCCGTTACCAACACCACGAGACGTAATCTGCTCCCCCAACCACATCAGGAACATTGTGCCGCCAACAAGTGCGGTCACACATGTCACCAGAAAAAGTGGTCCCGGGTTTACGACCGCCGCGCCGCTCTGAACATTCTCAAGCCCGATCGCAATACCATATGCCTGAAACACAGCGATGAGCACGGTCAGGTAACGCGTATACTGGTTAAGTTTTTTGCGCCCCTGCTCACCCTCTTTCTTGAGAGATTCAAGAGAGGGCACAGCCGTAGACATCAACTGCACAATAATAGACGCAGAGATATAGGGCATAATGTTCAACGCGAACACGGTCATACGCCCAAGAGCGCCCCCCGAGAACATATTGAACATGCCAAGAATGCCGCCCTGATGCTGCGCCAGAAGCTGCCCCATAACCGTAGCATCTACGCCGGGCACAGGAATATACGTTCCCAAACGATAAACAATCAGCGCACCCAGCGTAAACCAGATCCGTTTCTTGAGTTCCGTCGCCTTGGCAAAGGAGCCTACGTTAAAATTGGCAGCCAGTTGTTCGGCCGCGGAAGCCATGCATCCGTCCTTTCACACAAACAGCGCCGCCACGTAAAGTGGAGACGCTGGTATGATTGCCTGAAAAATATCAGACAACTGTTCTGATCTGGGCAAGAAAGAGAGAACAGGGTCTCCCACCATTCTCTCTCCCACGCCAATCAGGAGGCGCTAGCTTCCACAGGTGCCGCCACCAGCAGCTTGATGCTGCCGCCGACTTTTTCAATGGCAGCCTTAGCAGAAGCAGAAACGCCAGACACTTCGAAAGAAACGCCTTTTGTCAGCTCGCCTTCACCAAGAATACGAACCCCTGCGTACTTGCCAGTCCCAACCAGACCAGCTTTCTTCAGAGCTTCTTCGGTAATGGGTGCGCCGTTTTCCAGCTTACCATCAGCCAACGCCTGCTCTACAGCACCAAGGTTAACTGGCGCATAGACCTTGCGGAAGATGTTTTTAAAGCCCCGCTTCGGCAGACGACGATAAATCGGGAGCTGACCACCTTCAAACCCGTTCAGGGACACACCCTCACGCGCTTTCTGGCCTTTAACACCCTTACCGGACGTCTTGCCTTTACCGGAACCAATACCGCGCCCGAGCCGCTTCTTGCGGTAGCGAGCACCTTCGTTATCACGAAGCTCGTTAAGTCTCATATCAGTCCTCCACCTTCACCAGGTGGGCCACCTTGCGGACCATACCCCGGGTAGAAGGGGTATCTTCCAGAACCTTTTCACGCCCGATCTTGTTCAGACCAAGCCCGATCAGGGTTTCCTGCTGACCCGGCTTACGTCCGTTACCGGACGCAACCTGAATCACCTTGAAAGTTTTTTTATCAGACATCAGCAGCCTCCGCACCAGCAGCCTGGTCACGCTTGCCAAAGATTTCCGCCACTTTCTTGCCACGGCGGTTAGCCACAGCACGAGGGCTTGCACAACGCGTCAGGGCATCAAATGTCGCCTTGACCATGTTATGCGGGTTCCGGGTTCCCAGAGACTTGGCAACAACGTCGTTAATGCCAAGGCTTTCAAAAACCGCACGCATAGGACCACCAGCGATGATCCCGGTCCCGGCTTCTGCCGAGCGCAGCACAACCTTACCGGCACCAAAGTGACCAGCAACGTCATGATGCAGCGTACGCCCTTCTTTCATGGGAACGCGAATCATCCCACGCTTTGCGCGCTCAGTCGCCTTGCGGATAGCTTCGGGAACTTCACGCGCTTTACCAGCGCCATAGCCCACGCGACCTTTCTGGTCACCAACCACAACCAGAGCAGCAAACGCAAAACGCCGACCACCCTTAACAACTTTAGCAACGCGGTTGATGGTTACCAGTTTATCAACCAGTTCATCGCCTTCGCGTTCGCGCTCACGGCCGCCTCGACCGCCTTCTCTTGGTTCACGAGCCATTGCGTGATCCTTTCCTCAGAAGGAGAGACCGCCCTCACGGGCCGCCTCCGCCAGGGCCTTGACGCGCCCGTGATAAAGATAAGACCCCCGGTCAAACACGACCTGAGATACGCCAGCTGCAACAGCACGCTGGGCAACCAGCTTACCTACAGCACCAGCGCTGTCCTGCGTCGCACCATTTTTCAGGGCTTCACGCAATTCTTTATCCAGCGTTGACGCAGCAGCAAGGGTCAGACCCTGCGCATCATCAATCACCTGAGCATAGATGTTCTTACCAGACCGGAAAACCGACAGACGAGGACGGCCACCAGCCTTGCGGCGAAGCTGAAAACGGAGACGCGCACGCCGCCGGTTCCGCAATTCCTGCTGAGTGCTCATTATTTCTTCTTGCCTTCCTTACGGCGGATGGTTTCCGTATCGTAACGCACACCCTTGCCTTTGTAAGGCTCAGGCTTGCGGTAGCTACGAATATCCAGAGCCACCTGGCCAACACGCTGCTTATCAATCCCTTCCACCACAATCGCCGTAGGACGCGGGGTAGAAATTTTGATGCCAGCCGGAATCGGATAGATCACATCGTGTGAAAAGCCGAGGTTCATAACAAGGTTAGAACCCTGCACGGCAGCACGATAACCTGTCCCGTTGATTTCCAGGGTTTTTGAAAAACCGTCAGAAACCCCTTTGACCGCACAAGCGATAAGTGCGCGTGTTGTCCCCCACATCATGCGGGCCTGAGCTTCGGTACCATTCGGCTGCACAACAACCGAATTATCCTTCACTTCAGCCGTAACATGACTGGTGATCGGCAGAGAAAGCTCACCCAGCTTACCCTTGGCCTTAAAAACACCGTCCGCGATGGAAACTGTTACCCCTGCCGGAACTTCGACGGGATACTTGCCTACTCGTGACATTTATCCCTCCTCAGAATACGCGGCAAAGGACTTCACCACCAACATTGGCGGCGCGGGCCTCTACATCGGACAGAACACCACGCGGCGTGGACAGGATGGAAACACCCAGACCAGCGCAAACACGCGGCAGTTCTTTAATTTTGGAATAGACGCGGCGACCAGGGCGGGAAACACGCTGGATTTCGCGAATAACCGGTTCACCTTCCGCGTACTTCAGCTCGATGTGCAGCTGGGAAATACCCTTCCGCACGTCTTCGCGCTTGTAACCACGGATGTAACCTTCGCGCTGCAGAGCTTCAAGCACGTTCACACGCAGATTGGATGCCGGAGCAACACAAGAGTTGTGACGCGCACGCTGAGCGTTGCGAATACGGGTGAGCATATCACCCAAAGGATCTGAAAGCGACATCTCGAGCCCTTACCAGCTAGCTTTTACCACTCCCGGAATCTGACCATCAGAGGCCAGATCACGGAAAGCGATACGACACAGCTCAAACTTACGGTAGTTACCGCGAGAACGACCTGTCAGCTTGCAACGCAGACGAACGCGTACACGAGAACCGTTACGCGGCAGTTCTGCCAACTTGAGAGACGCATCGAACCGATCTTCCACGGGCAAAGAACGGTCCATTACAATGTTTTTGAGAGCGGTACGCTTCTCATTATCCCGTGCCGCCATGCGCTTGCGTTTAGCATTACGCAGGATGGCAGATGTTTTAGCCATACAACATTACCTCCGGAACCCTTCGAAAACCTTCGACGGTTTTCCAAGATCACACAATAAAGCAGCCTGTATCATCCCACGAAGGGAAGATCAAACGCCTTCAGCAAAGCTTTAGCTTCAGCATCCGTTTTCGCACTGGTCACGAACACGACGTCCATACCGCGGATTTCGTCCACTTTGTCATATTCGATTTCCGGGAAAACGATCTGCTCTTTCAGGCCAAGGGCAAAATTGCCACGGCCATCGAAGCCTTTCGTCGCAGGGAGACCACGGAAGTCACGGATACGCGGCATCGCAATCGTCACAAGACGATCCAGAAATTCGTACATCCGAGCCCGACGCAGCGTGACCTTGCAGCCAATCGGCAGCCCTTCACGGATCTTAAAGCCAGCGATTGCCTTTTTAGCAACCGTTTTGACCGGCTTCTGACCTGCAATAAGGGTCATTTCCGCAACAGCTGTATCCAGCTTCTTCTGGTCACCAGCGGCTTCACCAACGCCCATATTCAGGACGATTTTTTCAAGCCGCGGCACCTGCATTTCGTTGCTATACCCAAACTGCTCACGCAGCTTGGCACGAAGTTCACTCTCATAGCGCTGGTGAAGGCGCGGGAGGGAACGCCCTTCCTGATTCGCACTCATACCTGGCCTCTCAACCTTCAATCACTTCGCCAGTCGCCTTGGCAACGCGAACTTTTTTGCCGTTTTCCAGCACACGGAAACCAACGCGGGTTGGCTTCTTGGATGCAGGATCAATCAGCTTCAGGTTGGAGAGGTGGACGGCTGCCTCACGGGCAATAATCCCACCTTCTTCACCCATACGATTTGCGCGCTGATGGCGCTTGGCAATTGCAACACCACGTACAACAGCGCGATCTTCTGAAGGACGAACCTCCAGAACTTCACCCTGCACGCCCTTGGAAGAGCCGGTGATGACGACAACCGTATCGCCTTTTTTAATACGGGCAGCCATTACAGCACCTCCGGCGCCAAAGAGATGATCTTCATGAACTTCTTAGCACGCAGTTCACGCACGACCGGGCCAAAGATACGAGTACCGATCGGCTCCTGCTGCTTGTTAATCAACACGGCAGCGTTGCGGTCGAACCGGATGGCGCTGCCATCAGGACGACGAACCGGGTAAGAGGTACGCACAATAACGGCCTGGTGAACATCGCCCTTCTTCACCTTCCCACGGGGGATGGCTTCCTTGACGGAAACGACGATCACGTCGCCGACCGAGGCAGACTTCCGCTTGGAACCGCCCAGCACCTTAATGCACTGCACCTGACGTGCACCGGAATTGTCGGCCACATCGAGGTTGGTCTCGGGATGGATCATAACCTGAAATCCTTACGTTTAGGCCGACGCGGTTGCTTCCACGCCCACGGCTTCACCGTTGCGGGAAATCACGGTCCACGTCTTACGCCGAGAAATAGGCGCACATTCAACAATCCGCACGGAATCACCCGTCTTGCAGATGTTTTCTTCATCATGCGCCGCGTATTTCTTGGAGCGACGAATGAACTTTTTATACACAGGATGCATGACGCGACGATCGACAAGAACCGTAACGGTCTTGTCCATCTTGTCGCTCGTCACACGTCCGGTCAGGACGCGCCTCGGCATCGGCTACCTCTCCTCAGGCATTGGCAGCAGATGTTTTTGCACCTGCTGCATTCTTTGCATTCTGCGCAGCAATTGTCTTGATGCGCGCAATTTCACGACGGATCACACGGACGCGGCTCTGCGCTTCTGTCTGCCCGGTAGCCCGCTGGAAACGCAAGTTGAGCTGTTCACGCTTGAGTTCCACCAGACGAGCTTCAAGCTCGTCTGCCGTTTTAGCGCGCAAATCAGCTGGCTTTACTGCCTTTACCATCTCACGCATCTCCAATTCGGGTCACAAATTTGGTCTTGATCGGCAGCTTGGCGGCCCCAAGAGCCAGCGCTTCACGCGCCAGTTCCGGCGGAACACCTTCGATCTCAAACAAAATACGACCAGGCTTCACACGGGCCACCCAGAATTCAGGCGATCCCTTGCCAGAGCCCATACGCACTTCTGCGGGCTTTGTCGAGACCGGAATATCCGGAAAGATCCGAATCCATACACGACCAGCACGTTTCATAGCGCGGGTAATGGCACGACGGGAGGCCTCGATCTGGCGAGCCGTAATACGTTCCGGCTGCAGAGCTTTGAGACCAAACGTACCAAAGTTCAGTGTGGTACCGCTTTTTGCAAGGCCGTGAATACGGCCTTTATGTGCTTTGCGGAATTTTGTCCGCTTAGGGGAAAGCATTGTTTTTTATCCTCTCCTCAGCGCTGAGGAGCCTGTTCGGCCGCCCGGCGATCCTGTGCCAACGGATCATGAGCAAGAATTTCACCCTTGAAGATCCATACCTTCACACCGCAGGTGCCATAGGTGGTCTTCGCCGTTGCCGTACCGTAATCGATGTCGGCGCGCAGGGTGTGCAAGGGCACACGGCCTTCGCGATACCACTCGATACGTGCAATTTCAGCACCACCCAGACGACCGGAGCAGTTGATCCGGATACCCTGAGCGCCCAGACGCATTGCGGACTGTACGGCGCGCTTCATTGCACGACGGAAAGCCACACGGCGTTCAAGCTGCTGAGCAATGTTTTCTGCAACAAGCGTTGCATCGATTTCCGGCTTACGGATTTCAACGATGTTCAGCGCAACTTCAGTACCGGCCATACGGGTCAGTTCTTTGCGCAGAGCGTCGATATCCTGCCCCTTCTTACCGATCACAACGCCAGGACGTGCTGCGTAGATCGTAACGCGCGGCTTTTTAGCCGGGCGTTCGATAACAACGCGGGACACGCCAGCACCAGCCAGCTTGCGGCGCAGGAATGCACGAAGCTTCAGATCTTCGTGCAGCAGACGGGAATAGTCTGCATCTGCGTACCAGCGGCTGTCCCATGTGCGGTTGATGCCGAGCCGCAGCCCGATCGGATTGACTTTATGCCCCATATCTCAGGCCGCCTTCTGCTCGGAAGAAGCCGTGTCGGACACAACGGCCCGTTCGGCTACAACAATCTTCAGGTGACTGAAAAACTTTTCGACGCGTGCGGAACGACCGCGGCCACGTGCGTGAAAACGCCGCATGACAATGGACTTACCCACTTCCGCCGTTTTCACCACCAGCTGATCAACGTCAAGCTGGTGATTGTTTTCAGCATTAGCGATCGCGCTTTCCAGCGTTTTCTTAACCTGCTGAGCGATACGGCGCTTGGAGAATGTTAGCGTCGCAATTGCCTGAGATGCAGGTTTATTACGGATCAGGCCTGCCACAAGGTTCAGCTTGCGGGGGCTAACCCGAATGTTACGCGTGATAGCTTGCGCTTCTGTTTCCGCGAGCGTGCGCGGATGCTTCGGCTTGCTCATCTGTGCTCTTAGCCCCGCTTAGACTTCTTGTCAGCACCATGCCCGTGGAATGTACGGGTGGGAGAGAATTCGCCAAACTTATGGCCAACCATATTCTCCGTCACCTGCACAGGCAGGAACTTCTGACCGTTATAAACACCGAACGTCAGACCAACGAACTGCGGAAGAATCGTTGAACGACGCGACCAAATCTTGATCACTTCATTCCGACCCGATGCGCGGGATACTTCAGCCTTATTCAGCAGATACCCGTCGACGAACGGACCTTTCCAGACGGAACGTGCCATCTTCTATTGCCCCTTACTTGCCGGTCTTCCGGCGACGGATAATCAGACCGTCCGTCCGCTTGTTGACCCGAGTTTTGTAACCTTTGGTGGGCTTGCCCCACGGCGTAACCGGATGACGACCACCAGATGTGCGGCCTTCACCACCACCGTGCGGATGGTCAACCGGGTTCATCACCACGCCGCGGTTATGCGGACGGCGACCCAGCCAACGGGAACGACCAGCCTTACCCATATGCTGGTTCATGTTATCCGGGTTGGACACGGCACCTACGGTCGCCATGCATTCACCGCGTACAACACGCAATTCACCAGACTGCAGCTTGATCTGGGCGTAGCCCGAATCCTTACCAACCAACTGAGCATACGTCCCAGCGGAACGGGCCAGCTTGCCGCCAGCGCCCTGCTTCAGTTCGATGTTATGGATAATCGTACCCACCGGAATGGACGCAAGCGGCATTGCATTGCCTGGCTTAATATCCACGCGCGCACCGGCGATGACATTGTCACCAACCTTCAGGCGCTGCGGTGCCAGAATGTATGCCAGCTCACCGTCTTCGTACTTCACCAGCGCAATAAATGCCGTGCGGTTGGGATCGTATTCAAGACGTTCCACAGTACCCAGCACGTCGAATTTACGACGCTTGAAGTCCACATAACGATAGGACTGCTTATGACCGCCCCCACGGAAGCGAGACGTGATACGGCCGTTATTATTACGACCGCCCGACTTGCTCTTACCTTCCGTAAGCTGCTTGACCGGCTTGCCCTTCCACAGGTCAGCACGATCAATCAGAACCGTACCACGCAGGCTCGGCGTGACAGGATTAAAGTGCTTCAGTGCCATTAGTTTCTACCCTTGGTCACGCCAGCTTCGCGGTCAGGTCAATGGACTGACCTTCTGCAAGCTGAACGAACGCCTTCTTAACGTCAGAACGCTGACCCAGACGCCCTTTAAAGCGTTTGGTTTTACCTTTCTGGACAAGGGTGTTGACGCCAACAACCTTGACCCCGAACAGCGTTTCCACCGCAACCTTGATTTCAGGCTTGCTAGCCGTCATTGCGACCTTGAAAACAACCTGATTTTTTTCAGAAAGCGCAGTCGCCTTCTCGGTAATGACCGGCGTCCGCACGATGTCGTACAGAGCCTCCCGAGAGAGACGCTCGGCTTTCTTGCGAATAGCAAGAATATTCGTCATGCCAGGCGTTCCTTCAGTCCTTCAAGGCCTGCCTGCGTGATGGCAAGCACCTCATGGTTCAGAATGTCATAAACATTCGCGCCAATGGTCGGCAGAATGTCGATTTTCGGCAGATTGCGAGCAGCGCGCACGAAGTTTTCGTCCACGGATGCATCAACAATCAGAGCGGAGCCCCAGCCGAGACCCTGCAACTTTTTTGCCAGTTCGCTGGTCTTGGTCACGCCGGAAGCGGTATCCAGAACAACCAGTTTGCCTTCCGCTGCCTTCTGGGACAGAGCGGAGATCAGACCCAGACGACGCACCTTTTTAGGCAGGTCGTAGCCGTGATCACGCACAACAGGGCCATGCACAACGCCACCAGTACGATACTGAGGAGCACGCAGGGAGCCCTGACGCGCACTACCCGTGCCCTTCTGACGATACGGCTTTTTGGTCGTGCCGGACACTTCGCCCATGCCCTTGACCTTGTGCGTGCCAGCCCGGCGCTTTGCCAGCTGCCAATGCACAACGCGCGCCATTACATCTGCCCGGGGTGCTGCGCCGAAAAGTTCTTCCGGAAGCGTAGCTGAACCAGCCGTGCCGTTATCAAGTGTCTTGATTTCGATTTCCATGATCTCAGGCCTCCGCCTTCACAAGTGCTGCCGGATACGGCGCATCGCTGTGGCGGGCTTTCTTGATCGCATCACGAATGAGAACGACACCATTCTTTGCTCCCGGAACGGAGCCACGAATCATGATCAGATTCTTTTCCGGATCGACCGCTGCGATTTCCAGATTCAAGGTGGTCACGCGTTCATCACCCAGATGACCAGCCATTTTTTTGTTCTTGAAGGTCTTGCCGGGATCCTGGCGGTTACCGGTCGAACCATGCGAACGATGCGAAATGGACACACCATGCGAGGCTTCAAGACCGGCAAAATTCCAGCGCTTCATGGCGCCAGCAAACCCCTTACCCTTGCTTGTCCCCGTCACGTCAACCTTCTGGCCAACAACGAAATGGGAAGCAGAAAGAGCAGCCCCAACTTCCAGCGTAGCGTCATCGGCCACACGGAATTCACGAACTGTTTTCTTGGGTTCAACCTTCACGCGGGCAAAATGGCCACGGTTGGGTTTTGTTACGTTTTTCACCTTGGCGTTGCCCATACCCAGCTGGACGGCTACGTAACCATCACGCTCCTGAGTACGAACGTCTACCACCTGCACTTCATCAACGTGCAGAACGGTGACAGGCACATGTGTGCCGTCTTCCTTGAACAGTCGGGACATGCCCAACTTTTTTGCGATCAATCCGGTGCGCATCGTCTGGACCTTAAAGTTTGATCTCGACATCCACGCCAGCGGCGAGGTCGAGCTTCATGAGAGCGTCCACGGTCTGCGGAGTGGGCTCAACAATATCGAGCAAACGACGATGAGTCCGAATTTCGAACTGCTCGCGGCTCTTCTTGTCAACGTGAGGAGAACGGTTAACCGTAAACCGTTCGATATGCGTCGGCAGCGGGATAGGACCCCGAACCCGCGCACCCGTACGCTTCGCCGTATTCACGATCTCTTTCGTGCTGTTATCAAGCACCCGATGATCGTACGCTTTCAGGCGAATGCGGATGTTCTGGTTGTCCATCTGTTTCTTAGTCCAACACTTTACTTGTCCGGGTTTACCCGGCCGCCAAGTAAGACCCCAGCCGAATAAATCGGCCGGGGCCACTCAGTCTCTAATCCTTTATCGATTACTCGATAATGGAGGCAACAACGCCTGCACCAACGGTACGGCCACCTTCGCGAATAGCGAAGCGGAGACCTTCGTCCATGGCGATCGGAGCAATCAGCTCGACTTCCATAGCGCAGTTGTCACCGGGCATAACCATTTCCGTGCCTTCGGGCAGGTGCACAACACCCGTCACGTCAGTCGTACGGAAGTAGAACTGCGGACGATAGTTGGTGAAGAATGGCGTATGACGGCCACCTTCTTCCTTCGTCAGGATGTAGGCTTCTGCTTTGAACTTCTTGTGCGGCGTAATGGAGCCGGGCTTGGCCAGAACCTGACCACGCTCAACGTCTTCACGCTTCGTACCACGCACCAGAGCGCCGATGTTGTCACCTGCTTCGCCGCGATCAAGCAGCTTGCGGAACATTTCAACACCCGTAACGGTGGTCTTGATGGTGTCTTTCAGGCCGACGATTTCAACTTCGTCACCCACGTTGACAACACCACGTTCCACACGACCGGTCACAACCGTACCACGACCAGAGATCGAGAACACGTCTTCGATCGGCATCAGGAACGGACGATCAACCGGACGTTCGGGCTGCGGAATGTAGGCGTCAACCGCATCCATCAGGTCCCTAACGCGGTTTTCACCAACTTCCGGATCACCATCTTCCAGGGTAACCAGAGCGGAGCCCTTGATTACAGGAATGTCGTCGCCAGGGAACTGGTAGGAAGACAGAAGTTCACGAACTTCCATTTCAACCAGTTCAAGCAGTTCCGGATCGTCAACCTGATCAACCTTATTCAGGAAGACCACCAGAGCCGGCACACCAACCTGACGAGCAAGCAGGATGTGTTCACGGGTCTGCGGCATCGGGCCGTCAGCTGCGGACACAACGAGGATGGCGCCATCCATCTGAGCCGCACCCGTGATCATGTTCTTCACATAGTCAGCGTGTCCGGGGCAGTCGACGTGCGCGTAGTGACGGTTTGCGGTTTCGTATTCCACGTGAGCGGTGGAAATGGTGATACCACGAGCGCGTTCTTCGGGTGCGGCGTCGATCATGTCGTATGCTTTGAACTCAGCACCGCCGGTCTTTGCCAGGGTCTTCGTAATAGCAGCCGTCAGAGACGTCTTACCATGGTCAACGTGACCAATGGTGCCGATGTTGCAGTGCGGTTTATTCCGCTCAAATTTAGCCTTAGCCATTGTTTACTCCATGCCCCAAAAAATATCCGGGATGCAGTTGTTATAAGCGCCCCAATCCCTCGACAAGAGGGAAAGCAGAACTTTCACGGATTACCAGCGATAATGACTGAATGCCTTGTTGGCTTCAGCCATACGATGCGTGTCTTCACGCTTCTTCACAGCCGCACCACGATTGTTCACGGCATCCAGAAGCTCGTTGGACAGACGGTCCTGCATGGTGTTTTCACCACGCTTGCGCGCAGCGTCGATGACCCAGCGGATAGCCAGAGCCTGACGACGGTCAGTGCGCACTTCAACCGGAACCTGATAGGTCGCACCACCAACACGGCGGGAGCGGACCTCAACGGCCGGCTTTACGTTGTCCAGAGCGTTGTGGAACAGCGCGATCGGGTCGGATGCTGCACCATTGCGACGGGCCATGGAGTCAATCGCTCCATAGACAATCTTTTCTGCTGTGGACTTCTTACCGTCGAACATCAGCGCGTTCATAAAACGCGTAATGACGACATCTCCGAACTTCGGATCGGGAAGGATCTCGCGCTTAACAGCACGATGACGGCGACTCATACCTTAACTTCCTCTTATTTCGGACGCTTGGCGCCATACAGCGAACGACGCTGACGCCGCTTGGCGATACCCTGCGTATCGAGAACACCGCGAAGGATGTGGTAACGAACACCCGGCAAATCTTTCACACGACCGCCGCGGATAAGCACAACACTATGTTCCTGAAGGTTATGGCCTTCACCAGGAATATAGCTAACCACCTCATAGCCATTCGTCAGACGCACCTTGGCAACTTTACGCAGTGCGGAGTTAGGCTTCTTCGGTGTCGTCGTATAAACGCGGGTGCAAACACCGCGCTTCTGGGGGCAGCCCTGCAGAGCGGGCACTTTGTTCCGCTTGACTGCAGGCTTACGCCCCTTGGCAATGAGCTGGTTGATGGTCGGCATGCGCCTTTCCCGATCCTTACACAGTTCGGTCGACCAGCTGCATTTTCTGCGGCTAGCCGACTTTCATTAAAAAGATCCCATCAGGTAACAACCCGAATGGGGCTATATTGGCATCCGGCTCCGCTTCCCCCCGGAAGCCAACCGCATGCTAAAACTCATACAGAGAACCTGAGTGCCCTACCTATCCACAAGATAAGCAAAGCTGAGGGCTGCTAACTACCGCTCCCCCCACCAGAAGTCAAGCTTTACCCCGCGATTCTCTAATCCACGCAACCCAATCCCATAAAAAAAGGCCGGAGCAATGCCCCGGCCTTTCCTCTTTGTCTTTATAATAAAGACTTTATTCGGCAGCCGTACGGCTAACGCGCTGTTTGTCCTGCTCCGCAGCAATGGCACGCAGGCGCTTCATGACGCTACCTGTACCCGCTGGGATCAGACGACCCACAATAACGTTTTCCTTCAGCCCCATGAGCTTATCGACCTTACCAGCAGTTGCTGCTTCAGTCAGAACGCGCGTGGTTTCCTGGAAGGATGCCGCAGAGATGAACGACTGGGTCTGCAACGATGCCTTGGTAATACCCTGCAGCACCGGCATTGCCAGCGCAGGACGCTCACCTGCATTGAGGCACTTGGTGTTCTCCACATCGAACTCAAGGCGGTCCACCGTTTCGCCAATCAGATAGGTGGTGTCACCCGGCTCCAGAATCTCAACCTTCTGGAGCATCTGACGTACGATAACCTCAATGTGCTTATCGTTGATCTTCACGCCCTGCAGACGATAGACATCCTGAATTTCATTGATCAGGTAGTCAGACAGAGCCTCAACGCCCATCACCTTCAGAATGTCGTGTGGAACGCGGGGACCATCAACCAGCGGATCGCCTTTTTCCACAAAGTCACCTTCCTGAACGGAAATGTGCTTGCCTTTAGGAATCAGGTATTCCTGCTCATGACCCGTTTCGTCATTTTTCACAACAATCCGGCGCTTGGACTTGTAATCCTTGCCGAATTCAACGCGCCCTTCCATTTCCGCAATAATGGCATGGTCTTTCGGACGACGCGCTTCAAACAGTTCGGCAACGCGCGGTAGACCACCGGTAATATCACGCGTTTTGGACCCTTCACGCGGCAGACGGGCCAGCACGTCACCCGCATTCACTTCTGCGCCATTTTCGATGGACAGGAGTGTTTCAGGCGACAGGAAGTAACGTGCCTCAGACCCGTTATCCAGCTTGACCACCTCACCGTTGGCATCCTTAAGCTGCAGACGCGGACGCAGGTCCACACCTTTACCAGCCTGTTTGTAGTCAACCACGACCTTGGAGGTCAGGCCGGTCACTTCATCCATACGCTCGACAAGCGTGATGGAGTCAATGAGGTCAAGATACTCAATCTTACCGGCTTTTTCCGTAATGATCGGAAGGGTGTAGGGGTCCCACTCAGCCAGCTTCTGACCACGCGAAACCGTAGCGCCTTCCGTTGTAAGCAGACGCGCACCGTAAGGCACACGGTAGCGGAACTTTTCCGCACCCTTTTCGTCTGTCAGCAGGATTTCACAGTTACGGGCCATAACAATTGGCACGTTCTGGCTGTTCTGCACCACGTTACGGTTACGGATGACAATTTTGCCATCGCGGGATGCTTCGATCATGGACTGCTCAGCACCACGCTGGGCCGCACCACCAATATGGAAGGTACGCATGGTCAGCTGGGTGCCCGGCTCACCAATGGACTGTGCGGCGATAACACCAACAGCCTCACCGATGTTGACCGGCGTACCACGCGCCAGATCGCGGCCATAGCAGCGCCCGCAAACGCCTACACGGCTATCGCAGGTCAGCACGGAGCGGATATGAATGACTTCCACACCCGATGTTTCAATGCGTTCCGCATCAGCTTCATCAACAAGCTGATTACGGGCTGCAATGACCTTGCCCGTGACGGGGTCAACAACATCAGAAGCCAGCGTACGGCCAAGAATACGTTCGGACAGAGAGGCAACAACTTCGCCACCATCCATGACCGCACGAACCGTAAGACCACGCTCACTGCCGCAATCTTCTTCGATAATGATGCTATCCTGTGCCACGTCGACAAGACGACGCGTCAGATAACCGGAGTTTGCAGTCTTCAGTGCCGTATCGGCCAGCCCCTTACGCGCACCATGGGTCGACGTAAAGTAATCGAGAACCGACAGACCTTCCTTAAAGTTGGCGATAATCGGCTGCTCAATAATTTCACCAGACGGCTTGGCCATCAGACCGCGCATACCGGCAAGCTGCTTCATCTGCGCCGGCGACCCACGAGCACCGGAGTGGCTCATCATCCAGACCGAGTTGATAGGCTTACCAACTTCTTGGCGAGAAATTTCCTTGGTCATGGCCGCCTGCACTTCGTCCGTGCAACGGGACCATGCGTCAACCACCTTGTTGTAGCGTTCGCCTGCGGTGATCAGACCATCCTGATACTGCTGCTCAAACTCTTTAACTTCGGTCGCAGTCCGGTCAACCAGTTCTTTCTTTTCAGTCGGGATGATCATGTCATCCTTACCAAAGGAAATACCAGCCTTGGCGGCATGGCGGAAACCAAGAGCCATCAGACGGTCACAGAAAATGACAGCCTCTTTCTGACCGCAATGACGGTAAACCGTGTCGATCACATCGGACACAGCTTTTTTGGTCAACTGGCGATTGATCAGGGAGAACGGAACAGTTTCGTGCTTGGGCAGGATCTGTGCGATCAGCACACGGCCGGGTGTGGTAACGGCTGTTTCATAAACACGCTTACCGTCAGCATCAATCTGCTCGAACCGGGCACGAATTTTGTCGTGCAGTTTAAGCGCGCCCGCACTCAGTGCATATTCCACTTCCCCAATGGAAGAGAACGACGGCGCACCCGCCTTAACCAGTTCACCCGTTGTTTCGTTATACTCGTTACGGTCTGGCGTAACCTTAAACTCGGGAGTTTCGAGGCTGAGATAATAAAGCCCCAGAACAATATCCTGAGACGGCACAATGATAGGCTTGCCGTTAGCAGGGCTGAGGATGTTATTGGTCGACATCATCAGAACGCGCGCTTCAAGCTGGGCTTCCAGGCTGAGCGGCACGTGCACGGCCATCTGGTCACCGTCAAAGTCGGCGTTAAAGGCGGTGCAGACCAGTGGGTGCAGCTGAATAGCCTTGCCTTCAACCAGCACCGGTTCAAACGCCTGAATGCCAAGGCGATGCAGTGTTGGTGCGCGGTTCAGCAGAACGGGATGTTCGCGGATAACTTCTTCAAGAATATCCCAGACTTCCGGACGCTCTTTTTCCACCATCCGCTTTGCAGCTTTAATGGTAGTCGCGTGACCGTATTTTTCCAGCTTGGCGTAAATGAAGGGCTTGAACAGCTCAAGCGCCATCTTTTTAGGCAGACCACACTGGTGCAGTTTGAGTTCGGGGCCAACCACAATGACCGAACGGCCAGAGTAGTCAACGCGTTTACCCAGCAGGTTCTGACGGAAACGCCCCTGTTTACCCTTGAGCATATCGGACAAGGATTTGAGCGGACGCTTGTTGGCACCCGTAATCGCACGACCACGGCGGCCGTTATCAAACAGGGCATCCACCGCTTCTTGCAGCATGCGCTTTTCGTTACGCACGATAATATCGGGCGCACGCAGTTCCATAAGCCGCTTGAGACGGTTGTTACGGTTGATAACCCGGCGGTACAGGTCGTTCAGATCGGACGTTGCAAAGCGGCCACCATCAAGCGGCACCAGCGGACGCAGTTCCGGGGGAATAACAGGAACCAGATCCAGAATCATCCATTCAGGACGGGCACCACTTTCCGAGAACGCTTCAACCAACTTAAGGCGCTTGACAAGCTTTTTACGCTTGGCTTCGGACGTTGTTTCCTTGAGCGCCTGACGCAGCTCTACCTTCTCGGCATCACACTCAATGCGCTCAAGAACCTTCTTGATCGCTTCAGCGCCAATACCGACTTCAATCCCTTCCTCGCCGTAATCATCCATTGCGTCGAGATACTGCTCTTCGCTCAGGAGGCTGTACTGCTTAAGGGGAGACGTACCGGGTTCGAGAACCAGATAGTTCTCAAAATACAGGACTTTTTCCAGATCCTTGAGCGTCAGATCAACCATAAGGCCGATACGGCTTGGCAGGGACTTCAGGAACCAGATATGCGCAACCGGGCTGGCCAGCTGAATATGGCCCATGCGTTCACGCCGGACTTTGGCCAGTGTAACTTCAACGCCACATTTTTCGCAGATAATACCGCGGAACTTCATCCGCTTGTATTTGCCGCAAAGGCATTCATAGTCCTTGATCGGGCCAAAAATCCGAGCGCAGAACAGGCCATCACGTTCAGGCTTGAACGTACGGTAGTTAATGGTCTCGGGCTTCTTGATTTCACCAAAAGACCAGGACCGGATCTGCTCGGGAGATGCAAGCTGGATCTTGATCTGGTCAAAGGTCATTGCCTGGCCGGTCTGGCCAAGAATTTTCATGAGTTCATTCATGTGCAGAAGCCCCCAAAGGGAAATGGAGCGCTGGAGCAATGGCTCCAGCCTCCTTCTTGAAATAAGTACGGATTGTGGCGGGGAAAGTCACCGTTAGTCTGCCCCCTGCTCCAACTCCACATTGAGACCAAGGGATTTGAGTTCCTTGATCAACACGTTGAAGCTTTCCGGAATACCGGCTTCAAAGTCATCCTGTTCGCGTACAATCGCTTCATAAACCTTTGTTCGGCCAGACACGTCATCCGACTTGACCGTCAGCATTTCCTGCAACGTGTATGCCGCGCCATAAGCTTCCAGCGCCCACACTTCCATTTCACCAAACCGCTGGCCACCAAACTGCGCCTTACCACCCAGCGGCTGCTGCGTAACAAGCGAATATGGACCAATGGAACGTGCATGGATCTTGTCATCAACAAGGTGATGCAGCTTAAGCATGTAAATGTAACCAACGGTGGTCTTACGTTCGAACTGTTCGCCCGTCCGTCCATCGATCAACTGCGACTGACCCGATTTGTTGACGCCTGCCTTTTCCAGCATGGCTTCAATATCGGGAATGGACGCACCATCAAACACCGGGGTCGCAATAGGCACGCCTTTGCGCAGGTTATTGGCCAGTTCCACCAGCTCGGCATTGCTCATATCCGCAATGGCATCGTCATAGACCTTGTCGCCATACACGTCTTTCAGACGGTCCAGCAGATCCTGACGCCGCTCACCTGTGCGCTGGTAGTCATCCACCAACTCACCAATGCCACGACCAATGTTAGCGCAAGCCCAGCCCAGATGCGTTTCCAGAATCTGACCCACGTTCATACGTGATGGCACGCCAAGCGGGTTCAGAACCAGATCAACAGGAGTACCATCCTCAAGGAATGGCATATCTTCCACAGGCACCACGCGTGAGACAACACCCTTGTTCCCATGACGACCGGCCATTTTGTCACCCGGCTGAAGCTTACGCTTAACCGCGACAAACACCTTGACCATCTTCATCACGCCGGGTGGCAGTTCATCACCACGCTGGAGTTTTTCAACCTTGCTTTCAAAGCGTGCCTGAATGCGGGCAATGGCGGCATCAAACTCGCGGCGCAGGGTTTCCAGCTCGGCCATAACACTGTCCGAGGTGACAACAATGTGCCGCCACGTTGCACGAGGCTGCTCATCAAGCACATCCTGCGTGATGACCGTGCCTGACCGAATACCCTTGTAACCGGCACCTGCGGTCTGATCGAGCAGCTTTTCGCGCAGACGGCTGTAGAAAGACCGTTCCTGAATAGCCCGTTCGTCATCGCGGTCTTTGGCCAGACGTTCGATTTCAGCCCGTTCGATGGCCATTGCACGTTCGTCTTTGTCCACACCGCGGCGGGAGAACACACGTACGTCAACAATGGTACCTGTTGTGCCGGGCGGCAGACGCAGGGATGTATCACGCACATCGGATGCTTTTTCACCAAAGATGGCGCGCAGGAGTTTTTCTTCCGGCGTCATCGGGCTTTCGCCCTTTGGTGTGACCTTACCGATCAGAATATCGCCCGGGTTAACCTCGGCGCCAACATAAACAATGCCAGCTTCGTCAAGGTTACGCAGGGCTTCTTCACCAACATTGGGAATGTCGCGCGTAATTTCTTCCTGACCAAGCTTGGTGTCACGCGCCATGACTTCGAATTCCTCGATATGGATCGAGGTAAACACGTCATCCTTGGCAATCCGTTCGGAAATCAGGATGGAGTCTTCGAAGTTGTACCCATTCCACGGCATAAACGCGACCAGCACGTTACGCCCCAGAGCCAGTTCACCCAGTTCTGTGGAAGGACCATCAGCAATAATATCACCCACACTGACCTGATCGCCCACATGGACCAGCGGACGCTGGTTGATGCAGGTGGACTGGTTGGAGCGGGAATACTTGCGCAGGCGGTAGATATCGACCCCCTGCGTGGCGCCGCTGGCGTCGGTCGAGCGCACAACAATGCGGGCACCATCAATCTGGTCCACAATACCGTTACGCTTGGCAACAATGGTCGCACCGGAATCACGCGCAACAGCCGCTTCCATACCTGTACCAACCAGCGGCGCATCCGAGCGCACCAGCGGCACAGCCTGACGCTGCATGTTGGAACCCATGAGTGCGCGGTTCGCGTCATCGTTCTCAAGGAACGGAATGAGTGCGGCGGCAACAGACACAAGCTGCTTGGGCGATACGTCACAGGCTGTGACTTCGGTCGGGGGAACCAGACGGAAGTCACCATTACGGCGCACGGAAATAAGGTCGCTGGTCAAAGCGCCCTGATCGTTCACCTTGGCGTCGGCCTGTGCAACAACCAGTTTTTCCTCTTCCATGGCGGAGAGGTATTTCCAGCCGTCCTGCAACACGCCGTCCTTAACCAGACGGTACGGTGTTTCAATAAACCCGTATTTGTTGACCTTGGCGTACGTGGCCAGCGAGTTGATCAGACCGATGTTGGGGCCTTCAGGCGTTTCAATCGGGCAGATACGGCCATAATGTGTCGGATGCACGTCACGGACTTCAAAGCCTGCGCGTTCACGCGTCAGACCACCCGGGCCAAGCGCTGAAAGACGACGCTTATGCGTGACTTCGGACAGCGGATTGGTCTGATCCATAAACTGGCTGAGCTGCGAGGAACCAAAGAACTCACGCACCGCAGCAGCAGCAGGTTTGGCGTTGATCAGGTCATGCGGCATGACCGTATCAATATCCACAGACCCCATACGTTCGCGAATGGCGCGTTCCATGCGCAGCAGGCCGATGCGATACTGGTTTTCCATCAGTTCGCCCACGGAGCGAACACGACGGTTACCCAGATTATCAATATCATCAATCTGACCGCGACCATCCTTCAGGTCACACAGAACCTTGATGGTGCGCAGGATATCGTCCTTACGCAGCACACGCACCGTATCTGGCACATCAATGTCCAGACGCATGTTCATTTTGACACGACCAACCGCAGACAGGTCGTAGCGGTCAGCATCAAAGAACAGGCCCTGCAGCATAGCTTCTGCGGTTTCCGCAGTCGGTGGTTCACCGGGGCGCATGACGCGGTAAATGTCGATCAGCGCTTCATCGCGACCACTGTTTTTATCAACGGTCAGCGTGTTGCGGATCCACGGGCCTTTGGCGGAATCAATCGCCAGAACCGGCAGTTCAGAAATCCCGGCTTCTTCCAGAGCGGCCAGACGGGCTTCGGTAATTTCTTCGCCTGCTTCACCGTAGATTTCGCCGGTGTTCATGTTGACCATATCGTGCGCAATAAAGCGCCCAATCAGATCAACTTCACCCACCAGCACTTCACGGGTTTTTTCGGCGATTTTACGAACAAGGCGTGCCGTCAGCTTGGTTTCGGCATCGGCCACCACTTCGCCTGTCTCGGCATCCACCAGCGGCGCCAGCAGCTTGAGACCACGGAAAGAGTCGGCGTCAAACGGACGCGCCCAACCCTTGGCGGATTTGGTGAAGGTTACCGTATCGTAGAAGTAGCCAAGGATTTCATTGGCATCCATGCCATGAATATCCAGCGCATCCACATCCCCACCTTCAGCCAGCTTGGCTTTGCGGGCCGCAGCCGAGGCCGCACCTTCAAGCGCATACAGCAACGTGGTGACGGGCAGCTTACGCTTACGGTCAATACGGACGTAAAGCAGGTCTTTTGCGTCGAATTCAAAATCGAGCCAGGAGCCACGATACGGGATAACGCGCGCGGCAAACAGATATTTGCCAGATGAGTGCGTCTTCCCCTTGTCGTGGTCAAAAAACACACCGGGGGAGCGGTGCATCTGGCTGACAATAACGCGTTCCGTGCCGTTAACGATAAAGGTACCGTTATCAGTCATGAGCGGCATATCGCCCATGTAAACCGGCTGCTCTTTAATGTCACGGATGGAGCGCGAACCTGTGTCTTCGTCCACATCCCACACGATCAGACGCAGAATGACCTTGAGCGGCGCAGAGAATGTGAGGCCACGCTGAATGCATTCCTCAACATCATATTTCGGGTCTTCGAATTCGTAGCTTACGAACTCCAGACGACCACGACCCGCAAAGTCATTGATCGGGAATACGGAGCGGAATACCTCCTGCAAACCCGTAGGCATGCGCGCATCAGGCGACACATTGGCCTGAAGAAAAGTCTCATAAGATGCGCGCTGCACATCTATCAGGTTCGGCATCGGGGCGATTTCGGGAATCCGCCCGAAACTCTTGCGAATCCGCTTCCGTCCTGTGAACGATTTGGTGATTGCGTTCATCGTCGCTCCTGCCCCGCCCTTATCTCGGACCATCAGGCTCGTGGTCTGCCGCGAGCCTGATGGTCCGACCTATTTCGGCCAAAACCATACCGGATTTACCCGGCTACCTGCCCCAGATCAACCTGAAACAGGCAAACGGGCGGAGGTATACACCCCCACCCGAGAACCTCAATTTCCTTCACCCCAGCCAGTACGGCCGGGATCAAGGCAATCTTACTTAACTTCGACGGTTGCGCCGTTATCTTCAAGAGTCTTCTTGATTTTGGCAGCTTCGTCCTTGCTGACGCCTTCCTTAACGGTCTTGGGAGCGCCTTCAACCAGGTCCTTAGCTTCCTTCAGACCCAGACCCGTGATGCCACGGATTTCTTTAATCACGTTGATCTTCTTTTCGCCAGCGGCGGCCAGAATAACCGTGAATTCGGTCTGCTCTTCAGCAGGAGCAGCAGCAGCGCCCGGAGCAGCAGCAGCAACTGCAACAGGAGCAGCAGCGGAAACGCCCCACTTTTCTTCGAGCAGCTTGGAAAGTTCAGCAGCTTCAAGAACGGTCAGAACGGACAGTTCGTCAACAAGCTTAGCAAGATCAGCCATAGTCAGACTTCCTAATATAAACACTGGTTAGCAAAACGCAACCTCCACACAGAGGCTACGCGTAATTTCTTGTACATACCCCCGACCGGGAGCACGTGGTCAGGCAGCTTCACCCGTTTTGGCATAGGCCCCAAAAACACGAGCAAGCTGGCCAGCCGGCGCCTGAACAACACTGGCAATGCGCGTAGCGGGCGTGGAGATAAGACCCACGAGCTGCGCGCGCAGCGTGTCGAGCGACGGCAGCTCGGCCAGAGCCTTGATCCCAGCTGCATCAAGCACCTGAGAACCAAGAGAACCGCCAAGCAGCTCAAGCTTGTCATTGGTTTTGGCGAACTCAACGATCACCTTCGCCACTGATACAGGTTCGTCCGCCCATGCAAGCGCGGTCGGCCCCGTCAGCAACGGCGCGATGCCGCTGAACTGGGTCCCATCCAGGGCGAGAGTTGCCAGCCGGTTTTTGGCAACCTTGTAGTCTGCACCCGCTGCCCGCACCTTGCGTCGCAGATCCGTCACATCAGCTACGGTCAACCCGTTATTACGGGTAACCACAACCATGGACGTTTCGGCGAACACGGCGGCCAGAGAGGCAACAAGGGCCTTCTTTTCCGTACGGTCCAAATCCCGTCTCCGTCTTGTTCCATCAGATATAAACCTGAGGGAACGGGTTGCCCTTTAGGTTCTGCAACAAACAGAACCCGCTCGCCTGTCCTTGATAAACGGAATATCTGGCACTGCCGAAAAACTCTCAGCTTGCAACCAGCATCCCCGTCTTACCGCGCGCCAGCCCCGGAGAGCTGATTAAGAGCAAAGCCACGTGCGGTCTCGGACAGGTATAAGAAGCAGTAAACCACTTCTTTCATGCACCGGACTGACCACAGGGGCCAGCCCGGCCACATTCTTGCTCAGCCTGCGAAGGCAGAGACATCCAGCTGCACGCCCGGCCCCATTGTGGAGGTCAGGGCAGCTTTCTTCAGGTAGGTGCCTTTAGCGCCGGTTGGGCGGGCTTTCTGCACGGCATCAACAAATGCCCGTACGTTTTCAGCCAGCTTGTCCGCACCGAAGGAAGCCTTACCAACGCCCGCATGGACGATACCGGTCTTTTCAGCGCGGTATTCAACCTGACCGGACTTGGCTGCCGTAACGGCACCCTTAACGTCCATGGTCACGGTGCCCAGCTTGGGGTTAGGCATCAGGCCACGCGGACCGAGAATCTTACCCAGACGACCCACCAGAGCCATCATGTCCGGTGTTGCAATGCAGCGGTCGAAAGCGATTTCGCCAGCCTGCACCTGCTCCATCAGATCTTCCGCGCCAACCACGTCAGCACCGGCTGCCTTAGCTTCTTCAGCCTTGGGACCACGTGCGAACACACCAACACGCAGAGTCTTGCCCGTGCCGTTGGGCAGGGACACAAAACCACGGACCATCTGGTCAGCATGACGGGGGTCGATACCCAGGTTCAGGGCAATTTCAACCGTTTCGTCAAACTTGGCCGTTGCGTTGCCCTTAACCAGAGCAATCGCTTCGTCCAGATTGTATGCCTGACCGGCAACGACTTTGGCGCGAGCAGCCCTAAGACGCTTGTTCTGTGCCATGATCTTAGCCCTCCACCACGTCAATACCCATGGAACGGGCAGAACCGACCAGCATGCGCACAGCGCCGTCAAGATCGTTTGCGTTCATGTCCTGGTGCTTCTGGGCTGCAATTTCACGCAACTGATCCATGGTCACCTTACCCACGGAAGCGCCCTTACCAACTGTCTGGCTGCCTTTGGAAATCTTGGCGGCCTTGAGCAGGAAGTAGGTGTTCGGCGGGGTTTTGGTGATGAAGCTGAACGTACGGTCAGCATAGGCAGTGATCACCACAGGAATCGGCATACCAGGCTCAAGGCCCTGGGTCTTGGCATTAAATGCCTTGCAGAATTCCATAATATTCAGACCGCGCTGACCCAGTGCCGGACCAACTGGCGGCGAAGGGTTTGCTTTACCAGCGGGAATCTGAAGCTTGATGTAGCCAACAACTTTTTTGGCCATATCCGGGACTCCTCAAAAATGTACCCGGACCGCGGTTCGTAACGATTCCTGCCTGCACACAAGGCGCTGGCAGAAACCTCCCGCGTTCCGATCAGGAAAAGCGCGCTTACCTGTGCGCGGAAGGACTGTCAAGAGGGACGTGTGTTTTTATGCCCCCACCAAGGTCCATGCTGGCCGGGTCCCGCACGGTTGTAATCCCGCCCGCAGCCGGAGCCTGACGCAGATTGCTGTACTGGAGCGGCTTGAAGGGCATGAGCACATTTTCGCCCCGAGGCAGCTGGTTACGCGACCATCCACCACCCAGTGCGCGAATCAGCTCCACACGGGCATCTATGGCGCGTGTGCAGGTCTGCACCATGGCGATGCGCGCATTCAACGCGGCAACCTGCGCCACCACAACGTCCAGATAGTTGGTCAGCCCCCCCGTATACAGCGCCATAGTCATGCCCTGCGTACGCAATGCGGCGTCCACCGCGTTGGACTGCTGCCCCACCTGCACCTTGAGCCTGTTGACACGCGTCAGCCCATCTTCAACCTCCCTGAAGGCATCCAGCACCGTGCTGCGGTACATGTCTTCCTTCTCGCGGTACTGCGACCAGCTCCGTTGCAGGTCCGCGCGCCGCAACCCGCCCTGAAACAGCGGGAGAAGGGCCTGCGCACCAAACTGGTACATGGAGTTGGAAAGGGATGCGAGGTCGAACCCGTTATCCATAAACCCGGTCATGGCGTTAAAAGTCACATGCGGATAAAAAGCCGCGCGCGATACCCCAATGGCCCTGTTGGCCTGCGCCATGCGCCGCTCTGCCGCGGCAATGTCGGGCCGCCGTTCGAGCAATGTGGACGGCAGGGCGACCGGCAATGGCCCCTGAGCAAAGTTCAACTTATCCACCGGCGCAATGTGGAACGCGGCGGGAGCCTGATTAACCAGCGTTGCTATGGCATGTTCCATAACATCACGCTGGGTGTGAATATCGGTCTCCTGCGCCTGTGTGGTGTAAAGCTGCGCCTCCGCGCGGGAGACATCCATACCCGGCGCAATAGCGCCCGCCAGACGCATATTGGTAATCTGCACCGCGGTTTTATAGTACCGGATGGAATCCTGATAAACGGCATCCTGCGCATCCAGCCCACGCAGAATAACGTAATCGCTGGCAAGCTCGGCCTGTAGGCTCAGCCTTGCCGCAGCGTAGTCCGCTGCGCGTTCCTGCACGTTCTGCTTGGCCATGCGGGTCTTGTTACGGATAGCAGACCAGAAATCCGGCTCCCACGTAGCCGTACCCGAATACTGCTCGGACGACATGTACATTGGCCCGGTAGACCCCGCCCCACGCCACAGACGATGGTCAGAGCCTTTGTATTTTGCCCCCCCCGCCATGCCGCCGATCTGGGGATAAAGCTTTGACTTGGCTTCCATGGCCAGATCACGCGCCTGAAGGAAGGCCTCCGCCTGCGCCTGAAGGTCCGGGTTCAGGCGCATGGCCTGTTCCTCCAGATCATTCAGCACCGGGTCTCCCAGCACGGTCCACCAGTTGGGACTGAGCGTTGTATCTGCCCCACCCGCTGGCTGCATAACACCGCCACCGTGCCAGTTATCTGGGTAGGCAAAGGTAGCGGGCTTGTACCTTGGCGCCATGTCGCACCCTGCCAGCACGGACAAAAGGCAGGTGCCAAGCATTAACCGTGATGCAAAAAGTCTGGCGCCCTGCCCGTTCCCCCTCATTGACGCCCCCCGGATTCCGGCATGGGCCGGTTATCTTCAGGCATGGCGCGTGTGTCATCCTTGCTGGGCGGGGCCGCTTTTGCTGGGGGTGTAGGCGGCACATTGTAGCCGGGTGTGCCTTTGACAATCCGCACAAGCTGCCCATCCAGCAGGCCAGCGGAGGGGTTGTTGATCACCCGATCCGTTTTTTTAACCCCACGCTGCACTTCCACCGTTGTGCCCAGATCGCGCCCAAGGGCCACACTGACCAGATGCACATGGTTGCTATCATCCACCAGAGCCACCTGTGTGCCTTCCTGCCGGAACACGATTGCCCCTTCGGGCAGAATAAGCTGGTCAGGGTCAGCCGGTGCGCGGAAGGTCGCCGTGGCGTAGGAATTTGGCCATAGCTCCCCGCTCTTGTTGTCCAGAACCAGTTCGGTGGTCACGGTGCGGGTATTGGGGTTGAACGCGCTTGCGGTCGCCAGATAGTGGGCCTTGAACGTGCGTTCGGGGTACTGCGGTACAATCAGGTTCGCCTGTAGGCGTGGAGAGATAATATCCGCGTAATCCTGTGGAACTGCCACAAACACGCGCATGGCGTGCACGTCCGCAACACTGAACAGTTCGGTGGCATTCCCGCGTGAATCCACATCCCCCCGTCCGGCGTTCACGTAATCGCCCACATCGGCCATGCGCGATGTGACAATCCCGTCAAACGGAGCAACGATCTTTTTGAACGCCTCAAGTGCTGCATAACGCTCCACGTCATGCTGAGCGGCCTCGACCTGTGCTTTCTGCGCCTCGGCATTGGCGGCCTGCACGTCCACCTCCTGCTGGGAGACGGCCTGCGTGCCCTGCAACGCCTTCCAGCGTCGGGCGGTAATCTGCGCCAGTTTGTAACGGGCCAGAGCCACATTATAGTCAGCCTTGGCCGCGGCGTACTGGGCATCCAGACCCGGCGTATCAATTTCGGCCAGTACGTCTCCCGCTTTTACGCGTGCGCCAAAGTCCTTGTACCACATTTTGACGTAGCCAGAGACCTGAGCGTAGATCGGGGCCTGATACCACGCGGCAATATTGGCTGGCAGGGAGAGTTCACGCTCATCTGGACCCTGCTGCGGGTAGATGATCTGCACAACAGGCACCGCGTCCTGCGCTGTTTCCTGCGCAAGCTGCACATAGGCCGAGTGCCTTTGCACAAGCCCCATAATGATCAGGAAGCCTGCCACGCCCGCAACAACAGCAAACCCCATTTTTCTTTTACGGGCGGCCGCCGCTGCTTTTGCCTTGGCGTCCACGCCACCCGTGTTGTCGTGCTCCGGGGTCATACGCCAGCTTCCTCTTCTTTTGTCGTCGGCACTTCTTTTTTGTTGTGCAACATTGCAAACACACAGGGGACAAACAGCAACGTGGCCACCGTTGCCACCAACAGCCCCCCCATGACCGCCTTGCCCAAAGGCGCATTTTGCGAATTGCTCAAGGACATGGGCAACATGCCAATAATCATGGCGGAGGCTGTCATCATAACAGGGCGAATACGCTCAAACCCTGCCTCCAGTGCTGCCAGAATGGCATCTCCGTGCTCATCCAGCCGTTCGCGCGCAAACGCCACAACCAGAATGGCGTTGGCCGTGGCCGTGCCCATGCACATGATTGCCCCCGTAAGGGCAGGCACGGACAGTGTTGTGTGAGTCAGGAACAAACTCCATGAAATGCCCGCAAGCGCACCGGGCAGTGCTGTGATGATAATGAACGGGTCCAGCCAGGACTGAAAGTTGACCACAATCAGCAGGTAAACAAGCAGGATGGACATAGCCAGCCCCGCCAGCAACTGCACATAGGCACTGTTCATGGTAACGGCCTGCCCGCGCACCGTAAGCGACGCCCCACGCGGCAGGTCGGGCCTTAACTCGTCCACAATCCGCTCCACCTCGCGTGAGACGGTGCCCAGATCAATCCCCTCGTTGGAAGCATAGATGTCGAACACGGGCATAATGTTGTAGTGCGCAACCTCGGCCGGAGTTCCAACCTGTTCGATCTGGCTCAGACCACCCAAGATCTGGGGTGTCTGCCCACTGGGGTTGCCATCCCCTTTGTCGATCGGGGTAATCTCAAGGTCATTCATGGTCTGGAGGAACGAGGCGGGGGTCTGAATATCGATCAGATGCGAAACCCCGGTCTTGGTATCCAGCCAGTAAACCTGCCCGACCTGCGAACTGCCAGAAAGTGAGACCAGCACGTTATCGGCCACATCCGCCTCGCGGATACCCGTGCCCAAGGCGTACATCCGGCGGGCATTCACACGCAGGGTTGGCGTGGTCATGGGTTCCTGCACCGAAATATCGGTCAGGCCCGTAACATGGCGCAGCTTCTCGGCAATACGGTTGGCAAAGCGGAAGTTGGCAGGCAGGTCACGCCCGACAACCTGCACATCAATCGGGGATGGCAGACCAAAGTTAAGGATTTTGGCCGTCAGATCCCCCGGCAGGAAGGAAAACTGCGTACCGGGGAACTTCTCATTCAGGCTGTGGCGCAGCAGACGCCGGTATTCCGCAACAGGTGCGGCCTGATCCTTGAGCGATATTGTAATATCGCAATCCTGCGTGCCCACAGTGGGGGTTGGAATATAGGCCATGTTGAGCGGGCTGAAGGCCAGACCACAGTTATTGACAATGCCTTCCACCTGCCCGGGCAGAGTGCGCTCGACCTCCGCGTCCACCAATTGGGAAATTTTGCCAGATTCCTCCAGCCGTGTGCCAATGGGTGCGCGCATATGCAGGGCGATGACATCCGAATTGACCTCGGGGAAGAAGTTCTGCCCAACAAAAAACAGCAGCCCCAGAGAACCAAACGAACACAGCACGAACACAGGAACAAACGTACCACGCACCTCGATCAGATACGTCAGCAGGGCATGGTAACGATGGCGGAAGGTCTCGAACCCACGCTCAAAGGAACGCTGGAACCGGCCAAAAACTGTTTTAGGCTCCTGCGGGCCATGTGCATGCGCCGCAACCTGTGCGGCCAGCATGTATTTGGCCATGGTCGGCACCAGTGTGCGCGAGAGAATGAACGACGCCAGCATGGCAAAAATAATGGCTTCCGCCATGGGCATGAACAGCCAGCCCGCAACGCCGGTTAACTGGAACAGCGGCATCCACACAATGCAGATACATAGGGTGGACACAAATGTTGGAATAACAATCTGGTTGGCCGCATCCACAATGGCGGTCTCCAGATCCTTGTCCATCTCCAGATGGGCATCAATGTTTTCGATCATGACCGTAGCGTCATCGACCAGAATACCAACCGCCAGAGCCAGCCCGCCAAGGGTCATGACGTTAATGGTCTGCCCAGCCCAGCCCAGCCCGATAATCGAGCACAGCATGGCCAGCGGAATGGATGTGGCAATAATAACCGTGGAACGCCACGACCCGAGGAACAGCAACACCACAAGCCCGGTCAGAATGGCGGCGGTAATCATTTCGCGCACCACGTCCTGCACGGACTCTTTAACAAAGGTCGAGGCGTCATTGAGCACACGGATGCTCACACCGGGCGGAAGGGTCTGCACAATACCGGGGAGCAGTTTTTTAATCCCCGCCACCACATCCAGTGTTGAGGCATCACCACTCTTCATAACCACAATCAGAACGCCCTGCTGGCCCTTGACCAGCACAAGGTTGGTCTGGGGCGGGCCACCCTGATGCACCCATGCCACATCGCGCAGGCGCACAACCGCGTGCCCGACCTGTTTGATGGGAATATCGTTCAGTTCATCCAGTTCTCGCGGGGCGGCGTTGGTCTGGACCATCCAGTCAAACGGACCAATACGCTGGTCACCTGCGGGCAGAACAATGTTCTGGCTGTTAAGCGCGCGTGAGACATCGACCGGGGACAGGCTGTGTGCAAGCAGCTTGACCGGGTCCAGATCGACCATAACGTTCCCCGGCTTACCCCCATACGGGTTGGGAATAGCCGCCCCCGCCACCGAAACCAGCGCAGGCCGGATAAGGTTGGAGGACATATCATAAATCTCGGACGCGGTCATGGAGGTGGAGGCCACCTGAAGCGTAATGACCGGCACGGAGGATGCATCATACGCCAGCACAAGTGGCGGCGTGGACCCGGTTGGCATCTGCTTGATCACAGTCTGGGAAACAGAGGTGATCTGGGTTTGCGCTACGGATGTGTTGGTGCCGGGCTGGAAGAAGATTTTAACAATCCCGCGCCCGTAATAGGACTGGCTTTCTATGTGTTCGATATTATTGACGGTCGCGGTCAGTGCGCGTTCGTAATAATAGACCACACGGCCAGACATATCCTCGGGCATAAGCCCCGTATACTGCCAGATAACAGCCACAACAGGGATGCGGATACTGGGAAAAACGTCCGTTGGGGTGGAGAAAATACCCTTAATTCCAAAAACAAGAATCAGGATGGACAGCACAACAAAAGTGTACGGTTTTTTGAGTGCTATAAGAACAATCTGGTTCATTCACCTGGCCCCTGACTTACAACGGGCCCGGCAATCATTCTGGAAATGGTCGTCATTTTGCCAGTAGATACCCGCACATCCCTCTCCCGCTTATGACATTATCTTTACAAACCATTGCTCTAGCCCTGTAGCAGGGCCGGAAAAGCAATGCTGAAGCATGTACCCCTGCCATTGGGGCCGCTCTCTATCTTTACGTTTGCGTCGTGCAGATGGGCAATGGCGCAAACAAGACTCAGGCCCAGACCACTGCCGGGCACGTGCCGGCTCTTGTCCGAACGATAGAAGCGGGACAACACATTCTGTCTTTCCTCAGGGGCTATGCCCGTGCCCGTATCCGTGACGATCAGCAGGATTGCATCATCTTTTTGTTGCACATCCAGCACGATACTACCGCCTTCAGGAGTGAATTTGATAGCATTATCAACCAGATTAGCCAGCAGTTCGATCAGAAGATGCCGATCCCCCCATACCTGCCCTTCCACCGCGGATGGAAGGGCCTGTAGTTTTTTGTCCTCCATTTCGGCAATGGGTTCGTAAAGGTCGAACACATCATCCATCAGTTCACGAAGCCTGACCTGCGCAAAACCGGCCATGCGGCGGCTGTTCTCTATTTCCGCAATCCTGAGCAGGGCGGTAATAATGCCAAGGCACTGGTCCAGATCGTCCACCGCCCGGCCTATGGCCGCTTCCAGTTGCTCGGGGTCCCGCTCGCCCGACTGCGCGCGCTCCAGCTTTGCCCGCACGCGGGAGAGCGGAGTGCGCAGGTCATGCGCAATATCGTTCCCGACCGCGCGCATGCCGTCCATCAGATGTTCCAGCCGGTCGAGCATACGGTTTACACTGCCCGCCAGCCGCTCCAGATCATCACGCTCACGGTTGGCTGGCAGGCGTTCATGAATATCGCCCGCCATAATGCGGTCTATGGCCTCGTGCATTTCCTTAACGCGGGACAGCGCACGGTGGCTGAGGGCCACACCAAGGAACAGCGCGAACAAAAAGGTGGGAACCGCCGCCACCAGCATGGCATGGCGGAGCATGAACTTCTGCTCCGCCAGAAGGTGAAAACTGCGCCCCAGCACCAAAATGGTGTGGTCTGGCAAAGTGACCGCCAGCAGGCGCAGTGGGTAGGCGGCACCTTCCTCGGGATAAATCTCGATATTATGGGGCTTGCCGTCCGCCTTCAGCCCCTTTGGCCACGTATGCAGGTCCCCCGCAATAAGCGCATGTCCTGCATCAAACAGCCCAGCACTGTTAATGATCAGCCGCAGATCATCCGTGGCACGGCGACGAATAACATATTCCAGATGCTCGGGAGACATCTGGGCCAGCAATTCCGCCTCGCCTTGCAGCAACTCGGTGGAACGACGGGATTCGACCGCCTCCATCTGGGCGTACACCAGACCGAACTGCATAAGCATGACCCCGGCCATGGCCGCCAGCGCCATAAGAGTAATCCGGAATGTGGCTGTCCGAAAAACCTCAGTCAGAAACACGCAGCTGGAACCCCGTACCACGAATGCTCTGGATGAGGGGTTCCTCGCCCGGCGCATCAACCTTCCTGCGCAGTTTACCTATGTGCACATCAACCAGATTGGTGCGTGGGATAAACCGGTACTGCCAGACATCCTCCAGCAGCATGGAGCGGGTCAAAACCTGACCGGGCCTGCGCATAAGGTATTCAAGCAGCCTGAACTCACGCGGGAGCAGATCAATCTCGCGCCCGTCCCGCCAGACCCGGCGTTCAATCAGGTCCATTTCCAACGGTCCGGCGCGCAGTTTGGTGTTGCGCGTATCATCGGGCCTGCGGAGCAGGGCTTCTATGCGCGCAACCAGTTCTTCCATGGCGAAGGGTTTGGTCAGGTAGTCATCCCCCCCCGCCTTAAGGCCCGTTACACGGTCATCCACGGCGGACAGGGCAGACAGAACCAGCGCTGGCGCGCGAATCCCCTGCTGGCGCATGGTTTCTATAACAGACAGGCCATCGCGCCCGGGCAACAGCCGGTCGACCACCATAACATCTGCCTCGCCCCGCAAGGCGGCATCCAGCCCTGCAGTGCCGGTTTCCTCATGGTGAACGGTAAAGCCGCGACCTGTGAGTTCCCCCACAATTTCCTCAGCAATTCTGCCGTCATCCTCGATAAGGAGAACCGTCCGCCCTTCCAAAAAAGGGGGTAGCGTATCATCTTCAGACATACCTGCCCTCTCGTTCGTGTTCTACCCTGTTGCAGTGCTACCCTTCTCATGGCCACTAAATTCAATTTCAGACTCTTCGCCTTCGTCCTCGGTCGCAACCGGGTTATCAAGCTCCTTAAGCCTGCGCGTGACCACTCTGGTGCGCCGTCTGGCCTCTTCAATTGAAAAGGACATAGCCTGCGCATTCCGCGCCAGCTTGTCCAGCACCGTATCCATTTTCAGCATTTCCTGCCGGGTGGCGCCCAGCAGGCGGGCAATGCTTTCCGTCCGCTCTTCCAGCGCAAGGGTTACATAGCCCAGATGAATGGTGCGCAGCATGGCGGGCATAAGGGCTGGCCCCATAACCATAACCCGGAACTGCCGCCCGACATCATCTATCAACCCCGGAATACGGGCGACTTCGGTATAAAGCCCATCTGTTGGCAAATAGAGCACGGCAAACTCGACCGTTGCGGGAGGTTGGATGTATTTGGTGGCAATTTTACGCGCCTCCACCCGTACCGTATTTTCCAACGACTTGCGGGCTGCTTTTTCCCCCACCCCATCGCCTTCTTCCGCCGCATTCAGCAGTTTTTCGTATGCTTCGGTCGGGAACTTGCTGTCCACGGGCATAAGGGGCGGGGTTTCGGTTTTGACCGGCATGCGAATGGCAAATTCCACCACGTCGTTCCCCGGTCCCAGCCGCACATTGCTCTCATAGGTGCCCGGTGGCAGCACATCATCCAAAATGGCGCGGAGCTGCGCCTCCCCCCAGCCCCCACGGGTTTTGACGTTACTGAACAACCGCTTGAGGTCACTGATCTGGGCGGTCATGGCGCGGACCTCGCCCATTGCCTTCTGCATGGCGGTAAACTGTTCCAGCACCCGCTGGAACGATGTGTGCATCTGCCGCTCCACCGCCTCGTGCAGTTGCTCGGTTACTGCGTGGCGGATGGCTGCGAGTTGCTGGGCGGAGGCTTCCGCCATATTGCGCAGCGCCTCGGACTGGGCCGCGCGGGCCTCCGCCTGCTCGCGCCCCAGCCCGCCAGACAGGTTGCCAAGCTGCTCGGCCAGTTCGGTACGCATGCGCTCCAGCCGTTCGCCAAACGCACGCTCCATTTCGTTCATGGCGGCTCTCTGGGCCGACGAATCAGCGCGGGCGGCGGCAGCCTCACGCTCCATCACAACGTACAGCCGCGCCAGCAAATCACTATCAGCACTTTTTGCTGGTGGTTTACGCACCACAAAGGCCAGCACCACACCCAGCAAAAGAGCCGTGACCGCCACACATACAAGAACAATTACAGAACCCATGCCCTGTTGTGTCTGATGTTCCGGCCAAGAGCAAGCACCCTTGCCGCCTGTTTTTGCACAAAAAAGAGTGCCGCCACGCAACGTCTCTCATGCCGCGAACGTAATGACAGGCATAGTGCGGTAATGATAAGACCCCTGCCCACGGTGCCTTGTTCACCAACAAACCCAAAAGCCCAAGAGTGGAGAACGCAGCTTGAACACGGCACAACGCATTCGGGGTATTCTGGCAGGATCAGCCGGGAACCTGCTCGAATATTTTGACTGGTACGTCTATTCCTCCTTCACCATTTACTTTGCCCATGCGTTTTTCCCCCACGGCAGCCCAACGGCCGAATTGCTCAATGCTGCGGCTGTATTTGCCGTTGGTTTTTTTATGCGCCCCATTGGGGGGTGGCTGCTGGGCATGGCGGCAGACAGGTACGGGCGGCGCAAGGCGCTGACCTTTTCTGTTCTGGCCATGTGTTTTGGGTCTCTGGCCATTGCCCTATGCCCCACCTATGAGCAGATCGGGGTTGTGGCCCCGGTTATTCTTGTGCTCGCACGGCTTGTGCAGGGGTTAAGTCTGGGTGGAGAATATGGGGCCTCCGCCACGTATCTGGCCGAAGTTTCCACCCCACAGCACCGGGGCTTCTGGTCCGGGTTCCTGTACGTCACACTGGTCATGGGCCAACTGCTGGCCCTGTGTGTGCTGCTGGTCATGCAATATGTGTTTTTAACCCCCGAGCAAATTGCCAGCTGGGGCTGGCGCATCCCCTTCCTGATCGGGGCGTGCGGTGCGGTTCTGGTGTTCTGGCTCCGCCGCCAGATGGTGGAAAGCGAGAGCTTTGAAAACACAAGCAGGCAGCAGAGCAAGGGCGGAGTGCGCGTTATGCTCGCACATTGGCCATCCGTGTTGCGGGTCTGCGGGCTGACCCTTGGCGGCACGGTCGCTTTTTACACCTACACGATTTACATGCAGAAATACCTTGCCAACTCCCTTGGTTTTTCCAAGGAAACGGCAACCCTTATTTCCGCTGCCAGCCTGTTTGTATTTGCCGCCATGCAGCCCCTGTTTGGCGCGGTCTCCGACCGGGTGGGGCGCAAACCCCTGCTGCTGTTTTTTGGCGTGGGGGCAAGCCTTGGCACCATACCGCTGCTGAACGCCCTCTCCCACACCACATCGGGTTGGGTGGCATTCGGGTTGATTGTGGCAGCCCTGTTCATGGCCTCTGGCTACACGTCCATTAACGCCATTGTTAAGGCGGAACTGTTCCCCACCCGTGTGCGCGCACTGGGTGTGGCCCTGCCCTATGCGCTGACCGTCTCCATTTTTGGGGGCACAACCGAGTATATTGCCCTGTGGTGCAAGCATGTCGGCCATGAAAACTGGTTTGCATGGTACGTGTCCGCCTGCGCGCTGGTAACCCTTGCAACCGCTCTAACGCTCAGCAAAACCAGTGCAATCCCCGACAGCACACCCTGACCCCACGCCTGCTTTTTTCAACAAAAGGACAGGGAACAGCCTTTAATTTGCCACAAGCGGATCGATATTTAAGGAGGAACAAAAAACATGGAGCAGCCTGACACCCTGCTCCAAGGAGGCACGTTTGATGCGCCGCATGACACAATTTCTGATGGCCTTACCCGTTATTGCGGGTCTTGGTCTGGCAGCTCTGCCCTCCGCTCAGGCGCAACCCGGACGCTGGGGTGGCGGTGGCCCCGGCTGGGGGCGCGGTGGGCCGGGCTGGGGTGGCCACCACCACCGGGGTGACGGTGGCGCCATTGCAGGGGCACTTATTGGCGGTCTGGCTGTTGGAGCGCTCGCGGGGGCTGCCATGAGCGGTGGCCCCGGCGGCTATAGCTATGGTTACGGGTATGGACCGCCACCCCCGCCGCCGCCACCTCCGCCACGCGTCTACATGGTGCCGGTTGCGCCCATGGGGCCACCTCCGGGGTACTATTACGCAGCTCCCGGCGGCTATTACCCCGGCTGGTAAGGTCTGCCCCGCCTGAGCCTGCCCCCTTTTTGCTACTGGCTGGAGGGCCTCAGGCGGCACCAGCCAGTGTGCGGGCCTGTGCCAGCACATCCTCCACATGACCCGTGACTTTGACCTTGGGCCAGATATGCGCAATGTGGCCGTTGGCGTCGATCAGGAATGTGGCGCGCTCTATGCCCATATAGGTCCGGCCATACATGGATTTTTCCACCCATACGCCATATGCCTCCGTCACATGCCCGGCCTCGTCGGAGGCAAGGGGGAATGTCAGGCTGTATTTGGTGGCAAAGGAATCCAGCTTTTTAACCGGATCGCGCGAGACGCCAATAACGCTTAACCCGGCGTGTTCAAACGCTTGCAGGTTTTCATTAAACCCGCAGGCTTCCTTGGTGCAGCCCGGCGTATCCGCCTTGGGGTAAAAGTACAGCACATAGGGCTTACCCTTCAGGGCTGCGCTCTGCACCGTGCGCCCACCGCTGGCTGCCATGGTGAAGGCTGGCGCCTGGTCCCCTACCTTTAATGTGTGACTTTTTTCCATAATCTTAAACTCCTGTAGTGTGTGTCTACTGGCCTGTGTCTGGCACCCGCCCCTCGGGCCGTTCGGCTGAACCTGTGGTGGCAACCGGCCCCACCAGCTTTTCAAAACAGGTCCGCACGTCCCGGGCCAACTGGTTGGTCCGTTCCATCAGTTCGGGCAGGGTGCGGGCCTTCATATTCCTGAGCAGAATGTTCAGGGCTGCGGGCACCATATCCGTCTCCAGTTCCTTGGGGGGAACGGGACCACACAGCAAACGCAGCAGAGCCTGCAGACGCCGCCAGAAAAAATCCGCCTGCTTTAACAGTTTTGCATCTGCCGCATTCAGCACGCCACACCGCTCAAGCCGCCCCAGCGCCAGCCGGGTGGACGGGCTGCGGGCCGCAGGATCGGCTGCAACAAGCTGAAAAATCTGGGCTATGAACTCCACCTCCATAAGCCCCCCTGCCCGGCGCTTGATATCCCATACCGAACTGGCAGGCAGGTCGCGCGCCAGACGCTCACGCATGGTCCGGGCATCGGCCAGCAAAGCTGCGCGTGTTGGAGGTGTAACGCGGATGCTGCCATCAAGCACACGGTCCAGATCCTGCGTCATAGCCCGCCGCAACGGTTGTGGCGCCGCCACAATACGCGCCCGCGTAAGGGCCATGCACTCCCACGTCCACGCGGCCTCCGCATGGTAACGCAAAAACGCCGTGCGCGGGACGGCAACCGGCCCAGCCGCCCCCGATGGGCGCAACCGCATATCCACCGCGTAAAGTGGGCCTTCCGGCCCCGGTGCGGTCAGTGCGGCTATAAAAGCGTGGGCAAGGCGGGTGTAATACTGCCCCACAGCCACGGACCGGGGGCGGGAAAATGCCAGTCCCTCCTCCGCACTCCCTTTGGTGGTGGGCACAAGGCTGGCCTGAATATCCTCCGGGTGGTCAAACACCATCAGCAGGTCAAGGTCGGAGCCGGGCATCATCTCCCGCGAGCCAGCCTTGCCCATGGCAATAACCGCCATGCCACCGCCGGGCACGCGGCCGTAGCGCCGCACATGGTCACGCTCCACGGCCTGTTTGATCACGGTCATAATTGTATCAGCCAGCAAGGTGCGCGCGCGCTCGGCCTCGTCCTCACCAATCCGCCCTTCCAGCAGGGCTACAGACAGGCGGAACTCCTCCCCCCGCAACAATGGGCGCAGGGTGGTGAGCAACTCCTCCACATCCGCCACTTCCTCTGCCAGTGTTTTAAGCCGGGCGACAACATTGCGCCCTTCCTCCGGCTCGGGGGCCAGCAGGCCTTCCAGTGCGGAGGGCTTATCCGCCAGATGGTCCGCCAGAAAGGCCGAGGCATCAAAAATACTGGCAATGCGGTCGATCAGTTCGGGGTTACGCTCAAAAAGCGAAAGCAGTTGCACGCCTGCGTGCTGGCGCGCCAGCAGGGCGTCAAACCTGCGCAGGCAGGCCAGTGGGTTTCCGCGTTGGCCAAAGTTGGACAGGAGTGCTGGCAGCAGCGCACGCAGCAGCGCATGGGCGCGCTCGGAGCGCAGGGCGCGCAGGCTGTTCCCACTCCACCGCCCCAGAACCTGTGCGGCCTCCGCCACCTGAGCGGGAGGAAAGCCGTGTTTTTCCAAAAGCTCCGCAACCTGCCCCTCTTCGGGGCCGGGCATGAGCACACTGCCTGCTTCCATGCCGTTCTGTGCGGGCTGAATAACAAAATGCCGCTCAAATATCCGCCGTGCCTCCCGCATACGGGGGAGCATGTCCAGCGCCAGCGCCTCGCCATCGGGGTAGTTCATAAAAATAGCGAAGGCATCAAACCCTGCCACCGTCTCTGGCAGGCTGTGGGTCTGGTGGTCGGCGCGCATTTGCAGGCGATGTTCCGCATCGCGCAAAAAGCGGTAGGTGCGGGCCAGCACCTCGGCCTCGGACCGGGGCAGTCTGCCCGAACCCACCAGTTTTTTCAGCGCGCCAAAGGTCGTCTTGTCCCGCAATCCGGGTTCGCGCCCGCCCCAGACCAACTGCATGGCCTGCGCAATAAATTCAATTTCGCGTATGCCGCCTTGGCCAAGCTTGAGGTTATGGCCCAAAAGCCACGTCCGGCTGGCATCGGGGTCAGCCAGAACAGAATCGGGTAATTGCGCCAGATCCGTCCGCCCCGCCTTGCGGTAGCGGTCTATGCGGGCTTTCATGTCGTGAATATCATCGATCAGGGCAAAATCGAGGTGCTTGCGCCAGATAAAGGGCCTTATGGCCGCCAAAAATCGCCGCCCCAACGTAAGGTCCCCCGCCACGGCCCGCGCCTTGATCATGGCCGCGCGTTCCCATGTCTGGCCCAGACTCTCGTAATACAGCGTGGCCGCCTGTACGGTTACCGCAGGTGGCGTGGAAGATGGGTCGGGTCTGAGCCGCAAATCGGTACGAAAAACGTAGCCATTCGCATCGCGCGCTTCCATCAGACTAACAAGATCGTTAGTCATACGCACAAACACACGTCGCACCGCGTCTGACTGAGAATACGTTGTGGGGTCGTACAGTACTATCAGGTCGATGTCGGATGAAAAATTCAACTCACGCGCACCCAGCTTGCCCATGGCCAGCACCACCAGACCGCACCCCTGTGTTGGATTTTCGGGGTGTGGCAGGTCAAGCTGCCCGGCCTCGCTGGCTTGCCACAGCATATGTTTGAGTGCGAGTTCGAGCGCGGTTTCCGCCAGACGGCTGAGGGTTTGCGTTACATCCTCCAAAGACCAGAAGCCCCCAAGGTCTGCAATAGCGCAAATAAAAGCTATACGCTTTTTGGCATGCCGCAGGAACGCCGCGACATACTCTCGCCCCGATGTGGCGTCAAACTGTGCGCATGTTGCAAACGCATCGAGCACACAGCTATCTGGCCCCTTGTCCAGCAGCGCCGCAAAGGCTTGAATGTCCTCCCGCGCCAGATCGGACAGGTATGGGCTGTTCCCGCCAAGGCACAACATCAACGCACGCGCACCCGGCAGCGCCATAACCGATGCCGCAATACCGCTCTGGCTGGCCAGTTCCAGCATGTCCTCAACAAACACGGCGGCTCTGTGGCTGTCTGCTGGAGCAGGCCAGTCTGCATCCGGCCAGGTCCGCGGGCCTTGCCTGCGGGTCTGTCTTACGTCACGGAAGAGAGAATGATCTGCCTGCGTCATGATATGGCCCGTACTGTGAACCATAAAGGCTTGCTGCGTTGACTTCCAACGGTCAAGAGACCTCCCCTCCCCCAAGAACAAAAATTCCGCGTGCACTCGCCATTGGGGCCTGTGTTCTGGTGGCCTCGCCATTGGTGGGAATTGCAGCACTTCTGGGCTGTATGGCGTTTGGCCCGCTCGATATTACCCCGCTTGTGCGGCCTTTTCTGCCGATTACAATTATTAAGGGTGGTCATGCACAGCCGCCTGCGGTCAGCCTGCGCCTTGGCCATGCCGAACTCCGCTGGAATGGCCTGCGTGAGGGCATGGGTGTGCCCATAGCCGTTGTTTTGCAGGACCTTAATTTTATTGCGCCGGGCAACCCCCACCCCAACACCGTGCGCGAGGCGGACGTAACGCTGGACCCGCTGGCCCTGCTGCGTGGCAGCATACGGTTGCGTAGCATCAATATTAAAGGCGTGCGCCTTGCCCTGCGCCGCGCCCATAATGGTAGCGTGGAGTTTGATCTGGACCTGCCGCCCGCCCCCCAGACCCAGCAGACCAACACGCTGGAAACCTACGGGCTGGAACACGCCCGCATAGAAGACGCCACCATAAGCATGGATGACCGTCTGACCGGCACCCACTGGCTGGCCTCCAACATTGGGGTCGACCTGCGCCTGCGCACGGTCGGGCGGGCCACGGGTGTAACCGGGTCTGTCCAGTTGAGCATAGCCCCACAAAACGACCCCGGCACACAGCTGGTGCTGAAGGCCCATGGCGCACCAGCCGATAACGGCAGGCAGATTGTGTGGCGCCTGAGCACCAACGCACTCAACCCCGCCACATTTGCCCCCCTGCGCCCCGAACTGGCCAAAATAGACCTCCCCCTGAGCATTACGGCGGATACGCATTTTACCGCCGCAGCCAAAACACCATGGATGCTGCCCAACGCACTGGAACTGACCACATCCATTGGCGCAGGCCATGTGGAGGCAGGCGGCACACGTTATGAGGTAGACCACGGCACGGCCAATATGGTCTTGTTACTGAACCAGACCAAAACACAGTCTGTTCCAGCCCAGATGACCATTCCCTTTGCGCACCTGCTGCTGCGCAACCCTGGCACCCCCGATGATGCAACGCGCGCATTGAGCGTGAACCTGAGCGGTTTCCTTAACGCATCCGACCTTATGCAGCCCAAAAGCGTAGAAGCCCGGCTCACCACCACCATTCCCCATGTCTCGTTTGCGGACCTGACCTATTACTGGCCCACCCTTGCGGCCAAGGGGGGCAAAAAATGGGTTACGGAGAACATAACAACTGGCGAAGCCACCAACCTTGTCACTACGGCGGAGTTGGGGAGCACCCAAGGCTGGAACGGCATAAAGCTGACCAACATACAGGGCGGGATTGACGCTACGGGCCTGACCATCCACTGGCTGCGCCCCATTGCCCCCCTACAGGGGCTGGACGCACGGCTGGATATTGTAAACCCGGACAAGCTGAGCATCCACTTTGACCACGGCTACCAGCAGGTGGACCTGACAGGCAAAAACGTGGGCCAGACCGGCACCGGCCGGATTGAGGCAGGCCCCGGCACCATGGACATTGTGGGACTGACCAAAAAAGACCAGACCGGCATTATAGAGACAGACCTGCATGGTCCTTTGCAGGATGTGATTGCGCTGCTGGCCGAGCCACGCCTGCACCTGCTCTCCCGCCATCCGCTCAGCCTGACCCACCCGCGCGGTGCGGCCAGCCTGCATCTGGGCCTGAGCCTGCCGCTGATCAGCCGCGTGACCATTAATGACATGACCATTCAAAGCCATGCCGATGTGGCCCATGCCGCGATCGGTAATGTTGTGGCCGGGCGCGATGTGACCAATGCCCGCTTCGGGCTGGACGTAACCACAGACGGCCTTGCCCTTGCCGGGCATGGCGTGATTGGTGGCCTGCCATCCGACCTGACATACGACATGGATTTCCGCACCCTGCCGCCAGACGCGGTGGCGGAAAAAGCCCACCTGACATCCCGCATCACGCCAGATACAGCCTTGGCCGCAGGCATTGCCACAGGTGAACATTTTGGTGGCAGCGCGGACCTTGCGGTGGACTACCAGCAACTTGCCAACCATACAGGCACGGTTGGCCTTGATCTGGACCTTGCCCGTGCGGACATCCGTATTCCCATGTGGCACAAAACAGCAGGGCAGCCCGCTCAGGCCACTGCCACACTGGATCTGGACAAGGGCCAGATCACCAATGTGGACCACCTTCAGGCTTCCGGGCCAGACCTGAGCGTTATTGGCAAGGCGCAGTTGCGGGCCGGTCACGCACCCGAACTGATTATCTCATCCTTCAAAATCGCGCGTTCAAACGGCCATGCCAGATTGGTGCTGCCACATAACCAGTCTGGCAACATGATCCATGTTGGCGTCTATGCCGACACGCTCGACCTCTCCCCCCTCATGAGCAGGGATGAACACGAACAGAATGCGATCGAGGCCAAAAAACCGGCCAACTACCATGTGCCAGAAGCAGCAACCGGCAAACTGCACGGCCCGCCCGGCACCGCATGGGCCATTGACCTGACCGCCAACCAGCTCTGGTACAGCAAGAACAAACAGCCCCTGCGCACCGTACAGGCCTATTTTGAAGATAACGGCCTGCGGCTGGAAAAAATGCGCTTTACCATGCGTGGCCCCGTACCTGCGAGCATGACCCTTACCCCCACCGGGGCCAACCGCACCCTACACGCCCATATTCCCGACATGGGGGCATTTTTGGCAGCCTTTGGCATTCTGCCAGATGTTAAAGGGGGGCAGGCCATACTGGACGGCACGTTTGATGATACCGAACCAGCCGCGCCATTTAGCGGCAAGCTCAGCATCACTCCGTTCACGCTCAAAAAAGCGCCGACCTCTTTGCAGGTCGCCCGCAATATCTCTCTTTACGGCTGGCTGAATGCGCAGGACGCCAACGACTTTCTGGTCACGCACTTCAACATGCCCGTAACGTTTGAAGATGGCGTGCTGGAAATTCATGATGGCACAACAGGCAATGGCGCCCTTGGCGCTACGCTGGAAGGCAAGGTCAACCTTGACCGCAACAGTATTGACCTGCACGGCACCGTAGTGCCGGTTTTTGCCATTAACACCCTGCCCGGCAAACTCCCGGGCATTGGCAGACTGTTCAGCCCGGAAAAAAATGGCGGGCTGCTGGCTATTACCTTTGGGGTTACGGGCAATCTGGAAGACCCGACCCTGCACATCAACCCCTATTCCATTTTTCTGCCCGGCGCATTGCGCGAGATGTTCTGAGCAGAATACTCCTCCCGCACTGCATGCGGTTGTTCATGCCATGCGGGGGCTAACAGCCCGACACCACCGCCATAGCTAGTGCGCATGCCGTTGTGAGGGCAGGTCAGACGCGGCATCGCGCGAGGCGGATGTATCCACCCCATCCCCCGCATCTGGCAGGTCTGCATCGCTTTCTTGCAAAAAAACCGGGTCCTGCACGGTCCGGTTCAGAGACACGCTGAGCGCGCCCGCGTGGATCAGATCACGGAGGGAGGCATCCTCGTCCGCCATATCGGTGTCCACGCCATTTCCGCTGACCTCGCCCACGGCATGCAGGACCAGCCCGTTATGGGGCCGTACCTTCTCGCGCAGCCAGTGCCGGGTGTGGGAGACAACGCTGGACGCATCGGCCGCCATGCAGGGCTGCATGTGGGTCAGGGTTATGGTTTCGGTCGTAACAATAGCCTGTGCGGGAGCAGCATGCCCTGTGGGGTTGGTCTTGCTGGCGTCATCCGTTGCGAACACAGTACCGGAGGGCACAACAACCAGCGTTTGCGGCTGTTGTGCGGCCTGCTCCGTTATGCAGACCGTGGTTGGTCCATTTACCGCCTGTGCATGCGCGGTTGTGCGCGCCCCCCCAAAGGCTGCGCATAACGCAAAGACTAACGCGGTGCGGCCATAGGTTGAGTTGTGCATTCCATGCCTTTCCTGCCTTTGTCACCAATGGCCACATACCCTTGCGTCAGGGGTGTGCCGGAGCCTCCTGCCGCAATCCGGGGGGAATAACAAACAGGCTGTCAGGCTGGGCTGTACGCTGCACACTCAGCGCGCGCACCGTAATCTGCCCCCCCTGCGCGACCTGAAGCAACACCCCATCCGCTGTGTAACAGGCATCCGTTGGGTGGCCATCCGTATCTTTTGTGCGCCATACTGTGCACTGCTCACCCGCCACAACGGAACTCCCCAATCGTGCATAGGAGCCGACCATTGCGGGCTGCCCCGGTGGGGTTAACTGCTGTGTGCCCGGCACAGGCATGATACTGACCCGCTTGCGCCCGTTATCCACCACGCTCAAAGTTCTGTCGCGCCATGAGGTCAGCATGAATACGGCGGATTTATCCGGGTCCAGCCGCTGGCGCAGGGTGGCAACCTGCCAACGCATACGCTGGCGGGTACTGACATCCCCTTGGGGGGAGGCCAGTTCGTACTCCACATCCACATCTACCGAAGGGGTAATGGCTGGAGCTTCCGCCGGTGGTTCACCCTCGGCATGGGCGGATGTTGCAGGTGTTTGCTGTGGCGTCGCCACCTGCTGCGCATGGGCCTGCCCACCAGCCAGACTGGCCAGTGCCAGCCCACAAGCCGCAACGACCAGAGCACTATGCGGCCCTTTTTTGGAACGGAGCACCATTACCGGGTCTCCCCTTCTGGGTTGGTATTGCCTGTGGGCAGGCTGGTAGCGGGGCCAACGCCAGTTGCTGGTGTTTCGGGCTGGGTTGGTGCATCCGAACGGGGGGAATGGGGGGTTACTTCCAGAAAACCCTGTGGGGGTTCAAAGGCGCTGACCGGCACAGTATCGTAAGCGACCTTCATGGCGCGCAGGCTGCCATTCAGCCCGTCCACATCCACCCCATCCTGCTGGAGCACAAAGCCGTCATCCGTTACGCAGGTTGAGGCCTTGCCCTGAGCGGAGACCGCCTGCCATGTGGTGCAGGGCTGGCCTGCCACCACATCGCTCCCCGTTTTGGTGAACTGCATGGACATATCGAGCAGGAAAGGGTTGCGTATCCCCTCCTGCTGCACCAGCCGGGTGTAAACGCGCCGGTCGTTAATAATGACCAGCACCTCCTGCGCCGCACGGTTGATAATAACCGCGCCACGGCTTTGGTCCCCCTCCATGCTGGTCATGTAGTTAATCCGCATTAACCCGCCATCCCCTGAATACAGAACCTGCACATGGCGGCTTGCAACGGGCGTGTCTGCCTTGGCGCCAGCCTGTAGGTCCTGCTCGGTCGGGCGGGGCTGAAAAACATAGTCAATAACCGCATCGCGCCCCGGTGTCAGGCGGGGGTGGTCGGTGGCCATCTGGGCATACAGGGCTGGGGCGATCATGGCAGACACGGAGGGAACACTTATGGCGCACAGGCCAAGCACACGCAGGCCACGTTTGCAGGCCGGTAAAAATCTGTCTGTCACCAAGTCCATCTCCATATCTTTTTTTGGCCCACACGGTTTGAGCACACGGTTTAAGCCCACCGGCTTATAGGGTTTGTGGCAGCGTTACATGCTGCGTATTTCGGCTTCGAGCATATCGGGTGTCAGCGTATCGGACCAGCAGGGCTGCATGCATACCGCGCGCTCAAGCTGCTGTTTGTATTCTGCTGCCGGTATTTCCACCCCACCAAAGCGGGCAAGGTGCTCCGTACCGAACTGCGTATCGAGCAGGATAAAGCCAGTCAGGCGCAGGCGGGCAACCAGATGGACAAGGGCTACCTTGGAGGCATCGGTGACCCGGCTGAACATGCTCTCGCCAAAAAACACACCGCCAAGGGCTACGCCATACAGCCCGCCCACAAGTGCGCCATCCACGCGGCATTCCACACTATGGCCAAAGCCCATGGTGTGGAGCGCACAGAACAACTGGTAAATACGGCTGTTGATCCACGTACTTTCCCGCCCTGCGGCGGGGGCGGCGCACCCACGCATGACAGCGGGAAAATCCCGGTCCACACACACCTCGAACCGGCCGGACAAAACCGTGCGGCGCAAACGCCGGGGAACGTGAAAACCCTCCAGCGGCAGAATACCGCGCGGGTCGGGGTCATACCAGCTCAGGGTCGGGTCGTCCTCCCCCTCCGCCATGGGGAACAACCCTGCGGCATAGGCCCCCAGCATAAGCTCGGGTGTTAGGCCATCTGCCATGCCGGGTCTGCTCCCATGTGTTTTTCCCTGCGTCTGGTCCCGTGCAACCGGTTTTTCCCGCACTCGTTATCAACCATAGGCGGCTTGTGGTGTGGCGCACCTGCTGCGGTATGCTACCCTGCCCAAAGAATAAATACATCCCTGCCCGGCCCACCATGCACCACCATGGAGATTTTTGTGACCATCCAAGCCCCGCGCCTGATCCGCTCCACCCGCCTGCTGGATGCCGTAGAAAACCGTATCCGCACCGAGTTTGATGCCCCCCCGCCGCCAGACCATGCCCTGAGCACGGCTGAACTGCTGGAACTGGCGCATGCCTACCAGCCCTTTGCCGTGCTGGTCACGCACACATCCCCCCTTAAAGGCGCGGATGTGGCTGCCCTGCCGGAGAGTGTAAAACTTGTTGCAACGGTAAGCGTAGGGCTGGACCACCTTGATGTGCCCGCCCTGCTGGCGCGCAATATTGCCGTCTCCAACACCCCGGATGTGCTGACCGACTGCAATGCCGATCTGGCGATCATGCTCATTCTGGCAGCCAGCCGCAGGGCTGCGGAATATTATACGCTCATGAAAGCCGGATGGGGCCGCGCACTGGGCATGGGGGAAATGCTGGGCCACCGCGTAAGCGGCAAGCGTTTGGGCATTGTGGGCATGGGCCGCATCGGTCAGGCCGTTGCAAAGCGCGCCCGTGGGTTTGATATGTCCATTCTCTACCACAACCGGCGGCGGCTGGACGCGGCGGAGGAGGCTGGGGCCACCTATTTTGAAAAGCTTGAGGACATGCTGCCGCACTGCGACATTCTGACCCTGCACATGCCCGGCTCCCCCACCGTCCCGCCACTCATCAACGCCCATACGCTGGGCCTGCTGCCGCGCGGTAGCGTGCTGGTCAACGCCGCCCGTGGCTCCTTAATTGATGAAAGCGCACTGATTGCAGTCCTGCGCTCCGGCCAGCTTTTTGCTGCGGGTCTGGACGTTTTCCATAACGAGCCTAACCCCAACCCCGCTCTGCTGGCCTTACCCAACCTGTTTATGACCCCCCACGTAGGCAGTGCTACGGTGGAAACCCGGACCGCCATGGGCATGCTGGCACTCGATAATGTTGGCGCACTGGCGGCTGGCAAACCCCTGCCCTCCGGTGTAAGCGCGTAAGACAAAAGCCAAGGAGAACCACCCCCATGACCATGCGGCTCTTTTGTGTTCTTGGTATTGGTATTTGCGCGCTGCTCTGGTACCCGGCCTTTCATTATCAGGGCACTTTGCGGGTGCTGGGCATCAGCTTTTTGGGCATGGCCGTTCTTGCGACCTTTATAGAGCGCTCAGGCCCACCCGCTCACGCCAAAAAATAACATGCCAATACAAAACAGGGCCGCATCACGCGGCCCTGTTTTTGCATCTGGTCTCGGTCAGCCAATACTCAGAGCTTTTCGCGCCCTTCAAGGCTATCACGCAGCGCAAGGGCGGTATCGCGCACCACCGGGCCATGCTCACGCTCCAGCCTGCGAATGGTAAAATGTGCGCGGGCCAAAGCACGGTAGTGGTTGAAAAACGCCGTATTGAGTGACGCACCACACAAAGCGCCCGCAACAGGCATAAGCTGGACAGAAATTTTTTGCCCCAGCGCCAGACCGTAATGCGAGGCCACTTCGGCGATCAGCATCACAACCGGGCGGCCACGCAGAACCGCACGGGCCGAAAAATAGCCCAGTTCGCTCTCTTCCCCATTCCGGCGGTTGGGAAACGCCTTGAGCGCAAACACTTCCAAGCAGGCGCGCCGGGCATCCGGCTCGCTCAGATCTTCGCCTTCCTCCCGTGCAATACGGGCAATCTCGCGCATGATGGTCAGGGTGGTAAACCCGATATCTGGCGCAAGCCCTGCAAGCCCAGCAAAACCACCCACAGCCCCCGACACGGCCACTGCGGCCTGTAGGCCCGATGTGCGCCACCGCGAGTCTTCCATGGCGGTATCGGTCGGGCCTTTCATGCCCAGCACCGCAACATCAAACGCACGGGTAATGGCTGTTTCGGCCAGTCCGCGCAGTTTTTGCTCCATGTTGGGGGCCATACCCAGACCACGCATGCCCAAACGTGCGGCATGGCCAACAGCACCGCCCATAAGGTCCGCCAAACGCACCAGAACGCCACGCCCGGATTCAACTGCGATCAGGGCTGTTTCCAGTTCCCCCAGGTCGCGGCCACTCAGTGCTAGCGGAGTCAGGGCGTTGCCTGCTGTTTCCTTCATGCTCATACGTGCCTTTCCTGTCTGCTACCTGCCTCATTTACAGCAAATGCGACAACCGGCGCTGCCAGAGCGCCGTATGCTATGTATTCGCGCTGATCATAACAGGCTGATCATATGAAAAACAGATGACCTGTTACAACGCGCCCCCGGTACCCACGCAAACAACGTTGTAAGCGTGGCTTTAAGCCCTTACACAACGCATGAAGAATCTGGCTTAACGCCGTGCCGCTTTTAAGGAGCTTTCCTCATGGCTGGTTTTTTCCGTTTTTTTTCTCCGCGTGCAAACGCCTCCAAGCCGGGCCGTAGCCTAAGCCGCCTGAGTTGCGTTGCCTCTGTTCTGGCCTTGGCCGCGTGCGCCACACCAGAACAGAAAACCTACGACATGGCTCTGGCCGATGCCCGCACGGACCCAAGCCTGTGCCAGTCCATCCGTTACTACCCACTTCTGGCACAAGCATGGCAGAAAGCCCACATGGGCGGAGATGCGGACATGCAGGACGCTTCTGCCCCGCCGCAGGGCAGCCTGCCGCACATAAAAGTTACGGCGTCCACCGCCATGCCGGACGTAAACTTTCCGCCCTATTCCCAACGCTCCTGCCACATGACCGTTCAGGCGGGCAGCCATGCGCCAGAAACCGGGTTCATGACCGTTGCCTACTTCATGCATAACGGCAAAGTGGATACGTCTCTGGTCAAATGGAACTCCGATAGCGAGGTCTCCAAATACTATGATGAGCTGAAGGCCAAAATCAGCAGTGGTGTGGACATGAACAACCCCACGCTCAAGGCCTGCATGACACACTACCCTGCCTTGCAAACCAACAGCACGGACCCATCCGTACAACAGGCCGCCGTAAGCCTGCGCGCCCTGCTGGTCCGCCACTGCCTTGCAGACCATGCCGCCCTTAAAAACCTCTATTCCGACATGTACTTTATTCACCGTTAAACACCACGGCTGACCCATACCCAACATGCCAGCACAGCCCTTGCATTGAGGCCCAAAACCCTCATCCTGCTCGGGTCAGGCTCACTGCTTACAGGATTACAGGCCCCATGAAGTACCAGTCCATTGCCCCCAACTTTGCCGTAACAGGCCAGATCGCACTCAGCGATATTCCCACAATCAAGGAAGCCGGGTTCAAAACCGTTATCTGCAACCGCCCCGATGGCGAGGAAGCAGGCCAGCCCACAGCCGAAACCATTGGTGAAGCCGTGCGTGCAGCCGGGCTGACCTTTATTGCCATTCCCATAGCGTCAGGCGTGCCCCCCACCTCTGACGTGGTGATTGAAACGCAGGAAGTGCTCAACACCCTGCCGGGGCCATATTTTGCCTATTGTCGCTCCGGCAACCGTTCCGCGCAGGCATGGATGCTGGCCACACAGGGCTGATCCACGCCAACACGCACAAAATGACAAAGGCCGCCCGGTTGGGCGGCCTTTGTCACAATAATTTGATAACGGTGTGAACAGAGCGGTTTCAGCCCTGCTCCCTCCACCCGCCCATCTGGCAAAGTTCCTGCCAATGCTCCGCCGAGACAGGGCAGACAGACAGGCGGGACTGCCGGACCAACGCCAGTTCCTCCAGCCCCGGTTCGGCCTTGATCTGGGCAAGCGTTACCGGCGTGGGCATGGGGCCAACCGCCTTAACATCCACACACACCCACACCCCGGTTTCGGCCGTGGGGTCGGGGTAGGCTGCGCGCACCACCTCCACCACCCCCACAATCGCGCGCTGCACGTTGGAATGGTAGAAAAAAGCCCTGTCCCCCACGGCCATGGCGGCAAGGTTCTTTTTGGCCTGATGATTCCGAACTCCGGTCCATGGCTCTACATCGTTTGCAACCTGCTCGTCCCAGCTAAAGGCGTCAGGCTCGCTCTTTATCAGCCAGAATGCCATGTTATTCAGCCAGTTGCCCATCGCGGAAAACCGTGCGCAGCGGGCGCACGACCACGCTCTCAAACAGGTCGACCTTGGCGTAGGGATCGGCTGCGGCAAAGCCTTCGGCACTGGCACGGTCTTCGGCTTCAAGCAGGATTAGGCTGCCACAGGGTTTGCCGTCTGCATCCAACTGCGGACCACCAAACTGGATGGCCGCCTTGTTCAGCTCCAGAAAGGCCAGATGCTGCGCACGGGTAGCCATGCGCAGGGCCAGAGAGTCGGGGCGATCCGTACAGATAATGGCAAACAACATGCCTCTTTTTCCTTCTGTTGTGTCTTACGGGCATGGTCGCCCATGAAGAACTGCATCGTGTCAGAACGCTTATAATGATATAAAGGAGACGGCAGCAGTCCCACTTTGAGACATATCGCCCCCTACGGACAAGGGTGTATTCCCTTGCCCATAAACCAGACAGACGGAGCGGACCAACTTTTGAGCGCCTCACCGACCTTTGTCGCGCGTACTGGCAGTTTTTTCCACCGGTATGCCAACCCCGGCCGGTTTCTCAAGCTGGGCGCGCGCCTTCAGCCCTGGCTGACATGGCCTGCCATTGCCTTTACGCTTGTGGGTCTGGGCTGGGGATTGTTCTATTCCCCCGCCGACTGGCAGCAGGGGGATTCCGTGCGCATTATGTATGTGCATGTGCCCGCCGCCATGCTGGCATCCGGCGGATATGCCGGGCTTGCCCTGTGCGGCCTGCTCTCGCTGGTCTGGCGCCACCCGCTGGCAGACCTTGCCGCGGTGGAAATAGGCCCGGTTGGGGCCTGCATTACCGCATTATGCCTGGCAACCGGCTCCATCTGGGGCAAACCCATGTGGGGCACGTGGTGGGTGTGGGATGCGCGCCTGACCTCCGTGCTGGTCCTGTTTTTTCTCTACCTTGGGCATATCGCCCTTATTCGCGCGTTTGATGACCCGCAGCGCGGCTACCGGGCAGCAGCCATTCTGGCACTGGCCGGGGCGGTGGATCTGCCGATCATCAAGTTCAGTGTGCAATGGTGGAATACATTGCACCAGCCAGACAGCATTACCATAACAGGAGCGCCCACCATGTCCGCTTCCATGCTGTGGCCGCTTGCCCTTTCCACCATTGGGTTCTCTCTGGGCTTTGCCGCTCTTGTTGTTGCCCGCACCCGTGCGGCAGTCATGGAAAGTCGTATTCGCGCCCTGCTTTCCTCCCCCCGCCGGGGTGGAGGGGCCGCATGACCCACCTTCCCTACATTGTTGCCAGCTACGGACTGGCCGCCATTATGGCCCTTGTTCTCTCCCTTGGTGCGGCATTCAGGCTCAAACGCGACCGGGCCAGACTGACAGCCCTTGAGCAGACCCATAACCGCAACGCAGGAACACCCCTTACCCCATGACCCGCAAGACCCGTCGCCTCTGGCTTGTCATTGCCTGCGTTGCCTGCCTTGGCACTGCGGCAGCCCTGATCCTGCGGGCTTTTTCTTCCGACATTGTTTTTTTTGTAACACCGTCTCAGGTTGAAGCCTCGCCCCCACCAACCGACCGTACGGTCAAGCTGGGCGGCATGGTTGTTGCTGGCTCGGTCAAGCGTGAAAAACATGGTGAAACCCCGGTCGCAACCTTTGCCGTAACCGATGGTCAGGCCGCCGTTACCGTGCATTACGAAGGGATTTTGCCCGACCTGTTCCGCGAGGGCCAGAGTGTGGTCGCCATTGGCACGGTCCAACCGCCGCACGAATTTATGGCAAGCGAAGTTCTGGCCAAGCATGATGAAACCTACATGCCCAAGGAAGTGGCCGAAGCCTTGAAAAAATCCGGCAAATGGGACCCCCGCTTTGGCCCGCCCCCCAGTGCGGCAAGCTGGAACAACATGACCGTGCAGGACGCAAGCAAAACTCTGTCCGCCCCCGCTGCACCAAACTGAACAGCCTGAAAAAGAAGACGGGAGCCTCCCCCCAGATATGTTAAGCCCCGAACTCGGACATTACGCCCTTGCGCTGGCCTGTGTGTTGGCTGCCGTGCAAGGTATTATTCCCCTTATTGGTGCATCACGGCGTGACGCGCGGCTTATGGCGCTGGCCCCCGGCCTTGCCCTTGGGCAGATGATCGCCCTTGGCGCGTCCTTCCTCAGCCTGATTTACGCAGCCGTTACGGACGATTTTTCGGTCCAGAACATTGCGGAAAACAGTGCTGTTTCCAAACCCCTACTCTACAAAATTACCGGCGTATGGGGGAACCATGAAGGCTCCATTCTGCTCTGGGCGCTTATTCTGGGCCTGTGCGGTGCAGCCGTTGCCGCCTTCGGGCGGAACCTGCCCTCCGCCCTGCGTGCCCGCGTTATTGCCGTGCTGGGCCTTGTGGCCACGGGGTTTGAACTGTTCTGCCTGACCACATCGGACCCGTTTGCCCGCATCTGGCCCGCCCCCATGGATGGGCAGGGCATGAACCCCCTGCTGCAAGACCCCGGTCTGGCCTTCCACCCCCCCATTCTGTACACGGGGTATGTGGGTTTTGCCGTGCCGTTCGCCTTTGCCATTGCCGCCCTGATTGAAGGTCGGGTGGACGCAGCATGGGGCCGCTGGGTGCGCCCGTGGGCGGTGGCTGCGTGGTGCTTTTTGACCTGCGGCATCGCCATGGGGTCATGGTGGTCCTATTATGTACTGGGCTGGGGGGGCTACTGGTTCTGGGACCCGGTGGAAAATGCCTCGCTCATTCCATGGCTGACCGGCACCGCCCTGATCCACTCCGCCATTGTGGTGGAAAAGCGCGAAGCCCTTAAAATCTGGACCGTGCTGCTGGCCATTGCCACTTTCTCGTTCTCGCTTTCGGGCACGTTCCTTGTGCGTTCGGGTATTTTGAACTCCGTGCATGCCTTTGCAAACGACCCGGCGCGCGGGGTGTTCATTCTGGGCCTTCTGGGCGTTGTTATTGGTGGCTCTCTGGCACTGTTCGCCTACCGCGCCCCGGCACTGACCGCAGGCGGGCTGTTTGCCCCGGTCTCTCGCGAGGGGGCGTTGGTGCTCAACAATATTTTGCTGTGCTCCCTGTGTGCTGTGGTGCTGACCGGCACCATGTATCCGCCCTTCATGTCCTTGCTGTTTGACCGCACCATATCGGTTGGCAAACCCTTTTTTGACGCAACGACAATCCCGCTCGCCCTGCCCCTGTTCATCTTTATGGGGTTTGGTCCCATGCTGCCGTGGAAGCGCGCGCAGTTGTGGCCGGTGCTGCAAAAATTGTGGATCGCAGCCATTGTGGCAGCCCTTGCCTGTGCGGTTGCTGTTTTTGAACTCTCGGGCGTGCTGGCCATTTTGTGTGCGGCGGCGGCCATATGGGTTATTGCCTCCAGTATTACGGATCTGGCAGGGCGTACGCGGCTGTTCCGCGTACCTGTTGCGACCTCCATCCAGCGCGCGCGTATGTTGCCACGCGCCATTGTTGGCACGGCCATTGCCCATGCGGGCGTAGGCATTACCGTGCTTGGCCTTGCCGCCATGTCTCAGGCACAGCACAAAATTGTGGAAGTGCCCATTGGCACCACGGAACAGCTTGCCGGGTACACATGGACCCTTAAGGCCGTGGAGCAGGAACCCGGCCCCAACTACACCGCTATGGTTGCAACGCTGGAAGTCCGGCACAATGGCCAGCTGGTTACGGTCATGCACCCGTCCAAGCGCAGCTTTAACAGCCAGAACCAGACCACAACAAACGTTGCCATCCATACCAACATGCTGGCCGACCTGTACGGTGTTCTGGGCGACAGGCATGGCCCCGACACAAACCCGACCTACGTGCTGCGCCTGCACTACAACCCGCTGGCGCCATGGATGTGGCTGGGTGCGCTGATCATGGCATTTGGCGGGGCTTTGTCCCTTTCCGACCGGCGCATGCGCGTTGGCGCACCCCAACGGGCCAGACCCTCCCCCGCAACCGCGAGCGTATCATGACCACACCTTCGGACAACCTGACCCGCCGCCGCCTGCTTATGGCCCTGCCGCTGGCCGGAGCCGGTGTTGCTGGTGTTGCTTTCTGGAAAATGCTGGACGGCATGGAACACGGGTCCTTCAACCCGCATGACATCAACGCCCCTGTGCTGGACCGCCCCGTGCCGGACTTTACGCTGGCCCCCCTGCCCCCCGCAGACGGGTTTACCGCACAGGACCTACAGCACCTGACCAAACCCGTGCTGGTCAACTTTTTTGCGTCATGGTGCATTCCCTGCCTTGCGGAAATGCCAACCCTGATGACGCTCAAGGACAAGCTGGATATGTGGGGCATTGCCTACAAGGACAAGCCCGAAAACGCCGCCAGTTTTTTGCGCCATTCAGGCAACCCCTTTACCCGGCTGGGCGATGACCACGCCGGACGGGCCGGAATTGAATGGGGCATTTCGGGTGTGCCAGAAACTTTTCTGGTTGGACCGGGGGGTGTTATTCGCTGGCATACAGCAGCCCCGTTAACGGAAACCACCCTTACACAGGTTCTGCTACCACTGGCCCACAGGCTGCAAACGCCATGACCCTGCACCGCAAACTGGCAGCCTTACTGGTCGGGCTGGCCCTTATGGCAGCCCCGGCGCTGGTTCTGGCAGTTGATGACCCGTCCGAAATGCTGGCAAACCCGCAGCAGGAAGCCCGCGCGCAGGCCATTGGTGCGCAACTGCGGTGCCTTGTGTGCCAAAATGAATCGATTGAAGATAGCAGCGCAGGGCTGGCGCGCGACCTGCGCCGCGTTGTGCGCGAACACGTTGCCAAAGGCGAGAACAACCAGCAGGTCATGGACTGGATGGTCAGCCGTTATGGTAACTTCATCCGCCTGCGCCCAGCACTTTCGGTTGGTACGTTACTCCTGTGGGGCATGCCGGTTCTGGCCCTGCTTATGGGGGTTGGCACGGCCTTTATGTTCTACCGCCGCAGGGCCGCAGCCCCACCGCCGCCTCCGCTGACCGAAGAAGAAAAGGCCCGTCTGGCCAGACTGACAAAGGACTGAGAGCATGATCTGGCTTTCCATCGGGCTGCTCAGCCTGTTTGCACTGGCTCCGGCCTTTTACACTCTCTGGGCATGCACCCGCGTTATTCAGGACGAACGCAGCACGGCCCTTGCCCTGCACGAAGCCCAACTGGCCGAAGTGGACCGTGACCTTGCCATAGGCCTGATTGCCCCGGCCGAACACGACATTGCCATACTGGAAATTCAGCGCCGCATTCTTGTAGCAGATGCAGCCCCCTCTACCGCACGGGCCAACAGTTCGGCCATGCTTGGCTGGTTTGCTCTTGCGGCCGCTCCAGCCCTTGCCATTGCCCTTTACCTGACCAACGGCGCGCCCGGCCTGCCAGCACAACCGCTTGGACCGCGGCTGGTTGCCCAGCATATGCAAAACCGCAAGAGCGATGCCCTTATTGCGCAACTCCAGCAAGCCATTGCCGGTTTACCTGCGGATGACCCCAACAGGCGGCAGGGCTACCTGCTTCTTGGCCAGTTGCAGGCATCGGGCGACCATTACGCACAGGCAGCGGATGCATGGGGCCATGCTCTGGCATTGGGTTTTGACCCCGAACTTGCCGCCCGCACGGCTGAAGCCATGACACGGGCTGAACACCACGTAACGGCTCAAGCACTAGAGTTGTTCCGCAAAGCGCTTGATGCAGCACCCAAGGACGCGGATTGGCGGCCTGCGGTACAGGGCCGCATTGCGCAAGGTGAGCACGATCAGGAAAACCCCTGATCGTGTGTGCGTTCTTTATGGTTTGTTAAAACCCACCACCGGGCTGGGGCGCAAAGTTCCGGCCCCATACATCTTCCTTTGTGCGCATCTTCGGCGGACGCGGCTGGCACGACATAAGATACAGCCCCACAACAAACACAATATTTGAAAATGCGTTGAACCACACCGCCGTCCCGAATGTGAGGGGCGAGGTCAGTGCCTGATACACAACATACAAAGCGAACGGGATGGAAATAATCCGCACACTGATGAGCATATGCCGCAGCGGGTTGGGTTTGCCCGGTTTGACCAGCACCCGCAGGCGGCTCAACACGGCAAAAAAGCTCACGCACAGGCACCAGACCAGCACGTTAAAAATCATGTCGCCAAAGTCGTTCATGCCGGTCAGCACGAACACGGCAATAATGGAGACAGCGGAAAGCAGCAGGGAGCCAAACTGGCAGCTCATCCCCGCATCAAAGGCCGGAAAGCGCTCCGGCAGCCTGTCCGCAATAGGCTGGCATACCTGATCCAGCAGCCAGCTATCCATCCGCGTTATACGTTCACCCAAGGTCATGGCAGTATCATAACGGAATATGGCGTGTGATGCACGAAAATGCCGTGCATCACACCTGTGCGACCCGATTGACGGATCAGGCGTTCTTTGTGGCGTCTGTTGTGGGCAGCACCCCATCGGGCGTGTGCTTGTCCACCGCATCTGGCAGAAAATGCACCAGCGCCGTCACCACGGCATCGGCTGGCAGGCCGGTTTTTTCCACCAGATCATGCACAGCACCGCTCCCCAGAATGGAGCGGATTTCATCCGGTGTGGCGGGCACATTACCGCTCTGGCTGATCCATGAGCGGACTTTATCCCCCAGACCGGCCTGATCAGCCCGGTCCAGCAGGGCCTGAATTGTCTGCGGCTGCGTCAGGGACTGAAGCTGCTGTTTGACAATGGTCTGGACATCCCCACCCAGAACACTTTCAACCTTACCTACAATATTCTGAAAAAAATCAGACATATCCATCATCTTTCCCATATGCGCCACCAAGGGTGCCAAACGGCTGGCGCGGTCTAATTTGGTCATGGATAGAATAACAGATCCATGCAATACTTATAAACACAAACCGGCTCCAGACCGCCCTTTCCCGTTTGAGAAGCGATAGCTGATATGCGTCTGAACCCACAAGGAAAAAAGGGGAAAAGGGGCTACGGTTACAATCTGATTCCCCACCTTCCTCTGTTGCAACAAAGTAGCCATTGTGCCCAGTCTTTCTTTTCCCCTGCTTGACAGGATCGGTCGCCTGCGGACCTTCCGCCCGTTAGGGCCGCCCGGTGTGCAGCGCAAAATACCCCTAAGCTGGCTACTCGCGCCTACACCATCGGCAATCGGGTTTGCACTACGCACAACAGCCGCCGCCCTGATCGCACTTGTTATTGCCTTGTGGATGGAACTGGACGACCCGCAATGGGCCGCCATGACCGTATGGATCGTGGCGCAAGGCTCACGCGGGGAGAGCCTGTCCAAGGCACGCTGGCGTCTGGTGGGCACCGCCATTGGGGTGGTTATGTCCATCACCCTTATTTCGGCCTTCAACCAGACCGCATGGCTGTTTTTCCCTGCTCTTTCCATCTGGCTGGGGCTGTGCTGCGGGCTTGCAACCCTTGTGCGTAACTTCCGCTCCTACGCGCTGGTTCTGGCGGGCTATACAACGGCCATTATTGCCATAGGCGCCATTCCCCACCCCGAAAACGTGTTCATGACCGCCATGTCCCGCGCGACTTATATTGTGCTGGGCATTGTGTGTGAAAGTACGGTTGCGGGCCTGTTTGCCCATAATCTGGCCGAAACCGCACGCCGCAACATCCGCGATAAGCTCCGTACGGCCCTAAGCAATGTGTCCGAAGCCGTAGCCAGCCTGCTGGCAGGAGATGACGAGGCCCTCATCCGCTCACGCGCCATGTTTGGCCCCATCCTCTCAATTAACGACCAGATCGAATTCTCCGAAGCGGAAATGGGGCCGCACGGGCACGAAGGCGATCATGCCCGCGCGGCGCTGGCGGCTGTATCTGTCCTGCTCTCACGCGGGTTGGGCATGACGGTTCGCCTGCAATACGTGCAGACCGACCAGCCCATCTTCCGCGAGACAGCCTCCCGCGTCAGCACTTTTCTAAGCAGCCTGCCCAACCGCCTGAACACGGAAACCGGGGTGCGTGGCATTCTGCGTGACCTGCAACTGCTGCGCGCGGAATGCCACCAGCAGATTGTGGATGCCCTAACGCACGAAATTGGCTCCGCTTTTACGCTGGAAGACGAACACGCCCAGATTTCCGCCCTGCTGGACGGGCGCATCCTGCACAACGCCATGGACGAACTACTGGGCGAACTGGAGCAGGCCATTCGGGAATACGATGCCAGCCAGCATTTTATTCGTGGAGACCACTTCCACTTCCGCCTTCAGTCGCATGTGGACAAGCGCGAGGCCGCTTATAATGGCGTGCGCGCAGCCGTAGCCCTGAGTGCAGCCGGGCTGGTGTGGGAATGTACGGCATGGCCCACGGGGCTTGGGTTTATTACGTTCGTAGCCATTGTGTGCGGGCTGTTTGCCACGCGGGAAAACCCGGTTGTCGCCACCACACAGTTCATGATCGGTGGCATATGGGCAGCACTTGTTGCGTTTTTTCTGGTCTTTTTTGTCCTGCCCACACAGGCTAATTACGAAATGCTGGTGGCAACACTCGCCATTCCCATGTTTGCCGGGGGGCTGGCCGCGCGTAACGCCAGCACGGCTTTGCACTCCGCAGCCTATACACTCCTGCTGCCTAATTTTGTGCACCCCCTCAATCAGGGGCGGGTGGACGAAGTTACATGGTTCAACTCCACATGGGCCATTCTGCTGGGTGTGTTTTTTGCGGTGCTTATTTTCCGCGCTGTTCTGCCTTTTAACAGTGCGGCAGAACGCTGGCGCATGCGCCGGACCCTGCTCCGAGACCTGCGTACACTGGCCTCTGCCGAACCCATGCCCATGACGCGGGACTGGATTGGCCGCAACATTGACCGCTTTGCACGCCTGATCCGCCATGCTGGCCCCACGCCCTCCCCCACAATCGAGGGCTGCCTGCAGGGCACATTGGCGGCCATGACCATAGGTCTGAACATTATCCGCCTGCGCGCACTTCTGCACCGCAACCAGATCCCCCCGGCCGCACGCCGGGCTATAGAAATTGTTATGAAGCGGATGAGCCACTTTACAGGCAAATATGGTCATACGGCCCACGCTGCACGCGTAGCAACGACCGCATTGCGGCGGATGGAAGCCGCCGAGCCTAATATTTCCACACGTATCGAACTCACGCGCGCCATTGCCTACCTGATTGTGGTCTCCCACGAACTGGACGCAAACGCCGTATTCCTGGACGCATCCCGTCCCTACCGAGCGACCTGAAACGCCTTTTGTTACAATTTATTTTGGGATTGTGGTGGGGGTGTGCCGGGCATTTCAGCCCGCGCACACCTCCTGCCTGTTAGTGTGCCTCAACATCATGGAAGCGGGTGTAATCCACCGTAATGCGTCCATCGGGGCGGGAAAGCACAATATCCACAAACCGATGGTTATGCTGCACCCGGTCAAACCTGTAGGCCGTTCTTGCAAACACGGTCTGGCCCAGTGCTTCGTCCGTGCCGGTTACGGTCACAATAATCTCGGCTTCCTCATTCTCCAGTTCCGCAACAGTTCTGCCGTGCAAGGGGCTGTCAGGGGTAATGACGTGCGCCATAACAAAGGCAAAGCGTAGAACCGGCACATGAGATTGCATAAGCAGAAGCTGGTCAAACTTGCGCACCAGATGCCCATTATCGCTCATGACCAGACGGGATAGAGCAACCTCAATATCAACCGATAAAATTACGCTCATCCGCAGGTTGGCAATGCGGATACACAGGGCTGGGATCCCCCCTTCGTTACTGATAACAGCCATATTGCTAAACATCAGCCGCGCACGGGGGCGGGCAAAACGGGCAAACACCACACCGGTTGCAAGTGCTGTCAGCATCATGCCCACAAAGGCCTCGACCGAGACAACAGCGTTGGCATACGCCCCTATCGGACTCATGGTTCCGTAACCAACAGTCGAGAGTGTTTGTACGCTAAAAAAGAACAAAGACAGCAGCATGCCATGGGACAGACCGGTGATCTGCCCCGGCGCCGCCATATACAGCAACGCAAATACAAGATTGATAACGATGTACGACACCACGGAAATAGCGGCAAAAGCTGGCCAGCTTGCCGTGAGCGCATGGTGGTAAAGGTCACTCCATACACTGTCCTTCAGGCCCACGCGCACAACATCGCGGTGGCTTTTTTCTTCCACCAGAGCATGAGCGCGAAAACGCCTGACCGCTTCCTTGGTGCTTAAATGGAAACGCTTCCCTTCTTTACCAGCAGGATCAGGCGCTACATCCTCCAGCTTGGTATAGCGTTCCGCCTCCCCTTTACGGCTGCGTTTTCTGTAATGGTGGAAAAGTCTTTTCATAATCACCGCTCCGCGCGCACAGCCATGCAGACCGGCCGGCGCATTCTTGCGGTGTTACACAGCATACCGGCATCTGTGCTCCTTGGATTCTGCATGGAAGACCTGCTTAACTTGCGATTATTTTTTAAGTGCCGTATCTTTCAAGAAAATCGCCACATGGACCATCACCCCCACACTACAACTTGATCTTTTCTCCAATACACACCCGGCACAACAGGCGCGCACAGATAAAACAGAGGCCCTCAACACACGGCATAGTCAGTGTTTTGGTGCCAATTTTTTCACAAAAAACAGGCTTATATTCCAATCTTCTGCCACAACAAGTCGTGAATGTTGTGGCAAGTCATTGCTGTACCAGCCTGCACACAAGGCTTCTCTGGGCATCAAAAAATGTATAGAACCGTGTTCAAGTGTTCGATAAACCCTGCAAAAATGCAGGGAACCTCTAATGAAAAGAGATGATGCGTGACAAAAATACACAATCATATCGCAAATTATAAAATAATCTATTTTGCGTATCTTCTTTTCTTTGCCATTATTTATCACAGCGTCCTAACATCAACGTATGGATTTACTGATGATTATACCTACATAGAAGGTGCCCATAAGAATATGGCATCTCTCATGCAGATGATGGTGAGTGGAGGACGGCCTGTATATGCTCTTTTTAGTTATATTTACATCTATGTAACAGACGCCGCTGATTTATGCTGGGTCCGTTTTATATCCATTGCGGGCATTAGTGCTCTATGCACGTTATTTTTCAGACACCTTCGGGAACAAACTCAATTTCCATTGGCCGTTTGTATAATAACCGCAGCATGCGTTGGGTTGTTACCTGCTTTCCAGCTTTATGCAGCATGGTCTGTAACCGCTTTTTATCCTTGGGCTGCATTTTTGGCGGGCATGAGTTTTCGTGCTCTGCAACGCCCGTCCAGAGATCTTTGGAAAAATTTTATAGGGTCCCTGACCCTTCTGAGCATCGCCATGTGCATTTATCAGCCTGCCGCCATGATGTACTGGGTCTTTGTTGGAATGACCTGGGTGGCATCCGGCAGCCCCCTCCCCCGTATTAAAAACATCGTCACCACAAGTTCCGTCATGGCTGGTGCTTTAGTTGTCGATTTTGTCGCAACCAAAACTCTGCCATTGCTATTATTTCCGCACACACCCTCACTCGCGCGTATTGGCCTTGTGTCCCATATCGGAAAAAAAACCACATGGTTTTTGCTCCATGTCATGCCAAATGCGCTAGCTCTGCCTTACGCCAAGGGCAGCATAATACTCTCTATTTTCGTTCTTATATTTATATTAGCCGGGTTTTTCATTGATATTAAACAAAGCCAGAACTCACCCTACTGGAAAATTCTGATCTGCCTTGGTCTGTTACCGCTCACGTATCTACCCAATCTGCTTGTACAAGAAAATTGGCCGACATATCGGACCCAGCCTGCCTTGAGCAGCCTGCTTTTGTTATATTTTGTCGTAGCGGCCCTGGCGTTATCTGATGTCCAAAAACACAAAAAAATGACAACAACTCTTATGAGCTTGGTGCTTCTTGGATGTATCTGGTTTGCTTACAGTGATGTAAAAAACGAAATCACACGGCCTCAATCTGCCGAACTACAACTTGTATCTACTTATCTTGCTGGAATAAACGACCTGAAAGATACGTCGGTTCTATATCTTGTTCCATCCAGTAAAGAAAAATCTCTAGCACCTTTTGTAAGATATGATGAGTTTGGGCGGCCCAGCACTTCGGAAACATGGAGCCTGACCAGCATGCTTTGGGTTATTCTCAATGCCAGACATGCACCAAATATAGAAAAACTTGCCACAGCCCATGTTGGCGCTCTTTCGGACGCCCCTCAAAACCCCGATATGACAATTATAGATTTTAATAACATTTTAGAAAAAGGCCATATCTCCAAGTAATACAGCCCAAATCTCTCCTTTCCCCGCTTTGACCAAACAGGGAAGGAGAGATAGAGCAATCACGAAGACCGCTCATCAATAATGTATCGTGGCCTATTTTGGGAGGACTCATACATTCTGGAAATATACTCACCTATAATCCCTACAGAAAGTAGCTGTATTCCACCCAGACCCAACAGAATAACTATAATTGTTGCATAACCGGGAATATTAATTCCAAAATGAATTTTCTGAAAAATAATGAAACAGAGATAAAGAAAAGACAGGAAAGACGAGAAAAATCCAACAAACGACCAAAGTCTTAATGGCCATGAACTGAATGACATAATGGCCGAAACAGCCAGTTTTACCATGCGCAGGGTGGAAGACTTTGATACTCCCCCCTTCCTATCGACAATATGAATATTAACAATTTCTCTTCTAAAACCTATCCATGAAATAATTCCTTTCATGAAGAGATCTCTTTCCTTGAACTCACATAAAGCTAAAACAACTTTGGAGCGCATAACATTAAAATCACCAACGCCTTTTTCAATGCTTTGGTTTGTTAGAAAATGAAAACACCTATAAAAACTATTGGAAAGAAAACGTTGCAAACCATTTTGATAGTTTCTGTCTGCCCTTGCGCCACAGGTCAAATCACAGCCGGTGTTTTCTGTATGCTGAATAAGCATTAACAGGTCATCCACGGTATGCTGGCCGTCACTATCCATATAGGCGATCGCATCATAATGATCTCGGCATTCCTGCAACCCCGCCATAAGCGCGGCTTCCTTGCCAAAATTTCGCGAAAAAGAAATATAATGTATTCTAGGGTTTTGACTGCATAAATGCTTCACAATCCTTAAAGAATTATCCTTACTCCCATCATTGACAAAAAGTATGTGTGCATTATAGCTGTTTTCCAATAATTTTGATAAAATATCTTTCGATACGAAACTGATATTATCCGCTTCGTTATAGATCGGAAGAATGACACAAACACTTTGGATTTTTTTGAATTGCTGCCCCCCACCGTCATCCAATTCCTGAAATACGCAATAATCGGAATTAGCACGCTCCTGCTCTATGTTGGGTTCTTGTGGATTTTTATTCATTACTCACACTTCCCGAAAGAATATTGCAACGGATTGTCCTACCTTTTAGCGACAGTCTATAATTATTTCTTAAACTTTTACTGGTCATTTACACCAGAAGCATCTCACAAAAAAACATTCTGGAAATATATTACAATCGTTTTATGCGGCGTAGCCACCAACACAGTTTTTGTTGGCGTAACGACCCGCTACGGCTTTAATATAGAAACCTCAGCCATATTATTTTCTTTCCTTTGGCCTGTTTTTTCATTCACATTAATGAAGCTATGGGCTTTCAAAAATCCTCCCAAACACCACACCTAGACAACTATCTTTGATGCTTTTCGAGCACAAAAGGCTCTTCTGAGCAACAGGGTTCCTACCTTAATGTCTCCTGCTCAGGCTTGTAAGCCCATATTAAGCACGCTTAGCCTCAACAACACTATGCCCATACTGGCACATCATCCACGGGGGCCAGCGTACCCAACAGGTTGTGAGAAACCTCCAGCGGCAACGCTCCCAACCCATGCCATATGTTACCCCCCTCAATGGCACCCACCACAGCCGCCATATCCCGCAGTGCAAATACATCCCATTTTAGGGGCTAGGAAAGCGCGGCAAAGCTGACCTTTTGCCATTAGCGCATCAGACCGAAAATGCTTAGCCACATCATGAGCATTCCAATAAAAAGCCCAGTGGACTTGTGTATAGCCACCTGATAGAAGCGGCTAAAATTCGTCATTTTAAGGGATAGTTATGTGATGACATTGAGTAAATACATCACAAAAAATACAACACCGTATGTAGCCTATCTATCCTTTTTTATTGTTATTTATATTTCAGTTTTAACCACAATTTATGGTTTTTCAGACGACTACACCAATATAAAAGACGCCCACACTCAAATATTACCTGTAACACGGATGATCGTAGAGGATGGCAGGCCAGTCTATGCCCTACTCAATTATGCCTTCACCTTAACACCCAATGCTGCTGACTTAATCTGGATAAGGCTTATTTCCATAGCCGGAATTGCAGCAGTGTGTACGCTTTTTATGAAACATATAAAGCAAACAACCAACTTACCACCGCGTGTTTGCATCATACTTGCTGCGTGCATAGGCTTAATGCCACCGTTTCAGGTTTATGCCGCATGGGCCACGACTGCCTTTTTCCCATGGTCAGCTTTTTTTGCGGGTTTAAGCTTTCTGCTCTTGCATGGCGCAACAGAATTCTGCTGGAAAAATAGCTTAAAGGCGCTTGCTGTCCTCAGTCTGGCTATATGCATTTATCAGCCATCGGCCATGATGTACTGGGTCTTTGCTGGGGCGGCCTGGTTAGCATCAGACAGGCCATTACCGTCTTTCAAATCCATAGCAATAACTTGTGCAATCATGGGTGGAGCATTGGTTATTGACTTTGCAGCAACCAAAATCCTCCCCCCCCTTCTATTTCATGATTTTTACCATGTCCCCCGGACAAATCTTGTCTCTGATATTGGAAAAAAATGTCTATGGTTCTTATTTAAAGTCATACGCAGCGCACTGAATTTTGCATCCGCCAAACAAAATATAGCATTATCTATTTTTATGTTTTTGTTCGTCTCTTCAGGAATATATTATTCCTGCAAAAACAATAAAACTTTCAATTCCAAAAAACTTCTTATCTTCATTGCGTTAATTCCACTTTCCTTTCTACCCAATCTTGTTGTGCAGGAATGTGTTACAACTTTTCGATCGCAAGTCGCATTAACCAGCCTTTTGCTTCTGTATTTCACGCTCGCACTCTCTGCGTGGCTTAATGTTATCAAACGTAATAACCTTATGGTGCCATGCATGAGTATGACTCTTATACTCTGCTCTTACCTTTCCTATAGTAACGTGAAAAATGGCTTTGCTGTTCAGCAATCGACTGAACTCAAATTGGTATCTGATTATCTTTCAAAAACTGATAATTTAAGCCATGCATCATCAGTTTACTTTGTTTTATCTGATCGGGATCAGGCTCTATCTCCTTTTTCCAGACATCTCGAATTTGGGTTACCATCCACCTCGCGGCCTTGGGTTCCCACAAACATGATCTGGATGCTTCTGAACGCCAGACACTCTCCCAACATTGCAAAGCTGGAAACGGCTGGTGTCGGCCTCCTAAAGGACGCGCCCAAAGACCCAGATGTTACCATTTTCAATTTTGAACAGATTTTACGCAACGCCCACCAGCACTAACTTCTGGTGATGAGTGGCAGCGGAAAGGGGGAGAATACCTTCCCCCTTAGCACAATAAAAAATTGTGCTCGCACAGTGTTATTCACACAATAAAATCATATGGCCTGCTCTGTGTTGAACAGGCCGCCAGACTACCGCGTTCCGTCTGTCTCGCTAAAAGGGCTGAGGACAATATTGCCCGCATTCCGTGCCCATGCCTGCGCATCATCCGCTGGTGGAACTGCATTGCCTTTCGTCAGGCTGCCATGCGCAAGTGTTTGCGCATCCATCCGGTTAAGGTTGCCAGATTGTGCCGCAGCACTCTGGGCTGCACGCGCCCAGAATGCGTGCGCCTTGGATTGCTCGCCCTGACTGGCCGCAATCCGTGCCGCAAGGGCAAGGGCGCGAGCCATATCGTGGTATGACCCCTCACTCTGGCGCAGGTTTGCTGCTTCTTCCGCTAAGTGTTCGGCCAATGCAGGATTGGACCGACCTAGCACTCGTGCTTGCACCTCAGCCCTATCTGCCTGCTGCGTAAGGGATAACGGCTGCTTAAGGCTGTTCAAATAAGTTGCCGCGGTTTGCAAGTGCCCCTGATCGCCCTGTGCATCCGCAGCCAGCCCCATAACAAGGGCCGCCCGCGCCGCCAATGCCGTATCGGACGACTGCATGGCATGACCCGCCGCGGCCACTGCCTGCGCGTAATGACCAAGACGGTAATGGCTTGCCGCCTCCACCAGATCCAGCGAAGTCATATCCTGCGCGCCACGCAACTGCACGGCCTGCCGGGTTGCCTGCGTTGTTTGCAGTGCCTGCTCCGGCGTGTTCGCCGCTAATTGTGAGACAGCAAGGTCGTACCCGGCCTCGGCCACAGCCGTTCCATCATCACGCACCAGCGCAAGATTTGCGGCTTTACGGTACTGCGACACAGCAACCGTGTAGCGCCCCAGTTCAAACGAATCCCGCCCTGCCAGCATGGCCTGATCCCACGCGGCGTCATCCTGCGCGGTGGGTTTGGTCTGGCTTGCACCACACCCTGCCAGCAACAGAGGGGTCGCCAGAACCAGCATATGTGTCAGGCGTTTCATGGCCGCACCTGCTTGGGCGCCAGACGTTTGTGCTGCGTTACCTTATGCCCACCCAGTAGCCACATACCGCGCAACTGGTCGGTCAACTGCTGCAAGCCGTAGAGCGTGGTCTGGGCCTGCGCCAGCATGGCTGGCAGGTCCGCAGTGCTGGCTTCCACATTGCTGGCAATGGCTGGCAGGTGGGGCGTTGCGTCCTTCACGTCCTTGGTTGCGGATTTGAGGTTGCCCATTGTGGCATCTGTTTTGCTCATGATCCCCGAAACCTGCTTTTCAATCGGTTTGAGCCGTTCGATCACAGCATCCAAAGAGGCAATGGTCGCCTCGGACTGGCGGATAAGCTGGTCATTGGTCATCAACTGCCCAATTGTGCCTTTACCGGCGTGCATGTCGGTAATGGTGCCATCCAACTGCGCCATCATGTGCCGCGCACTCGCCAGCGCAGGCATGATTTCTGCCTGAATACTGTTCAGGGTCGCGGTAATCTGGTCCGCAGGGTTGGGAGCAGGCGTGGCCGAAACAACCGCGTAGCTCCAGTCCATCGGGTCCCCATGCCCACGGCTGAGGTCCAGATAGGACGCCCCGGTCACAATCAACTGCTTGCGAATAAGAGCCGTGCTATCGCGCCGGATAAAAGGCTTGGCCTGTGGGTCCAGATCAACCATGGCGTACATATTGCCCGATGGATTGAGCTTGATGCTGCGGATGGTGCCAGCATGCGCCCCCATAAGCTGCACGTCCCCACCAACGGTCAACCCACCAACGCCCGATGCAGGCAGCACAACACGCAACCGCGCAGGTGGGGTCAACCAGTCACGCAGCACGCCCGCTTCGATAACCGCGCCCCCAAAAATGAGTATGCTCAGAAGCACGAGAAACCCGACCCATTCATCTGCGTAACGCAGAGAAATGAGTGGTTTTACTTTCTGTCGTAAGCGGAGTTGGAACATTATCCCATCCGTACTGCTACAAGACCATCATCTGCAAGCCGCCAGGTTGCCGTAATACCCTGCCGATATTCCTGCCAGACTGCATTATTCCTTACCAGCCAGATAACCCCAGCGCCCCTGTCGCGCGCTTCGGTTATTGCAGCCAGAAAAGAATTGCTCAATTCTGCCGGTCCGCCCTCAAGCGGGTCTTCCAGCAGCAATAAATGGGGCCGCCCCAAAAATGCCCGCACGCAGCTTACGCGCAGCAGGTCATCCTCGGGCAAAAAACTCGGGTTTTCCGTTGGCAGGCCGGGCAGGCCAAACCTTTCCGCCAGATGGGCCGCGTCCTGCACCAGATCGTCAATCGGGCGGGTTGTATGGTGCAACTGCTGCAACACAATCGCAAGATGTATTGGCACAAACTCCGGCCAGCTTGCCCTGTGCGTAACACGGCCAATACGGCCACGCAGGGCATTAAGCTCCCGGTCGCCCAGATCGGTCCAGTCCAGCCCCATAAACCGCACCAGACCATCATCAAGCGGTACAAGCCCACAACACAGGTCGGCAAACATGGTGGCGTGCCCAATATCGCGCGCTTCCACCACCATGCAGTCCCCCGGCATGACCTTCATGCTGAACGGAACAGGCGGCAACCCGCTTTCATCAAACGAGGGAATGGCCTTATTCAGCTCAAGCAGGGGGCCGGAAGCGTACACATCCATCTTACAGATCCAGACTGAACAGAACGCTCACCACCATCACAATCAGCATCCCGCGGGAAAAACCACGGGGGAGCAACGTGCGCAGTGAATCCTCGTTTGTGGCTGTCAGTCCGGTCAGGCACCCACCAAGCCCGACCACAAACCCGACAGTAATGAATTTGAGCGGAATAATAATGTAATCCGTACCAGACATGGCGGTTGCCACATCATCCAGAAAAACCCAAACCGGGTTGTTGATCACCCCGGACATGCGGCTCATCACATACCCGGTCACAAGGGATGCAAACGAAAACAGAATACCCAGCGTAAACCCGGCCACGGTAAAAGCCAGTGTACGGGGCAGCACCAGCAGCAGAAACGGGTCTATGCCCACAGCCTGCATGGAGCGGATTTCCCCCCCTATGCTCAAAAGCCCTAGCTCCGTGGTGGAGAGCATGCCGTTACGCCCCAAAAGGAGCACCCCGACCAGAATGGGGGCTATTTCGCGCACCACAATATTGATCAGGATCGAGCCGGTCATGGTGGCAAGCCCGGTCAGACCCAGCCAGTAAATAACCTGCGAAACAGCGGCAACCCCGGTCAGCACCCCGGCAAACATGGTGGCCACAAGACCACCACGAATGATGTTGTTCATGGTGCTGATAAATTCGTACCGAACCGTCCTGCGCCATGAATGCGCACGAAAGCTTTCAAAAATCACGCCCCATGACGCACCAAGCATAATAAGCAGAAAACGCGCCTGCCTGCGCGTTAGCCGCCCGATCCATGCCAGCTTGCCAAGGCCCCATTGCACAGGGGCAAAAAACCGCCCCCCGCCCGTCTGCCCTGCCAGAACCGGGTCCCGCGTTGTATCGGTCGGCGGCGGTACGGATTGGGTTACCTGATGCTCAGTCTCGCTCATCGGCGGGCCGCCAGCGTATAGGCCCGTCCAAGCCCCAGATGTGGCACAAAAAACGAACCACGGCTGCGGAACAGATACCGGTCACGCAGACTGGCGTAAACACGCTCTGTAACCTGAATGGTGCCGGGGTCTATCGCGCTTTCGGCCATCAGTTCCGCAAGGGATACAGTCTGCCCCCACAGGTTGAACACTGTTGGCGACTGCCCCACAGCACCACCAAAAGCCGGGCCAAAATCCATACCCATGGTAAACACAGGCTCCAGATCGGCCGCAGCAAGTGCTCCCATAAATGTTTCCCGCATTTTGAGTGCGGCATTGGCAAGGCGGAACAGGGCTGTGGGGTCTGGCTCCGTTGTGCAGCCCGCCATGCAGATCATGCGGTGCCCGGCTACCTCTACGGCAAACAGGTGTTCTTCCTGCGCAACGGTCTGCACCTGCGTTGCCAACTGGTTGATCAGGGCGATAAGGGTTGTGGTCTCCTTATTCCCTTCCACAACAGGGTCAGAAAAACTGACAACAAGCACCGCAACCGATGGGTAGATGCTGGCCCCTGTCACCGCTGCCATTTCATCCGCGCGCATCAGCAGATTATCGGATTTGGGTTTACCCGGCACGGCCAGAGGCGTGGACGCTTTATTTTCCAGCACAGGCATCTGCTGAGCTTCCAGAGCGCTCTGCGCGGCAAAGCGCGTACCGGCAATGCTGGCCATAAGCTCTACAAAATACAGCAGATGCGGCAGCATGACCGGGTCTTCCAGTGCCAGCATACCCAACGTACCATGTGGACCATGCACGGGGTACACGGCCAGCACGCGGGTGCCTACCTCGCGCATGACCAGCCGTTCAAAGCGTGTTGTACGCTCATCCGTGGCAGCGTTGTTGACCGAGAAGGAAGAGCCTTCTTCAATCGCGCCAAAGAACTTGCCCAGTTCCTCCCGCCCCATCTCAAACCCGCCGGAATGGGTGTTCTGGGTCCGGTCATACGTGTCATCACACACCATGGCCGCGCCATCGTGCAAAAACCGCCACAGACTGGCACGGCGCGCACCACTGACCTGCGCCAGTTGCTCCGTAATAACCAGCGGTTCAGCCGTGGGGTCGAACAGGTTGGGGGCGACCGCAACCTGCTGAAGAGCGCCACTTTCCTGCGCGACCTGAGAATGCTGCACAGCCAGCCTACGGTTACCGGCCTCAGTCTTGCGCAACTGGCGGATGTACAAGCCCCCCAGAAGCAGCGAAAACACCGTAACAATCCCGGCAAACTGAAGGCTCTGGCGGCTGCTCTGGTGTGCAAAGCTGCCAAAATCATTTTCGGGGGCAACAATGAGCAAAATCCAGCCCTGCGAATAACGCGGCAGGGCGGACGCCATGGTAATATAGGTTTTACCGTCCCATTCCACATGCTTGGGGCCAAAACCACGCACCCTGTAATGATCATAACCCAGCGCAAAAACAGGGTAGGTCTTGGGGTCGAGCACCATTTTGTCGGGGTCCCACCCGGCGGCTTCCGCGTGCTGCGTAAGATTACGCCCCGCAATAATCCGTCCCTCGCCATCCACAATCATGGCGCTGCCAGACTTGCCGATTTTGATTTTATCCAAAAACGCACTCAGTTCATTGAGCGAGATATTGGTAGCAAACACCATTTCATGCCCATCATCGCGCCGAAAACGGAGCGAACTGGTCATGACAAACTGTTTGTCGGTTGGGAACAGGTAAGGCTGTGTCCACTGAATGGTGTCTTTACCAGCCGTGTTTTTGTACCACGGGCGCACACGCGGGTCGTAATCACCGGCTGGGGCATCATACTGCCGCACTTTCTGTCCCGCAGTGTTGTAAAGAACATGATGCAGAACCTTTGTGCCGCCCGACTGCGTAACAAGGCGAACATGGTCCAGCACATTCTTGTCAGGGGAGCGGGTGATCAGCGTAAAATTCCCTTGGTCATCAGCCAGATAAAAAGACTGCAACTGCGGAATTTTTTGCAGCATGACGCTGCCGTAGGAATAGAACACCTTGTCCGACACAAGCGGGGGGGCGTGTTCGATCATGCCGCCAGCAATCAGGTTCCCTGCGGCGGATGGAGCGATATAATCCCCAACTTCCTGCCCGATATACTGCTGGGTCGCCTCCATGAGTTCGCGCGTCAGAACCGACACGCCCTCGCTCGTGGTGCGGTATGAACTGATACCCACCCACGCGATGGCGCAAACGGTCATGATGATCAGTACAAAGGGGAGAACCATGTGCAGCAGCACCCGCCGTACGGATGCATTGTGCTGGACTGTCGGGTCTATGATCTCTTCAGAAGACACGCACCAAATTCCACTGCCTGTTGGTCATGAACATTCACGTCCCTGCCACCATAGCGCCAGTCAAGACCACTGGCACAATGGCAAAGGTGGGCTCTCCATACAACAGAGATGGCTATTTGGTAACGTGCCTGTCACCAACGGAGTTGTCCACCCCTTTAAGGAGGGTGGCAGGTCAGACCGCCAGTTCCACCTCAAAGCGGGTCTGCACACCCAGCGCCTGCCCAAGCCGTTCCAGACCGCGCCGCACGCTCTCGCCCTTTACGGCAACACGGGCGGAGGTCAGGGTCAGCACCAGTTCCAGCCCGTCCCACGCAAGGGATGTCCCTTCCAGCAGACTCCCTGCCCCGCCAGACAGGGAGTAGGCCAGCCGCAGCGCAAGACCGCAGGCAACGGCGTCACGCCGTTCTTCATCACTCAGCAGGGTAAAGGAGGGCATAAGGGCAGGTGCGCTCATATCCACCGAGTACCGCACCGCCAGAGCAAGGGAGAGCCACACGCGCGCCCGGTGGTCAAACCCCGCACCCTGTACGCGCAATATCCGCAAATATGTCTGCTCGGCCCGGTATTCGGGGTGGTCATGGCTCCCAATATCGGACAACCAGCAGGCTATGCGGCGCAGGTGCTGCTCTTCTGGTGTTTCGTCTGGTTTGATGCAGCCTGTCCATGTCCACAGGATTTCGGGCAGCGTGTTGCTGCGGCCAAAGCGTGCGCACATATCGCGCGCAACGCTTTCCATCGGGTCCTGTGGCAGGTAGCTGGGGGCTACGTTCATCATGTACCAGCCCTCGCGCAGGCCATCCACGCAGAACACGATCTTGCTGGGCTGGATTTTTTTCATCAGCCTGCGCAGGACCACAGCAGCGAACGGAATATCGTCCAGCCGTTTGCGCGGAGCACCGGGCAGACGTTCAAGGCTGCGGCGGGAGCTGTTCTGGAGCCAGCCGGTCATCTCCCGCGCTTCCTGCACATCCAGCGTGTAATAATGCACAATGTTGAGCGGGTACTGGGTGCGTGCAATTTGCAGGCGCGCAAGAGCGCGGAATGCGCCACCCACCAGATAAAGCGGTTGCCCCTTGACCCTGGACAGCCACTCGACACCATCAATATCCTGATCGGTCAGCAGCTTGGCCTGTTCCAGATCGCCCTCGCAGCGGTCTGCCAGACGGATCATGCCCAAAGGCAGTGTTGTGGCGTCGTGCCGTCCGGTTTCGGTCAGATGAATGAGTTCGAGAGACCCGCCCCCCACATCCGCCACCAGACCGTCCGCACCGGGAATGCCACACATAACGCCAATGGCGGAGTGGTCGGCTTCCTCCTTGCCGGACAGAATGCGCACGGGCACGCCGGGCATGCTCTGGCGCAGCATTTCCACAAAGGCCGGGCCATTTGTGGCGTCTCGCACGGCGGCAGTGGCCAGCACCTCAAACGGGTCGGCCTGCATGGCACGCGCAATGGCGTGGAAGCGGCTGAGCACCTCCATGGCCATGCCCACGCCCTCATCATTCAGGCGGCCTGTGGTGGTTAACCCACGCCCGAGCCGCAGAACGGCTTTTTCGTTAAAAATGGGCAGCGGATTGCGCGAGACACCCTCGAACACAACCAGACGGACCGAATTGGACCCAAGATCAACCACCGCTGAACGACGCTGCATGTCCGTCTCCATTACCAGCCGTTCCCGGACAGGCCATTATGCTGCCCGGCAGTATGAAAGTGCACAGACATACGCGACATATGGGAAAAAGAAACCCCGTTTTCAGTCATCCAGCATCAGGTCTTTGGTCTGAGACAGGGATGCGGGTGCTCTGGTCAGGGTCTCATGCGCTGCCGACCCGCGCCCGGAGAGGGACGGATGGGTCATAAACCACTCGTGGGAGGAAAACGGCTTGGCCCCGGCACTCAGCCTGCGCCACACGCCGTTGTGCTCCAGTATCCACGATTGCAGGTTATCCCGCATGTTGGACACCATAATCTGGTCCAGCACCTGCGCATGTACCGTGGGGTTGGTAATGGGCACCATGCTCTCCACCCGCCAGTCCATGTTGCGGGTCATCCAGTCGGCGGAGGAAATATAAACCTTGGCGTGACGCGAAGGCAGGCGGTGGCCATTGCCAAAGGCAAAAATGCGCGAGTGCTCCAAAAAGCGCCCCACAACGGATTTGATCCGGATGTTTTCCGAAAGTCCGGCAACACCGGGACGCAGGCAGCAGATACCGCGTATGACGCCCACAATCTTAACTCCCGCGCAGGACGCACGGTACAGGCAATCGATCAGATCGGGGTCAACCAGCGCGTTCATTTTCAGCCAGATCGTGCCCGACCGGCCTGCTTTTACATGCGCGATTTCCTCCTCGATCAACGCCTTGAGGGTGCTGCGGATGGTAATGGGGGAAAAGGCAATTTCCTCCATCTGCGCGGGCATGGCGTAGCCGGTGACGTAATTGAACAGCCGTGCCGAATCCCGCGCAAGGGCGGGGTTGCAGGTAAAGAACGACAGATCGGTATAAATCCGCGCCGTAATGGGGTGGTAATTGCCTGTGCCAAAATGGGCGTAGGAACGCACCTGCGCGCCCTCGCGGCGCACAACAAGGCTGAGTTTGGCGTGGGTCTTGAGGTCGGCAAACCCAAACACCACCTGCACGCCAGCGGCTTCGAGCGCACGGGCGAGGCGGATATTGGCTTCCTCATCAAAGCGGGCGCGCAGTTCCACCATGGCGGTTACGGACTTGCCCGCTTCGGCCGCCTCGATCAGCGCCTTGACGATGGGGGAGTCGCGAGATGTGCGGTACAGGGTCTGCTTGATGGCGATAACATTGGGGTCCAGCGCGGCCTGCCGTAGAAACTGCACCACCACATCAAAACTTTCAAACGGGTGGTGGACCAGCAGGTCCTTGGCCCGGATGGCGGCAAAGCAGTCGCCATTAAAGTCGAGTATCCGTTCGGGAAAACGCGGTGTGTAGGGGGGGAAGAGCAGGTCCGGCCTGTCATCCACAATCATCTGCTTGAGGTCGGCAACACCGATCATGCCAGAATGCACGGCAATTTCATCAGACGGCAGGTCAAGGTCGGAGGCAATGGCGTCCGCCAGTTCGGCTGGTACGCGCTTTTCCATATCCAGATGGATGACCACTCCACGGCGGCGGCGCTTGAGAGCACTCTCGTACGAGCGGACAAGGTCTTCCGCTTCGTCCTCAAACTCCACGTCTGTGTCGCGCACAACACGCAGCACACCGCTCTCGCCCACAACCAGCCCTGCAAACAGCCGGTCAATGAACAGGGAGATCAGGTCTTCCAGACGGATAAAGCGCACACGCGCGGACTCGCCCGCAACCTGCGTGCCCAAGGCAGGCAGGCGGATAAAACGCTCAACCTGCGCGGGCAGCAGAATAAGGGCGTTCATGGCGAACAGGCCCGTACCCTCATACAAAAGGCGCAGACCCAGAGCCAACCCCATGTTGGGAATAAAGGGCAGAGGATGCGCAGGGTCGACCGCCAGCGGCGTGAGTACCGGAAAAATGCGGTCCATAAAGCATTTTTCCAGCCATTCACGGTCCGCGTCGTTCAGGTCCTGCGTTTCGCACAATGTAACATGGGCTTCGGCCAGCAGGCCGCGCAGTTCCACCCATATGCGCTGCTGCTCGCGCAACAGGCGGGCGCAGCGTTCGCGCACGGCCTCCAACTGTTGGGCCGGGGTGCGGCCATCGGGGGAGATCGTGGTCAGCCCCTCGCGGATCTGGCCAACAAGGCCAGCCACACGCACGGAATAAAATTCGTCCAGATTGCTGGCACTGATGGACAGAAAACGCAGCCGCTCCAGCAGCGGGTTACGGGCGTTGTCCGCCTCCTCCACCACACGCTGGTTGAAGTCGAGCCATGAGAGTTCGCGGTTGATAAAGCGCGAGGGCGTTTGCAGGGTAACTTTTTGTTCGACCACTTTTTTGGCGCGGGAACCGGCCGTGGTTCTGGTGCGCGAGGGCGCTCGTTTGGCGGGCGCACGCGTACGACTGACGGGGGTTGTATTCTTTTTATCCTGTGCCGCCACTTGCCTGCGCTCCCTCTCGTGCATCAACGTCCCCGACTATCCGACCCAATTCCAAGGGCCGCCATAAACCGGATGAGCCGTCAACATATCCCAAACACCATAGTCCCGGAATGTTCAGAGGCGTCAAATCGCCATCATGTCATAAAACTGAAATATTCGTTTCACGCCTCACCATCGTGCGTAAAAAGTCCTTCCAGCACACTGGCGGCCAGTGCACGGGTCACTTTTCCGCCCGAGGCCATGGCGGCCTGATCAAGTGCTGCCACGCAATCGCGCACAGCACTGGCGCGGCGCGGCAGGCGGCGCAGCAGCCATTCGGTCACCTGTGGTGCAACAACAATCTGCCGCTCCGCAAGCAAACGCAGCAGCAAGCGGTGTAAAAGGTCTTCCTCCGCCTGCCCCAGCGGCACGGAGGACGTGGCGCGCAGGCGGCTGGCAAGGTCGGGCAGTACGGCAGGCCAGCGCGCGGGCGACAGACGCCCAGCCATAAGCAGGAACACGCGGCGCTCACGCACCAGATTGATCAGGTGCAGCAGATCATGCTCGCTGGGAACGCAATCCGCATTATCCAGCGCCACGGCCTTAAACCCGCCTGCCTCAAACAGGGCGGCGACCTCGCGCTCGTTCAGCCGCTCGCCCGCCATAACAGGAGCGCCATACCGCCCCGCCCAGATGGAGAGCAGATGTGTCTTGCCCGTGCCCCCTTCACCCCACAATGCCATGCGGCCTTCGGGCCAGCGGTAGGGGGCCTCCGCGTCCAGCACCCATGCGCGTGCGGCGGCGTTGGAAGGGGCCGCTACAAAATCTGACCGCCCGAATCGGGGGCGGTACACAAATGGCAAGGCTATCTGCGCCACCGCGTCACCTTCGCTTATACGCTGCTTCCCGCCCTCTTTGGGGGGGTAGGAAGATGCTTTTGTTTCATCAAACCGCGTCATGCCGCTTTGCGCGCCGCGTCTCCTGCCGTAAAGACTGTTCGCGGGAATCCTGAGTGACCTTGGTTCCCGGCATCGACCTTACTCTCATTCGGACCAAGAGCGCACCCATGACGTCTTCTCCTAGCACCCCTTCCTCCGGCCTCACCTACCGTGATTCCGGCGTGGACATTGAAGCAGGCGAAGCCCTTGTTGACGCCATTCGCCCTGCCGCCAAAGCAACAGACCGGCCCGGCACCATGGGTGGCCTTGGCGGCTTTGGCGCTCTGTTCGACCTGAAGGCCGCAGGCTTTATTGACCCTGTTCTGGTTTCCTGCACCGATGGTGTCGGCACCAAGCTGACTGTCGCCATAGATAACGACCTGCACGAAACCGTGGGGATCGACCTTGTGGCCATGTGCGTAAACGACCTGATTGTGCAGGGGGCCGAGCCGCTTTTCTTCCTCGACTATTTTGCCACAGGCCGCCTGTCCGTTGCCTCTGCCGCCAAAGTTGTGCGCGGCATTGCCAAAGGCTGCGAACAGTCCGGCTGCGCCCTTGTAGGGGGCGAAACCGCCGAAATGCCCGGCATGTATGCCGATGGCCACTACGATCTGGCGGGTTTTTCCGTTGGTGCGGCAGAACGCACGGCCCTGCTGCCCGCAGCGATTGCGGCGGGCGATACGCTCATCGCACTTCCCTCATCCGGTGTGCATTCCAACGGCTTTTCGCTGGTGCGCCGCATTGTGGCCGATGCCCATCTGACATGGACCGACCCCGCAGCCTTTGCCCCCGGCAACACTCTGGGCGAGGCTTTTCTGGAGCCAACCCGCCTGTACGTCCGCCCTGTTCTGGCCCTGCACAAGGCGGGTCTGCTCCATGGTGCGGCCCATATTACGGGTGGCGGCCTGCCCGGCAACCTGCCCCGTGTACTGCCCGATGGGCTGGACGCCGTTATTGATCAGGCATGGCCCATGCCGCCCGTGTTCAAGTGGCTGGCCCGCACAGGCAATGTGGATGGGGCGGAAATGCTGCGTGTGTTCAACTGCGGTATTGGCATGATCCTGATTACCCCCGAGCCGGAAAAAGTTCTGGCCATGCTGGCCGAAGCCGGGGAACAGGCCTTCCGCATTGGCTCCATTGCAGCCGCGGCAAGCCCGGACGCCAAGCCTGACCTTAAAATGCTGGCAACCCCGGATTTTCGGGCAGCATGAGCACGCATAAAACACCTGTCGCCATTTTGCTCAGCGGGCGCGGCAGCAATGCCACGGCCCTGATCAAAGCGGCGCAGGACCCTGCTTTTCCCGCCCGCATCTGCCTTGTTCTGAGCAACAACCCCGACGCACCTGGGCTGGACATGGCACGTGCGGCGGGCCTGCCAGCCCAGGCAATAGACCACCGGGCTTTTGGCAAGGACCGCACAGCACACGAGCGGGCCATCCATACCGCTTTGGAAAACTCCGGGGCGCAGGCCGTCTGCCTTGCCGGGTATATGCGCCTGCTGACCCCCTACCTGACCACCACATGGGCCGGGCGGATGCTGAACATCCACCCCAGCCTCCTGCCCTCCTTTCCCGGCCTGCATACGCATGAACGGGCTTTGGCCGGTGGTGTGCGGGTGCATGGCTGCACGGTGCATCTGGTTACGGAAGGTATGGACGAAGGGCCTATTCTGGGTCAGGCGGCGGTCCCTGTTCTACCGGGAGATACGCCCGATTTGCTGGCCGCACGCGTTCTGCAGCAGGAGCATGGGCTTTATCCTCTGGCCTTGCAGCATTTTTTAACGCAAAACCCGGCAACAGCGCCCAACGGCGCCGCGCTTGTGGTGGCATAAGCCACCACCTCCCCTGCTTACCGAACGGTTTTTTGCCCCCATGACCACACCAGCGCGCCCATCCTCTTCCAAACCGCGTGGCAAGTTCCGCCCTGCCCCCCCGCAGCCCGACCCAACGCGGGATGTGGCGTTTGATATTCTGTGCGGCGTTGTAGAACACCGCCGTATGCTGGAGAACAGCCTCTCCCGCTCGGCCACGGCCCATCAGGCCGAGGCGCGTGACCGGGCGGCGGCCCACCGTCTGGCGGCAGCAACCCTGCGCCACATGGGCACGCTCCGCACGGTGCTGGAACCGTTTTTGAAAAAAGAGCCACCCGAACCCGTGCGGGTCGCGCTGATGATGGGTTGCGCGCAACTGCTGTTTTTGGAAACACCACCCCACGCAGCCGTTGGCACCACAGTCTCCCTGCTCCGCAGGCGCAAGCTGGCCCCTTTTGCCGGGTTGGCCAACGCCGTCCTGCGCCGCGTTGCCACCAGCGGCCCCAGCGTGCTGGATGGGCTTGACCAACCCCGGCTGGATATTCCCTCCTGGCTGTGGGCATCTTGGGCGGGACTTGGCAAAGGTGTCCCCCGCGCCATTGCACAGGGCATCAGCCACGAAGCCCCGCTCGACATTACCTTACGCCCCGGCGCACAGGCGCCAGAGGGCGGCATAACGCTCCCCAACGGCTCTATCCGCCTGCCCGCAGGCACACGGGTTACGGAACTACCCGGATATGAAGAGGGTACTTTTTGGGTGCAGGATGCCGCGGCAACCCTGCCTGCCTGCCTGCTGAACGTACAGGCCAACGAATATGTGGCCGATTTGTGCGCAGCACCGGGTGGCAAAACCGCCCAGCTCGCCATAACGGGTGCGCAGGTCACGGCGGTGGAAAACAACCCCGCCCGCCTGCTCCGCCTGAAGGAAAACATGGCCCGCCTTGGTCTGGAGGTTCGCACCCTGCAGGCCGACGCCGCCACATGGCAGCCCGATGCCCCGCTGGACGCCATTTTACTGGATGCGCCGTGCTCGGCCACCGGCACAGCCCGCCGCCACCCCGATGTGCTGTGGGTCAAACGCCCACGGGACCTGACCACCCTGACCGCCATGCAGGACAAACTGCTGGCCGCAGCAAGGGACATGCTCCGCCCCGGCGGCAGGCTGGTCTATGCCGTGTGCTCCTTGCAGGAGGAGGAAGGTCCGGCCCGTGCCCGCGCCGCACAGGCCATGGGGCTGGTGCCCATGCCCTTTACGCCCGAGGAACTTGCTTTTCTGCCAGAAGCGCTCACCCCGGAGGGCTGGCTACGCACCCACCCCGGCCTATGGCTGGACAGAGGGGGAATGGACGGCTTTTTTGCCGCCCGCTTTACCCGCGCGGCCTGAGCAACTGCCCCCTACATGGGTAGTTGCTGCGTAAAAGCGCACAAACCATTTTTCTCCAGTTGCGCAGTCGGCTGCTATTGCGGATAAACAAGGAATGAGTTCTGCACCATTCCCCCTGATCGCCCCGAGTATACTGGCTGCTGACTTTGCGCGGCTGGGAGAAGAAGTAAAAGCCGTGGCTCAGGCCGGGGCGGACTGGATCCATCTGGATGTGATGGACGGCCATTTTGTGCCCAATATTTCGTTCGGGCCTGCCGTGGTCAAGGCTCTGCGCGGGCACACCACCCTGCCTTTTGACGTACACCTGATGATTGCCCCCGTGGACCCCTACTTGGAGGCTTTTGCCCAAGCCGGGGCGGACCAGATTCTCATTCACATAGAGGCCGGGCCGCATACGCACCGCTCGCTCCAGTTAATCCGCCAGCTTGGGGCAAAGCCGGGTATTGTGCTGTGCCCTGCAACACCGGCAGAGGCCATTGCCGAGGTTATGGACCTTGTGGACGTTATTCTGGTCATGACCGTAAACCCCGGCTTTGGTGGCCAAAAATTCCTGCCTAGCCAGCTCCCCAAAATCAGCCGTATCCGGGATATGATCACACGCAGCGGGCGAGACATCCGTCTGGCGGTTGATGGGGGAATAGATGCAAAAACAGCACCACTGGCAACACAGGCCGGTGCGGATGTGCTGATCGCGGGGAGTGCCGTTTACGGCAAGCCAGACTACGCCGCAGCTATTGCATCCCTCCGTCCCGCTTGATCTGCCGCATGGTCGGCTCCATGCAAATGCACCAAATGCTGTCATAAAGTTCCATTAGAGTAGCGCCTTTAACACCCCAGCTCTGGAGTTACACTCATCTAATGCCCCTACGCCGCTGGACCCGTGCCCCCCGCCTTGCCTATGCCATGCGCAACCCGCTGGGTGGTTTTGCACGTGTTCCCGCAGCACCTGCCGTTGTGCTGCGCGACCTGTGGCCGGGCAATGCAACAGTGGGGGAAAAACTGGTCCGCAACCGGACCGAGTTTGAAGGTGTACCCCGCTCACTCCAGTCCGGCGTATGGGACGACCCAACATGGCCCGCCGCTTACCGCCGGTGGCTACAGGGGTTTGGCTGGCTACAGGACCTGCGCGAACTTGGCGCGGAATCCGCACGGATCAAGGCGCGGACCCTTGTGTCACACTGGATCCGCTTACCTGCGGCGGAACGCGCGGTTATAGACCCTTCCATAACCGGGGCGCGGCTATACGCATGGCTGGGCTGTTACGAGTTTTTTGCAGCCTCCGCGGATGACGCCTTCCGCCAGAACCTTATGGCCTCCCTTATGATGGAGGCACGCTCCATCATGGCGCTCATGCCCGATGCCGTTTACGGCTGGCAGGCTTTGTGCGCGCTCAAAGGGTTGCTGGCCGTTGCGGTTTCCATTCCCGACTACCCGGAATTTTTAACCCGCTACCTGCGTTTGATTGATGAGGTCATAACCAGCCAGATCCTGCCTGATGGTGGCCATATGACCCGCAGCCCCGAAGACCTGTTCCTGACAGTAAAGGAACTGGCCGAAATGCTGTACATTCTTCAGGTCGCGCGCCTGCCGCTCCCCACCACGTTGGTCGATGCCGCCAACCGCACCGTTCCCGCCCTGCGCGCCCTGCGCCATGCCGATGGTGGGTTGGCCCTGTTTAATGGAAGCCACGAGCGTGACCCGCAATTGGTGGAACTTGTACTCAACCGTGCATCCCGCTCGCGGGTTATGGCCGCAGGCCTGCCCGAAAGCGGGTTTGCCCGCCTAAGCAGCGGTCGCGCGCTGGTTATTGCCGATGCAGCCGCCCCTGCCCCCGCAGGCTTTGACCACACGGCCCATGCGGGCATGCTTTCGTTCGAGTTTTCATCGGGCAAGCAACGGCTGATCGTCAACTGTGGGGCCAGCAGGCAAAAGGGCTGGGCGGAAGCACTGCGCTATCCTGCGGCGCATTCCGTGCTAGAACTGGCAGGCATGTCCCCCATAACGTTCGAGGCCAACGGCACCACCAGCAGGCCCCCACAGGTCAGCCGCACCCACGCAACACAGGATGGCGCGCACTGGCTGGATATGACCCATAACGGGTACGAAAGTCAGGGCGGAGGCGTGTACCACCGCCAGCTTTATCTGGGCAAGGATGGGCGGACACTGCGGGGGGAAGAAAAACTGGAAGGGGCCACACTGGCCCGCGCCCCCTGCGTACGCTTCCACCTGCACCCCGACATTATGGTGGAAGCAACCGAAAATGGCCACCTGCTGCACAGCGAGGAAGAAAGCTGGCTCTTCCAGTCCGATGGGCAGGTTCGGGTGGAAGAAAGCGTGTATCTGGGCCAAGGGCGCAGAACCACCACGCTCCAACTGGTCATTACCCCCCCTCTGCCACCGCAGGATGATGCTCCCCCTGCCCTTTCCCCTGAGGACAGCGCGGATGAAACCACACTCCCCGCACCACAGGATGAACCGGAAACCGCAGCCGACACCCCCGCACAAGCTGAACCGGAATTAAAGCTGGAGGTCACTCCTGCACTGCTGGATGAAGAACCAGGTGCTGCCAGCACGGACCACCCTGCTGCCGAGAGCGCTGGGGAGGGTGCGGAAGTGCCCCCTGCGGCAAACGCGCCAGAACTCCCACTTCCCCCCCAAAGCCCCGGCACCATGCCGCCCGCACACCCGCTGGCTGGGTTCCCTCCGCCCAAACCGATCCACTGGGCGCTTTCCCTTGTCAGTGAATGAGGAGGCAGTTGTGAAAACACAGGCCGTGAGCAAGGGGTAAGTTCTGCGCCATAGTGCCTGCGGCAATTTACGCCAGCACCACTGGCTCCAAGCCCGCACAGCCCGGCCCACCAGCAGGCAGGATAAGGCCATATGTTAATAAGCCCGCCATGACCGACTGAGTCTTGGCGGGCTTATTAACATATGGCTGCGTGAGTATCGGGCACGGCGAGGGTCTTCCCCCCTTATTGCGGTGGCCCGACCTATTCAGTCTTTTTTGGCGGAACTGTCTGTCGCGGCTGCTTTAGGCACAGGCAAAAACCGGATGCTCAGGCGCGACGGCGAGGCCGCAAGGCGCCCACCTGTGCGGATTTCATCCAGCCGGATACGCACACCCGAGTCATTTTCCATCAGATGCCCGGCAACGCCCTTGCCCACAGTTGTCTCGCCCGAGAGCGCCCAGTAGGTGCCTGCAAAATCTTCCAGCCGTTGCAGGTTGTAGACCTTGCCCACACTATTGCCGGAGGAAAAACCAATAGCCGCAGCCGAAGCACCGCTGATTTCAAACGGGTATTCATGCCCACCATAGGTCAGCACACCATTGCCCCATGTGTACCCCACCCCCAGATCGGCCGAGCGGGTTTTGAACGTAACCTCCGCCATGACAGGGCCAAGAACGGTCTCTGCTCCTGCAGGCAAGGCCCATGCGCCGGACAGTGCCAAAGCCGCAAGAAAACGACGGGATGCTGAGCGCATCAAAAATGCTCCTTGTATTCGGGACCACCAAAACATGGCATAGGGTGCTGCCTCTGCATAGCCTTATTGCAGGCCTATGGTGGAATGGCTGAACGGCTCAGGCATTCCAGATCGGGTCTTTGAGCTTTTCCACAAACGCTGCGTGTACGGCCAGTTCGGCAGCTGTGGGGCAGACTTTTACAATCCTGCGTTGCGTTGGCCCATCATACACCACTGCGGGGGATTGCTCCCCATCCGCCATCAGCCCAAGGCCGTGCTGCCGACCGCCCATAAGCTCCACATAAACTTCGGCCAGCAGTTTGCAGTCCAGCAGCGCGTTGTGGGTTGTGCGCGCAGACAGGTCCACGCCAAAACGGCGGCACAGGGCATCCAGGCTGTTCGGCATACCGGGAAAACGCTCGCGCGCCATATCCAGCGTATCCACCATGCGGCCCATATCCAGCGGTTTGCGGCCAGCACGTTTGAGTTCGGCATTTATAAAGCCAAAGTCAAACCGGGCGTTATGCGCGATCAGGGCATCATCCCCCACAAACGCCAGAAAATCGTCCGCAACCTCGGCAAATTTTGGCTTGCCTACAAGGTCTTCACGCGTAAAGCCATGCACGCGGCTGGCCTCTTCAGGCACATCACGCTCGGGGTCAAGCAGGGTGTGGTAGCTATTGCCCGTTGGCAGGTCACCCACCAGTTCAAGGGCTGCAATTTCAATCACCCTATCTCCGGTGGCGGGGTCCAGACCTGTTGTTTCCGTATCAAACAGGATGGATCGCTTCATGCCCTCAAACTCCCGATAAAGCGGCGGACCTGCCGCTCTGTTTCCTTCATGGATAACCCTGTGCGAATCACGGTATCCGCCTTTTGCCGCCTGCGGGCATCGGGCATCTGGCAGGCTATCAGTCTGCGGGCCTGTGTATGGGGCATGTTCCGCCGCAGCGCCACCCGCCTGCGCTGCACCCATGCGGGGGCGGAAACCACAACCACCCTGTCGCACAGCCTATCCGCCCGTGTTTCAAACAGCAGGGGAATATCCAGCACGACGCAGGCCGCACCCGTTTGGCGGTGGTGGCGCAAAAACCTTGCGCGCGCACGGCGCACCAGCGGGTGCATAATGGCTTCCAGTTTTTTCAGCAGGGCCGGGTGGTCCAGCACGGCCTGCCGCAGTGCAGCCCGGTCCAGCCGACCATCCGTTACAACCGTGGGCACCAACCGCGCTATGGGGGCCAATGCGGCACCGTGAGGGGCCTGAAGAGCATGGACCACCGCATCCGCATCAAACACAGGCAGCCCTGCACGGCGCAACATGGTGGCAACCGTGCTCTTGCCCATACCCATGCCGCCGGTCAGGCCCAGTATCCTCATGCGCAAACCCTGCTCTGATCAGAAGGCATGGACTGTGCTTCAGAAGCTGTTCAGAACATAGTCCTGCGTTGCGTCATCCACCTGCGGGTCAACACCAAACCATTCCTTAAAGCCCAGGCGCGCCTGATGCAAAAGCATGCCCAGGCCCCCCACCGTGCGCAGCCCCTGCCCCGCTGCCGCGGCCAGCAGGGGGGTCACGCGGGGAACATACACAATATCCGCCACAACCAGATGGTCTGATGCATGCACCAAAGAGGGGCTGAACGCCGGGTCCGGCCCCCCCTCCATACCTAGCGAGGTCGTATTGACCAGCAGGGCGAATTCTCCCAACCGCGGCTCCCACACATGCCATGGCAGCACATCCGTACCGGGGAGCGCTGCGGCCAGTGCCTCGGCCCGCTCCTGCGTGCGGTTGGTTATGGCAACCCTGACCCCTCTGTCCTGCAAGGCGGCCGCCACGGAGCGCGCGGCCCCACCGGCCCCCAGCAGCAGGGCGCGGGTCTGGGGTCTGGGGGACAGGTTGCTGGCCTCCAGACTGGCGACAAACCCGCCGCCATCGGTTGAAAGGCCAAGAATTTTGCCATCCTCGCGGAACACAAGCGTGTTGACTGCCCCAGCCCGCCGGGCGGAGGCATCAAGCACATCGGCCAGTTGATAGGCGGCCTCCTTGTGGGGGATGGTCACATTGGCGCCCCGAAAACCCGCAGCCTGTAGCCCCAGCACGGCGGCCACAAAATATTCGGGGGGCGTGGGCAGGGGCACATAGGCGCCATCCACCCCATAACGCCGCAGCCAGTAGTTGTGCAGCGCAGGCGAGCGGGAATGTTCGACCGGCCAGCCCAGCACCCCGGCCAGTCTGGCCTTGCCGGTAATGATCTGTGGCGCGGAGGTGGGTAAAGATGTGGTCATGGCCGCTGTTCGTACCTTGTGCAAAAAATCTGCCATGCTCTGGGGAGCAGGCAGGCCAGCCGGGTGGCCCATTCCGCCTGACCGGCGGGGTGGGCAATCAGGTCCTGACGGATTTCAATTTCAATATGCGGCAATGCGCGTTGTTCGCCGTGCAGGGGAATGGTGTAATCCGATGTATCGGTCAGGGCGTAGGGTTCATTATCCCCCACAACCAGCCCCTCCGCCCGGAGCAGATCGATCATGATATGCGCAAGGCGCGGGTCGTGGTTATGCAGCAGGCCAGCATGCCACGGGCGCTCCTGCCCACGCATGACGGGGGTAAAGCTGTGCAGGGCCACCACCACCACGGGGCGGTTTTGGGCCAGCCGGGCGTCAATTTCCTGCGTGATCCGCTGGTGGTAGGGGTGCAAAATGGCCTGTTCGCGCCATGCTGCATCCTGCGCGCTCAACATCTGGTTCCGCGGGACCAGTGTGCCATCGCTTTGCGTGACAATGGAGGTTGGGTGGCCGGGCGCGCGGTTGCAGTCAATAACCAGACGGGAATAGACCTGCTCGATCAGCACGGCAGGCAGGGCATCGGCCAATTTGCGGCCCACACCATCTATGCCGATATCCCACCCGATATGGCGCGCACGCTCATCCGCGCTCAGGCCCAGCCCCTCCAGTGCGGGGGGGATGGCCTGCCCCGCATGGTCACTCACCAGCACAAAAGGCTGGCCTGAATCGCGCCCGTAAACCCTGAAGCTCTCAGCCAATGTTTCTGTCATCTGGTCTCAGGCATTTGCCAGTCTGGTCAGATGGGGGCATGCCCGCACCCCATCCAAAGTCCAAAAAAAAAGCGCCTTATTGGGCGGAAGACACAATAACAGCCGCCAGATCGGCCTCTGCCCTTACGCGGCCTGCGTCCTCACCACCCAGACCTTCCGCGTCCAGACCGCTGCCATCCAGCGCGTAGACCAGATAGGCCGGGTCCGTGCCATCGAGCGATTCTTCGCCACCTTCGCTGTAGCTGCGGGCGGCCACGTATTCTGGCCCACGCATCTTTTCTTCCAGCCGGCGCACGGCGGTCACCGGGTTTTCTGCCCTGATCACTTCGAGCAGCACATTGGCTGCGGGGTCGATCACTCCAAAAGTTGCAAGTTCGTGAGCCATGGTTTTTTCCTGAACCCTTTGTAATTTACACACTTTATAAGCAGAGAAATGGGCATGCAGCCACCCCCACGCACCCCCCATCGGGCATAAAAAGCCCGCCCACACCGCAGCACTGGCATGATCTGACGCACGAATGGTGGTTTACGCACCAAGGCATGCGCCGGTAGGATGGGCTTTGCATTCAGCCCTCTGCGGTATTATGGCTGCGGCTCAACAATACATGCAAACGAACAGGTCAGCCAACCATGTCTTTGAAGAACCAGCCCCCGGCCCAAGCAGCCACCACAGCCAATGCCAATGCGCAGTGGGGCGGACGATTTGCGGGTGGACCTTCGGACATCATGCAGGCCATCAACGCCTCCATCAGCTTTGATAAAGCTCTGTGGCAGCAGGATATTGCAGGATCTCTGGCCCATGCGGCCATGCTGGCGCATGTTGGCATCATCTCCCGCGAGGATGAAGCGGCAATCCGCAAGGGACTGACCGAAATTGGCGCGGAAATTGCAGCAGGCGACTTTGCTTTTTCCGAAGCGCTGGAAGACATTCACATGAATATCGAAGCCCGCCTGTCCGAACGGATTGGCGAGGCTGGCAAACGCCTGCACACCGCGCGCTCGCGCAATGATCAGGTGGCAACCGACTTCCGCCTGTGGGTGCGCGACGCCATAGACGGGCTGGACCAGCAGGTTGCATCCCTCATGCGCGCACTGGCCGAGCGCGCGCGCGACCATGCCGCCGACCCCATGCCCGGCTTTACGCACCTGCAAACCGCGCAGCCGGTCACATTTGGCCACCACCTTATGGCCTATGTGGAAATGCTGGCCCGCGACCGTGGCCGTCTGGCCGACACGCGCCGCCGCCTGAACGAATGCCCCCTTGGTTCGGCCGCCCTTGCTGGCACGTCCTTCCCCATTGACCGGAAGATGACGGCCACCTTGCTGCACTTTGACCGTCCGACGGCCAATTCGCTCGATGCGGTCTCCGACCGGGATTTTGCGCTTGAATACCTGTCCGCCCTGTCCATCATGGCCATGCACCTCTCCCGCATGGCCGAAGAAATTGTGATCTGGTGTTCCTCCCCCTTTTCCTTCATCCGGCTTTCAGACGCCTTTACCACCGGCTCCTCCATCATGCCGCAAAAGCGCAACCCGGATGCAGCCGAACTGGTCCGCGCCAAAACAGGCCGCATAAACGGCAGCCTGATCGGGCTGCTAACGGTCATGAAAGGTCTGCCGCTGGCCTACGCCAAGGACATGCAGGAAGATAAAGAACCCGTTTTTGCAGCAACGGATGCCGCCGCCCTGTGCCTTGCCGCATGTGATGGCATGGTGCGCGACATGACCGCCAACACCCAGCAGATGCGCGCGCTGGCAGGCTCTGGCTACTCCACCGCGACCGACATTGCAGACTGGCTGGTGCGTGTGCTCAAGGTCCCCTTCCGCACCGCCCACCACGTCACAGGCCGCCTTGTTGCCCGCGCGGAAGCCCGGAACATTGGTCTGGCAGACCTGACACTGGCTGAAATGCAGGCCGAGGAGCCGGGCATTACGCAGGACATCTACTCCGTCCTGACCGTTGACGCCTCCATAGCCTCCCGCACAAGCGAAGGCGGGACCGCTGGCTCCAACGTTGCGGCACAGGCCACGCGCTGGCTGGACGCGCTGGCAGCCCCCGCCACCACAGCAGAAGGCTGAACACGATGACCCCCCGCCTGTTCATCGGCCTGTTTCTGGCAACCGTGTTGTGCCTGCCACTGGCCGCATGTGGCAAAAAGGGACCCAATGTCGCCCCCGGCCCCCACAGCCAGATTACCTTCCCCCACATCTACCCGCCGGACTGAGCGTATACCGGGCACAACAGCCCCCGCACCTGTGCCAAGGCACGTCCGGTGCAGGGCTGCTGGCCGCTTCGCCCACCCATGACCCTGCCCCTTTTTTCCTAAGGCCCTGTTCGCCTCATGGCTGACCTACCCGTCTATACCGATGCCGATCCCTCGCTTGCTGAACTTCTGGCAACACACCCCCAACTCACAACAGACCCCGTATGCGGGCTGATGTTTGAGGGCGTTCCCCTTAACGCCATTGCCGATGCCGTGGGCACACCCTGCTGGGTGCTGGGTGCAGGCACGCTGCGCCAGCGCCTTGGCCGCATGCAGGCCGCCATGAAAAATGCCGGGCTGGACGTGAGCATTCACTACGCAGTCAAGGCGAATGACCACCTGTCCGTTCTCTCCCTGATCGGGCAGGAAGGGTACGGTGCGGATATTGTGAGCGGTGGTGAACTGGCCCGCACCCAGAAGGCAGGCATTGCAGCGCAACGTGTGGTGTTTTCCGGCGTAGGCAAAACCGATGCGGAACTGGAATACGCCATTGGTCTGGGCGTTGGTCAGATCAATGTGGAAAGTGCCGAGGAACTGGCCATTATCTCGGCCATTGCCACACGTCTTGGCAAGCAGGCCACCGTTACGCTGCGCATCAACCCCGATGTGGACGCCAAAACCCACGCCAAGATTACAACAGGACTTGCCGCCAACAAATTTGGCATTCCCTTTGACAACGCAGCCGCCCTGTATGCCCACGCCTTTACCCTGCCCGGCCTGAACCCGGTTGGGTTTGCCACCCATATTGGCAGCCAGATTCTCTCCACCGCGCCATACCGCGCCGCCTATGCCCGCGTGGCCGAACTGGTGCGCACCGTGCGTGCAGGTGGCCGGAGTGTTGAGGCCGTGGATTGTGGCGGCGGGCTGGGCATCAGCTACCGCAACGAGGTGGAAGGCCAGCCGGAAGCACTGGCGGGCGCCATTCGCGCGGAACTGGGCGAACTTGGTCTGCGGCTGAGCATTGAGCCGGGGCGCTGGCCCATAGGCCCGGCTGGGGTGCTGCTGAGCAGCGTGATCCTGCGCAAGGAAGAAGGGCTACCCAGCCCGTTTGTAGTGCTCGACGCCGCCATGAACGACATGGTCCGCCCCAGCATGTATGACGCATGGCATGGCATTGTGCCGCTGGCTCCCCAGTCCTTCAGCCAGCCCGTAGCCCCCACCCATGTTGTTGGCCCGGTCTGCGAAAGCGGTGACACTTTTGCGCGCGACCGCCTGCTCCCCCCCCTTGGCCGTGCATCCCGTATAGCCATTCTGGACACGGGCGCTTATGGTGCGGTCATGAGTTCCACCTACAACAGCCGCCCTCTGGCAACGCAGGTTCTGGTAGAGAACGGACAATGGACTGTCATACGCCCCCGGCAGACTTTGGAAGAGTTATGGCGCGATGAAGCCCTGCCAGCCCCCCCGACCGGAAAAGTATGACACATGGGCGGTCTGAAACATGATCTGACCGCGTCAACCGCGCAGGATGGCGCACTGGCGGCCCGTCTGGCCCATGTGCGCCGCCATGCGGCCCTTGTTTTGCACATTGAGCGGCTCTGGCCAGCACTCCAGCCCACACTGGCCATGCTGGGAGCCTACACGCTGGCAGGTCTGCTCCGCCTGCCCCAACACCTGCCCGATGGCCTGCGCCTTGTGAGTGTGGCAGGCTGGCTGAGCCTGTGTGGCTGGCGGCTCCATACCGATCTGGGCCGTTTGCGGCCCACAGCGGCAGAAGAGGTTGACCGCCGGATCGAACAGGCATCCGGCCTGCACAACCGCCCCCTTGCCAGCCTGATGGACACCCCCGCTCCACTCCCCCATACCAGCAGCACCATCCTGTGGCAGGCCCACCGGCAACGGCTTTTGGCCTCCCTTGGTCATTTGCGGGCAGGCTGGCCCAACCTTATGCCAAAGGGGCGCATACGCCAGCTTACCGCCGCCGGTCTGGTGGTAGCCCTTGGCATTGCCACGGGCATTGCAGGCACCTCCGCTCCGGGGCGCATTCTGGCAGCCTTTGTGCCGGGGCGTGATGACCCGGACGTGCCTCTGCCCCACATAGATGCGTGGATCACCCCCCCCACCTACGCACCGGACGCCCCCGTGTTTTTAAGCGCGGGCCACCCTGTGCCACAGGTGCTCGAAGGCGCGCACCTGACCGTTATTGTAAACGGCATGGCCTCCCACCCCGTGCTGCAAGGCGCGCGCGGCATGGTGGCGCAGGATGCAAAACGCCAGAAGCTGGACCCACATAGCTGGAAGCTGGACGTTACACTCACCCATAGCGGCCTGCTCCGCCTGACCGGGCGGGGGCGCACCATTGCAAGCTGGCTCATTACTGTTCTGCCGGATCTGGCGCCACAGGTCGCATGGGGGCCATCCCCCGGTGCCGCCACCAAAGGGGACTGGCACACCCGCCTGCCCTACACCGCCAGCCATGCCTATGGCCTGTCGGACGTAAAGGTCGTGTTCCACGCCGCCCACCCTGCCCGTGGCGCCAACCCCAAGCGGGAGCTGAGTATTCCCCTCCCCCTGAGCGGGCACCCCAGATCGGTTAAGAATGTTGTCGCGCCCGACCTGTCGGAAGACCCGTGGGCTGGGCAGGAAGTGACCGGCCAGATTGAAGCCACCGCCACCAGCGGCCACAAGGGGCTAAGCGCGCCAGCTACGTTCAGGCTTGGTGGGCGGGTTTTCCACTCCCCCATTGCCCGCGCCATTCTGGACGTACGCAGACGTTTTGCTCTGGAGCAGGAAAAGCGCGAGGACACCGCCCAAGACCTCGAAGCTCTGGGCGAGGCGCCGGGACCTGTGCGTGAGCATACGGGCATGTTCCTGAACCTGACCAGCATTGTTGCCCTGCTTGATAACGCCGACATAGATGCCCAGACCGCCCGCACAAGCGCGACCAACCTGCTATGGGACCTTGCACTGGACATAGAAGACCGCCGCACGGGCGATAACGCCAGTGCGCAGGCCTCCATTGATGTCCGAGCGGCACAGGCCGATGTTGCCCAGAAACTGGCGGACATGAAGCGCGATGGCACCCACAACCAGCAAGCGCAGGAAGAACTGGAACAGAGCCTGAAGGCGCTACAGGACGCCATTGCCCGCAAAATGCAGGCTCTGGCCGATGCCGCCCTGCGCAACCACACAGCCATACCTGACCTGCCCGGTTTTTCCGCCGCAGGGAACAAAGCGTTTGAACGGTTGATGAAGCAACTGCGCTCCGATGCCGCCAATGGCCGTTCGGGGGATGCCCTGCAACGCCTGCAGGAGATGGAAAACGCAACCGAGCGCATGCGCAACGCAACGCCACAGGACCTTGCGGCTCTGGCCCAGCAGATGCTGGCGCAACAAAAAGCACGCGAACAGGCCGCCGCCCTGCACGACCTGACCACCAAGGAATCCAGCCTGCTGGACCACGCCCAGTCCCGCCTTGATGAGCATTTGCGTAGCCTTTCCCAACAGCAGAGCGATCTTGCTGATGATGGAGATGGAGAGGCCGCGGAATACGCCAACCTTCCCACATCCGAACTGCTGCGCAGGCTTGGACTTCCCACCCCCCCAGACATGGGCGCACCCAATACGGGCACACAGCCCGCACCCGGCACAACACAGCCCCCGGCAGGCATGCCGGACCCCGCCAGAGCTGAGGCACAGGCCACCGCACGCCGTACGGAACGCGCAACCCAACATGCGCTTGAACAGGCCCTGAGTGAACTCAAAGACGAGTTCAAGGACTTAACCGGCAAAACCCCCGATGCGTTTGAACAGGCCCGCAAAAACATGGCCGCCGCCCGCAAGGCGCTGGCCGATGGGGACGATGCCGCCGCCGCCAGTGCGGAGGAAAAAGCACTGGAAGCCCTGCGCCAGAGCCGCAAGCAAATGCAGGACAGCATGAAAGGCAACGGCCAGAACACCACCCCCAGCTTCCTGCCCTCCTTTGGTAGCCATGGGGACGGTTCATCCGGCTCGGGCAATGCGGGGGAAAGCGGCAATGGCCAGCCCTCCGATAACGCGGGCGAAAACGGGGATGACGAAAACACAACCGGCAAAGACCCGCTCGGCCGCAAGGAAGGGGAAGGTGCAGACCAGAATACGGATGACAGCACCCATATTCCCGATACCGTAGCCCGCCAGCGTGCGCGTGAGATTGAGCAGGAACTGCGCCGCCGCGATTCCGACCGCACCCGCCCGCAACAGGAACTGGATTATCTGGACCGGCTGCTCAAACCTTTCTGAGCAAGTCCTACCCCTGCGCAGGGCAAAGCAGACCCGGTCATGCCGCTACAGTGACCCCGCAATGCGCAGGTCCGGCCTTCCCGCGCTACGGGCCGCGCGGCACATAATGGACCAAGGCCGCCCCAACGCGGCATAACAGACGGGCACAGGGTGCCAGTTTTGCAAGCCCGCCGCCCCACAAAAGGGAGAGCCTTCATGTTCGCCATGCGTCTGCACAGCCCACGCACCCCGCTCCAATGGGAAGAACTGCCCGACCCCACCCCCGGTCCGGGGCAGATACGGGTCAAGGTGCTGGCCTGTGGCGTGTGCCGCACGGATTTGCATGTGGTGGATGGCGATCTGACCCACCCCAAACTGCCCGTAACACCGGGGCACGAAATTATAGGCCGTATTGATCTGCTGGGCAGTGGGGTAACATCGCTTCAGGTAGGGCAGCGCGTTGGTATTCCGTGGCTGGGCCATACATGCGGCCATTGCTCCTACTGCGCCACCGACCACGAAAACCTGTGTGACCACCCCATTTTTACCGGCTACACGCGAGATGGCGGTTACGCCACAATGGCTGTAGCCGATGCGCATTTTGCATTCCCCATAGGGGAAGTCGGGTCCGATGTCTCATTGGCTCCCCTGTTGTGCGCAGGGCTGATCGGCTGGCGATCACTTGGCAAAACGGACAACGCCCAAAAAGTTGGTCTGTACGGCTTTGGGGCCGCGGCACATATTATTGCGCAGGTACTGGTCTGGCAAAAGCGCGAGGTTTACGCCTTTACCCGCCCGAACGACACAAAAACGCAGGAATTTGCCCGCTCGCTGGGGGCCAGATGGGCCGGTGGTTCGGATGAACTGCCGCCCGAACAACTGGATGCGGCCATTATTTTTGCCCCCGATGGCGCTCTGGTGCCCGCAGCCCTAAAAACCCTGCGCAAAGGTGGGCGCGTGGTGTGCGCGGGTATTCATATGAGCGAAATCCCCGCTTTTTCCTACGACACGTTGTGGGAGGAGCGCGATATTGTATCCGTTGCCAACCTGACAAGGGAGGACGGGCTGGAGTTCCTTTCCCTCGCACCCAAAATTGGCATCCACACCACCACCACAACCTATGCGCTCAAGGACGCCAACCAGGCACTGGACGACCTGCGGCATGGCCGGTTTGACGGTGCGGCTGTGCTGGTGCCCTAAGCGGGCACATCCCCGGCTCTGGCCACCGCCAGAATAGCGGCCAGCACACCGGGAAAACGGCTTTCCAGCTCCTGTTCCCGCAAGGAGTTCATGTGGGTCACGCCCACCACCTCGGTGCGGATGATCCCCGCCTTGCGCAGCACGGAAAAATGGTGCGACACGGAGGACTTTGGTCGTCCATCCTGCAACGGCGCGCAAGGCTGGGGCTGGCAGGCGGCAAGCTTGCACACCACCTCCAGCCGGAACGGGTCGGACAGGGCGTAAAGCAGGCAGGACAATTGCAAATCCTGCGCCAGAGGGTGGTCATACTGCTTCATAAAAATACCGGTCCTGCCTCTTCCCTTGCTTTACCCGTTAGTTCGACTATAGTCGAACTAACGGGGCTATAACGCCCCTCTGTAACAGGAGCATGGTCCATGCCAACGCTTTTCGACCCTTATACCCTCAAAGGCAGCACACTGCGCAACCGCATTGCTGTTGGCCCCATGTGCCAGTATCAGGCGCAGGACGGTATGCCCAATGACTGGCACAGCGTACACTATGCCTCCCTCGCCCGTGGTGGTGCGGGGCTTGTCACGCTGGAGGCCACCGCAGTCTCCCCCGAAGGGCGGATTACCCCCAACTGCCTTGGCCTGTGGAATGACGCGCAGGCAGCCGCCTACGCCCCCATTGTTGCCAGCATTCGCAAAACAGGGGCAACACCGGGGATCCAGATTGCCCATGCAGGCCGCAAGGCCAGCGCCAATATTCCGTGGGAAGGTGACGACCACATTGCAGCCACCGACCCGCGCGGCTGGCAGCCCATTGCCCCCTCCGCCGTGGCCTTTGGCACCAACCTGCCGCGTGTTCCGCATGAAATGACCCTTGAGGACATTGAACGCGTTAAAAACGACTTTGTCGCTGCGGCAATTCGGGCGCGGGATGTCGGGTTTGAGTGGCTGATGCTCCATTTTGCCCATGGGTATCTGGCGCAGAGCTTCTGGTCCACACATTCCAACAAACGCACCGACCGCTATGGTGGGTCGGCTGAAAACCGTGGACGCTTTTTGCTGGAAACACTGGCCGCCGTGCGCGCCGTCTGGCCCGAGGACCGACCGCTCACGGCCCGCTTTGGCGTGATTGAGTTTGATGGCAATGACGAGCAGACTCTTGCGGAATCCATTGCTCTTGTTCGTAAAATGAAAGAGCACGGGCTGGATTTTCTGGATGTCAGCATGGGCTTTTCCACCCCCGATGCCACCATTCCATGGAGTGCTGGCTTTATGGCCCCCTTCGCCCACAAGGTCCGGCAGGAAGCCGCGTTGCCCGTCACCACATCATGGTACATCAGCGAAGGGCGGCAGGCGGATGCGCTGATCCGGAACGAGATTGTGGATGTCGCCACAATCGGCCGTCCGCTACTGGCCAACCCGCACTGGCCGCACGAGGCCGCGCGCATTCTGCACGCCAAGGACGCAAAAACCGTTCTGCCGCCGTCCTACGCATGGTGGCTTTCACGCTACCAGTAACGCGGCCCTCAAAATCCGCTTTAACAACCAGTCCGTATCAGGCCAGACCTGTGCGGGCTGGTGCGCCGTAACCCGCTACAAAAACATGCAGGTTATGGCGCACCACCTCCCCCAAAAAACACTCTGGCAGGCTTAGTCCGCCTTGGGCATGCCCACACATTCCGCAGGGCCGGGAAAAGTGCGTGTGCGCACTGCATGCGCGTAATCCGCCACCGCGCGGTCTACCTCCTGCCCCAGATGGGCAAACTTACGCACAAACCGTGGCGTAAAGTCGGGGAACAGACCCAGCATATCCTCGGCGACCAGAATCTGCCCATCGCACTGCGGAGATGCCCCGATGCCAATGGTCATGATACCAAGGGCTTCGGTTATGGCGCGGGAGAGGGGTTCCATTGTGCTCTCGATCACCACCGCAAACGCTCCGGCTTTTTCCACCGCCAGCGCATCGGCCATAACCTGCTCAGCCTCGCTCCCACGCCCAATGGTGCGGAAGCCCCCATGCGCATGCACCGCCTGTGGCTTAAGCCCGATATGCCCGATAACGGGAATCCCGCGCTGGACAAGGAATTCTATGGTCGGGGCCATTTCCTGCCCGCCTTCGAGCTTGACGCACCCTGCCCCCGTTCTGGCCATAATATCCGCCGCCACCCGGAATGCCTGCTGCGGGCTTTCCTGATAACTGCCAAAGGGCATATCCACCGCCACGCAGGCCTTCTGGCTGCCGCGCACAACGGCCTGCCCGTGGGCGATCATCATCTCCACACTCACCGCCAGTGTAGAGTCCATGCCGTACACCACCATGCCCAGCGAATCCCCTACCAACAGCAGGTCGCAATGCGGGTCCAGCAGGCGGGCCATGGGGGTTGTGTAAGCGGTCAGGGAGACTATGGGCGTATCCAGCGCCGCCAGCGAACGGGGCGTATGCCGCCGCACTGTGTGGTGTTTGCTCAAAACCTAAACTCCCCGTGACTGTCGGATACCTCGAACCGGATGCAGCTTTTCCCCTAACCTGTGCATATGTCCACCCCAAAGCCTGTAAATCTTTTGCTAATCCGTAACGTCCTGATCGCCGCATAAAACCCCCTAACCCACCATGGGCAAAGAATATTCATCAAAGCCATTGACAACCCCCAGCTCAGGCTTTAGGTGAGTGCTCAACAAGTCGGAGGGGTGCCCGAGTGGCTAAAGGGGGCGGACTGTAAATCCGCTGGCGTACGCCTACGTTGGTTCGAATCCAACCCCCTCCACCATTTTTCCAAAATAAAAATCGTTATAAACTCCCTGCATTTTTCTCAAATGCGGTGTTTTTTGTGCGTTGCATTCTGCTCCACACATGGAGGATGCGCCTGCGCGCCATGCCCCCCCACTTTGTGCCCAATGGCCCACACAGCAAAACGGGCGAACCCATAGGCCCGCCCGTTCCCCATCATTAGACCTGCACGGCAAAAAACCCGCACAGGCTATATGGTGTACTCTGTTTTAGATAACCCGCCCGGCAATGGTTTTGAGCTTGCCCATAAGTTCGGGGTCGCGCGCATCGGGGGCGGTAATCAGGGCGTATTCCAACGCGCGGTCACAGCCTGCGCTGCACAGGCCGCGCTTTTTGCCGCCCAGTGCGGGAATAACCGCCTTGACCAGCGCCTTGGCTTTGGCGGAGTTGGCCTGCATGGTTTTAACAACGCTTTCCACCGTTACGTTATCATGCTCGGTGTGCCAGCAGTCATAATCGGTGACCATGGCTACGGTGGCGTAGCAGATCTCGGCCTCACGGGCCAAGCTGGCCTCTGGCATGTTGGTCATGCCAATGACCGAGCAGCCCCATGTGCGATAGAGTTCACTCTCCGCGCGTGTGGAAAACTGCGGCCCTTCCATAACCAGATACGTGCCCTTGCGTGTGGCCTCAATACCAAGCCGGTCAGCTTCGGCCTTGAGCACATCGCCCACACGGTTGCACAGCGGGTCCGCCATGGAAATATGGGCAACACACCCCGTATCAAAAAAGCTTTTATCCCGCGCAATGGTGCGATCAATAAACTGGTCAATGATCACGAACCGACCCGGCGGCAGTTCCTCCTTGAGCGAACCCACAGCGGAAAGGGAGACAATATCGGTCACGCCAGAGATTTTAAGCGCTGCAATATTGGCCTTATAGTTCAGCCGTGAGGGCGGAATGGGGTGGCCACGACCATGCCGGGGCAAAAACACGCATTTTACGCCATCCAGCCGACCAAACAGAAGCTGGTCGGAAGGCTTGCCCCACGGGGTTTCCACCGTGCGCCATTCCTTGTCTTCCAGACCATCAATATCATACAGGCCAGACCCGCCAACCAGACCGATAACGGGTTCCACAACTTCATTTTCTGACATCAGACCAGATTCTCCGGTTTAAAATCGCAAACAGCACGGCAAGAAAGCACAGATACAGCCCCGCTCCCACACCCAACCTGCGGCGCTGGTCCTGATGGGGAGCGGAAACCCATGCAAGGAACGTTGTAACGTCTCGTGCTTCGGCCTGCACATCAGGCACTGTGCCATCTGCATATTTGACCTCGTTGCCATGCAACGGCGGGGGCATGGCCGTAAAGTGGCCAATAGCATAGGGGTTAAAAAAACCGCGCCCTTTTTGCCGTTCGGCCTGCGGGGCGTACCCGGTTAGCAGGCCGTACACCCGGTCCGCCCCACCGGGATAGACCTTGAGAATGCGCGAAAGATCCGGCGGCACAACACCCTGATTGGCCGCCAGCGCCGCCTCCGGCCCGGAATAGGGCGATGGCAGGGCGTCATCCGGGCGGGCGGGGCGGTGCTTCAGTCGGCCTTCCGCATCCAGCCCATCTGGCACCTGCCATGTGCCCGCCAGTGCCGCGACCTCCGCAGTTTGCAGGCCCATGCCCGCAAAATCGGAAAAATGAAGCTGGGACAGGCTATGGCAGGATGCGCAGGAGCCTGCAAAAACCGCATAGCCACGCTGGACTGCCGCCAGATCAAAATGCCCCAAAGCCCCTGCAAAAGACCATTGCTGCCGCGCGGGCTGGACTGCCCCACCCGAAGGCTGGCCCCATGCCGTGCAGGCCCACAACAGACCAGCCCCAATGACCATGAACCGCCGGGCCATCATGCCTTACCCCCATGCCGCAAACGGCCAGATAGGGGCAGATAGGCCAGAAAGTAAGCGTAATATCCGACCATGCCCAACCGGGCCACCAGCAGCCAGTTGCCCTGCATATGGTGCACCCCCGCACAGGCGGTTGCCACAGCCGAACAGATCAGCACAACCAGTGCAAAAACCCGGACCACAGCAGGTGCGCCACAGGCTGCCCGCGCCCCGCGATCCAGCCATGGCACGGCAAACAGCACAGCCACCGCCCCACCGGACAGGAGCAGCCCCCCCAGCTTGAACGGCACAGCCTGCATCATTCCGTAAAAAGGCAAAAAATACCATTCAGGCTCAATATCGGCCGGGGTATGCAGCGGATTGGCCGGGCGGTAATTGGCGGGTTCGGTTATCAGCTCCGGCCAGAAGCACAACACCCCAACAAAAGCGATGGCCACCAGCACAATGGCCAGCATGTCCCGCACCGTAAAATATGGATGAAAAGGCAATGCCCCGGTTACCTCCACCGGGCGGGCAGACGGGCTGGAACTGCCGCGTGCATGCACATGGGCAATATGGCCTGCAACCATACCCACAATCAGGAACGCCAGCCCAAAATGCAGCGCAAACATACGGTGCAAAGTGGGCGTACCCGGTGCATCCCCCCCTAAAAACACACCCTCCAGCCACCCACCAACCAGTGGGAGCGCCCCCACGGCTTTGCCCGCCACATCCGCCCCCCAATAGGACATTTGCCCCCATGGCAGCACATAACCTGCAAAGGCGGTTACCATAACCATAACCAGCAGGCCGCACCCACTCAGCCACACAGCTTTGCGTGGCGGCAGGTAAGAGCGGTAGTACAGCCCCCGCAGCAGATGAGCGTACAGGGCCAGCATAAAAAAGGATGCGCCGGTCATGTGCATGGCGCGGAGCAGCCAGCCTGCAGGCATGCGCCGTTCGATCCCCTCCACCGAGCCAAAAGCCAGACCCGCATCGGGCGTATAAGCCAGCGTAAGCGTTAGTCCGCTCAACAGCATAAGGGCCAGAATGGCGCACAGAATGGCCCCTATGGTCCACAACCAGTTCAGGTCGGCTGGCAGGGGCAGGCGGGCATAGGCTCTGGCCCATGCACCAGACTGGTCCTGCGCTGTAGGCTCCGTGCCGTGCCCATTGTGGCAGACTGGTTTGCCAGCCATTGCACCCCTCCCCCATGACCCGCCACACCGTGGGCGAACTCCGGTTCCCGTTTAACGATGAACCGGGCGATCTTGCAATGACCGGCCCTAAGGCGCACCCCTTGAAAAAATGCCCAAAGCCGATTCTCTGCTTGCCGGGCAGCAGACCAGTATGGAAAGAGCTTTATACATGACGCCCACAAAGCCCGCCTCTGTTCCCTCGCACGACAGGCTCAAGGACGCGGCCAGCGCATGGTTTGAGGCGCTGCGTAACCAGATATGCGCAGCCTTTGAAGCCATTGAAACTGACGCCGCCGCCCAGAACAGCCCGGTGCTCCCCGGCCACGAACAGCCCGCCCGCTTTGAACGCAAAAGCTGGAACCGCCAGAACGAGGACGGAACCCCCGGTGGTGGCGGTGTGATGAGCCTGATGCATGGCCGGGTTTTTGAAAAAGTGGGGGTGAACATCTCCACCGTGGAAGGCACGTTCTCCCCCGATTTTGCAACGTCCATTCCCGGTGCAACCGAAAACCCGCATTTTTTTGCAACCGGCATCAGCCTTGTTGCGCATATGTGCAACCCGCTGGTACCTGCGGCCCACTTTAACACCCGCATGATCATTACCACGCAGGGCTGGTTTGGTGGTGGGGGCGATATTACGCCCATGTTCCCCGAAAGTGCGGAAGCGCAGGATGACGCCGCCACCTTCCACGCAGCCTTCGCCCAAGCCTGCAACGCGCATGACCCGGAGTATTATCCCCGCTTCAAGGCATGGTGCGACAAGTACTTCTACCTCCCCCATCGCAACGAACCACGCGGCCTTGGCGGTATTTTTTATGACCGGCTGGACAGCGGCAACGCCGATGAGGACTTTGCCTTTACCAAGGATGTCGGACTTGCTTTTCTCGATGCATACCCACGCATTATCCGTGGCCGTATGATGGAACCCTGGACCCCCGAACAGCGCCACGCCCAGCTTGTGCGCCGTGGCCGCTACGTGGAGTTCAACCTGCTGCACGACCGTGGCACCCTGTTCGGACTCAAGACCGGGGGCAATACGGAAGCCATTCTGATGAGCATGCCCCCAGAAGTTAAATGGCCGTAATAAAATGGCCGTGTTTCTGCCTTTAATTTCGCATAGAATGGGGCGGCAATAACCACAATGAAGGCTCTTGGTGTTTGTCTACTCTCATCCCTGCTTCTTCAATGACGCGTCAACACCAAGGCCCTGCCCTGTCCCGCCGCCTGTTTATGAGCGGCGCGCTGGGATGTGTGGCCACCACCGCCACCGCCCATGCGGCGGATGACATACTGGTCGGCCCTGCGGCCACCCCCACATCCGACCAGACAACAAAGCTGATTGTGGCAGGCAGTGCGGAAACCCCGTGCGGCGCATGGGCCAGCCGACTGGCCCCGGACATGGCCGAGGAACTGGGCCAACCCCCGTTCGAACTCACCTTTACCACCGGCTGGGACGGGGTAACGGGTGCAAACCTGTTTGATGCGCAGGAACAGTTGAGCAGTGCCTCCAGCACATTACTGGTCCCCGGCACAGCCCTTATGGCCGCCATGACCGGGGATAGCCGCGTACACTACGCCTACCAGCGCTGGTCGCCCGTGCTCACAATATGCCAGCCCAGCATGGTTGTGGGGCATGTTAGCCTCCATCGCTCGCTTGGCGTTATTTTAAGCAGCAAGACCACCCGTGTTGCGGTTTCCACCCCCACCGGGCCGGAATTACCGACCCTTCTGGCGTTTGACCTGCTGGCCCTGCGCCCCCTGCCGGTAAGCGGCTACGCAACGCCAGACGCCGCCATGGCCGCGCTAACGAGTGGACTGGTGGACGCCATCCAGCTCCCCATGGACGCAGCACTCAAGGACCGGCTGGCCACGCTGGACAAACAGGGGTTTATACCGCTCTTCCTCAACACCACAGCGCAGCAAGGCCCCACTCCGGCAGACATGGAACTGCCCCCCACTTTTCCAACCATTTTATTACGTGAACGCAGAACATCCACCCCGGCTTTTCTGCCGCAGGCATGGCAGGCCATTGCCTCTGCCGCCAGCCTTAAAGCGGCCCTTGTCCTGCCTTTGCTAACCCCACCAGCCAAAGTTGCCCGCTGGCGCCACGCGGCGGAAACATGCGCTGCCAAACTCAGTCTGCAACAGATTGCCCTTGCCAATGGCCAGACCGTACTTTCGGGCAGCAAGTGCATTGCCTATTACGCCATGGCAACACCCGATGTGAATGTAGGCATGGCCCTGCGCCGTTGGCTGGCTCTTAACCTGCCGCGCTGGCGGAGCGCTCTGCCTGCCGTGCAGGCCCTACCGCCTGCGCCTGCGCAGTAAAACCCGGACAGACCCCTTATTGCCCATATGCGGGTAGGCTAACCCCAGAATGCGCGACCGCATTTCTGGCCGTTCCAGCCAGTGGGGCAGTTCGCGCCGCAAAATACCGCCTTCGTGCCCGGTTCCCAGACCGGTAATAATTTCCACGCAGCGCAGGCCACGGTGGGCGGCAACATCCATAAACTCCATCAGGCGCACAAACGCTTCCTGCGCGACCATACCGTGCAGGTCCAGCCGCTTTTCAACGCGCATGTCCCCCTGATGAAAACGCCGCCAGCTATAATCATCCACACCGGGTTGGCGCTGGCCAATTTTTTCCGCAATCGGGGGAGCTGGCCGCAATGTTACGGCGGGGGGAGCTGGCGGCAGAGCCGCCAATGGGCGCTCCGTCCATAACAGGCTACCTACGGGCCTGCCCCCGGACGGGCTTTTTTTATAGTTTTTGTGCGGAATGGCTGGAACCGCAGCAGCAATGGCAGGCTCTTCCACCACAAATGCCGTATCTGCCGCAGGGGGTACAAGGCTTGGGCTGCTCAGGGGGGCTACATCACGCACCACCAGCGCCCAGAGCTGCTTTTCCGCCTCCTGTAACTGACGCCGCCTTTTGACCACCCTGTCACCCACCGTGTTCTGTTTTCACCAATCTGGTCCGTGCAGGGTCAACCGCAAACACAAACGGCCCGCCCAGCAGGCTTTATCGCCTGCGAGCGAGCCGTTGTTCAAGCAAAGAAAGCGGGCACCTGCAAAGATGCCCGCCCCACATGCCCCTGTTTACTGCTTGATATCCGTCAGAACATGACCATCATACTTGCCGGTCAGGCTCTGAAGGAAGGCCACAATATCCGCCACATCCTGATCGGAGGGGTTGGTATCGGGGGTCTGATAATGCGCCATTTTACGCACGGCTTCGTCCAGTGTCTTCACGCTGCCATCGTGGAAGTACGGCGCACTCAGGGCAATGTTGCGCAAGGTGGGCACAACAAAGCGGTTTTCGTCCGTCTTGTTGTGGCTGATGGCATAAATACCTTCATCCGCATCCGTCAGCTTGCCGCCACGGTCCTTGAAGTAATCGGACTCCAGCCCCATCACCTCATAACCGCCGCCGCCAACACCAATACCGCTATGGCAACCTGAGCAACCAATGGCCTTGAACCGCTCATAACCACGTTTGGCCTGCGCGCTAATCGCGTCCTCCTTGCCCTTGAGGTATTCATCAAACGGGCTGTCGGGGGTGATCAGGGTTTTTTCAAACTCGGCAATAGCCTGCGTAATGGTCTGCTCCCCAACCTGCACATCCGGGCCAAAGGCCGCTTTGAACATGCCGGAGTAGTCCGGGTCGGTCGCCAGTTTGGCGGCCACTGCGGACCAGTCGTGCGAACCCATTTCCAGCGGGTTCATCACCGGGCCTGCGGCCTGTGCTGCAAGGTCAGGCGCACGGGCGTTCCAGAACTGGGCCACCTTAAAATACGCATCGTACACGGTGGGGACGTTAATCGGGCCTTTCTGGCCACCAATACCGGTTGCCGTGACCAGATTATCAACCCCGCCCTTGTCCAGACCGTGGCAGCTTGCGCAGTTGAGCGTATTGTCGCCTGACAGTTTTTTATCAAAGAACAGCTTTTTACCCAGCGCCACCTTTACGGGGTCTACTTCCACGCTTTCTGGCACAGGGCGCACGGGTTCTGCCGCCAAGGCCTCGGTCGCACCCGTGTTGGCGTAGTATTTACGCCGGGTCTGCTGCACCCAGGCCAGAATGCTCTGCCGTTCCGCATTGGACAGATGGGCATGCCAGTGCAGCAGCAGGTACTGCGCAGGCGGCATGCGGTTCTGCACAATCACTTCCTCAATGCGGGACAGTTCTTCTTCCGAAGGCGGCGTGCCGTGTTCAAACGCATGCAGAACAGGTTCCATACGGAAATGACGCAGCCCCTGGTTGCGGTCACGCTCCATAATGGTGTTGGCTATGGGCAGACGGAAGTAAAATGGCAGGTCACGCCCTGTTGCGTGGCAGTAATCGCAACGTGCTTCATTCAGCGCATTAAATGCAGCCAGAGCAACAGGGTCTTTGTGTGTTGGTGATGCAGGCAAAAGTTCCGTTGCTGTTACATGGTCGTAATGCTGCAAGAAGGCAACTGTACCACCATAGGCCAGCAAACCCACCCCTGCCAGAGAGACTAATATACGTTTCAAACCCCGATCCCCCGGTTCTATTTCTTTCTCTTATACGTTTTATTCATTCTTGAACCTGTTGTGTTTGATGCACATCAAAATGTCAAAGCGATTATTTTTATCGTAATAATAGATAAAACCGATCAGGCTACAGGACTGTTCACCAGATCGTGCATAAGCCGCGCACGGGCTATGGCCACGTATTCCGCGTCTATTTCCATGCCCATACCGCTGCATCCAAGGCGTTGGGCAGCCAGCAGGGTGGTTCCTGTTCCCATAAAGGGGTCCAGCACCCGACCTTTGGATTTGCCGTGGAGCAGAATGCACTGCTCTGGCAGGGCTATGGGGAAGGTGCCGGGATGGTCGAATTTTTCCGCACGTCCGCGCACGGTCTCGTAGGGGATAAACCATGCATCCCCCCGGCACCGCCGGTCCTGACGGTGGCCACGGCGGGCAATATTGGTTTTGTCCTTGTAGGGTACACCCGCACTCAGCCGGTCGAGCGGAACATCTCCCCCCAGTGTGAAGTGGAAAAGATGTTCATGCCCCCGGTGCAGGTAGCGCTGGCTGTTCATGGGTTTGAAATGGCCGAAGCTATTCTCCCCCACGGAAATGGATTTGACCCAGGAAATATGGTTTTGCAGCACAAACAGGTCCCGCAGCCGTACCGCCAGTTCAAACGGCAGCCAGGGCTGGGCGGATGAGCCTGAAATGTTGAGAAAAAACGAGCCATCGGGTTTGAGCACCCGCTGCAACTGGGTCGCAACCTGCACCATCCAGTCCAGATACTCGTCTTCCTCCCGCCGGTCGGGGTAACTCCGGTAGGACAGGCCAATATTATAGGGGGGGGATGTGACAATCACATCCACGGTTTCCGCCTGCATACGCCGCAGCGCGCGCAGGCAATCGCCTAGAACAATGTCCTGACGACCAACCTTATAGCGCTTTGCCCGTGCTGGTGGCGTTGGGGAACCCTCGGCCGAAGTGTGCGCACTCACGCACTACGCGCCGCCGCAAGACGCCAGCCGCTGCCACCAACGCCCAGCAGGCGCTCAAGCGTCCACATATCTGAAAATTCGGTCACCGCATCCGTGCCGGTCACCGGCTGGCCCGCCTGATCTTCCACCAGACTGATCTGGTCGGAAACAATGCGCACATCAACCGCAGCGCCAAGCCCCACGTCCAACTGGGTCAGGCGGACATCCTCAATTGCAAGCGAACGCACGGCCTGAATCTCGGTCCGCTGTTTTTGTCCTGCGGCTTCACGCGCGGTTATGGCTGCATCGAATGAGGCATACACTGCGGGGGTCAGGTAGGTTTTGAGCACATCGCGGTTACCCTGCGCATAAGCACCAACAACCTGCGCAAACACGGTTTGCACGCTCATTAAAAACTGCTGGGGGGTAAAGCTTGCATCCTGCTGGTGAATGTCAACCAGCAACTGGCCAACCCGCGTACCGGGCGATGGCACGTCATACTCAACAGCGGGGCCTGTGGGTTCAACCTTGTTCTCCACCACACGCGGAGCAGCCTCCGCACGGGCGGGAACAGGCATGGTGGGGGGCTGAATGCCAACGCGCTTACCCAGAACACTGCGCAGGCGCAGAGCCAGAAAAGCGGCTACCAAAGCCAGAAGAACCAGATCGACCGGAAAGTGGTCGAGAGAAAAATCCATCTGTTGAACGTCCACCAAGCTACCTGCACACAGCGTTTGCAGGTTTATATATTATGAAGGGAAGCGCACTTTCCCTCGGGCTCTCGTTATCACATAGTCATGACTGAGCACGGTTACAATGAATACCAGCCCAACCGCCCCTGTAAAAGACCATTCCTGTTTCAAAAAACCAGTCAGGCCACCATGATCATACTGCGTCATTGCGAAAGCGAGTTCAACCGCCTGTATGGGCTGAGCGGGCGCGACCCATCCGTGCCGGACCCCGTCTTATCCGCCCAAGGGCAGGACCATGCCTACGCTTTGGTGGACGAGCTGCGCCACAAGGATATTACCAATATTCTGGTGTCCCCTTTTACACGGGCTTTGCAAACCGCCACCCCCATTGCCCAGGCATTGGGCATAACCCCTGTTATTACCTCCCTTGTGCGCGAAAGAGGCCTTTATTCGTGCGATATAGGCTCCCCCGCCTCCGTTCTGGCGCAGGACTGGCCACACCTTGATTTTGCCGATCTGCCCGAAACATGGTGGTCACCCCAGCCAGAATCCGACCATGCGCTCAGCCTGCGTGCGCAACGATTCCGCGCACAGATGCAGCAGAAAAAACCACACGGGCACACACTTGTGGTTTCGCACTGGTGGTTCCTGCTCGAACTCAGCGGTCAAAGTCTGGAAAACGGGGACTGGCTCCACCTTTCGCCCTAAAAACACCGCCCTCCCTCCCCACCACCCCAAGGTGCGCGCAGGCCTGGCACACCCGGATTGGAGTGTTGGCTAACCCCGCAGGTCATGCTACCGCCTTAAGGGAACCCAATACGTTTGAGAGCAGGAAGCTGTCATCAATGTCCGATACTGCCCAGTCCGTTCCGCCCGCCCTGCCACTGGCCATTAACCTCCAGTACACGCGCGATCTTTCCTTTGAAGTACCTGTAGGGGCAGAAATTTTTGCCACTCTGCGTGCCCAGCCCCAGATCGGTGTGAACATTGATGTGCAGGCCAACCGCCTGCAGGATGACCAGATGATTTATGAAGTCATTCTGAGCATCAAGGCCGAAGCCAAGGAAGCCCCGGAAACGGAAAATGGCCCCGCCGGGCGCACCGTATTCCTGACCGAACTGGTTTATGCTGCGGTTGTTACGCTCACCAACCCACCAGCCGAACTGGTTGAACCGATCCTGCTGGTTGAAGTGCCGCGCCTGATCTTCCCCTACGCACGCAACATCATCAGCGATGTCACGCGTGATGGCGGGTTCCCCCCCATTGTGCTCCAGCCGATCGACTTTGTGGCTCTGTGGCAGGGCCGCCGCGCGGAATTCCCCGAAGCGGCAGGCCACGCATAAGCCCCAGCAGGCTTGCGCTGTTGCTACAAAAAACCCGGCTCCAAAATGGCGCCGGGTTTTTTTATGTGTTCAGTGCATTAAGGGCTGCCAGCATGGCTGGGGCATCCGGTCGGGCGGCCATTGTGACCACTCCCTGCCAGCCTGCCTGATGCAAGACCTGCGCCACAACATCGGACATAACCACAGCACGCAACGCCATAACCTGCGCCAACACGCGTTTATTGGGCACAGAGTTCAGCCAGCATTGGGCACTCCGGGCTGAAAAAAACAGAATGGCCGCAACCTGCTCCATCTGGAGCGCCTGTTCGACAGAAGCTGGAAAATCCGCCACCCCCTCCGCCCGATACGCCACACGCCTTACAACGCTAAAGCCGTGGTTGCGCAGACTGGCGGCAAGGTCCAGCCCCTGCCCGGCACCGGAAAAAAGCAGCAGAGTGCCTTGCTCTGGCGCGCCATGCCCCACCACAAGGCGCACAAGTGCTTGCGCGTTCCCATCCGCACTACAGACTGTAACAAAGCCTGCGGCGCGCGCCTTTTGCGCGGTACGCTCACCAACAGCAAAAACAGGAACAGACAAGCTGACATTTTTGGCAGCGGCGGCAACCGCCTGCCCACTGGTCAGCAGCAATGCCGCCGGACGCTGGGGCAAATGCCCAACAGAACAGACCTGCACATGCAAAGCTGGCGCCAGAACAGGCACCCATCCCGCCCCGGCAAGAGCGGAAGCCGTCTCACCCAACCCCGGTTCCGGCCGGGTGATAATGACGCCACGCGACAACAATGGCGGATGCATGGGCAGTTGCCTGTATTTTTACGCGTTTTCCTCAAAAATATCGGAAGGGCTGTCCTTGCGCAGACTGCACCCGAGTTCGCGCCCAAGGCGTGCGGCATCCTCAGGAGCGCCACTCAGGCTGCGTTTGAGCAGGAAGGACCCATCCTCGCGCGCAACAAGGCCGGTCAGGTGCAGTTTGGGCGTATCCCCTGCAACAACGGGAATAAGCTGGGCATAGCCCCCAATCGGCGTACGGCATGACCCGTCCAGTTCCGCCAGCAAGGCGCGTTCGGCCGTGGCAACGGCGCGGGCCTCGTAATCTTCAATCGCGGCCAGCAGTTCGCGCAGTTCAACATCATCCTCACGCACCGTAACGCCCACAATGCCCTGCCCTGCGGCAGGCACCATAACGGTGGGAGAAAGAACAATGCTGGCGCGCTCGGCCATGCCAAGGCGGCGCAGACCAGCCAGCGCCAGCAAGGTGGCGTCACACTGCCGGGCGGCAAGCTTGTCGAGTCGGGTCTGCACATTACCGCGCAGCAGGCCGAACTTGAGGTCCGGGCGGACATGCAGCATCTGCGCCTGTCGGCGCACAGAAGCACACCCGACCAAAGCCCCTTCCGGCAAAGCGGAGTACGGGTCATCCGGGTCGGACTGTTCCAGACGGGGGCCAAGGATCAGCGCATCCCGCGCATCTTCACGCTTGAGCGTGCAGGCCAGCACCAGACCGGGGGGGAGTGTGGTCTCCAGATCCTTCAGGCTGTGTACGGCAAAATCAATCCGCCGGTCGGCCAGCGCTTCATGAATTTCCTTTGCAAACAGCCCCTTACCGCCAATTTCTGCCAGCCGCCGGTTCTGCACCTGATCACCCGTGGTGTTAATCTGGTGCTCCTGAAACGCGTTCATGTCCCGCAATACGGGGCAAAAGCGCGTAAGCGTGGTCAGGAAGGCGCGTGTCTGGACCAACGCAAGCGGAGACCCACGCGTGCCCACGCGCAAAGGCAGGGAATGACGTCCCGAATGACTGCCCGCCTTTTTTTGGCGTGCAGCAGCTTCCGCGGCAACCTCCTGCAAAGCGGGAGAAAGGACGGGTGAGGAAGGGTAGGCTGAATCCATAAGATGTGTCTATTACCGGGAATGGAGAAAGGACAAGATACGATGAAGCCCGGCTGGTCTGAAAAACTTGCGCGACCGGAAAAACATTCCGCCCCTCCCCATCCGTTGCATTCGTGCAAGAATACCGCTTTTTTTATGGTGCGTCCATGAGTGACCTTTTAGCCACCCACCAGCCCGCCGGGCCGGTTCTGGCCATTGAATCTTCGTGTGACGAAACGGCCTGCGCCATTCTGGCCCCCGATGGGACCTGCCTTGCCCAACGCGTTGTCTCGCAAGATGGGCATGCGGATTTTGGCGGCGTGGTGCCAGAAATAGCCGCCCGCGCGCATCTGGCCCTCCTGCCCGCTCTGGTGGAGGCCACACTGGCCGATGCAGGGCTGGCCACCACGGACCTTGCCTTTATTGCCGCAAGCACCGGACCGGGGCTGATCGGTGGGCTTATTGTTGGCACAAGCTTTGCCAAGGGGCTGGCTCTGGCGCTGAATGTTCCGTTTGTTGCGGTCAACCATGTGGAAGCCCACGCCCTGACCGCCCGGCTGCCCGGTATTGTGCCCGGTGGCGCCCCCTTCCCCTACCTGTTGTTGCTGGTCTCGGGCGGGCATTGCCAGTGCATTGCGGTGGAAGGCGTGGGCCATTACCGCAAGCTCGGCGGCACCATAGATGACGCGGCGGGCGAGGCGTTTGACAAGGTTGCAAAAATGCTCGGCCTTGGCTGGCCCGGCGGCCCGGCGTTGGAAAAACTGGCGCGCGAAGGCAAGCCAGACGCCATTGCCCTGCCCCGCCCTCTGCTGCACCGGCAGGGGTGTGACTTCTCATTCTCCGGGCTTAAAACCGCCATTGCGCAAAAGCTGGCCCCCTACGGTCAGGACCCGCTCCCTCACCAGTTTGCAGCCGACCTTGCAGCATCCTTCCAGCAGGCGGTAGCCGATGTGGTGGCCGACCGCATAAACCACGCACTGGACATGATGCCACAGGCCCGCCTACTGGTCGCTGCGGGTGGTGTTGCCGCCAATACCACCTTGCGCGCCCGGCTGGAGGACGTGGCCCAACGCCGTGGCCTGCGCTTTGCAGCCCCCCCACTCAAACTCTGCACGGATAACGCCGTTATGGTCGGCTGGGCAGCGCTTGAAACATGGCGCGAAAGTGCCGAACGCGGCCTGCCCGCCCCCAACAACACCACCCTGCGCCCACGCCCGCGCTGGCCATTGGAAGACATGGCCCAACGCTTTGAACCCAGTCAGACCCCCGCATGAACTACCGCCACATCTACCACGCCGGCAATTTTGCCGATTGCATGAAACACACCCTGCTGGTGAGCCTGCTCCAGCATTTTTTGCGCAAGGACTCGCCTTTTCTGGTGCTGGACACCCATGCGGGCATTGGCCGCTATGACCTTGAAAGCCCAGAGGCGGAAAAAACCGGCGAATATCAAAGTGGCATTGGCAAGCTGTGGGCAGAAACCCCGGACAGCCCCCTATCGCCATGGCTGGAATTGGTGCGCAAGGCCGGTGGGCCACGCTTTTACCCCGGCTCGCCACTGCTTGCATCGCTTATGCTGCGTCCGCAGGACCAGTTGATCTGCTGCGAAAAACACCCCGTTGATAAACGGGCACTTTACCGCCTGTTTGCAGGCCAGACCAACATAAGCGTGCACGAGCGCGATGCATATGAAAGCCTGCGCGCTCTACTGCCGCCCAAAACCGCAAAACGCGGCCTTGTGCTGATCGACCCTCCGTTTGAAGAACCGGGCGAATTTGATCGGCTTGCCGAAGCCCTGCACACCATTCGCACCCGCTTTGCCGCCGGCATGATTGCGGTATGGTACCCCATCAAACACAGAACACCGGTGCGCCAGTTCCACACCAGCGTGGAGCAGGCCGGACACCGTAATGTACTGGTTGCTGAATTACTGATGCGCCCACCCCATAACCCCGATGCGCTCAATGGCGCGGGGCTTCTGGTCATCAAACCCCCTTATGGGTTTGCCACGCAGGCACAGCACCAGCTTGACCGGCTAAAAACCGCCCTTGGTGCGTTTGAGGCTACGGTCAGCGAACTGGTGCCTGAATAAAGCACCACACCGCCCTTCCACACCCTCTCAGGTATTTTTGGCAGGGTGTGGCATGTCCTTGAGCAGGTTATGCCACATATCCATTGCAAAACCCTGCACGCCTGCGGCCAAAATCTGCACGCCAATGCACAGCAGAACCAGTGCCGCCATGCGGCTAACAATACGCGTGCCGGTTACCCCCAGCATGGACACCAGTTTTTCCGAACTGGAATAAGCGGCCCACACAATCAGCACCACACAAACAGCGGCAAAAGTTGTGCCCGCCGAATACGCCCAAAAGGAATGACCCGATGGGCAACCAGACCCCAGAGCAATAGCCACCGCAATGGTGCCCGGCCCCACGGTAAACGGCATGGCCAGTGGAAAAAACGCGGAATCCGCCCAGTTGGGAGACATAACCGTGCGCCCACCCTGCAGGGCCTGCTTTTCCTTCTGTGCTTCCACACTTTCAGGGCTTTGCAACAGGTTCCATGCCCGCACAGCCACAACCAGACCGCCCGCCACGCGCAGAGCGTTAACGGTGACGCCAAAAAACGCCAGCACGATCCCGCCCAGCCATAACGAGACAATGACCAGCATAAAGGAATAAAAAGAGACCAGCCGTGCAAGCGCCATAATCTCCCGCTGGGAACGACCAGCAGAAGCCTGCGCAAAAATAAGAGCAGCCCCAAACGGATTAACAATGGAAAACAGGGCCGGAAAGGCCAGTAGAAAGGAAGAAATCCCAGTTCTGACCATACTGCCGCTTAGCAGAATCTCGGGTAGATGAACCGCCATAACCCCGCCCAGAACTCCAACAGAATAAACGGCTGCGCGCGCAAACGCCGATTACAGGGGAACGCTTGGTACGTCCTTGTTGTCTTTATAGGTTTTTACAAAACGCGATACCAGAGCAATATCCCCCGGCGGGTAGCACAGGTTGGTATTGCTGCCATCTTCCAGCGGCCACACGTTCAGCCCAATATCGTTGTAAATGCGGACAAAACTGTCCCCTACCTGCCAGAAGGCCAGCCGTAGCCCCTGCTGCAAGGCCAGATCGCGCAAACGCCAGATGGCCGAAATACTGTCATCTTCCTCGCCCGCGGGGTCGCCAAGCCCGATCAGCATGTTTTTGCGGGAGATAAAGGGAATGACCGCATCGCCTGCCTCCCCTTCCACAAAGCCTTCAGGCTTCATATCCGCAATATCGGGCAGGGCATGTCTGAGCGTTTTATAGTGCTCGGCCATATCCTCCGTCCATGACTGGATGGGAATGCGGGCAGGCCACATCAGCCGGGCCAGCACAACCAGCGCCAGCAGCACAGCAAGGGCCACGGTCCAGCGGACAGCCCCATGTGCGGGCGAGGCCAACATAAGCTGCCACCAGCTCCCCGCCCCCGCGTTGCGCGTGGCCAGCGCAATAATGCACCCAGAAAACAGCAGCAGGCACAACAGATTGGAGAGCGAGAGAGGCTCACTCAGCAATTTGGCGCGCCGGTAGTAGCAGTTACGGAACGGCGCAATAAACAACGCGGACAGCCCCAGCATAAAGGGCACAAAAATTGTATTCCCGCGCAGGAAGGTCATGACCGTTGCCACAAGCAAAAGCCCCAGAGCGCCACGCCACGCCAGCGTAACCCGCTGGGAAAGACCAATGGCCAGACCGATAAGCGCCACCCCCATGAGTGAGAGCAGATAATTACCCCCCACATGCACCAGCCCTGCAAACGTGTCCGGCAGCATGGAAAACTTGGGAACAGGCTCCATCAGCACAAGGCAGAGCAGCAACACCCCACATATCGAGACAGTGCCCGTTGCCACGCCAACAGAAAACGCGGCTTCGCTCTCACGCACAACCTGACTGGGCCTACGCCGGACAACCTGCGCATCTGCCCCACGGTTGCGGTTTTTCTTTTCGGCAAGGGCTGCATCGCCACGCAGAAAAAGCTCATGCCCTGCAAACATAATCCCCGCGATAAAGAGAGGGATAATGTAGTAAAAAAGCCGGAAGATCAGCACCATGCCCAAAATCTGGGGGGCGGGCATATACGGCCCCAGAGCCAGCAGCATGGCGCCATCAAACACCCCCAGCCCACCGGGCACACTGGCAACCAGCCCCGCTGTGTAGGATGCAATGTAAATGGCCAGAAAAGACCCAAAATCCACCCCGCACCCTTTGGGCAGCAACACAAAAGCTATGCTGGCCGTAGCCGCAACTTCCGCCGTAGCCACCACGGTCTGCATAATGGCCATGCGGGGCGATGGCAGGGCGACCACCCATTTACGGAACCGGAATTCACGCAGCCAGAAGCCCAGCCCGATATACCCGGCCACCGCCAGCCACAGCACCCCGCCAATACAGGCCAGCACCACCTGCGGCACACGGTTGCCAATACCGGGGAGCACAGAAGGCTCCAGAATAAGAACCGCACCAATAAGGACCGCAGCCCCCAGCAGGTAGGTCGCGGAGCAAAAAGCAATAATCTGGGTAATGGCAAAGGCGTTAACGCCCCAGTTGCGGTACAGCCGATACCGGACCGCAGCGCCCGATACCGCCGAAAATCCCAGATTATGTGACAGCACATAGGAGCAAAAAGCCGCAAACGCCGCCCTGCGGAACGGCAGTTGCCCATATCCGACCTGAATGGCGGCCAGCCGGTCGTAAAAAGACAGAATGAAGTACGAAAGCAGCGTACACCCAACAGCAGCCCACAACTGGAAGGCGGGAATAGCCTCCATGGCCTGCCGAATGTCCGCCATTTTCAGGTGTCGCACCTCATGCTCCACCACAATAATGGCGGCCACCATCAGCAGCAGCCCGACCAGATGGGGCAGATGCCTCAGCCTTTTTTTCCACCCCTTCTCCCCCGCGTGGAGGTCAGGCTGCTGGTTGGGGGGCTGGGTCGTCTGCGTCATCTGCTGCCATACCCTGCTTAAACCTGCGTATCTCGCAGGAGGGCGGCGTCAATCAGGGCAATGGTCTCGGGCACACCATATAGCGCGACAAACCCGCCAAAACGCGGCCCTTCCTTTTGCCCCAGAAGCACTTCGTACAGGCAGCCAAACCAGCTTCTGAGTGGCTCGAACGCATGGCGCTTACCAATTTCGAACACAAGATTCTGTAAGGTGGAAGCATCGGCCGCCTCGCCTTCAAAACCCCTCAGGGTTTCAGCCAGATCGACCAGTGCTGCGCGCTCCTTGTCCGTTGGCGCACGGAAGGTTTTGGCCGGACGCACAAAGTCCGCGTAATAGGCGATTGCGTGTTTGACCAGTTCCGCCAGCATGGGGTGTGTTTGTGGCGAAACCGCCGCATCGTAACGGCGGATAAAGCCCCACAACACTTCTGGCGTGTCCGCATTGGCAACACTGGCCAGATTGAGCAACATGCCAAACGGCACAGGGCTACCTGCATCCTCTGGCACGGTGCCTTTATGGATGAACCATGCCGGGTTTGCCCGCACATCATGCCCCGCCGGGTTTTCCGCCTGAAGGGCGCGTGCCTTGTCCGCATGCGTCAGGTAGTCATCCGCCGTTTTGGGAATCACATCAAAATACAGCCGCTTGGCGCGCTGCGGCTGGTTGAACATAAACTGGCCCAGACTTTCGGGCGGAGCATAACGCAGCCACTCCTCCACCGACAGGCCATTGCCCTTGGATTTGGAGATTTTTTGCCCCTGTTCATCCAAAAACAGTTCGTATGTCAGACCCGCAGGCGGTGTGCCGCCCAGAATCTTGCAGATTCGGCCAGACAGACGCACGCTATCGATCAGGTCTTTGCCCGACATTTCGTAATCAACGCCCAGCGCGTACCAGCGCATGGCCCAGTCGGCCTTCCACTGCATTTTGGCATGACCACCAGTGACCGGTGTTTCAAACACCTCACCCGTTGCAGGGTCCGTCCAGCGCACGGTGCCCGCGGCGGCGTCAATCGCGTCCATTTTAACCTGCATGACCTCCCCCGTGCGGGGGTGCAGCGGCAGAACGGGGGAATAGGTCGCACGGCGGTCCGGCCCCAGCGTGGGCAGGATAACAGCCAGAATCTGGTCGTGCACTTCCAGCACGCGCCGCAACGCCGCATCGAACCGGCCATAGGTGTAATACTGGGTGGAAGACGCAAATTCGTATTCAAACCCGAAGCTATCAAGGAACGCGCACAACCGGGCGTTGTTATGGGCTGCAAACGACTCGTGGGTACCAAACGGGTCTGGCACGCGGGAGAGCGGCTGACCAATGTATTTTTGTAGCATTTCGCGCTGGGGCACGTTGTCGGGCACCTTGCGCAGGGCGTCCATATCGTCCGAAAAAGCCAGCAGGCGCGAGGGGCGGCCCGTCAGGGCTGTGTAGGCCTGACGCACCCAGGATGTGCGCGCAACCTCACCAAAGGTGCCAATATGGGGCAGACCCGAAGGTCCATACCCGGTTTCCAGCAGAGCCGGGCGCTCATCGGCGCCAGTGCTGCTACGTGTTGCAACATGATCGGCCAGTTTACGCGCCTCTTCAAAAGGCCACGCGCGCGGGAGATCGGAAGCGGATGCTGTTTGGCTATCTGACATGCGCGGGAAGCTATGAATTGCACGGCACCCGGTCAATGCAAAAACGCGCAGGGCACCCTTTGGAGTGTAATTTTTACGGCCATTGACCCCGCAAACACTCCGCTCCATCCTTCACACTCATTCAAGAAGCCCAGAACAAAAGGTCAGACCCGAGTCATGCGCCGCACTTCCGCACTCATCCTTATTGGTAACGAAATCCTTTCTGGCCGCACACGGGACGACAACATCCAGTTTCTAGCACTCCGTTTGGGGGAACTGGGCATTCCGCTGGTCGAAATCCGCGTGATCCCCGATATCCGGTCCACCATCATCAACACCGTAACAGACCTGCGCGCCCGTTTTGACGAGGTGTTCACAACCGGCGGCATTGGCCCAACGCATGATGACATAACATCCCCCTGCGTGGCCGAAGCCTTTGGTGTGCCGTGGGAGATTCACCCCCCCACCTTTGCTGTGCTGCAAGAACGCTTTGGGCCGGAAAACTTTAATGCCGCCCGCCAGCGCATGGCCAAGCTGCCCAGAGGGGCAACCCCCATTGCCAACCCCGTATCCATTGCTCCGGGTTTTAGCCTTGGCAATGTGCATGTTCTGGCCGGAGTGCCGCGCATTATGCGCGCCATGTTTGAGGAACTGGCCCCAACCCTGCAAAAGGGCGCGCCCGTTTTTTCGCGCACATGGCACACGACATTACTGGGAGAGGGCGCACTGGCCGATGGGCTGGAGGCGATTCAGGACCGCTTTGCAGATCTGGACCTTGGCTCCTACCCCTTCCACCGCGAAGGGGAGCGCCATGGTGTAGCACTTGTGGCCAAAGGTCAGGACATTCAACGTGTGAACGAGGCCGCACAGGCCATTTATGACCTGCTGAATGCAAAAGGCGGCGCACCCGTGGAGGGTGAACCGCCTGCCTGATCCGCTTGGGCCAGCCATAACTGGCTGGCCGTTCAGGACGGGTCAGTGCAGGGCTTCGCGCCCCATAGCCAAAAATTTCTCGCGGCGTAGTTCTTTAAGCTTCTCAGGGGCCAGCGGCAGCAGGTCCTTGAGCATCCCCCCCAGCACAGTGCGCACCGCATCCATGGCAGCAGCCGGGTCACGCTGGGCGCCACCCACGGGTTCGGGAATGATCTGATCAATCAGACCAAGGCGTTTGAGATCCTGTGCCGTCAGGCGCAGGGTTTCCGCCGCAGTGCTGGCCTGCTTGGGGTCGCGCCACAAAATGGAGGCGCAGGCCTCGGGCGAGATCACGGAGTAAATGGCGTGTTCGAGCATAAGAACACGGTCCCCTGCCCCCAGCGCGACTGCACCGCCAGAACCACCTTCGCCAATAACAGTGGCGATCAGGGGGACGGGGGCATCAAAACACGTGGCAATGGAGCGGGCAATGGCTTCGGCCTGCCCACGCTGTTCCGCATCAATACCGGGCCAGGCGCCTGCAGTGTCGATAAATGTGAGAATCGGCAGCTTGAACTGGCCAGCCATCTTCATCAGGCGCTGGGCCTTACGGTAGCCTTCTGGCCGGGCCATGCCAAAATTGTGCTGGAGCCGTGTTTCCAGGTCCGAGCCGCGCTCGGTCCCGATCACGACCACGGGCATGCCATCAAAACGGCCAATGCCACCAATAATGGCCTTGTCATCCCCAAACAGCCGGTCGCCCGCCAACGGCGTAAAATCCGTTATGAGCCGACCAATATAGTCCTGCGTGTGCGGACGCTGGGCATGACGGGCCACCTGCACTTTCTGCCAAGGTGTAAGCTTGGCGTAGATCGTGCGCAGGTGCTTTTCCGCCTTATCAGAAAGGCGGGCCGTTTCTTCTTCTATATTGACCCCTTCGGGGTCGGTCATCTGCCGCAGCTCGTCGATCTTGTTCTCAAGTTCGGCGACGGGCTTTTCAAAATCCAGGAACTGACGCATGAGCAAAGCCGATAGCACAATGGCGCTTAAAGCCAAGTCACTTCGTGCATCCAAATGTGTTCTGGGCGCGCTTTTTGCCCCTCAATCACCCAAACCAGCGTTTTTGGAGGCCGAAAGAGGGTGATGCTCAGCCACAACCTGCCGCAACCTCTCGGTTTGTACATGGGTATAAATCTGGGTTGTGGCGATATCCGCATGGCCCAGCAGCATTTGCAGCGCGCGCAGGTCCGCCCCATGCGCAAGCAAATGGGTCGCAAAAGAGTGGCGCAGCACATGGGGCGACAGACGCGCAGGCTCCAGCCCGGCTTTTTGCGCCACATCATGCAATATCCGGTCAAAAGCCTGCCGGGTCATGGGGCGCTGGGGGTCTCTGCCGGGAAAAAGATAGGGGCTGTTCAGCCCGGCATCGGCCGCAACCAGCGCCTGTGCGGCCTGCCGTGCGCTATCGGAGAGGGGAACAAGCCGCTCCCTCCCCCCTTTGCCGCGCACACTGAGCATACGCTGGTCCCCCGCCAATGCCTGCCGTGGCAGCCCCAGCAGTTCAGAAATACGCAGCCCCGATGCATACAGCAGCTCCAGCGCCGCCAGCCCCACCAGCGCGCGGCGTTTTTTGGCGGCGGAGGCTCCCTCAGGCTCTACGCAGGCATCCAGCAGGGCAAGCACTTCCGATTCGGATAAAAAATGCGGCAAAGCCTGCTCCGCACGGGGGGAATCGAGGTGCTCTGCCGGGTTGTCCGTCCGCAGTCCTTCGCGCAGCAAAAACAGATAGAACTGCTTGATGCACGACAGGCGGCGCGCAACAGTCCGCCGTGACTGCCCCTGCGCGGACAAATCCGCCAGCCAGCCACGCAACCCTTCAGCAGTTGCTGCGCGCAGGGTCTGCCCTGCCCCCACCAGACTTTGCGCGCAGGAGTCGAGGTCGGCCTGATAGGCCAGCAGGGTATTCGGCGCGGCCGCACGCTCGGCCGCCTGCATTTCCAAAAACAGCTCCACGCAGCCTTCCGCGTTACTCACTGGTGAGCGGGAGCCGTATCCGTGGGGGCAATGTTAAGCTGGGCTGGGGCCGCAGGCACAACGGGCGTTACAACAGGCACCGCCGGAGCCGGAGGCACGGCAACAGACGGCGTTGTAGCCACCGCTTCGGCCGCAAACGGCAGGTCATGGTGGACGGGCTGCTGCACAGGTGGCCGACCGGCAACCCCCAGAGCGGCAAAGCCCCCAAGCGCACCAAGAACAACAACGGCAAAAGCGATCAGAACCATACGGCTCATACAGGCAGGCTCCCCTAACAACAGATATAGGTGTGTTCTTTCTGCTCTATGTTAAGCTAGGCTTCATGTCATCACGTATCTCCTCCCCCTCCCCAACCACGGACCCGCCGCCCATCCCGCTTGATCTGGAGCGGATTGTCCGCAACCCGTGCAACAACGGCATGACATCGGGGCGCAGCATTGTGCTGGTCGGCCTTATGGGTGCTGGCAAAACAACCGTTGGTCGCCACCTTGCCGCCAGACTCGGCCTGCCGTTTGTTGATGCCGATATTGAGATCGAACGGGCCGCAGGCTGCTCCATTGCCGATGTGTTCCAGCTTTATGGCGAAAGCGCGTTCCGCGATGGTGAACGCCGGGTGATTCGCCGCCTGCTTGAAGGCCCACCCATGGTGCTGGCCACAGGGGGTGGCGCGTTCATGGATGCCCAGACTCGCGCACTGGTGCGCAGGCAGGCGGTTTCGGTCTGGTTGCGCTGCCCGCTGCCGGTTCTGCTCCGCCGCGTTGCCGGGCGCACGCACCGCCCACTGCTTAACACCGCATCCCCCAGAGATGTGCTGGACCGGCTGATGACCATCCGCCACCCGGTCTATGCCGAGGCCGAGATTATTGTCGATTGTGGAGACAACAACGTGGAACACACCACAACCCGCGTTATGGAAGCACTAGCCCTGTCCCGCCGTCCGCTACGGCTGCCCGTCTCCCTGTCCAGAGCGTCGTATGATGTGGTGATCGGCACGGACCTGATCAGCCGTGCGGGTGGGTTGCTTGCGCCTGTGCTCCCCCAGAAAAACGCTATTATTATTACCGACAGCAACGTGGCCCCGCTCTACCTGCAAAAGCTGGAAGATTCGCTGCACGAAACAGGCGTACGCACCCGTAGCCTACGCGTAACGCCGGGCGAGCAGAGCAAGTGCCTGACCGTCTACCAACATCTGACAGACGCGATTCTGGAACAGGGCGTGGAGCGGCGCACAACCATTATTGCCCTTGGTGGAGGAGTCGTGGGGGATCTTGCCGGGTTTGTGGCCGCCACAACCCTGCGCGGGCTACCATTTGTGCAAATCCCCACCACCTTGCTCTCGCAAGTCGATTCCTCCGTGGGTGGCAAAACCGGCATCAACACACGCTGGGGCAAAAATCTGCTGGGCGCGTTCCATCAGCCCCTGTGCGTGCTGGCAGACGTTACAACGCTCAGCACCCTCCCCCGGCGCGAGCTGGTCGCGGGTTATGCAGAAATTGTGAAGTCCGGCCTGATCGGCGACCCCGCTCTTTTTAACTGGTGTGAAAAACACGGAGCCGCCGTTCTGGATCAGGAACCCGAGGCACTGGCCGAAGCCGTACGGCAGGCCTGCGCCTTCAAGGCCCGCGTTGTGGCGGAGGATGAGCGCGAGGAGCAAAAAAGCAACGGGCGCGCCCTGCTCAACCTTGGCCACACCTTTGGCCACGCGCTGGAGGCCGAGCTTGGCTACGATGGCCGCCTTTTGCATGGCGAGGCCGTGTCCATCGGGTTGCATCTGGCCTTTGCGCTTTCGGCCAGGCTGGGGCTTTGCCCAACGGAAGATCAAATCCGCGTGACCCAACATCTGGAAAACCTGAACATGCCAGCGCATATTCGGGACCTGCCCCAGACCTTTGCCGTGGACGACCTGATGGCCCACATGCAGCGTGACAAAAAAATGCAGGACGGGCGTCTGTCATTTGTTCTGACCCACGGAATCGGTCGTGCCTTTACCACACAGGATGTTCCTGCAGATGCAGTCAGGGAAATACTGATTGCCGATGGCGCGCGGGGCTAACAGAATCAGAGGCATGCGCTTTATTTTAAGAGCGTTGCAAATTTGCAACCCAGTCTTAATTCCGCCTTATTCTGGCGCGAGAGCATGCCTCAGATCTGCATTGCAGAGCTAATGGATACAGTAATCGAAGCAACTACAACGCTGCATGCAGCCAGTTCATGTTCATGCTGCAAAATGATCTGTTGCAACGAAAGCACTGCTGTGTCTTTTAGTCGACAAGAGTATGGGAGGTCGCCATTCCCGAATGGGTGGTAACCACTTTATACGAATTTTTGGTGCATTGGGTGGTCAGTTACGCCAGTAATTGGTAGAACATCATCACCTAGATGAAATATTGAGGGCAAAAAATGCGTCTCCGCACGGCGTTACTCGTAACAACCCTGATGGCAGCGGCTCCGGCGGCCGCATCTGCCACCACCATCACCGGTCCGTATGTCGACCTTGGCGGCGGCTACGACCTGACTCAAACTCAGACGTTCAAAACCAAATACGATGACGGCAGTCACGACAGCAACAAAGTCGGCCACAAAAGCGGCTGGGCCGGTTACGGTTCTGTTGGCTGGGGTTTTGGCAACGGTCTGCGCGCTGAAGTGGAAGGCACCTACCTGCGTTCCAACCTGAGCGGTAACTCGGGCGCCTATGGCCGCAACAAAGGTAAGGATTCGTCCTACGGCGGTTTTGTTAACGCCCTGTACGACTTCGACCTGACGAAGTTCGGCATCAACAATGTGCCCGTAACACCGTTCATCGGTGCTGGTGCTGGTTACCTGTGGACGCAGGAACATCATAGCTTCGGTTCTTCACCGGGTTATGGCTACCGCGGCACAAAAGGTGGCTTCGCTTATCAGGCTATTGTTGGTGCAGCGTTTGACACGGGTATCCCTGGCTTCCAGGTGACCGCGCAGTACCGCATGATCGGTCAGCCGGGTTCCTTCCGTAACGGCCAGTTCGCGGACACTTCTGTGCCCACAAACCAGACCAGCGTTGACCATCGCTTCAACCACCTGTTCATGGTTGGCCTGCGTTATGCGTTCGACACGGCTCCGCCGCCCCCGCCGCCGGCTGCTCCGATCGTTGCCGCTCCGGCACCGCTGCCCGCACGCTCCTACCTCGTGTTCTTCGATTGGGACAAATCTGTCCTGAGCGCACGTGCACGTCAGATCGTGGCTGAAGCTGCTCAGGCTTCCACCCACGTGCAGACCACCCGCATCGAAGTTAACGGTTACACCGATAACTCCGCAGCACACCCCGGCCCGCGCGGCGAAAAGTACAATCTGGGCCTGTCCCTGCATCGTGCTGAAAGCGTAAAGGCTGAGCTGGTTCATGACGGCGTTCCGGCTTCCGCCATTGACATCCATGGTTATGGTGAAGCCCATCCGCTGGTCCCGACCGGCCCGAACACCCGCGAACCGCAGAACCGCCGCGTGGAAATTATCCTCCACTAATCGGTCTGCTCCGGGTTACTTCGGAACAAAAAAAGGGAGGCACCTTAGCGGGTGCCTCTTTTTTTGTGCCCAATGCTCCATCACCACGCAACGAGAGTAAGCCTTTTCCCCCTCCCCTATACTGTTCGCTTGCAAGAACAGTGTGTGTTTAGGTTTCCATCCTCTCACCTCAACCACTACTGACAGCATGAGGGGGTAAAGCCCGCAACCAGACCTATAAAATTAATAAACGCTGCTTTTTCAAAGCATAATCAGCATTTGCAATACAGGGGGCAGACTGGTGGTCACATCCCCCATACCCTCGTGCCAATAGCGCCAATGCTTACAAAACCAGTACAGACCGAGATGCCCATTGCGACCAGCGTATATGTTTGATGAGTCCAAACATTATTGTTTCTACACCTGAGCCAACACTCATCTGTTCTGTTCAGAGTGGTTTATCCGACCAACCTCATGGCTTCGCTCTGGGTGCACACACCAAATTACACGCGCACATTCAACAGAATCTGCCATTCGCCCTGCTCAGAGCACAAAAAGCCTGACGGCTCCAATGACGCCGCGCCACATTGCAGTCAGCAACACTCACAATCGGGTGCGATCTCCCGTTTCAACACCAGAGCTAACGACAAAACCAGAATATTCCGGGCGCATCCTGTTTCAGCCCCCCTCTCCAGCCTTATTCTAAAATCAGGCATGGCGGCGCTGCTGGGCACCTTCATTTTTTTATAGCTTGCCCTGATCATATTTTTCTGACTTCTGCATCGTATGCGCCTCGTTCTTCCATTCAGACCGTCCCCACGTCTGCTACGCTTTTTGAAATTCTGCGTTGTCGGCAGCCTTGGTTTTATATGGGACACAAGTTCCGTTTACGCTTTGCGTCCTTTAATCGGATTAACGGCAGCAACGCTGGCTGCCTATTTTATTGCAGCAACACTCAACTGGATTCTGAATAGCCTGTGGACATTCCGGGGCGTGGGCCACCATGGCCACCCGGTCCTGCAATGGCTACGATTCCTTTCGGCCAATAGTCTGGGTTTTCTTCTGAACCGTGGCACGGTCTACACGCTGTTTTATGCTTTTCCGCTTTGTATCCAGCATCCGGTACTGGCTCTGGCCTTCGGCAGTTTTGCCGGATTGGTGGCCAACTTTAACCTGAGCCAGAAAATAGTTTTCCGCGAAAAACCACCCACATCGGCACTTGAACTTGCCGAAATGACCGTGGAAATCCCGGCCATCGATCACACACACAATGCCGAGCCATAATCCTGCCCTCTTTCAGAGAAGCACAGGGTGCGCTACATTTGCCCCAAGGTTTAAGAGAATACTGCGCATATCATCCGGCCGTGAGCATCATTCTGCCCTATGCGGGAAGGTATTACGCGCCCAACCAGTTTCAGGACTTTGCTGCCTCACGCCATGCTGACAACAAATGAAATCCGCACCGCTTTTCTGGACTATTTTGCCAGCAAGGGCCACCAGATCGTCCCCTCCTCGTCACTCGTGCCGAGCAATGACCCCACCTTGCTGTTTACCAACGCAGGCATGGTCCAGTTCAAAAACGTGTTTACAGGGCAGGAAACACGCCCCTACACGCGCGCGACAACGGCCCAGAAAGTGGTCCGTGCAGGCGGCAAACACAATGATCTGGATAATGTCGGTTACACGGCCCGGCACCATACGTTCTTTGAAATGATGGGGAATTTTTCCTTCGGAGACTACTTCAAACCACAGGCCATAGAACTGGCATGGACCCTGATGACCAAGGGTTTTGGCCTCCCCAAGGACAAACTGCTTGTTACCGTCTATGCCGAGGATGAAGAGGCCGCCGGTCTGTGGCGCTCCATTGCCGGGCTGGATGACAGCCGCATTATTCGCATTCCCACCTCAGACAATTTCTGGCGGATGGGCGATACCGGCCCGTGCGGCCCGTGCTCCGAAATTTTTTATGACCATGGCCCCGATGTCCCCGGCGGCCCCCCCGGCTCCCCCGATGAAGATGGCGACCGGTTTGTCGAAATCTGGAACCTTGTGTTCATGCAGTATTTCGAAGACCCGCCGGGCACACGCTCCCCCCTGCCTCGTCCGTCCATTGATACGGGCTTGGGGCTGGAGCGCTTTGCCGCCATTATGCAGGGCAAGCGCGACAACTACGATACGGACACGTTTGTCTCGCTCATTAACGCATCATCGGATCTGACCCATCAGGCCGTGGATGGACCGTTCAAGGCCAGCCACCGCGTTGTGGCGGACCACCTGCGGTCCACGGCCTTCCTGATTGCCGATGGCGTTCTGCCTGCCAAGGATGGGCGCGGATACGTGCTGCGCCGGATCATGCGCCGCGCCATGCGCCATTTGCACATGATGGGCACCACGGACCCGGTTTTTTACAAACTGCTCCCCGCCCTCATCCAGCAGATGGGCACAGCCTACCCCGAACTGGTGCATGGGGAAGCCCTGATCCGTGAAACCATGCGCGGTGAGGAAGAACGCTTCAAAGCCATGCTCGACCGTGGCCTGCACCTGCTGGACGACGAAAAAAGCAAACTGGCCTCTGGCGCGCCACTCCCCGGCGATGTGGCCTTCCGCCTGTACGACACGTTCGGCTTTCCGCTGGACCTGACACAGGACGCTCTGCGTGGCAGCGGCCATGATGTGGACGTCAAAGGCTTTGATGAGGCAATGGCCATCCAGCGCCAGCGCGCCCGCGCGGCATGGACAGGCTCGGGCGATACCGCGGTTGAGACCATCTGGTTTGAAGCGCGTGACAAATTTGGCGCATCCGAGTTCCTTGGCTATTCCACCGAACAGGCCGATGCCGAGGTTCTGGCCCTTATTGCGGGCAATGCATTCCTGCCAGAAGCAACACTTGGGCAGGAAGTGGCCGTGCTGCTCAACCAGACCCCATTTTATGGCGAAAGTGGCGGTCAGGCGGGCGATACGGGTTTTCTCAGCGCCAAAGGGCTAAAAATCGCAATCCGCGATACGCAGAAAAAAGCGGGCGACCTGATCGTGCATTATGGCACGGTAACCGAGGGCACACTCAAACCCGGCATGGCGGTCACCGCCACGGTTGACCATGACCGCCGCTCGGCCATTCGCGCCCACCACTCCGCAACCCACCTGCTGCACGAGGCCATGCGCCGCCGCCTTGGCGCGCATGTGGCGCAGAAGGGCAGCCTGAACACCCCGGACCGCCTGCGCTTTGACGTTAGCCAGCCCCGCCCGATTACTGCGGAAGAACTGGCCGATATTGAGGCGGAAGTGAACCATCGCATCCGCCAGAATGCCGCCGTAACCACCCGGTCCATGACCCCGGAGGAAGCCATTGCTGAAGGGGCGACCGCCCTGTTTGGCGAAAAATACGGCGATGAGGTCCGCGTGGTGGCTATGGGGCCGGCCGAAGATGGCAAGGGAGCTTGGTCCATGGAACTGTGTGGCGGCACGCATGTCAGCCGCACGGGGGATATCGGGCAGTTCCGCATTGTGGCCGAAAACGGTGTTTCCGCCGGTGTCCGGCGTATTGAAGCCGTGGCAGGCAAAGCGGCCGAATCTCTGACCGCAACAAACGAGCAGAGACTGCTCCAGCTTGCCAGCATGATGAAGGTAAGCGTGGCCGACGCGCCCGAACGACTGGCAACCCTGCTGGAAGAACGCCGCGCCATGGAACGCCAGATTGCCAACCTGCAACGCCAGATGGCCACAGGCAGTGTTGCAGCAGCAGGAGTGGAAAAAGTAGGCGCCGCCCGCTTGGCCACACGCAATGTGGGCGAAACGCCCGCCCGTGAGCTTAAAGGTCTGGCGGAAACCATTCTCAAGCAGGGCGAGGCCGATGTGGTGGTCCTCATTTCCTGCGCTGACGGTAAAGGCAGCGTTGTGGCAGCCGTTGCCCCCGCTCTGACCGAAAAGGTGAACGCGGTCGCGCTGGTCAAGGCGGCCAGTGTTGCCATGGGCGGCAAAGGTGGCGGTGGACGCCCCGACATGGCGCAGGCTGGTGGCCCCGATGGGGCCGCAGCAGATGCGGCCTTTGCAGCCGTGCGGGATGTGCTCAAAACAAGCGCCTGACACGAACGCTGCGCAAACGAAGGCGCGGAACAGGTATGGACCTTCCTGTTCCGCTACTTCCCCTTGGTCCGCCTTTGGCGTAAGGATTGAGTTATGTCTTTACTTGCATCCCTTAAACTTGTTGTGGCACGCCCCCACCCCGAAGCCCGGCCTTTTCTGCTGGCCTCTGGTGTGGCGTCTGCCGTGTCCTACCTGCTTGGCCGCAAGCTGCGCTGCCCAAAACTGCGCCTGCTTGGCCATGCCAGCACCGGTTTTTTTGGCTTCTGCCTTTATTTTTTCCGTGATCCGGAACGCGTAACCCCTGCCCGCAACGATGTGGCGGTGGCCCCTGCGGATGGACATATTGTGTCCGTTGAAAAAATTGCCCCGCCCAAGGAACTGGGCATGGGGGAAACGCCAGTGTGGCGGATTGCTACGTTCCTGTCCGTTTTGGACGTGCATGTTAACCGCATGCCTGCGGCTGGCACGGTCACCCGCATTGCCTACCACCCCGGCCTGTTCCTGAACGCCAGTCTGGACAAGGCGTCCGAACAGAACGAACGCAACGCGCTGAGCCTGACCCTGCCAGACGGGCGCATGCTGGCCGTGGTCCAGATTGCAGGGCTGGTGGCACGCCGGATTGTCTGCTCCGTGACCGAAGGAATGCAGATGGAAGCCGGTGAGCGTTTTGGGCTGATCCGCTTTGGCTCCCGCACCGACCTGTACCTGCCACCGGGCGTTGAACCGCTGGTAGCTGTAGGCCAGACCATGGTCGGCGGTGAAACCGTCATGGCGCGTCTCTGACAAGCCTGTGACACTCCCCGCACCAACATCCCCCCCGGCGGTCCTGCCCGACCCCAAAACCTCTCCGCAGCCGCGCCGCCGCAAACGGCGTGTGCGCAACAAAAGCCGGGGACCGTCCTTTAACCGCCTGATCCCCAACATTTTAACAATGCTGGGGCTTTGCGCGGGCCTGACCGGTATGCGCTTTGCCATTGAAGGGCGTTTTCAGGCAGCAGCGGCAGCCCTGCTGATTTCCGCTTTTATTGATGGTCTGGATGGTCGTATTGCCCGCATGCTGCGTGGCGCTACACGGTTTGGCGCGGAATTTGACAGTCTTTCCGACTTTTTGTGCTTTGGGGTTGCGCCGTCCTTTTTGCTGTATTTCTGGGCAATCAAGGACAGTAATCGCTACGCTTTTCTACCCTGTCTGCTGTTTACGGTCTGCATGGCGCTCCGCCTTGCGCGCTTTAACGCCAATCTGGATGGGGAAGAACTGAAACCCAAATATGCCAGTAACTTTTTTACCGGCGTGCCCGCACCGGCGGGGGCCGGGCTTGCCCTTTTCCCGCTCTTTTTGGGGCTGGAAGCACAAAAGCTTGGCATAGACTGGCTGTACAACCTGACCCGCCTGCCCTGGTTACCGGACTTTACGCTCACCAGCACAGCCCTGCTTCTGGTATCCACCTTGCCGGTCTGGTCGTTCAAAAACTTTAAGGTGCCAGCCCAGTTTGTGCTGCCCCTTATGCTGGGTACCGGTATTTACGCCGTTATTCTGGTAGCAGACCCATGGGCTGCACTGGCTGCGGCAGGTGTGATCTATATGGTTTTGCTGCCCTTGAGCCGCCGCAGCTTTCTCAAGCTGAAAAAAGCGGCTGAAGACCTACAGAACGATACAACTGAAACGCCCTCAACCCCCTGAGGGCGTTTCCTTTTTTCCACTCTGCGCGGCACTACCAAGCAACGAGCATAGTCCATTCAGGATTTCCTGCGGGCTGGGTGGGCAGCCTGTAATGGCCAGATCGACCGACACGCGGCGTTCCAGCCCCCCCATAACTGCGTAATTTTCGCTGAACACACCACCATCAAGCGCGCAGGTGCCAATGCTGATAATCCCTTTAGGGTCTGGCATGGCCTCCCACGCTGCTTGCAGAACCGGGGCCATGGTGCGCGTAAGGGGGCCGGTGACCAGCAGAACATCTGCAGATCGGGGGGAGTTCACAAACCCAAACCCCGCGCCCTGCATATCATAGGGCAGGCTGGTCATGGCCTGTAGCTCCATGCCACAGCCCCCACAGCCCCCCGTATCCACATGAAAAAGCAGCAGGGGCCAGCGGGGACCAAGCGGCTTGCGCTTTTGCCTGCCCTTCCAGAACGCCGTATTCATAACCGCGCGGATCAGCCCCATGACCGCCCTGCCCTGTGCCTGTTCATTCCTGCTCCCCTAACCATCCAGCGCCGCCGCGTTCACACCTAGCGAGCAGGCCAGTAACGCCGTGTTTTCCGCCGCATGGTCAGGCAGGGTCTGCTCAAACACCAGCAGGGCCGATGTTTCGGGCTTGCGGCAGAAAGCCTCCGCCACGCGGCCCTGCGCCAGACGGACCCAGTACAGCACTCCGCCCCATGGCCCTTCCACCAGCCCTGTTCCTTCCCCATCCTGCATGGACAGGGGCACACTCCCGCCTGCTGCAAGCCCTATGCGGGCGGAAGCAAGATCAAGCATCCGCAGGCTTTCCTCCACTTCGTCAAGCAGCAGCAGGGCGCGGTCTTCCGCCGTGCCGTTCTGCCTGCCCGATGTATAGCGCCACAATCCCTCATAGGCGGGCATAATGCGCCTGCCGTCACAATCCCACCCTGCGGCACGGGCTACAGGGCCATCCAGCCCGACCCGCTCCAGATCATCGGCCTGCACACGCCCGACACCCCCGAGCAATGCGGCAAGGCCGGGGTATTCGCGCCACAAAAGCACCAGTTGTGGATAGCCCTGCTGCCCCAGTTCATACAGTCTGGCGCACAGGTCCCCCATTTGCGGCGCGTCCCGCAAGGACAGGCCACCGGGAATGCACACATCCATCAACAACCGGGACCCGGTAATGGGGGCGGCTTCAGCCACCAGTTTTTCGCGCAGCGCCATGCAATGCGAGGCCACCATATGCGCCCCCGCCAACCGCGCCATGCCCGCCAGAGTATACAGGTGGTGGAACAGCCGCTCCATCTCCAGCAAAGCCACACGAAGGAGGGCGACCTCCGTGCCCACACTCTCCCCACAGGCATTTTCCACGGCCTGACAGAACGCAACCTGATGGGCCACAGAACTACCCGCCGCAACCCGGGCGCTCAAACGGCAAACATCCTCCACCCGTGCATGCCGCGAGCGGGCGGCAAGGCCCCGGTGGGCGTAGCCTGTCTGTGTTTCACCATAAACGACGAGCGTACCAGACAGAACAAGCCGTGTGTAAAACGGCGGGGTCAGGGCGCCAGAGGCAGGTCCATGCTCCTCCACCCGCCCCTGTGCCGCCGCCATGGCGTCGGACGGCTGGAACGTAATAAGCCCTTTGTGCTGCCCCCCCCGCCCCGGCGCCAGACCCAGTGGGGTTGTGGCGGACCATACATCGTGGTCAAGCAGAGGGCGAACATCCACCGCCCACATGGCCTCGGCGCCAAACAGGTCATAGATCGCGCGCTCGTACAGGCTGGAAGCGGCCCGTGCGGGGGAAATAGCCGGGTAGCGCCCCCCTTCAAGAGCGAGCGTTGCGGCTAGTGGGTGTCCATCGGGCAAAAACAGGGCGTGTACATCTGCCCCATCGCACCACAGGCCAACAAATGGCAGGTCGTCGCTGCGGAGCAGGTCCACCATGTCTCGCCATGCCAGTTCGTCCAGCCGGAAGCGCCATGGGGTTGCGGTCTGCTCGCCCGCGTAAATGAGGGAGACAACATCCATCAGAACGCTCCGAGCATCATGGCCAATGGCACCAGAAAACCCATGATCGTCAGGACCGAACACGCCACACGCCCGGCCATATCCTCCGGCCAGAACAGGCGTGCGGCCTCCCGGTCTGGCACCGCGCGCAGCACGGCGGCCAGAATGCCACACACGGTCAGGACCGCCACAGGCCATGACCAGTCGGTCATAACGGAAAGCAGGAGCAGGCAGCCCACAAACGGCGCACCGGGTGGAAAGCACGCCAGAACATTAACCGCCCAGCCACGCCCGCTCCGGTTACCCCCCGCAAGGCACCACCCGCACAGGAACAGCAGGGCGGCAACATCCGCCTCCACCCCAACAGCCATAAGAGCAAGTGCCGAGGGGAAGGTGCGGAACAGTCTCTGCCTGTCCCCCGCACGGCCAGCACTGGCTGTTAACCAGACCGAAACAAGCCCCGCGGCCACAAGGGCCATTTCAAACGCCGCACCACCATGCCCGCGCAGGCGCATGGCCAGAAGAATGGACGCGCCAGCAAAGGGGAGGAACAGAAAACTATCGTTCCTATCGCGCCAGAACTGACCAAACGGCGCCAGACCCGTTAAAATAACAAGGCCACAGGCCATCATCAGGCCAGAAACCGTGCTCCCCTGTGGCAGCAACAGGCCAGACAGCACAAGGACAGTCCCCACCGAGCCGGTGCGGATTAACCCCCATCCGGTTTTGGCCTGCCCGGCCGGGCGCGTAAACACGAATACCCCCCACGCCAGAGCCAGTTCCAGAATACCCAGCCCCACTGCCGGTTCGGGAGCCACACAGGCCAACCCCGCCAGAGCGGTGCACACATGAGGCAGACTGCGCAGCAGACGGTCGGGCTGAACGGCGTTTTCCAGCACCAGCAGCAGCAGGCCAAATGCCAGCATAACCCGGCCTGCCCTTTGCACCGGGTCATCATCCCAACCACTGGCATTGCCACCAACCGATGGGAACATGAACACAATAACCGAAAGAGCGCAGCCAGTACCGGCCATCCATAAAGCCGCCTCGCGGCTGCGTGGAGCAGGCATGGCCGCCACAACCAGAGCGCCAACAAAAGGCCACACAAACGCAAGGGCGGCCAAAAAAACCGTGGCTTCCATGCCCATACTCATACGTCTGCCCCTGTGTCTGATGGGCCAGCCCGTCTGGTGCTGCGCTGGCCAGCGGCACGCAACGGCACAACACGCGGCATAATCCGGTGAACACACATGCCGCCAAGGAGCAGCACCACCGCACCAGCCAGCGCCGCCACACCCAGCACCACGGGCTGATGGCCCAGCACGGCAGACAGCAAAACGCCTTCAACACAGGTTAAAAGCCCCGCCCATTGCCAGACCATGCTCTGGCGGCACACAACAGCCACAAGGCCCGCCACCATGGTGCACAACCCGGCGGGAAAAACCGCACTCCCCGCACGGCTACAGGCAAGCAGCAGCAGGACCATAAGTCCCAGCGCAAAAAACGGCACAGCGGCGCCACTACGCTCAAGCGTGGCGTCATGCTGATAACGGGTTAAAAAAAGCGGAGGCACAGCCGCAAAGAGCAACGCCAGCACAGCCCCGACTTCGTGCGGGGGGGTTAGTCCATCCACCAGCATGGCCAGAGCGGTTACCACCCCCGCAAGCAGCAAAAACCCCACACCGCGCGCAACAACACACAAGGCCACCATGGGCACAAGAATGGCAATAAGGGTCATTGCACCTCCTCCATACCTGTGGTGGAGGCCTGTGGACCACCGTCTTGCACAGCAGCCGCCAGATTACTGTCATCACGGTCAGGCAATCTGGGGTGAACAGACCATGTAACCTGCAAGGCCAGCACCCCGAGCAGAAAAATACTGACCAGCCGAACGCGCGCACGCCGCAAGGGCGGCAGCACAACCAGCCTGACCAGTGCAAGCAACACACCAGCAAACAGCAGTTTTACGCCCCAAAGGCCAAAACCAAGCAGGCATTGGCTTAACCATTGTTCCATTCCGCCATCATCAGGCAGGGCAAGGCTGCCCGGCCATGCCGTGTCCAGCGCCAGCACAACCCACGCGATCTGCACACAGTCCGCCGCCCAGAGCCACATGGCCCGCTCCGGCCCGGCAAGTAACGCAACCTTATCGTCCTGCACAGGCCACGCCAGAGCAGGAACCAGAAACAGGGCAACGCCAGCCAGCACAAAAGGCGCGCCATCGGTCACGGGGGAAAGCCCATGCACCCGGGCCAGAAAATCTGAAAAATCACGCGCGCCACAGAGCAGAAAAACCGGAACCAGCGCAGGCAGCAGCAGAAATGTCCCCAGCATGCCACGCGCCCCACGCACAGCCCCCAACCCGCCATCCAGCACATACGGCACGTTCAGCAGCACATGCGCCATAACCAGCACACAGCAGATCAGCAGCAGCCCCGGTGCGGGCAGGTCGGGAATGACCAGCGTAAATGCGGGCGTAAGCCCGCAACCCAGCACAGCCAGCACCAGTGCTCCAGCACAGGCAACACCTGCTAACTGCGCGCCATTTTGCTGCAACCGGGGGCGGCGGAACTGGTGCCATATATCCTGCCACCGCCCCATAACGGGAAAGGACGACACCCCCGACAGCCGCCCGGCCACACGCCCCACAAGCCCGCTCAACCACGGGGCGGCCAACACCATGGCCAGAGCCTGCACAACCATAAGCGGCAGAAAAGCGAGGATCCAGCCCCAGGGAATGGAATGCGTCATTTACCCACAAACAGCCCTGCCAGCAGGCCCACCCCCATAAGAAGCAGAATAAGAACCATACCCTGCGCTTCGCACCAGCCGGTCACTCTGAACAGGCTGCGGCGCGCATACCGCCACAAAACCACTCCCCGGCGCGGCAAAGCCCCACCCGCTCCCGGCCCGCGCAGAGCGGCAACCGCGTAAGGCGCCAACAAAAAACCACGCCATGCTGGCCACAAAGGCAGCCTGTCCATGCTGGCATGGTTCTGCACCCCGCTCTGCGCTGGAGTTGCCTCGCACAACGGAGCGCCCTGCCGCCATGCGGTAACCTGCCGCGTTGCGGGGGCAAAGGGCATAAAACCAAACAACCGGACCAGAAGTGCTGTGGCACACAGCGCCAGCACCACACCCAGCAGAACAAGCAGAGGGGTCAGGCGGGCGGCATGGCCTGCAAAATGCACGGTGGTCAGATCCTGCCATGTTATGGGCAGCAGCGGCGGCCCCACAACCAGATGATCCGCCACAAACAGCCAGATTCCGGGCAAAAAAGCCAGCACACTGGCCAGCACCGCACAAACCCACAAAGGCAGGACCATAGCTGACGGAGCGTCCGCGGCACCAACAGGTCCAGACAGAAGCAACAGGCCCGCGCGCACCAGACCGGCATTGAACACAACGCCAAGACCTACAAAAAACACGACCAGCACAACCGCCAGCAGCGCCATAACAGGCTGCGTGGCCTCGACCGAATAGTTCCCACCGGCCAATGCCGCCCACAGAACCAGAAACCCGCCACATGGTGGAAGCGCGGAACACTGGAGCAGCACAACCCCCAACAGCCATCTGGCGGATTGGGTGTGCAACACGGCGCCGCCAACAGCTTCCCTCCGCTGGGCAGTCCACAGCAGGCCCAGCAGCGCCACAACGGGGCCGCCCATACCCAGCACAACCGTTGTGCGGAACGTATCCGCACCACCAAGAGGGGAGGAAAGCGCAAGCACAAGAGCAAACACCAGCATGCCGTACCAGCATGCCGCCAGCCCCGCCACAAGGCCCGTACCCTGCTGGTCACGCATGGCCTGCGCAAGCCCCGCACAGGCCACCACACCACCACACACCAACAGCACAACCTGAAAGAGCAGCGGCAGCTCCCCCACCTCCGCCAGCAGACGGCCCAGCAAAAACAGACCAATACAGGCAGGCAAAACCGCCAGTGGCCCCCGCTGAACACCAACAGACCAGCCTACCAGCAGCACCATAACCCCCAGTAACGGCACGGACAGAGTGCTATCCGCAGGAATACACGCAGGCAGAACAGCAAAGGGCAGGCACAGCCCACGCTTGCCCCGCCCAGCCAGCAGCACAAGAGCCGTGCCCGTAAAAAGCCCAAAAACCAGAGGCGACAAGGCCAGCACACCCAGACAGGCCAGCACACAGGCAACCCCCGCCCGGCCCCTGCCCACCAGCGCGCCCACACAGGCCAGAATGGCCAGCATGGGCAGGGATGGCCCATCCGCCCCGAACACGGGGAACCAGCCCAACTCCCCTTCCACACGAAAGGACGCCCCGATCAGGGCCGTTACCCCGGCAAGGCTCCATAACGCCGCCAGAATTTCCGCCCGCCAGAATGCCATGCCGCGCAGGAGCCTGTCCGGCACCACGGCAACAACACCCAGCGCCACCAGCACCAGAAGCAGACCACAAAGAACACAAGAAAGAAGAATGGAACCCGGCCCCAGAAGCTAAAAACATAAAAACCGGCGGATAACACCATGAGTGCAGGCTGAATACAATCTGTTCAACCGCACCAAGCACTGGCTAGGGTACTTTTCCCGCTCTGGGCGCCCCCGCCATACCAGCCGAAGTCAGGCGCATACGCGCAAACCACCCTTTTTTATGCTGCAAAGACAAAGGCAGGGCGGAATACATATCCGGCACGGCCTCGACCAGAATAAGGCTTCCCCCACCCGGACAGAGCACCTTACCCGCTATATCCATCCGCCGACCACGCCGCAGCGTGCGACAGGCCTGACTGGCAGGCAAAAACACAGCCTCATCCCACTGTTCAGCCCGCAGCATGGCCGCTGCCAGCAACTGCCGCAGCTTGGGCCGTGTAAAGGATGCATCTCTGGCAAACGGGGTGCGCCGCAACCTTGCCCGCCCGCCCAGACGGCTGGGCACAACCATAAGCAGGCGTCCATCATCCTTGAGCGCACGGGCGGCAGAGCGCAGCACGGTTAACGGATTTTCGCGCCCCTGCAGGGCATGCACAAGCAGAATACGGTCAAATTTCTGCGGTTCAAACGGGAGTTCCGCAGGGTCCACCACACAGCACTGACCGGGCTGAAAAGCCATATCTGCCCGTGCGCTCCCAAGGTAGGCACCAATGCGTAGTGTGGAGCTGTCTCCAATTGTTTGCAGGTAAGGCGCGGCCCCACCCAGCCCCAGAACGGACTGGTTTTTCATCTCCGGCCAGAACCACCGCATGCGCTCACCCAGCAGGCTGACACACACCTTGCCCGCTGGAGTCCCGTAAAAGCTTTCTTCGCGCGGCGTGGCATTCTGCATAGTTCATGCCTATCATATGTTGACCCGCTAAAGCCATGACCTACCCCACCCCAGATGGAGGCCCCCATGCCCCTGACCATTCGCGCCATTGCAGTTCTGAGCGACAATTACGCATGGCTTTTGCGTGACGAAGCAACAGGCATGACCGCCGTTGTGGACCCCGGCGAGGCCGCTCCCATAGAGCGCGCACTGGAGCAGGACGGAAACAGGCTGGACTTTATTCTGCTGACCCACCACCACAATGACCACATTGGCGGCGCCAACGCCCTGCGCACCCGCTACAACGCCAAGGTCGCTGGCCCAGCGACCGAGCAGCACCGCATGCCCGCACTCGATCTGCCATTGCAGGACAATGATAGACTAGAAATTGGCCAAAGTGCCGGGCGCGTTCTGGCCATGCCGGGCCACACGCTGGGCCATATTGCATATTATTTTGACCAGCCCCCCGCCCTGTTCTGTGGGGATACTCTGTTCAGCCTTGGCTGTGGCCGCCTGTTTGAAGGCACAGCGCAGCAGATGTTTGCAAGCCTTGGCAGGCTACGTGACCTGCCCGGGCAGACCCGCGTGTGCTGCGGGCATGAATATACCCTCTCCAACGCCCGGTTTGCCCTGCATGTAGACCCCGACAACCCGGACCTTCTGGCCCGTGTGCAGCAGGTGCGCGCCCTGCGGGACAAAGGATTGCCGACCGTGCCCTCCACACTGGAGCTTGAGCGCGCGACAAACCCGTTCCTGCGCGCACCCAACGCCCAGATACTGGCCGACCTGCGCGCGCAGAAAGACGTGTTCTAGCCCGCGCACCACGTGAACAGGCAGGTCAGTCCGTTATGGGCTAACCAATATGGTTTGTGCCGGTTGCACCAGCCTGACAACCGGCAAAATCTGCGCCAGTGGTACGGCCCCCATATAAACATACCCGTTCCGTGCAGAGAGCGAGAGAACAAGCTTGCCGCCTGACCTGTCCCCACGGGCAATCATGTCCTCCAGAGTCGCTTTCAAGGCGGCGGCCTGCTCGGGGGGAAGAATTTTTTCAGGGTGCAGGCGTTCGACAAAGGGTTTCCAGTCCTTGATGGTCAGCCAAAAATCTCCGGTCACGGCGGTCGCATGCCCACCCCGCACGTGGCCGGTCACACCCAGTTTGAGACCGCTCCACTCTGCTGATGCTTTTTGCACAAGCAGTTCGGGCCAGATGGCCTGCCCACTCTCTTCCTCCTGCTCCAGCACACGCAGGCGCTCATACGGTCCGGACATGGAAAAAGCGGCTTTGACGTTTTGCAAATGCTGTGGCCATGCAGGAACAGTCATCTGCTCCACCGACAGGGAAAGACCAAGCACACTGGCCTGAAAAGTAGCCTGCGTGTTCCACAACCACTCCCCCTGCACGTTTGTCATGCTCACGCCTGCCCCACGTACATGCACAAACGGGGCCGTAAAGGCCGCCTTGCCCGCAGGCATGGCCCGCGCGGGCCAGAACACCTCCACCGGACTCCCTTCAAGCACAAGCAGGCGGCTGTCCTCCACGCCATCATGCTCATATGGCACAGCAATGGACTGCGGCCCGTCCAGCCGCATATGCACCTGCAACGGGTGCCACGGCACAGCCTCCAGCAACACATGGCTTGCGGCGTATTCCATGGCCCGTGGGGTAGACCCGCCATGCGTGGTGGGGGCACACGCCACATGCACGCCCTGCAACACCAGACCGGCCCCAAACAGCCCCCCCGCAGGCTGCTTGCCCTGATAGGTCAACTGGCACAGCCCCGAAGGATGCAGAACAAGCTGGTCCAGATAGTGCTGGCTCTTCCAACGGAACGCGCCAGCCCCGCCACCAAGCAGCACGCCCCCCAATGCCAGTGTCATCAGGGCTGTTTTTACAAAGCGCGTCATCCCCACCTCAAATGGCTGTATTCCGCCTGCCGCGTAAAATTATCCACAGCCTGAATTCCTTATTGGCAGCGCACGACCCAGTGGTGGACACCCCTATGCCTCAGCCAGTTTTCCCAGAAAAACTTCTGAACTCACATAATCCAAAAATCCATTTATGGAAAAGAGAATTTTGGAATTTTTTCTCAAACCACCATACATGGGCACACAAGCATTGAACCCGATTTACTTAATACCCCGCAGTAAATCTTCCTGAATTACTGGCATGACCCTTTTATGACATGGATCATACTCCACAAAGTTATCCACAGCAGGTGCCTGCTTATCCCCCACTCCAGAGCGGGTCCTCCACAGGTTTACACCGCACCAACAGGTTCCAGTGCCCGCCAGCTTTTTTCAATCTCTTCGAGCAGGGCAGTTCTTTTGATCGGACCAACACTTGGGCCTATGCACACATGCAGCACGCCCGAGCGTTTGACAAAAGCATTGCGCCCCCAGAACAGGCCCGAATTGGTGGCCACCGGAATAACCGGCAACCCTGTATGGCTGGACATGGCGGCAATACCGGGCTTAAGCGCCACATGCTCGCCCGGCATGGTGCGCGTTCCTTCGGGGAAAATAATAATCTGGCGGTTATCCGCAACGGCCCTGTCCGTGCCCTGCAACAAAAGGCGTAGGGCGCGCGCACCAGCGGCACGTTCCACCGGCATCATACCCGTTAGCACCAGCATGGGGCCAAGCAGGGGAATACGGGTCAGCTCGCCTTTCATAACATAGCACGGCCGGGGCAGGAGCAGCATCCATATCAGCGTATCGAATGCGGACTGATGCTGCGAGGCAATAAGGGCCGGGCCGGATTGTGGCAGGTGTTCGTGCCCGCTCACACACACACGCACCCCGCAGATGGTGCGGAATAACCAGAGGACCAGCCGCGACCACAGCTTGGCATAGGCCAGTGCCCGCCCGGGCATGAACCAGCGGATAGGCAGCGCACCAACCCCCATGACCCCGGTCAGCACAAAAGCCACAATATTAAACACAACCGAACGCACAACAGCCATCAGAACAAACCCGCTACAACCAGCATATTAGTCTTTGATTAACCACGCTGGACACCAGAAAACCGCCGTTGTGGCAAGCAAAACCACACAAAACCAGACCAGCCATACCTGTTCCGTCTGGCCTATGGCCCGCTATGGCTGTATAGCAAAGCAGCACTTTGCATAGAAAGACAGGATAATATGAGCGACTATAAGGTAAAGGACCTCTCGCTGGCCGAATGGGGTCGCAAGGAAATTTCCATTGCTGAAGGCGAAATGCCGGGTCTGATGGCACTGCGCGAAGAATACGGCGCAAGCCAGCCCCTTAAGGGCGCGCGTATTGCAGGCTGCCTGCACATGACCATCCAGACCGCAGTTCTGATCGAAACGCTGGTCGCTCTGGGCGCTACCGTGCGCTGGTCTTCTTGCAACATTTTCTCCACGCAGGACCACGCTGCCGCAGCTATTGCTGCTGCTGGCATTCCGGTATTCGCATGGAAAGGTCTGACCGAAGACGAATTCAACTGGTGTATCGAGCAGACCATTAAGGGCCCCGATGGCTGGACCCCGAACATGATCCTCGATGACGGCGGCGATCTGACCGTTATGATGCATGACCAGTTCCCCGAACTGCTGGCCGAAGTTAAGGGCCTGTCGGAAGAAACCACAACAGGTGTGCACCGCCTGTGGGAAATGCAGAAAAAAGGCACGCTGAAGGTTCCCGCCATCAACGTGAACGACAGCGTTACCAAATCCAAATTTGATAACCTGTATGGCTGCCGCGAAAGTCTGGTGGACGCCATCCGCCGTGGCACCGACGTGATGATGGCTGGCAAGGTTGCCGTTGTTGCCGGTTATGGTGACGTGGGCAAAGGTTCCGCCGCCTCCCTGCGTAACGCAGGCTGCCGCGTGCTGGTTACCGAAGTGGACCCGATCTGCGCCCTGCAGGCCGCCATGGAAGGCTACGAAGTGGTCACCATGGAAGCTGCCGCACCGCGTGGGGACATTTTTGTAACCGCAACCGGCAACGTGGACGTGATTACCGTTGACCACATGCGCGCCATGAAAAACCGCGCAATCGTGTGCAACATTGGCCACTTTGACTCCGAAATCCAGATCGGTGGTCTGCGCAACTTCACATGGGACAACATCAAACCGCAGGTTGATGAAGTGGTGTTCCCTGATGGCAAGCGCCTGATTGTTCTGTCCGAAGGCCGTCTGGTCAATCTGGGCAACGCAACCGGTCACCCGTCCTTTGTTATGTCTGCGTCCTTTACCAACCAGACGTTGGCCCAGATTGAACTGTGGACAGCACCTGCTGGCAAGTACGAGGTTGCGGTTTACACCCTGCCCAAAAAGCTGGACGAAAAAGTTGCATCCCTGCATCTGGCCAAGGTTGGCGCTCATCTGAGCAAGCTGAGCGAAACACAGGCCAAATACATTGACGTTCCGGTCAACGGTCCTTTCAAGCACGAAGAATACCGTTACTAATAGACCATGATCGGGGTTGGGGAGTGTTCCACATGGAACGCCCCGGCCCCGTTCGGGCTTTGGCCCTGCTGGCCCGCCACGGCCAATACCGTGCTGGCCCCTCTCCCATTCAAAAAACGCACTGCTGGTTCGTGATTTTTAATCTGAACCCCTTGCCGGGCAGAACCGTTACCCCACACAGGGCAACGCACTGACCTGCCCCCGTTGCAGGCTATACTGCACACAGACGCACCCGATTGATTGCACAAAACTGTCTCTTTCCTGACAGATTTGTCAGGCTATCCTGCACAACAGACCCTTACTGCATAGTCTAAAAGGATTACGCCCATGAGCATTTTTGGCTCCATTCTATCCGCCATTTTTCATCACGCCAAAGCCGCAACGCCAGACACCACATCCCCCGCCAATGCCAACGCACAGCCAAGTGCCGCTGCTGTAGCAGCCCCCGGCACAGTGCCCCCCGCCGGTTCCCCCGTGAATGTGGATGCTGTTCTGGCAAGCCTTGCCGCACAGAACGGGCAGACCCTGAACTGGAAAGAGTCCATTGTGGACCTGCTCAAACTGCTGGGGCTGGATAGTTCGCTGGATGCGCGCAAAAAGCTGGCGGCGGAGCTGGGCTATACCGGCAATACCGAAGACAGCGCGAGCATGAACGTATGGCTGATCAAGGAAGTCCGCCAGAAGCTGGCCCAAAATGGCGGCAACATTCCCGCAGGTCTGTAAATACCCGCATAGGTAACCAGAGCCAGAACCAAGCGCAGGTCTGAACAACCTGCGCTTTCGTTTTTATACCTTACCCCGCATTGGCTTTATCCGCGCTTCGCACAGACCATCATCGTAGCCCCGGAGGCTTCTAACCGTGCTGGGTGCTTCTGTGCTGGGTATCGGTGTCTTTAAGGGCCGCAGCGGCAGGAACGACGGTGGTGTAATGTGCCGTATCCACCACCACAACAGCCAGCCCAGCTATGGGGGAGACCACACGGTCCTTGCGTAAAAGTGCTGCAAAACGGCGGTCTACTACGGCCTTTTGTTCATACTCGGCATCCAGAAGCCCATGGCGGTCAATAAACACATTCAACGATGACGGAATGCGGATACAACCTTCGGATGCCGTATGCCCCAGGCGTTGCTCCAGATAAACCGGGTCCGTTGCATGCATTTCCAGCCGGATCTGCACCTTATCCCGGCTTTGCAGCCACCCTTTTTCAGCCCATTGCCAGCCAAAGTCCCACACGCGCATACCTGTGGTGCCATTCCCCATAATGCCGTTTTCATTCTTGGTGCCCAAAGCACGGTACCCAAGACGATCCGCCGAATTGGGAAAAACACCTGTAGGGGTAATATAGTAATATTGCCGCCCGGTTGTGCCGGTGGACACTCTGGTGCTCCCAATAACCTGCCAGTCCGCATTGCCGGGTAAGGCCAGAATCAGGCACAGGCGCTGCACTTTGGGGTTACGGTCCACCACCACAAGCACCTGCGGCCGGTCCAGCACATAACCTGCCTGCTCCAGTTGTTGCCGCGCAAGTTCCACCCATGCCGTTTTGTAGACTGAAGCCACAGGTAGGGCGGCTGGCACTTCATGCCGGAAAGCAATAGTTAAGGCCCAGGCCTCCTGCCGGGCGGTATCCTCATCCACCACAGGAATAGGGGATAATATCCGCTCCTGCGGATGAGAGGGCAAAGCTGGCACGCCATTAGACACCCCAGCAAACGCAGGGTCCAAAGCACTGTCATCCACACTGGAGTGATGTGCGCCACCGGGAGCGAGAGTGCTGGCTGTATGCTCAGCAGGCCGCCATGCTGCCCCCTGCGCCCACACAACCTCTGAGATGGCCAGAAAACCACCAGCCATAACCGAGCAGACTGCCAGTTTCCGTGCCATGCACATACATGCTCCCCCGTATGCAACTACGGGGGAGAGTATGGCATTAGTCCTAACAAGAAGAAAATATTCAGATGTTAATCGCGCGGTTGTCAGCACCCAATGCTGCTTCCTTGACCGCTTCGCTCAGTGTTGGGTGAGCGTGGCAGACGCGGCCAATATCTTCAGCCGAAGCCCCAAACTCGATCGCCATTGTGGCTTCGGCAATCAGTTCGCCTGCTGCTGGGCCAATAATGTGTACGCCCAGCACACGGTCGGTCTGCTTGTCGGCCAGAACTTTAACAAAGCCGTCTGTCATGCCCAGTGCGCGTGCACGGCCATTGGCAAGGAAGGGGAACTTGCCGGTTTTGTAAGCAACGCCCTTGTCCTTGAGCTGCTCTTCCGTAAAGCCCACAGACGCCACTTCCGGCCATGTGTAGATCACACCGGGAATGGCATCGTAATTAACGTGCCCAGCCTGCCCTGCCAGCAGTTCGGCCAGAGCAACGCCTTCCTCTTCCGCTTTGTGGGCCAGCATGGGGCCAGCAATAACGTCCCCAATGGCGTAAATGCCGGGAATGTTTGTGGCGTAATGGGCATCCACTTCCACACGGCCGCGCTTGTCCAGCGCAATACCGGCTTCTTCCAGCCCCATATTCTTGCTTGCGGCCGTACGACCAACCGCCACCAGCACCACATCGGCTTCCAGCGTTTCCACTGCCCCACCGGCGGAGGGTTCAATGCTGAGCACAACGCCTTTTTTGGTTTTTTCTGCTTTGGTGACCTTGTGGCCCAGCTTCATTTTGAAGCCCTGTTTGGTCAGCAGTTTCTGGAACTGTGCAGCCACTTCGTTATCGGTGCCGGGTACCAGACGGTCAAGGAATTCAACCACGGTCACTTCCGCGCCAAGGCGGTGCCACACGCTCCCCAATTCCAGCCCGATAACACCGCCACCAATCACAACCAGACGCTTGGGCACTTCGGACAGTTCCAGCGCACCTGTGGAGGTCACAATAACTTTTTCGTCCACCTCAATCCCCGGCAGGTTTGCGCTATCGCTCCCGCTGGCAATAATAATGTGTTTGGCGGTTACCGGCTTGCCATCCACACTCAGGCGGCCCGTGCCTTCTACCTTGCCGTGGCCCTTAAGCCAGGTAATGCCGTTTTTCTTGAAGAGAAACTCAACCCCCTTCACATTGGCGCCCACAATATCGGCCTTGCGGGCCTGCATTTTAGCCAAATCCAGCTTTACGCTCTCAATCAGCACACCGTGGGCTGCAAAATCATGCCCGGCGGCATGATAGTTCTCAGAGGACTGAAGCAGCGCCTTGGAGGGAATGCACCCAACATTCAGGCAGGTCCCCCCAAGGGTTGCGCGTTTTTCCACGCAGGCAACCTTAAAGCCAAGCTGTGCCGCACGAATGGCGCAGACATACCCACCCGGCCCCGCACCAATGACCACAACATCATAATCCGTCTCAGCCGGTGGGGTCACCTGTGCTGCGGCCTGGGCGGCGGGGGCAGACTGCGCGGGGGCGGCGGCTTGCGCTGCCGGGGCTGCGGCCTTGCCTGCGGCTCCCGCTTCAAGCAGGGCCAGCACGGCGCCAACCTCTACTTCGTCACCTTCTTTTACGGCGTGGTTTTCCAGCCGACCGGCGGCGGGGGCGGGCACTTCCACGCTCACCTTGTCCGTTTCCAGTTCCACAACCGGTTCGTCTTCCTTGACCGCTTCACCCGGCTGCTTGAGCCACTTCCCTACCGTGGCGGTGGTCACACTTTCTCCAAGGGTCGGTACTTTAATTTCGGTCGGCATGGGTATTGTCTCGCTCACGTTAGGGTCTGCAAAAAAGGAAAGGCCGGAGAGCCGCGTACGGGCCACCTCCGGCCTGTGCCAGTGTCAGATCAGACGTCAATCAACAGGCGGCGGGGGTCTTCCACATTCTGCTTGAGCCGGACAAGGAAGCTGACAGCCTCCTTACCATCCACAATGCGATGATCGTAGGACAGGGCCACATACATCATGGGGCGAATGACCACCTGACCGTTTACGGCAACCGGGCGTTCCTGAATGGAGTGCATGCCCAGAATACCGGACTGCGGGGCGTTCAGGATCGGGGTGGACAGCAGCGAGCCATAAATACCGCCATTGGTAATGGAGAAGGTGCCACCAGACAGTTCATCCAGCTTGAGTGTACCTTCACGCGCGGCCTTGCCGAAACCTGCAATGGTTTTTTCAATCTGGGCAAAGCCCATTTTATCGGCATCGCGAATAACCGGCACAACCAGCCCGTTGGGGCCACCCACGGCAATGCCGAGATTGATGAAGTCGCGGTAGATCACGTCCTCACCATCAATTTCGGCGTTAATGGCGGGGAATTCCTTCAGTGCTGCAATAACCCCGCGGGAGAAGATGGACATATAACCCAGCTTCACACCGTGCTTTTTAACAAAGCTGTCCTGAAATTCGGCACGCAGCGCCATAGCGCCGGACATATCGATTTCGTTAAACGTGGTCAGCATGGCCGCCGTGTTCTGCGCTTCCTTCAGGCGGCGGGCAATGGTGCGGCGCAGGCGCGTCATTTTCACGCGTTCTTCGCGCGGGTCATCCTTGCGGGCGGGCTTGGGGGCTGCTGCCGGGGTAGCCGCCTGCGGTTGGGACAAAAAGCCCAGTACGTCGCCTTTGGTAATACGCCCGCCAAGGCCCGTGCCCTGACCAACCTGCCCTGCGTTCAGGCCGTTTTCGGCCATCAGCTTGCGGGCTGCGGGCAGGGCTGCGGCGGAATCAACCGCTGGCGCGGCAGGTTTTGCTGCCGGTGCTGCGGGGGCTTCCACCTTTTTTTCCGGTGCTACGGCCTTGGGGGCTGCGGGTGCGGCCCCTGCCTTGCCGGGTTCTACGGTTGTCAGCAGGGCACCCACTTCAACCTCATCCCCTTCTTTTACGGCCTGCGGGCCAAGCACGCCTGCCTGCGGGGCGGCAACTTCCACACTGACCTTATCAGTTTCAAGTTCAACGACCGGTTCGTCTTCCTTGACTGCATCGCCCGGCTGCTTGAGCCATTTGGCAATGGTTGCCGTGGTCACGCTCTCGCCCAGTGTTGGCACCTTGATCTCGACTGACATCCTGTTCCCCATTCTTCTCAAGAAAGCTCCTGTGTGGGATAATGGTTTTTCCACACAGGGTTTTTCTTCCGCGTAAGGCGGATAATTTTTCTAAAATTCCAGACCCGGCTCAACCAGACGTTTTAAGCCCCAGCGCGCGCTCCACAAGGTCCGCCTGCTCGGCGGCGTGGATGCGGGCCAGACCCGTGGCAGGACTTGCCGCAGCCGCACGCCCCACATACTGCGGACGCCCGGCCTTGTGGCCTGCCCGTAGCAGGGCTTTTTCAATCCGCCGGTCCACAAAGTGCCACGCACCGCCATTTTCCGTTTCTTCCTGACACCACACAATGTCTGCCTCAGGATAACGCTTCAGCTCGGCTGCGAGTGCTGCTTCGGGGAAGGGGTAGAGTTGCTCCACACGCACAATGGCAACATCCTTGATGTCCTTCTCGCGGCGGGCGGCCAGCAGGTCGTAATAGACCTTGCCAGAGCAGACCACCACGCGACGGACCTTGGCGTCCGGGCCAAGGGCGTCTGCTTCTGGCAGAACCGGGCTAAAGCGCGTACCCGGCCCAAAGTCCGCCAGAGCGGAAACCGCCAGCTTGTGCCGGAGCAGGGATTTGGGTTCCATCAGCACCAGCGGCTTGCGGTAGTCCAGCTTGAGCTGGCGGCGCAGGGCATGGAAGTAGTTGGCAGGCGTTGTAATGTTGCACACGAACATATTGTCTTCAGCGCAGAGCTGGAGGTAACGCTCCAGACGGGCAGAAGAATGTTCAGGCCCCTGCCCTTCGTACCCATGTGGCAGAAGCAGCACCAGACCGGACATGCGCAGCCATTTGGTCTCACCCGATGCAATGAACTGGTCAATAATGACCTGCGCACAGTTGGCAAAGTCCCCGAACTGCGCTTCCCACAGAACCAGCGTTTGCGGGTTGCGTACGGAGTAGCCATATTCAAAACCCAGCACGCCGTATTCGGACAGCAGCGAGTTCCAGATTTCAATTTTTGCCTGCTCAGGCTGAATGTGGTTCAGCGGTGTGCAGGGCGTCTGGTTGACCTGATCGGTCCATGTGGCGTGGCGCTGGCTGAAAGTTCCACGCTGGCAGTCCTCGCCAGACAGGCGCACACGGTGGCCCTCCAGCAGCAGGGAGCCAAAGCCCAGTGCCTCACCCGTGGCCCAGTCCAACCCCTCACCAGAGCTGAACATGCCAGCCTTGGCCTTAAGCTGGCGTGCGATCTTGGAATTAAGGTTGAACCCTTCGGGCACCTTGGTGATCGCCGCACCAATTTTTTGCAGCGCATCAAGGGCCACGCCGGTTTCGGGCCATGCCTGTTCGGGCTTCTGCCCCGGAGCACTCAGCCCTTTCCAGCCGCCTTCAAGCCAGTCAGCCTTGTTGACCTTATAGGACTCGGCAGCCTTGTAATCCGCTTCCAGCCGGTCCTGGAACGCATCCCACTGGGCCTGCGTTTCGGCCTCGGTCATGACACCTGTTTCCACCACGCGGCGGGCATACAGGGTATGCGGTGTTTCGTGGCTGGCAATGGCCTTGTACATAACGGGCTGGGTAAAGACCGGCTCGTCCGTTTCGTTGTGGCCATGGCGGCGGTAGCAAACAATATCGAGCACAATATCGCTGGCAAATTTAAGGCGATAATCTGCGGCAAGGCGTGAAGCATAGATCACGGCCTCGGCGTCATCACCATTCACATGCAGGACCGGCGCTTCAATGGATTTGGCAAGGTCCGTGCCATACACACCCGAATGCCCACATTCAGGATTGGTGGTAAAGCCGATCTGGTTGTTGACCACCATATGGATGGTCCCGCCCGTACGGTAGCCGGGCAGCTGGGACATGGCGAAGGTTTCGTAAACAATACCCTGACCGGCAAACGCCGCATCACCATGAATGACAATACCCATGCTGCCACTGCGGTTTTGCGTATCGCCCGCATCATCCTGCGTGGCGCGTACCTTGCCAAGCACAACGGTATCCACCGCTTCCAGATGCGAGGGGTTAGGCAGGAGCGAAATATGGACCGAGCGCCCGCTGACTTCCACATCGGCCGAAGACCCGAGGTGGTATTTAACGTCCCCCGAGCCTTCCACATTGTCAGGTTTGAAGGAGCCACCGGCAAATTCGTTAAAAATGGCCACGTAAGGCTTACGCACCACGTTAACCAGCGTGTTCAGGCGGCCACGATGCGCCATGCCAATGGTAACCGAACCAACACCCTGCACCGCAGACTGGTCCACAATGGCATGCAAGGCGGGAATGGAGATTTCGCCCCCTTCCAGACCAAAGCGTTTGGCGCCAACGTAACGCTTCTGGCAAAAAGCCTCGAACCCTTCGGCTTCGGCCAGATTTTTGAGAATGCTTTTCCGTTCGGCCACACTCACATTGTGCTGCCAGTTATCGCTTTCCAGCCGGTTGCGGAACCATTCGCGCTGCTCGGCATTACGGGCATACAGGTATTCCGCACCAATATTGCCACAGTAAACGCCGCGCAGGGCCGCAATAACGTCCTTGACCTTGGCTGTATTGCGCCCCTTGAGCAGGGGTTCGAGCAGCGAGCCAATAAACACGTCGCGTTCAAGGTCTTTGGGGCCAAAGCCGTAGGTCTGCGGGTTCAGTTCCTCACGCTGTGTGGGAACCTTAAGCCCGAGCGGGTCCAGCGTTGCCTCCAGATGACCGTATTCGCGGTAAGCGCGCACCAGACGGGCAATTGCCAGACTGTCCTGCGCTGCCAGACCACCAGCCGGACCACCTTTGGCAGGTGGTGGCGGCTCTTCCCCCGTAATAATGGACGGGCGCGGCGCCCATGACGCACCCAGTGCATCATGCAGCACGGCCGCCTCGTCATCTCCCAGCGAGCTGAAGAGAATATCGAAGGAGGGATCAACACTTTTTGGATCCTTTGCCCACTGGGCATACAAATCCGCAAGGTACGCGATATTGGCACCGTTCAGAGCGGTTGCCAGCATATCCGATACCGCCATCTCACATTCCTCCCTGTCGCGGGGTGATCACGCGCCGCAGACCAGATGTTGTGTCACACTCCAACGTAAGCCGGACCATCTTTTCCTTCACCCCACCCATACAGTGAGGTGCCCTTGATATCCCTTGCCAGCGGCACACAGCCCCCGGCTCTTTCTGTCTCAAGAGCTAGACCGGCCATGGGGCCGGAACAAGGGCACCGCCTGTCACGCTCTAGCGAGGCTGTGCGCCGCCTGTGCTGCCTGCGCACCGTGCTCAAGCCAGCTTTCACTGCCCATTTCCGCCAGACGCGAGGCTGTACGGGCGAACGCATCCGATCCCTCGCCCTCGGTAAACAGTTTGTCAGGTGCGGCCGCAGCCGAGGCAAACAGCAGATTTCCGTTGTCGTACAGGGCATCTATGAGGGTAATGAAGCGCCGCGCCAGATTGGCCTCGTCCTGTCCCATGCAGGGAATGTTGTCGATCACGACAACGGGAAAACGCCGCGCTAGCGCCAGATAGTCGTTTGGCCCCAGTGGTTTTCCACACAAAGAGTTGAAATCGAAGCGGCACACCCGACCCGCCGCCTGTTCCACCACAAAGCTGCGGCCTATGAACTCCAGCGTAACAGGCTGCGTGCTGGCTGAACCAGCCTGATGGGCAAAAATGCGGTCAAGCGTTGCATGGGCCTGTGCATCGGCCGGGACCAGCCATGTCTGGCGGTCCTGTTCGCGCCCACGGCGGTAATCCCTTGGCGAATCCAGTTCGATCGTATCCAGCTCGCGCCGGATAATGGCAATGAAAGGCTTAAAGGCATCCGCCCCCGGCCTGTTCTGGAACAGTTGCGAAGGCTCGGTGTTGGATGTGGCCACAATCACCACGCCATCGGCAAACAGGGCTTCGAACAGGCGGCCCAGAATCATGGCGTCGGCAATGTCGTTGACCTGAAACTCGTCAAAGCACAAAAGCTGCACACGGGCGGCAATGGCTTTGGCCAATGGGGGAATGGGGTCGGCCATACCGGGATTGGCGGCCTTGAGGGCATGCAGCTTCTGATGCACGTCCTGCATGAAGCGCAAAAAGTGGATACGCTCCTTAAGCCGGACCGGCGCGCACCCAAAAAACAGGTCCATGACCATGGTTTTGCCACGCCCAACCCGTCCTACAATATAAAGCCCGCGTGGTCCGCTTTGCGCGGCCTGTGTGGGCTGGCTCATAAGCTTTTTGGCAAGCCCTGCCAAAAAGCCGCGCCCTTTACTGGTTGCGGAGGCGGCCTGTGGCGCGCGCTCGGGCATGGCGGCAAGTTCGCGCCACAACTGGTCCAGACGTTCGACCACACGGGCCTGATCCGGATCGCTCTTGATGTCCCCGGTGGCAATGCGCTGCCGGTAAACTGCCAGAGGCCCCTGTGCGGTCGCAGCGGAGGCCCCGCTCGTGTTCATGTCTGTCATAATTCTGCCCGATAACGGCTTGAAGGCTCTTTAAGCAAGCACCATCACCTCTCCTAACCGTGTCGTGACAAGGCGGAAGCACTCTGGTGCTGTTGAGGGGTCCATCATACCCATATCGGAGTCCACGTCATGACCGACTGGAATGCTTATCGCGCCAATATGCAAAAAAACGTCAAAGCCCTTGCGCAATTAACCCCCAATACGCTCAAGGGCCTGCAAACGCTGGAAACTCCGCTCCCCGAACTCAAACATCTGGACGCCAAAACGCGGGAACTTATTGCGCTGGCCGTGGCCGTAACCACCCGGTGCGATGGCTGCATTGCCGTACATTCGGCCGCAGCCCGCAAGGTGGGGGCCAGCAAAGAGGAAATAGCAGAAGCCCTTGGCGTGGCCGTAGCGCTGAACGCAGGAGCGGCCCTTGTTTATTCCAGCCGGGTGATGGAAGCGTTTGACAGCACGGAGGGTTAAAGCCCGACCAACCGGACCACGCCCTCCCTAATGGCGGCAGGGCTGGCCGGGGGGTGGGTTCCTCATCGGTCTGGAACCACACCAGAAGCCGCTGCACATATTATACCCCGTGTGCCCCTTATTCGGTCTGCGCCAAGGGGAGTGTTGGCATGCCATGCCCACCGGGTTTGAGCACCCACACACGCTCGCCGCGTTTTTGGCGATCATTGGTAACGCGCACGCCATGCGCCATAAAAACAGTCTGCGCCCCACTCCGCCACGCGGAAAAACGATCCAGCCTGACAGGCACATCCGGGCAGGACGCCCGAAGTGGCGCAACGCTCACCACCACAGCAGCCTGCGCGCAAACATCGTTCGGCAAGGTCGCCCGCCCGTCCGATGGGTCATGAATCCGCACAATGGCCTCCTGCCCGTAACGCAGCAGGACGCAGGTGCCTGCCACGTTCCCTTCGCCACAGATCAGACTGCCATCGGCTGTTTCCGCCCCGGCCACACCCCGGGCGGGAAAATCGGACACAGGCAGGGCCATTGCCTGCGCCCATACTGCTTTTACAGCACGTTCATCGCGCGCGTGGCCCATAACGCGCAGGGTGGTCACATCCCTTACGCCCACCAACTGACCGTCCGGGCTTATCAGAATATCAGGCCGGGTCATCAGCCACGGGGTGATGGTCCCGAGCAGCACCACTAGCATTCCCCACCACCGCCATGCCCCCCGCCACAGGCACACCCAGCACAACCCGAGCAGAACCGCCCCCAGCCCCCAGCCCGGCATGGCGGGCACGGCAATACGCGCCCCCGGCCACCCCGCCACACCATGCGCCAGCCACAGCACAATGCGCACACCACCATTCATAAGGTGTAAAAACGGGCCATCGGCATGCAAAGGCATGGCAACCAGTGCGATCAACCCCAACGGCATGATCCACAGCGCCATAAGTGGCACGGCCACCAGATTAGCCAGGACAAAAAACGGCTGCACAACACCAAAATGCGCCATAACAACAGGTAGGGTGGCTGTTCCGGCCAAAAGGCTGGTCAGCACCAACATCACGCCATGCCGGGCTGCTGCCTGCCGCATCCCCGTAAGCCCGGACAAACCACGCAGCACGCGTGGGTGCAGGACCTCATACCCCGCGACAAGCGCGCTCACTGCCGCCATGGACATTTGAAAAGCCACATCCAGCACAACCTGCGGCGCCACAAGCAGCATAAGGGTTGCCGCCAGCGCCAGCCCACGCATGGATACAGCCTTGCGCCCCACCACAAGCCCCAGCACCACAATGGAGGACATCAGCCAGCTCCGTTCGGCTGGCAAATGCACACCCGTAAGCAGCACGTAGCCACCCCCCACCACCCATGCCACACAGGCGGAAACTGCCTTGCACGGCCACCGCAGGGCCGCATACTCCCACGCAGCCAGCCCCATGCGGCACACCAGCATGGCAGCCCCCATAACAATGCCAAGGTGCAGCCCCGCCACCGCCAGAAGGTGCGCAAGACCGGAGGCTGCAAAATCCTCCCGCACACTCTGGGGCACAGCCTCGGCCCTGCCATCAAGCACAGTCGCCACAACCGCGCCGGAGGCTCCGGGCAAAACATGGCGGATGCGCGCATCCACCCGCGCACGCAGTGTGGCCAACCCCTGCGAGAACCCATTTGCACCGGGGTGTGGACCGGATTCCACCCGTACGGGTTCCAGCGCGTAACCGCTCCCCGCACGACCGGAAAACCATGCCTCGAACTGCCTGTCCCGCCCACCGGGCAGGGCAGGAAAAGGCGGAGGCTGCAATACAGCGCGTACGCGCACTCCATCTCCGGGTATCAGGTCCACCGAATCCTGCTGGGTCAGGCGAATATCCAGCGTGCGGCGCAGCGGTAGCATGCCATCATCCACAAAATCATGCAGAACGGCCTGCGCCAGCGTAATCCGCCGCACCGGGGCACCTTGCTCCATGGGGGCGGGAAAATAGGCAATATCGCGCACAATGCCCGTAACTTCGGTACCCCGGCGGGGCAGTTCGGGCATGGGGGGCTGGCGGTGGGCCGCAAACCACGCCGCGCCAAACCCCACAGCCAGCGCCATACCAGCCCCACCCAGCAGGCGCGCCAAAAGGCTTTGCGGCCAGCGCACACCTGCGCCAAGGCACAGCCCCGCCACCACGGCAGGCAACGCAACGCCCACACCCCACCCCGGCTCGCAAGGCCACAAAAAATAGGCCAGCGCGCCCAGCGCCAGCATAACGGGAACCCATAGGACCAGCCGCCTGTGCTCGCCCTCGAACAACACCATGACAGACATCGGGTTCAGCATATGGCTCCCTGCGCCCGCGCGTGATAAAGAAACGCCCCATGACGACCATCCGCACACGCTTCGCTCCGAGTCCGACAGGCCTGCTGCATATTGGCAACGCCCGCGCAGCCCTGTTCAACTTCCTCTTTGCCCGTCACCATGGCGGTCAATTCCTCCTGCGTATCGAAGATACCGACCGCGAACGCTCCACCCAACAGGCCGTAGATGTTATTTTTGCGGGTCTGGACTGGATGGGCATTACGCCCGATGAGGAACCCGTCTTCCAGTCCACGCGGGAGGCACGACACCGCGAAGTCGCACTGGAACTGCTTGAAAAAGGTCTGGCCTACAAGTGCTACTGCACGCCAGAAGAACTCAAGCAGATGCGCGAAGACGCCACCAAAAACGGCAAACCCCCGCGCTATAACGGCCTGTGGCGCGACCGCGACCCCGCCGAAGCCCCCGCCGGCGCCCCCTTTGCCATCCGCATTAAAGCCCCGCGTGAAGGCGAGGCCATGATTGACGATCTGGTGCAAGGCGAAGTGCGGGTCGCCAATGTTGAGCTGGATGACATGATCATCCTCCGCTCCGATGGCTCCCCCACATACCAGCATGCCGTGGTGGTGGATGACCACGACATGGCCATTACCCACGTTATCCGTGGGGATGACCACCTGACCAACACCTTCCGTCAGGCCATGATCTACCGCGCCATGGGCTGGGACCTGCCGCGCTTTGGCCACCTGCCCCTTATTCATGGCCCCGATGGCGCCAAGCTGTCCAAACGCCACGGTGCGCAGTCGGTCGTGGAGTTCCGCGATATGGGCTACCTGCCCGAAGCCCTGTGCAACTACCTGCTCCGTCTGGGCTGGGGGCATGGCGATGCGGAAATCCTCTCCCGCGAGGAACAGATCAAACTGTTCGACATTGATGGCGTAGGCCGTGCGCCCTCGCGCATGGATTACGCCAAGCTCGACCACATTAACGCCGTATGGCTGCGCCAGACCGATGACGTACGCCTGACCGACGACGTTATGGACCGCCTGAAAAAAGTAGACGGCGTTGCCGTGGACGAAACCACGCGCGCCCGTGTGCTGGCCCTTATGCCCGGCCTTAAGGAACGTGCGCGCACGCTGGTGGAACTGACCGAAAATGCCGCCTTCCTTGGCCGCCATGTGCCCCTGCCCATGAACGCCAAGGCCGAAAAGCTGCTCACCCCCGAAGGCCGCGCCCTGCTGGGTGAGCTTGCGCGTGATCTGGCCGTGGTTGAACCTTTCAGCCCCGAAAACATTGATGCCGCTCTGCGCGCCTTTGCCGAGCGGGGTGGCCACAAGCTTGGGCAGGTGGCCCAGCCACTGCGCGCGGCAGTAACCGGCTCCAACTCATCCCCCGGAATCGACGCCACATTGCAGGCACTCGGCCGGGACGAAACACTGGCCAGAATAGGAGCCGTACTGCATGGCTAGCTTTCCCGGCCGCCACACCCGGCATCTGCTCGGGCTGGAGGGCATGACGCCAGACCAGATCGAGCCGCTGCTGGATCTGGCCGAGAGCTATGCCCTGCTCAACCGCTCCCGCAAGGTCCCGCGCGATGTGCTGCGCGGGCGCACCCTGATCAACCTGTTCTTTGAAGACAGTACGCGCACGCGGACTTCCTTCGAACTGGCAGGCAAGCGGCTGGGGGCGGATGTGATCAATATGTCCGTCGCCCAGTCCTCGGTGAACAAGGGGGAAACCCTGCTGGACACCGCAGCTACCCTGAACGCCATGCGCACCGACCTGCTGGTGGTCCGCCACTCCCAGTCCGGCGCTCCGGCCCTGCTGGCGCGCAAGGTGGAAGCCTCGGTCGTGAATGCGGGCGATGGTATGCACGAACACCCCACGCAGGCTTTGCTGGATGCGCTGACCATCCGCCGCCACCACGGCACCCTTGGGGGGCTGAAAGTGGCCATCTGTGGGGATGTGGCCCATTCACGCGTGGCGCGCTCCAATATTCATCTGCTCACCACAATGGGCAGTTCCGTGCGCCTTGTTGGCCCGCCCACACTGGTGCCGGGCAACCTTGGCCAGCTTGGGGTGGACATCCACCACAGCATGGAAGACGGCCTGCGCGATGTGGATGTGGTGATGATGCTGCGCCTGCAACGCGAGCGCATGTCCTCCGGGCTGATCCCCAGCGCGCGCGAATACTTCCGCTTTTTTGGTCTGGACCGCAGGCGGCTGGACCTTGCGCACAAAAACGCACTGGTCATGCACCCCGGCCCCATGAACCGGGGCGTGGAAATTGACAGCTCCGTTGCCGATTCCGACCAGAGCGTTATTCAGGAACAGGTAGAAATGGGTGTGGCCGTACGCATGGCCGTTCTGGACCGTCTAACCCGCAGCAGGCAAACCCCATGACCACCCTTGTTTTTGACAATGTCCGCCTGATCGACCCCGCATCCGGGCTGGACCAGCCCGGCCGCCTTGTTGTGCAGGACGGACGGATTGCAGGCATAGACAAACCCGGCACGCAGGACCTGCCCGAAGGGGCAACCCTTGTGGATGGCCAAGGTGCGGTGCTGTGCCCCGGCCTTGTGGACATGCGGGTAGAAATTGGCGAACCCGGCTATGAATACCGCGAAACCATAGCCTCCGCCACGCGTGCCGCCTCCGCTGGGGGCATTACCACCATTGCGGTGCTGCCAACCTGCAAACCTGCCATTGATAATCCAGCTCTGGTCCGCATGCTCCGCGCCCGTGGGGAAGAAACCGGGGCCGTGACCATCCTGCCCTACGGTGCCCTGACCAAAGGGTGCGAAGGCAAGGAACTGGCCGAAATTGGCCTGCTGCATGAAGCCGGGGCCGTAGCCTTTACCGATGGCAACCGCGCCATAGACCCATCCCGCCTTATGCGGCTGGCACTGGCTTACGCCAGCGGCTTTAACGCCATGGTGGTCCAACACCCTGAGGACCCGTCTCTGGCGGGGTCTGGCTGTGCCACATCGGGCGCTCTGGCCACGCGGCTTGGGCTTGCGGGGATTCCAACCGCTGCCGAATCGATTATGATCGCGCGTGATATCCGTCTGGCGGAGCTAACCGGGGGTCGCCTGCACTTTGGCCATGTCTCCACCGGGGAAGGTCTGGACCTGATCCGCACCGCCAAGGCCCGGGGGCTGAACGTAACATGCGATACGGCTCCCCCCTATTTTGACCTGAACGAAAACGCGATTGGCGACTTCAGAACCTACGCCAAGTTCTCCCCTCCGCTGCGGAGCGAGGCGGACCGTCTGGCCGTATGCGCAGGGCTTGCTGATGGCACGATCGACGCCATTGCCTCCGACCACCACCCGCGTGATGCGGACGACAAGCGCCTGCCTTTTGCACAGGCGGCAACAGGTGGCACGGGTATGGTCACGCTGCTGGGCGTAACACTTGCCCGTGTGCATGACGGCACGTTGAGCCTGCCACAGGCTCTTGGCCTGCTGACCCACCGCCCCGCCAGCCTGCTGGGGGTAGAAGGCGGCACTCTGGCTGTAGGGGCCATGGCCGATCTGTGCCTGTTCGCCCCCGAGCAGAGCTGGCTGGTCACTGCGGGCAAACTGCCGGGCCGCGCACAGAACACCCCGTTCGACCGCCGCCCGCTTGAAGGCCGTGTGCTTGGCACATGGAAAGCCGGACAGCGCGTGTATGAGGCGGACGCGGCATGACCGGGCAACTCCCCTCCTACGTCTTGTGGCTTATGGCGGCCATGGCGTTCATGGGCTACGCGCTGGGCAGCGTGCCATTTGGGCTGATTCTGACCAACCTTGGCGGTGCGGGTGACCTGCGCAGTATTGGTTCGGGCAATATTGGCGCGACCAATGTGCTGCGCACCGGTCGCAAGGACCTTGCCGCCGCCACTTTGGGGCTGGATGCGGCCAAGGGTTTTCTGGCGGTGCTGATTGCGTGGGTCATGACCTCGCCCGATTATTCAGACCACACAGCCTCCCTTGCGGCTCTGGCTGCGGTGGTCGGGCATTGTTTTCCCATTTTTCTGGGCTTTCGGGGGGGCAAGGGCGTTGCAACCGGGTTAGGGGCACTGCTGGCGCTTTCTCCCATTACCGGGCTGGTTGGGTGTGCCGTGTGGCTGGGCGTTGCCAAGGCATCGCGCATTTCCTCCGCCGGGGCGTTGGCGGCGTTTGTGGTCATGCCGGTTGTTATTCTCGCACTGTATGGCTTTTCCTTTCAGGCCAGCCCCAAGCCTATGGCAACGCTCCTGATCAGCATACTGGTCATTGCCCGCCACCATGAAAACATTGGCCGTATTTTTCGGGGCACCGAGTCCCGCATTGGCCAAAAAAAGGACTGACCGGCCTTTGCGCCTGCGGGGCCACCCCAGAATATGAACAGCCTGTTTGCGGCCCTGCGGCTTGCGCGGACCGAACAGGTCGGCCCACGCACATGGCAACGGCTGGTGGCGCAGTATGGCACGCCTGCTGCGGCACTGGACGCCCTGCCGGGCCTGCCCACCAGAGGCCGCACCCGCCCCACCATTCCCCCAGCCGACAACATTCAGCGCGAGATAGACGCGACTCTGGCCCTTGGCGGGCAGTTCGTGACCCTGCTGGACAGCAACTACCCACCCCTTTTACGGCACATCCCTGACGCACCCCCCGTGTTAAGCGTTCTGGGCGACCCGGCCTGCCTGTGCCAGCCGGGTCTTGGCATTGTGGGGGCGCGCAATGCCTCCGCCCAAGGGTTGCGACTGGCCGAAAGTCTCGCCACCGAACTGGCCGACTCCGGGTTGACGATTATTTCCGGCCTTGCACGGGGGATAGATAGTGCCGCCCACAAAGGAGCGCTTTACAAACAGGGGCTCACCATTGCCGCCATAGCGGGTGGGCTGGACTGCCCATACCCACCCCAGAACGCCGCCTTGCAGGACCAGATTGCCCAGATGGGTGCGGTCGTAACCGAAGCCCCCTTGGGCACAGCCCCACAGGCCCGCCATTTTCCGCGCCGGAACAGACTTATTGCGGGGCTGGGTCTTGGCTGTGTTGTGGTGGAGGCAGCCCCCCATTCTGGCACGCTCATAACCGCGCGCATGGCAGCCGATTATGGGCGTGAGGTGTTTGCGGTGCCCGGCTCTCCACTGGACCCAAGGTGCAGGGGCAGCAACGACCTGCTGCGTAAAGGGGCTATTCTGACCGAACGCGCCACGGATATTCTGCCCCATATTGCATTTACCACCCCGCAGCACCCGGCTTTGGCCCTGAGCCACACAAAATCCACGCCTGATCTGTTTGCATCTCCCACTGCCTCCGCCACCATGTTTGAAGATGCCAGTATTTTCAAAAATAATACTCAAAAACAATCAGTTACAGACACATCCCCCGCTTTGCCCGCAGCCCAGAGCACACACATTTCCCCCACAACGCAACTGCTTGACCTTCTATCCTTTACACCCGTAGCTGTTGACGATCTTATAAGGCGCTGCCAGTTCTCGGCTTCTGTCGTTCTGGCCGCGCTCACCCAGCTTGAGCTGTCAGGTCAGGTGACCACCTATCAGGATGGTCGCGTTGGGCTAACTAACGGGCAGGCAGAAACGAGTAGGTAAGTGCTGCTTCCGGGCAGGTCGGAGAGAGTATGACTGACGTTGTTGTGGTCGAAAGCCCAGCCAAGGCTAAAACGATCAACAAATATCTGGGCGATGGCTACACGGTGCTTGCATCGTTTGGGCATGTGCGCGACCTCCCGCCCAAAGACGGGTCCGTTCTGCCTGATGAAGGCTTTGCCATGAAGTGGCAGGCCGATGACCGCGGTACAAAGCAGGTTGCCGCCATTATCAAGGCACTCAAGGGTGCCAAACACCTCTACCTCGCCACTGACCCGGATCGGGAGGGGGAGGCTATTTCGTGGCATGTGCGGGCCATGCTGGAGGAGCGCAATGCGCTCAAAGGCGTGGACGTGCAGCGTGTTACGTTTAACGAGATTACAAAAAGCGCCATCAAACACGCCATGGCGCACCCGCGTGAGCTGGACCTGCCCCTGATCGAGGCCTATCTGGCCCGCCGCGCGCTGGATTATCTGGTGGGCTTTACCCTCTCCCCCGTTTTGTGGCGCAAGCTACCGGGTTCGCGCAGCGCGGGGCGGGTGCAATCCGTTGCCCTGCGCCTGATCTGTGAGCGTGAAGCGGAGATTGAGGTTTTCAAGCCGCGGGAATACTGGAGTGTTACCGCATCCCTGCTGACCACCGGCAACGCGCCCTTTACCGCGCGGCTGACCCATCTGGGTGGCAAAAAGCTCGACCAGTTTGACCTGAACAACGCCGATCTGGCTGAAGCTGCCAAACGCGCGGTGGAAGCTGAAGACCTGAGCGTGCGCTCCATTGAGCGGCGCAAGGTCCGGCGCAACCCGCAGCCCCCCTTTACCACCTCCACCTTGCAGCAGGAGGCATCGCGCAAGCTGGGCATGAGTGCTCAAACCACCATGCGCACCGCCCAGCAGCTCTATGAAGGGATGGAACTGGGGGGGGAAACGGTCGGTCTGATCACCTATATGCGAACCGATGGCGTGACCATGGCGCAGGAGGCAATCCACGCCATCCGTGGTCATATTGGCAGCAAAATTGGTGCGGACTACGTGCCCGCCCAGCCCCGCCACTACACGTCCAAGGCCAAAAACGCGCAGGAAGCGCATGAGGCCGTGCGCCCGACCGATATTTCGCGCACCCCCGAGTCCATGGCGCGCTACCTGAACAACGACCAGCGCCGCCTGTACGAACTGGTGTGGAAGCGTGCTGTGGCCAGCCAGATGGAATCGGCAACGCTGGACCAGGTGGCGGTGGATATTGCCGGGCCTTCCGGCCAGACAGTGCTGCGCGCCAACGGCTCGATCATCACCTTTGACGGTTTTCTCAAACTCTACCGCGAAGGACGCGATGATACCGAGAAAGCCGCAGCGGATGACGATTCCCGCATGCTCCCCCCCATGCACGAGAAAGACCCGCTCAAGCGTGAGAGTGTGGAAGCGGAGCAGCACTTTACCCAGCCGCCGCCACGTTATTCCGAGGCATCGCTGGTTAAAAAAATGGAAGAACTGGGCATTGGCCGCCCTTCCACCTACGCCTCCATCCTGACCGTGCTGCAGGACCGCAGCTACGTACAGCTTGAAAACCGCCGCTTTGTGCCAGAAGCCCGTGGGCGGCTGGTCACCGCATTCCTTGTGTCCTTTTTTGAACGGTATGTGGACACGGGCTTTACTGCCGGGCTGGAAGAACTGCTCGACAAAATTTCCGACGGGCAGGCCCAGTGGAAAGAAGTGCTGGCAGATTTCTGGCAGAACTTCTCCAAAGCCGTGGGCGACACCAAGGAACTGACCATTACCGATGTGCTCAACGCACTGGACAAGGACCTTGGGCCGTTCTTCTTCCCCCCCCGTGCGGATGGGTCGGACCCGCGGCACTGCGCCTCGTGCGGTACGGGGCGGCTGGGGCTTAAACTTGGCCGGTATGGCGCCTTTATTGGTTGCTCCAACTACCCCGAATGCCAGTTTACCCGCAGGCTGACCGCCGAAAGTGCTGAAGATGGCGATGGAAGCGGCGCACTCAAGGACGGCATGCGCCTACTTGGCCAGCACCCCGAAACGGGCGAGGATATTACGGTTCGCCAAGGACCTTGGGGGCTGTATGTGCAGCAGGGCGAGCCTGACCCTGCGGACAAAAAAGCCAAACCCCGCCGCGCATCCCTGCCCAAAGGCATGGACGGCGCCAGCATTACGCTGGATCAGGCCGTTGGTCTGCTCTCCCTCCCCCGCCTTGTAGGTTTGCACCCCGAAACGGGCGAGCCGATCGAAGCCGGTCTGGGCCGGTTTGGACCTTACGTCAAAATGGGCGCGGTCTATGGCTCGCTCGACAAGGATGATGATGTCCTGACCGTGGGGCTGAACCGCGCGGTGGATGCGCTGGCCAAAAAGCTGGCCTCCATCCGTAATCTGGGCAACCACCCCAAGGATGGGGAACCTGTTATGGTGCGCAAGGGCCGGTTTGGCCCCTACGCCCAACACGGCCAGCTTGTGGCCACCCTGCCCCGTGGCACGGATATGGACGCAGTCACGCTGGACGAGGCCGTGGCCCTGCTGGCGGACAAGGGCAAGCCGCTCAAAGCCAAGGCCGGTGCCAAAAAGGCCCCTGCCAAGAAAAAAGCAGCCACCAAAACCACCACAGCCAAGGCAACCACCAAGGCTCCGGCCAAGACCGCAGCCAAGACCACCACAAAAAGTGCTGCCAGAACAACAAAGGCAAAAGCTGCCACCGCCACAGAAGGCGATGCAGCCCCAGCCAAACCCAAGGCCCGCAAGGCCACCACTACTCCGCGTAAAAAAAAGGCTGAATAACCCATGCCCGGCAGGTCTGAAGTTGCTGCCCTTCCTTCCAGCGCAGCACTTCGGGCCTTCCTGCTGGACGGGGTTGCCCCTGTTGGGCTGAGCGACATACTCCGCGCCTTTGGCCGCCCCATCCGGGAGAAGGCGCGCCTTAAATCAATCCTGCACGACATGGCCCTGAACGCAGACCTGCTGGACCTGCCTGCAGGCCGCCTTAAAGCCTCCATCGGACTACCAGAAACCGCACGGGCGCGCATAACCCACATCCGTAATGATGGAACACCGTGCGGCATACTGGCCGATGCCCCGGCGGCAACCCCCGTTATACTCACCACCCGTGCACCAGATCTGCCATACCCTTTGCCCGGCGATATGGTTCTGGCCCGCCTGCGCCCCGCCTGCGGTGCCCGTAGGCGTGAAGCGCGCGCCGAACGCCTGCTTGCCCGTACGGAGGGAACCCTTGCCTTTTCGCGCGCACTTGGGGCCGATGGCGCAGCTTTGGAGCAGTTATGGGCCTGCAACCCCCATATTGCGGGAACATTCCCTCTGGCTGCACCAGAGCAGTATGCCCTGCCAGAACCGGGGGAGGTGGTTATGGCCACCTTGCGCCAGATGCCCAACGGCACATTGGCCGTGGACACCCCCACACCCTATGGCCACGCGGCTGCCGCTGGCATGGCAAGCCAGCTCAGCCTGCTTACACACGCCATACCCACCAGTTTTTCTGCCGCAGCGGAGCAGGAGGGGCAGCTTGTGGCCGAGCAGGTTGCGGCCGGGCACAACCTGCCAGCCCCCGCAGACCGCTGCGACCTGCGCAGCCTGCCCCTGATAACGCTGGATGATGAAACCGCTCAGGACTTTGACGACGCCATATGGGCGGAGTCGACCGATGCGGGCTTTCACCTTGTTATTGCCATTGCCGATGTCAGCCACTTCGTGCCCTGCGGCTCCGCGCTGGATGTGGAGGCCCGCGCGCGTGGGACATCCATTTACCTACCTGAGCGGACCGTGCCCATGCTGCCTGCCAGCCTGTCGGCCAACGCCTGCTCGCTTCTGCCCGGGCAGGACCGCTTATGCCTGTTTGCCGATATACAGATTACGCATGACGGACAGATTCTGGACGGCACAATCGGGCGCGCCATCATGCGCAGCGCAGCCCGCCTGACCTACCGGGATGCACAAGCTGTGCTGGACGGTAAAGCCCTGCCCGCAACACACCCGGTCCACACCCTGCCCCCGGCTTTGCTACCAACCCTCATGGCTGCAAGCCATGCGTTGGACACGGATGCAACCAAACGTGGCGCCATGCGTTTGGATGAAGATGCCTGGGCCATCACCTTCCACCCCAATGGGCAGCCTGCTGCCTTTTTACCGCGCGAGCACTTTGCAACCCACGATCTGGTTGCCAGCTTCATGATCGCGGCTAACACGTTTGCCGCACGGATTGCGCATGAAAATCACCTGGCTGTGCCCTATAGGGTTCACCCTGCCCCCACGGCTACGCTCCCCCGCCCAGCCGCGCGCTACAGCGCCGGACCGGGCCGCCACAACGGGCTTGGTCTGCCGTTCTATATCCACTTTACCAGCCCCATCCGGCGCTATGCCGATCTGGTGGCGCACAGGGCCATAAGCGCATGGTGCGCGAACAGGACTGCCCCAGATAAAACCGCCCCTTCTGTGGCCTGCGCGCCACCACACGCGCAGGATTATACGCTTGCCCCGCACCTTAATTTTACCGAGCGGCGAGCGGGAAAAAGCGTTCAGGATTGCCAAAATCGGCTGGCGGCGGCCTTTCTGGTTCCTCAGATAGGGCAAAACGTGAACATCCATGCCACCACAACAACACGGCATGGCCTTTGCGTGCGATTGACGAAAACTGGAACTCCGTCTTTGCTGCCCTGGTCTGCTTTTCCGGATTACGCAAGGATGAATGACGACTCGCCATACAGCGGCATTGCCGCGCGCTACACGCCCCTTATCCAGAACGGGGCGCTGCTTATGGCAGTTCTGCTGGCAACCTGCCCGGCGCGTGGCGTGTCCGTACTGGCGTCCCCCACCCATGCGTAGTGACCGTCCTTTCCGTTATGTTCGGGCCATTGTGCAGCACCAGTTGCTCGTGCCCGGCGTTATGCTGGCCATTCTGCTGTTGTGCCAGCCAGCCACGCTGCATGCCCAAAGTGGGAATGCTGGCCCCGTGCCCAACCCACCGCCAGCCACACCCCAGCCAGCACCTTCCGGCACGCCTGCCGGGGCGGATGCACCACCCGAGCCTCCACCGGCTGCGGCCAACCCGGCACCCACCCCACCTGCCCAGCCCGATGCCCCACCCGCCCCGGCGGTGGACATGCCACTTGTGCATTCCGTTATTGCCACCGCACTGGAATTTTTAGGTCCCCGCACGCTTGAACCCCATAGCAGCCGGGACTTTACCCTATGGGGGCTGGGCTGCCTGACAGCACTGGACCCCACGCTGACCTTCGATTCCCGTGGCACCAACATTCAACTGCTTGCAGGCCCTCAGCCCCTCCTTTCCCGCCCGGCTCCACCGGCGGACAATGTGGATAACTGGGCCAGACTGGCCACCGACTTTCTGGAAGCCGCGCGCGCCCATTCCGCCGCCGTACGCTCGGCTGAGCGTGATGATCTGTTACAGGCGTTTTTTGATGAGCTGTTCAATCATCTGGACCCCTACTCCCGCTACATAGGTCCATCCTCAGCCAGTACCGACCGTGAGGCCAGAACGGGTGGAGAGGCGGACGCAGGCATGACGCTGGCCCAGAACGGGCGGCATGTTGTGGTCTCCGCCATTAACGCCAACGGCCCGGCATGGACCTCCGAGATTGATACAGGGGACCGGATTATTGCCGTTAATGGCCAGTTAACGGCAGGGCAGTCCGCCGCAACCGTGACAGAATGGCTCCGTGGGCCAGAAGATAGCGCCCTTATCCTGCGCCTGCTCTCCCCCGGTCGGCGGCGCGGCCATACGGTCACACTCCGCCGCTCCAAAGTGCCGCCAGAAACCGTGTTTGCTTTTGCCAGCGGCCCCATTGTGGTGCTCCGGGTTACGGCTTTTTCCTCCGATACAGCCGAGGAAATGAGCCAGTACCTCGATCAGGCCACGCAGGACAAAAACCTGCGTGGCCTGATTATAGACCTGCGTGGCAACCGTGGTGGCGTGCTGCAACAGGCCGTAACCGCAGCGGCTTTGCTGCTGGACCACGGCGTTGCCGCCGTAACCAGTGGGCGGGACCCACAGTCCAACCATATCTGGGCTGTGCAGGGGGGGGACATGACCAATGGCCTGCCCATTGCCGTGCTGGTGGACGGCCGCACCGCCAGCGCTGCGGAAATTCTGGCAGCCGCTCTGGCCGACCACCGCCGCGCCGTAGTTATTGGCAGTGCAACACTGGGCAAAGGACTGGTACAAACCGTGGCGCAACTCCCTGATGAGGGCGAACTGTTTGTCACATGGAGCCGCGTGATTGCCCCCCTGCACTGGCCCTTGCAGGGGCTGGGCGTTATGCCGCAGATCTGCACCAGTCTGGGCGAAGCCGACACCAGCCACGCCCTGCATATGCTCGCCAGCGGCAAGCTGGCCAATCAGGCCGCCATAACCGCATCCCGCGCGGCTCGTTACCCGCTGACCGTTCCCAATATTCTGGCTATTCGCAAGGCATGCCCGGCCGCACTGGGCAATGACCGGGACGTAAGCGTGGCACGGGAGCTTATTAACCATCCGGCATGGTACAAAACCGCCATAGCCGCCATTCCAGATGACGCAACTCCCGCCCCCCAGATTTCCGCCGCACCATGACTGATGCCATGCCCCCTCCCCCACGCCTGCGTACCGACCTTGTAGCCCGCGCCCTGCTCCGCCAGTCCGGGCTGGATGGACGCTCAGCCATGCTGCTGCGCAAAGGCGACCCGGACGCAGGGGGGATTCTGGTTATATTACTCGGCCGGAACGGAGAGGGCGTGGTACTTTCCCAGACCCGCACAGCGGAGGGAGAGGCTGCATGGCTGCGTGGCACGGGAACAACACCCGTAGGCGCGGAGCAGATTCAGGCCTATGTTGAGCGGCAACTCAAATACGACCCGGATTTATGGGTGTTGGAAATTGAAACTTTGGACTTCAGCCCTCCGTTTGAAGCAATACTGATCTGACAAGAAAGGTAGGTATTGTGGCTTAACCCACACGCCTGCGGTATTTATGACGCATAAAATCCACAAGATTGGGAAAACTCTGTCTTCTGCCTGTTGCGTCATACACAACTTTACAGCAAAGAAGGCAGGCATGTGTGCCCTCGTACCATCAAACGCCATACGTGATGTATCGCACAACCTTTGCCACAGCAGGGAGAAGACCATGAAGCCGCGCCGTATACTGCTTGCGCAAACGCTGCTTTCTGCGCCGCTTGCGGCTGGCCTCCTGCTGTCCGCCGTTTCAGCGCATGCGCAGCCTGTTCAGGGCCTGTATATTGCCGGAGAAGGTGGCGGGACCCTTAACCAGGACCAGCGCGTTAAAAGCACAGCCCACTTCCCCGATGGTCGTGACCGTTGGAAAGCTGGCGCTGTTGGAATCGGCTCGGTGGGCTGGGGCCTTGGCAACGGTTTTCGTGTTGAGGTCGAAGGCAATTACCGCAACATGGACTATAACCGCCTTGTGACCAGCACACTGGCCACAAAAGGGGATGGCCGACGCCAGACCTACGGCGTTATGGTGAATGCGCTGTTTGACCTTGATATCGGCAAGCCGTGGCTGTTCCCTTATTTTGGGGCCGGTGTTGGCTATGGCTGGACCTCCACCAATGCGTCACTTGTCGGGAGCAATGGCTCTGGCAACACAACGCAGCGTATTGGTGGCACGTACGGCAATGCCACCTATCAGGGCATTTTTGGTCTTTCCTTCCCCGTACCGTGGGTTGTTGGCCTGTCGGCCACAGCGGAATACCGGTTCTGGACCATGTTTGGCCCGCAATCCCATAGTGTGACCTCGACAGGGAACATTGGGGGTATTCAGGCAGCCACGGGTGTAAGCACCATCAGCGGTACCCACAAGACCGTTACAGACTTCAACCATTCCATGATGCTGGGTCTGCGGTACGAATTTAATCCTGCACCTCCGCCACCTCCGCCGGTTGCCAATGTTCTCGCACCTGCCCCGCAGGCTGCGCGGAGCTATCTGGTGTTCTTTGACTGGGATAAAGCCGACCTGACCGACAGGACGCGTTCCATTGTGAACGAAGCCGCACAGGCCGCCGCCCATGTGGCCCTGACACGCATTACAGTCTCGGGCTACACAGACAACTCCTCTGCCCATCCGGGCGAGAAGGCAGGCGAAGAATACAACATGAAGCTTTCCATCCGCCGCGCAACGGCTGTTAAAGCCGAACTGATGCGCGATGGGATTGCTGGCTCCACTATTGATATTCATGGCTATGGGGATACACACCCGCTTGTGCAGACTGGCCCGAACACCAAGGAAGCCCAGAATCGGCGTGTGGAAATTATCCTGCGCTAACAGACAGGCTGTTCACCTGTCCTAAAAAAGCCCGCCCCATTTGAGGCGGGCTTTTTTTATGGCCGACACAACACAAAGCCTTTGCAGGCTGGTGCTTACAGGCCCGAAAATAGGGACGTGGAGAGGTAACGCTCGGCAAAAGAAGGCGCTATGGCAACAATGGTCTTGCCTGCGTTTTCTTTTTTATGCGCCAGTTGCAACGCCGCATGCAGCGCCGCCCCGGAGGAAATACCAACGGGAATACCATCAATGCGCGCGCAACGTCTGGCAGCGGCAATGGCCTCACGCTCAGAAACGGTCAGAACCCCATCCAAAGATTTAAGATGCAGTGTTGCCGGGCAAAAACCCGGACCAATGCCCTGAATACCATGTGGGCCGGGTTCATCCCCGTTCAGAATAGCACTTTCTGCAGGCTCCACGCCAAAGACCTGTATGCCCTTGCGCCGGGGTTTGAGCGATTCTGCAATGCCGGTTGCGGTGCCACCGGTGCCAACACCGGCCACAACAATATCAACCTTACCGGCCGTATCAATCCAGATTTCCTCTGCCGTGGTGGCGGCATGCACGGCGGGGTTTGCCGGGTTATCAAACTGGTCTGGCATCCATGCATCTGGCGTTTCGGCCAGAATTTCGTTCGCACGGGCAATCGCACCTGCCATGCCAAGGCGCGCGGGGGTCAGTTCCACCTGTGCGTCCATCAGCCGCACCATGCGCCGCCGCTCTATGGAAGCCCCCTCAGGCATGGTGACAATCAGTCTGTAACCACGGGCAGCGGCCACAAACGCCAGAGAAATACCGGTATTGCCCGATGTTGGTTCCACCAGCAGGGTGCGGCCGGGTGTAATTTTGCCCCTGCGCTCGGCATCCAGCACCATGGCCGTGCCGATTCTGTCCTTGACTGAGCCAAGTGGATTAAAAAATTCCAGCTTGAGCAGCACACGACTTGTCAGCTTGTCTTCGTGCATAATGCGCGGCAGGGCGACCAGAGGTGTTCCACCCACCACATTCAAAACCGAGTCGTAAACTCTCCCACGAGGCGCTGCAAAGCCGTAACCCTCGTTATCGTGCGTTGTTGATGGCATTTGGTCCCTACCTGAACTGTTTATATGTTCAACTGTCTTATAATACGAATTTCCAACGTAGATAAACAGGCATTCCCCTGCTATAAGCACACAACACAGCACGGCTGGCACATCATACGCCAGACCGTAAGCCAAGCAGGAAGGACCTTGCGCATGATTCTTCGTCGTGACAGAGCAATGACCGCTGTTCTCATCATGCTGGACGTTGCTTTCCACGCAGGACGCTCCAATGCGGTCAGTGCTGCAGATATTGCCGAGCGTTCCGGGCTGGCCCGCCGGGGGATCGAGCCGCTGCTACAGGCACTCTCGCGCTCAGGGCTGCTGGAAAGCATTCGTGGCCCCCGTGGGGGTTACCGGCTGGGCCGCCCCCGGCGCGATGTAACCCTGATCAATATTATTGAGGCAGTCCTGAACGAGGACCCCGAAGGCAGCGATGGTCCGCAAGGCCCCCTCTTCCACAAGGTTATTGAACCCTGCTGGAATGGCTTTGACACAAAGCTGACAGAGCAGATGCGCCAGACCACTCTGGATGAACTGGTCCGTCAGGCCGAGGACGCAGGTCTTAAACGCCCACAGAGCGAGCCGATTACGTTTTCCATCTGACTATTGGCCTTTGGCCAACAGGCATAAAAAAAGGCGGCGCCGCGTTAAACGGCACCGCCTTTTTTTGTACAGCCAGTCAGAACAGCTTAGTTCTTGCTGGATTTGGCCGGATGGGCCGCCCGTTTGGTCACAGCTTTCTTTTCCGGCGCGGCTGGAACAGGCGCTGTTACCGCAGGGTGGGGAATAAACACGCCTGTGGCATCCACCTGTGCGGTAACCGTAAGGTGGGTGCGCTGCTGGCCGGGACCGGGGATAAGGATAACCGTAAACTTGTCCTGCCCCGCATAACCCTGCGTGGGTGTGTAGGTTACGTGCGTGTCGTTATCCAGCGAATACAGGAACGCCTTGCCATGTTCGGGAGCCGGCGCGACCCCAAACGTCAGGTAAGGCTTGCCATCGGGCTGGGAGGCGAGCACTTCGCACAGACCACCATCGGAACGGACCGTCATGGTGGTGGAAAGCTGGCCGTCAGCCTCTTTCTTGATGGGGGTTGTACTGCATACGGCAGATTTTTTGAGATACCCAAACGGATTGGGAGATCCGACATGGACAGGGCCCACGGTTGTCGCGCAGCCGGCAAGCATGCCAGCAGTTAGCGTCAGCCCGGCAATTCCTCGTAAGCGCACTCCACAGCTCCGCTTCATTCTTGTTAAGTCAACCATAACCCAGCGCGTTCCATTTGGTTAAAGGGTTAAAGCCCTGCCCGCTGGCCAGACCAGCGCAACACGCCATAACGCCGCATGAGTCGTCCTTGCCTTTAGATCATCCAGCAGCAGGAAGGAAGAGGCCCGGCCCGCTCCTTTTGGCACCCCTGCCTCTTTGTTGACAGGCAGGTGCAGGTAAAAACATCGTTTGGCCACAACACAGCCCTAACACAGACCAGCGCAGGACACGGCCACATATGCATAATTCTGCCATGAGCCACCTGCCGGGAAATGACGGTATGACAAATTAGGCCGTTTCTTTCCTGCCTGAATAGGCTATTGCGTTGTGCAGCATCTGTCGGAGGTCCTACCGTATGTTCCTTTCCCGTCTTTTTGCCGCGGGTGTTCTTGCCGCGGGCGTTCTGCATAGTTCCATTACTTTTGCCGCCAGTCCGTGCGGCCACTCCCCCGCGCATGAAGCCTTCAACGTGCAGGGCCTCAAAAGCGAGCTGATGGTCACAGCCCTGTCGTGCAGTGCGCAGGACCGCTACAACGCGTTTGTCGCCAAGTTCCGCACCGTTCTGCTGAACGAGGAAGACAAGCTGAATGGCTACTTCCGCTCCACTTACGGTCGCAGCGCGCAGCGTGAACATGATGACTACATTACCCAGCTCGCCAACGTGCAGTCCGAACAGGGTTTGCAGTCTGGCACCATCTTCTGCCAGCAGCGCATGGCCATGTTTGATGAAGTGAACGCGCTGGATAACGGGGAAGACCTCTCCAACTATTCCGATGCCAAGGATGTTACCCAGCCCGCATCGTTTGAAACCTGTGCAGCCCCCACCACCACACGTGCCCCCGTACGCCGCCGGACCACCCACAAGGCCGCGTAATGGCCAGCAGCCACAGGCGGCATACCGGGCTTTTAACATCCGGGCTGCCTCTGGTGCTTGACGAATCAACGCCAAAGCGGGACAGACTTCCCGCATGAGCGATCTGTTTTCCGCCCCCACTCCGCCCCGCAAATCTGCCAGCGCCTCCGCCCGCCCCAAAGCGCCGGAGAACGAGGCGTATGACGCCAGCGCCATTGAGGTGCTGGAGGGGCTGGAACCAGTCCGCCGCAGGCCCGGCATGTATATTGGCGGAACGGATGAAAGTGCGCTGCACCATCTGGCCGCCGAAATTCTGGACAACTCAATGGATGAGGCGGTGGCAGGCCACGCCAACACCATTGACGTGCATCTGGCGCCGGACAACCAGCTTTGCGTCCGGGACAACGGGCGGGGCATTCCCGTTGACCCGCACCCCCGCTTTCCCGACCGGTCGGCGCTGGAAGTTATTCTGACCACGCTCCATGCCGGTGGTAAGTTCTCCGGCAAGGCTTACGCCACATCGGGCGGATTGCACGGCGTTGGCTCGTCCGTGGTTAATGCCCTTTCCGCACGTATGGATGTGGAAATCGCGCGGGACCGTACCTTGTGGCAGCAGTCTTATGCACGGGGCAAACCCGTAACCGCACTGGAAAAAGCCGGGGCGGCCCCCAACAGGCGTGGCACCCAGATTACATTTCAGCCCGATCCCGAAATTTTTGGCACACATATTTTTGTGCCCTCCCGCCTGTACAAACTCTGCCGCTCCAAGGCGTTCCTGTTCCGTGGTGTGACCATCCGCTGGTCGTGCGATCCAACGCTGATCAAGGCGGGGGATGAAACCCCGACCGAAGCTGTTCTGCACTTCCCCGGTGGTCTGGCCGATAGTCTGGCCGATGAGCTAGGCCCTAACGCGCCCCTGCTGACCCCCTTCTGGTCGGGGGAGGCTCCCCTGCCCCCACAGGCGGATGGAACCGATAACGGCAAGGTGGAATGGGCCGTCGCCTTTTTGGAAAGTGGGGCAGCGTCCCTGATCTCCTACTGCAACACCATTCCGACTCCGCAGGGTGGCACGCACGAGACCGGGTTCCGCAACGCGCTGCTCAAAGGCCTGCGTGCATGGGGCGACCAGCGTTCCATAAAAAAAGCAGCCAGCATTACAGCCGAAGACATACTGGGCATGATTGCCGCCCGCCTGTCCGCCTTTATTCGGGACCCGCAGTTTCAGGGCCAGACAAAGGAAAAGCTGACCACGGCGGAAGCCAGCAAACTGCTCGAAACCGCCTTGCGCGACCGGTTTGACCACTGGCTGGCCCAAAACCCCGCACAGGCGGATTCGCTGCTCAGCTTTGCCATCGACCGGGCCGAAGAACGCCTGCGCCGCCGCGAGCAAAAGGACACACCGCGCAAAAGTGCGACCCGCCGCCTACGCCTGCCCGGCAAGCTGACCGACTGCACCAAGGAACACGCCCCCGATACCGAAATTTTTCTGGTGGAAGGGGACTCGGCAGGCGGGTCCGCCAAGCAGGCCCGCAACCGCGAAACACAGGCCGTGCTTCCCCTGCGTGGCAAAATTCTGAACGTGGCCAGCGCCACAACAGAAAAACTACGCGCCAATCAGGAACTCCGCGACCTGATAGAAGCTCTGGGCTGTGGCTCGGGCGAACGGTTCGACCTGACCAAACTGCGCTATGGCCGCGTCATTATCATGACCGACGCAGACGTGGACGGCGCGCATATTGCATCCCTGCTTATGACGTTCTTCTACCGCGAACTGCCCGAGCTTATTCGCAACGGGCACCTGTATCTGGCCCAGCCTCCACTGTACCGGCTCACACAGGGCGCGCACAGCGTGTACGCCATGGATGATGCGGACAGAGAGCGCAAAATGGTAGTTCTGAGCAAAAAGCGCGGCAAGATTGATGTCTCCCGCTTTAAGGGGCTGGGGGAAATGCCGCCCGCGGATCTGAAGGAAACCACAATGGACCCGCGCAGCCGCACCCTGTTGCGCGTGATTGCCCCACCAGAAGACCGGCTGAGCACACGTGAGCGGGTGGAAAGCCTGATGGGCCGCAAACCCGAGCTTCGCTTTGCCTTTATTCAGGAACATGCCCGCTCGGTTGATGAACTGCTGGATATCTGACCCGGCAGCCCTACAACCTATGGTGTGGCCACATTGTGCTCCCTGCCATAACGTGAGCACCCCATGAGCACGCGTACTTTTTCCGTCCACCAACGTTTATCCGCGCTGCTACAGGTTGTCGGCGGCATGCTCTGCCTGCAATTTGGCTCGTCCTATGCCAAAATGCTGTTCCCCACTTTTGGGGCTGCGGGCATGGTGGGGCTGCGCACTTTTTTTGCCGCGATTATGCTCATGCTGTTCTTCCGCAGTTGGCACAGCCTCTCGCGCAGGGTGCTTATGCTGGTGCTACCCTATGGGGTGTCTCTGGCGGCCATGAACTATTTTTTCTATCTCTCGCTCGGGCGGTTGCCATTGGGCACAACTGTTGCGCTGGAATTTACCGGCCCTCTTGTTCTGTCCTTCATCCATACCCGGCGCTGGAGCGATGTGGTGTGGACAAGCCTGACCGTGCTGGGGCTTGTGCTGCTGCTCCGCCCGGAATCCGCCATACGCCCGGACCTTCTTGGCATTGTGTTTGCCCTGCTGGCCGCCATTTGCTGGGCGCTGTATATTGTTTTTGCCCGTAACATTGCAGGCAAACTGCCATCTGGTCAGGCGTGTTCGCTGGGTATGTTGTGTGGTGGGGCGGCTGTGTTTGTGCCCTGCACCGTCCCTGCCCTGTGGGTTGGGCTGCATGCGCCCCTTTTGCTGGGGTTGAGCGTTATTGTGGCTCTGTGTTCGTCCGCCCTGCCTTACACGCTGGAAATGCAGGCCATGCAAAAGCTGTCCGCCCGCGAATTTGGCGTGCTGTGCAGTCTGGAACCCGTTTCCGCAGCACTGGCTGGCGCCATATTGCTGCATGAGGTTCCGTCTGTTCTGCGACTATGCGGTATTTTATGTGTGGTTCTGGCATCTGTGGGCACTGTGCTTATGCCCCGAAGTGACAATAACACAGCGCCAGATGGACCGATTCTTCCAGAATAACCGGTCCACCACCCCGTTTAGCGGCTGGCCAGATGCAAAACCGGATCATGCATGGCCGAAGAGGCCACATTCACGCCGCTCCCGTGCACGGCCTGCATGATCATGGGATCAAAAATCCGGGTGAACGTGCCGGGGTGTACCCCCATCCACAGCGTGACCACGGCCAGTGGCGCCAGCACGGCAATCTCACCCATTGTCAGGTCACGCAGCAGACCAACCGTACCACGTACGCTGCCAAACAAAACCCGGCGGTATAGCGAGAGCATGTAGACCGCGCCCATGATCATGGTGCCGCCCGCCAGCAGCGCCACCCAGATAGACACATGGATAGCCCCCATAAGCACCAGCAGTTCGCCTACAAAAGCGCCTGTGCCGGGCAGGCCCACATTGGCCATGGTGAACAACATGGCCAGCAGGGCCAGCACGGGCATCTGCTTGGCTACACCGCCCAAAGCATCAATATCGCGCGTTTCCGCCCGCCATGCCACGGCCGCCACACAAAAGAACAGGGCTGCAATGACCACACCGTGGGAGAGCATCTGAAAAATAGCGCCATCAATCCCTTCCGCCGTCAGCGTGAACAGGCCAACCGCGATCATGCCCATGTGGGAGAAGGAAGAATACGCAATAAGCCGCTTCATATCCGTCTGGGCAAAGGCCACAAAGGCCGCATACAGAATGGCCACAACACCAAGGGCCAGCACGTATGGCGCAAACTGGCGCACCGCATCGGGGAACATCAGCACGCCAAAGCGCAGCAGCCCGTAAGCCCCTGTTTTGGACAACACGCCCGACAACATGGCCGAAGCGGGTGTTGGGGCCTCCGTATAGGCATCAGGCAACCATGCGTGGAGCGGGAAAAGCGGGAGTTTGACGCCAAAAGCCAGCAGAAAAGCCAGCAACAGCCACCCCTGCAACGCATGGGAAAAACCCGCATGCATAAGGGCTGGAATATCGGTCGTGCCCGCATGCAGCCACATGGTGATCAGCCCGACCAGCATGAACAGCGAACCACCAAAGGTGAACAAAAAGAACTGAAGAGACGCCCAGACTCGCCTGGCCCCACCCCATATTCCGATCATCAGGCAGCCCGGAATAAGTGTTGCTTCGTAAAAAACGTAAAACAGAACAAGGTCCTGCGCGGAAAACAGGCCAAACAGAGCCGTTTCCAGCAGCAGCATGGCGGCCACAAAGTCCCGCCCCTGCGTTTGCACACTACGCCACCCCGCCCCCAACGCCAGTGGCGTAAGAAAAGCAGTGAGCATGATAAAGACCAGACTGATCCCATCCACACCCGTATGGTACGAAATACCATAATCGCTCAGCCAGCCCAGCCGGGTTTCAAATTGCAGGCCGGGCTGGCTGGGGTCAAAGCCGACCCACATCAGCACACTCAGCCCAAACGTGAGGAGCGTAGTCCACAACCCCAGCCAGCGGGCCGTGCGATCCCGCTCCGGTCCATGACCGGGGCAAAGGAAGGCCGCAACCGCGCCTGCAAGAGGAAGATAGGTTATCAGCGAAAGCAGGATTGGCTGCACGGCTTAACACCATCCGGGTTTAATGACACTTTTTTAAGACTGCGCCTTTTTGCCGTGCGAGGCCAGCGCAGGGCTGTTCACGTTCCGCCGATCACCCCCTGTGCAGGGCAATACAGCTAACGGCGGCCAAACAACTTTTCGAGATCATTGCGGCTGAGTTTGAGCCATGTCGGCCGCCCGTGCGAGCACGTACCCGCGCGGGGCGTGGCCTCCATCTGCCGCAGCAGGGCGTTCATTTCCTCCGGTGTGAGCCGCCTGCCCGCCCGAATACTGCCATGGCAGGCCATGCGGGCGATCACCGCATCCAGCTTGCCATCAAGGGAGGCCATTTCGTCTGGCGCACCATTTTCATCTGCTTCCAGCTCATCCGCCAGATCACGCAAAAGGCTGATTGCATCACTCTTGCCCAGCATGGCAGGCAATGCGCGGACCAGAATGGAGCCACCGCCGAACTCTTCTATTTCCACCCCGAGTCTTTCCAGCATGGGCTGGCGGGCCAGCAGCAGGTCCTGCTGTACACGGGGGAGTTCCACCACGTCTGGCACAAGCAGGCGCTGGGCCTGTACACGCCCGCTCAGATACTGCTCCCGCAGGCGTTCGTGCGTCAGCCGTTCGTGGGCGGCGTGCTGGTCCACCAGAACCAGAGAGCCATCCGCTGCTACGGCCAGAATATACGTATCCAGCACCTGCGCCACCGCAGCCCCCAAGGGGTGGTCCAACCGCCCTTCCTCAACGTCCCCCACCAGCGGAAAAGAACGACCCGCAGCCGCCATACCCTCGGCCAGCCGGGCATGAATGCCCCCACCGGGCGCAAAAGGCATAGGGGGGGCAGGCAGGGTGCGTGCGGAAGGTGCATCGCCAAACATCAGGCGCGGTTCGGCCATGCCAGAAGTCTGCTGCGGGGCTGTTGGGTAGGCAGGGGCTGGCGGCAGTGCCCCCTGCCCCTGCTCGGGCGGATACCAGATACGGGTCGCCCGTGGCGCGGAGGACAGAACAGGGCGCACACCCGCAACCCCGGCTCCATGCTCCAGCGCGCGCTGGAGTGTGCCAATAACCAGCGAGCGCACGGCGGCTTCATCCGCAAAGCGTAGTTCGGTTTTGGCGGGGTGGACGTTCACATCCACCTGTTCAGGCGGCACTGTTAACATGAGCGCGACCACAGGATGGCGACCCGGCTCTATGACCCGGCGATACGCCACGCGCACGGCGGTTTTGAGCACCGGGTCCACCACAGGCCGCCCATTAACCAGCATGAACTGCCCATTAGCCGTGGACCGATGGACCGATGGCGGGCAAATAAAGCCGCTCAGGGTCATGCCCTCGCGCTCACCCGCTATGTTCAAAAAACCATCGGCCTCGCTGGCGTCCAGCAGGGCAGCGGCGCGGGCGGCCATGTCCTGCGCGGGCAGGTCCAGCACCTCGCGCCCATCAAGCACAAAGCGGAAGGCCGTCTGGGGTACCGCCAAGGCCAGACGGCGCACAACGCTTTCCACGTGGCGGCCTTCCACACGAGCGCTTTTCAGAAACTTGCGGCGGGCGGGGGTCGCAAAAAACAGGTCTTCCACCACAACGCTGGTGCCATAGGCCCCGGCCACAGGTTCGGGCGGGTAGGTTTTGCCCCCTTCAACCCGAATACGCCACGCGCCACTTTCCCCCTTGGGGCGGGAGGTAATGCTCAACCGTGCCGCAGCCCCGATGGAAGGCAGCGCCTCCCCCCGAAAACCGAGGGTGTTGATATGCACCAGCGTTTCGTCCCCCAGTTTGGAGGTACAATGCCGCTCGACTGCCAGTGTCAGGTCATCGGGGGACATGCCAACGCCATCATCGGTCACGATCATGCGTTCCACCCCGCCCCCATCGAGCGAGATGTCCAACCGGCGCGCCCCGGCGTCTATGGCGTTTTCTATGAGTTCTTTTACGGCGGCGGCGGGGCGTTCAATCACCTCACCCGCGGCAATGCGATTAACAATAACCTCGGGCAACCGCCGCACATGCGGGTGGTCAGGCACACCACCGGGCATGACCACCTGATCAGACTGGTCTGACATGGTCAGACCAGTGCCCTACTTCTTTTTGGGGTGCTGGGTCGGGGTAACACCCTTGGTGGGCGAAGCCCCAAGGGCCGCATTGGTCTTGAGACGGCGGTTTTCCTCATCCGCATTCACAACACCTCCGGCCTTACCCCCTTTCCAGAACATCAACTGCTCCACAAAGCCCGAACCGGCAGCACCGAGTTCGCCCTGATCAGGTTCATCGGCGGCGGCTGTGGCCTCGTTAACCAGAATGGTCTGGCCTTCACTTGTGTCCCCATTGGTGCCGCGCAGAGCCACATCGGGGGAGAGGGTTTCGAGCGCCTGCAGGCGTTCGCTCTCATCGTGTGTGCGTTCATCCCCTTTGCCGGGCTTAACGAGTTCTTCTGAAGGGGGCATGGATAACGGTGAGCGGGTTGTCACCGTATATTCATCTGGCATGCTGCGTTCCAGACCGAACGCCTGTGCGGCCTCGTGCCCGGAGCAGCCGCTCAGCATCATGCAGCCGCCTACCAGCAGCACCGGAGAAATCAGGGTCGAAACACGGCGCACTATCATCTGCCTTCCACTCATCCTGAAAACCGCGCGCTCTGGCGCGGGCTGCCTATGCCTAAGATGTCCGCTGTCCATCAGACAGAAAATTCTGCAACAGCAAGACGCATACCGCGCATACTATAGCGGAGTCAGCCACGTTGAATACATACCAAGACCAACCGAATGCATGGGCGTGCAAAAAATCCACCACGGCCCCATAGCGCACACGATCAATAACGTTGCCTATGGCGCCGCCGGTTACCGCACCCACGCATGCTGCCGTCAACCTGCTGGGGGTTCTGGCCATCCACACCAGCAGACAACAAGCTACTACCATTGCCACAGCGGAAAACACAATCCGCCCAGCGCCACCAAGTCCGCCAAACATGCCAAATGTCACGGCATGGTTCCAGACCATGGTAAAGTTAAGGAACGGCAGCACAGCCACGGAGCCACGGGCAGGCAGGTCCAGCCCATACAAAATCCAGAACTTGCTCAACTGGTCCGCCGAAAGGACCAGCATCAGCACAAGCAGGCCAATTCCTGCGGGCCGGAGCATGAACGGCCTGCTCACGCGCCCTCCTGCACGGATGTGCTGGCAAAGCCGCTCTGGGCCACCACATCAGCACAGCGGGGGCATACACCGGGATAAGCCGGATTCGACCCGGTTTCTGGCAGGACCTTCCAGCAGCGGACGCATTTTTCGCCCTCCGCCACCCGGACCACAGGCGCACCATGCAGGTCGCCCCCTTCATCCCCTTCCACATAAACGGAGGACGATGTGGGGTCGATCACCACCTCCACGTGCGAGACAATGGCCAGTTCACCCCAGTTCACGCCTGCAAAAATACCGGCTTCCTCTTCCGAGAAGGTCAGTTCAACCTGTGCCTGCAAGGAAGAGCCAATGGTGCCCGCGCGGCGCGCCCCCTCGATCTCGGTCGTGATAATGCGGCGGACGGAGCGAATACGCGCCCAGCGCTCTTCCAGAGCGGCATCAGTCCATTCCGCAGGCAGGTCGGGAAAAGCCTGCTCATGTACGCTGGCCTGATCACCAAAGCGGGCTGTCCATGCTTCTTCCGCCGTAAACACCAGCACGGGGGCAAGCCATGTGCTCAGGCAACGGTGCAGCACATCCAGCACCGTACGGACCGCGCGGCGCGTTGGGTTGGAGGGCGCATCGCAATACAGCGCATCCTTACGGATATCGAAGTAAAAAGCCGACAGGTCGGTTGTGCAGAAACCATGCAGCGCCGGGTAAACCCCCACCCATTCATGTGTTTCCACCGCGCGGGCCACCAGACCGCCCAGCTCGCTCAGGCGGTGCAGAACCCAGCGTTCCAGCTCGGGCAGTTCCGCGTAAGGCACCACTTCGGCCTCGGTAAAGCCGTCCAGACCACCCAGCAGCCAGCGCAGCGTGTTGCGCAGGCGGCGGTACAGTTCGCCCTGCTGTTTGAGAATTTCCTTGCCAATGCGCAGGTCGTCATTGGTATCGGAATTCATAACCCACAGGCGCAACACGTCCGCGCCCATGCTGTCGTTAACGTCCTGCGGAGCAATGACGTTGCCCAAGGACTTGGACATTTTGCGGCCCTGTTCGTCCAGAACAAAACCGTTGGTCACCAGCGCCTTATAGGGCGAGACACCCCGCGTACCCACACTTTCCAGCAGGGAAGACTGGAACCAGCCACGGTGCTGGTCGGAGCCTTCCAGATACAGATCAGCCGGAAAGCTCAGGCCCGGACGGCCCAGCACAAAGGCATGGGTGGACCCACTTTCAAACCAGACATCCACAATGTCGAACACCTGTTCGTAATCATCGGGGTTGCGGCCTTCGCCCAGAAAACGCGCGGGTTCGGATGTATACCATGCATCCGCCCCTTCGGAGCGGAAGGCATCCACCACGCGCTGCATCACAACCGGGTCACGCAGCACTTCGCCTGTGCGTTTTTCAACAAACACGGCAATGGGCACACCCCATGCGCGCTGGCGGCTGATGCACCAGTCCGGGCGGGTGCGGATCATGGAGGTCAGGCGGTTGCGGGCCTGTGCTGGCACAAAGGTTACGTTTTCCAACGCTTTGAGCGCGTTGTCACGCAGGGCGTTTTCCCCGTCCATGCGGATGAACCATTGCGGCGTTGCCCGGTAAATGACCGGCGCGCGCGAACGCCATGAATGCGGGTAGGAATGTACAATTTCTCCCCGCCCGACCAGACCTGCCGGGGCGGTGCCTGCCGCATTGGCGCGTTCCATAACGCTTGTCAGCGTAGCGCAAACCACATCGGCTGCTTTGAACACATGCACCCCGGCAAAACCGGGCACCCACGGCGCGTATGTCCCATCGTCCTGCACGGTTTCGGGCACGTCCACACCATTGGCGCGGCAGAGTGTAAAGTCGTCCTCGCCATGGGCTGGGGCCTGATGCACAAGGCCGGTCCCTGCATCGGTGGTTACAAAGTCCCCCGCCAGCATGGGCACGTCAAAATCATACCCTGCTCCACGCAGCGGGTGCGCGCATACCGCGCCAGCCAGCGCGCTGCCGGGCAGGGTGTAAAGAATGTGGTGCGCACTGACGTGCGCCCCTGTGCAAAAGGACTCGACCAGCGCCTCGGCCACCAGCACGCGGGCACCGGGTTCGAGCAATGCGCCCTCGCCCGTTTCGTCCACCCGCAGGACCACGTAGGTGATCTCCGGCCCGTAAGCCAGTGCGCGGTTGCCCGGAATGGTCCACGGCGTTGTGGTCCAGATAACCACGGACACATCGGCCAGCGCATGGGCGGGCGTGGGGTCCTTGACCACGGGGAACGCGACCAGAATGGTGGTGGAGGTGTGGTCGTGATATTCGATTTCCGCTTCGGCCAAAGCGGTTTTTTCCACCGGACTCCACATAACCGGACGCAGGCCACGGTACAGCTTGCCGTTCAGCAGAAAACGTCCAATTTCCTCAGCAATCGCTGCTTCGGACGAAAAATCCATGGTGGCGTAGCGGTTGCGCCATTCGGCCTGTACGCCCAACCGCTGGAATTCTTCCATCTGAATGTTCAGCCAGTTGCCTGCGTAATTGCGGCATTCCGCCCGGAACTCCAGAACGGGTACGGAATCCTTGTCCCGCTTGGCCTTGCGGTACCCTTCCTCCACTTTCCACTCAATTGGCAGACCGTGGCAGTCCCAGCCCGGCACGTAACGCACCGCGTAGCCCGCCATGCGGTGCGCGCGGTTGATAACGTCCTTGTTGATCTTGTTCAGCGCATGACCAATATGCAGGTGCCCGTTGGCGTAGGGTGGGCCATCATGCAGGGTAAAGACCGGGCGTCCCTGCGCCTGCTGCTTCAGCTTTTCATCCAGCCCGCTTTCGCGCCATTTTTCAAGCCATTTAGGCTCCTGCTGGGGCAGGTTGCCACGCATGGGAAAAGAGGTCCGTGGCAGAAACACCGTATTGCGATACTGGTCGGCCAGGGATGTCTTGTCGGGTTCGCTGCTCGATGAGGTCATGGGTGGCTGAGGTCACTTCGGTTCGGGTTCATGGCATGCGGGCTTTTGGCCCCTACGCCACCTTGGTCGTTACTGTCTTATCAAAAAGGAAAAGCTCAGGGTCAAGCATCAAACCGGGCAGTACTGCCCAACCCGACCCCGACCATGCCATCAGGTTCGGCTCAAAGGGCGTGGTGCGTCCAGCACCTGCCGGGCCTGCGTTGCATCCTGCGCGATCTGGTTTTTAAGCGCGTCCAGCCCGTCAAAGCGTTTTTCCTCCCGCAGCAGGGCGTGCAGGCTGACCGAAAGCTCCTGCCCGTACAGATCCCCCTCAAAGTCAAAAAGATGCGCTTCCAGCCTGCTTTCCTGCCCATCGTTTATGGTGGGGCGGCGGCCGATATTGGCAACGCCACGGTGTGTCTGCCCGTTGGGCAGGCGCACTGTAACCGCGTACACGCCTCTTGCGGGTTCAAGGTGGCGGCCCAGTGGAATATTGGCGGTAGGAAAGCCCAGCAACCTGCCGCGTTTGTCCCCATGCTGCACAACACCACGAATGCACCATAGCCGCCCGAGTTCGCCCGCTGCCTCATCAGGATAACCATCCTGCAACAGGCGGCGGATACGGGTGGAGGAAAAAGGCCCGCCCTGATCGGCCAGCGCCTGCACAGCGGTAAAGCCCATGCCAAGCTGATGCGTACGCTCGGCCAGAAACGCCACATTGCCACCCCGGCGGTGGCCAAAGGCAAAGTCCGGCCCGCAGCCAACGTGGTGCAGGCGCAGCGCGTTGTGCAGCACGTCATCCACAAACTGTTCAGCACTCAGTTCGGAAAAAGCCTTGTCAAACCCGATCTGAAAAACATGGCGCACACCCAAGGCGCGCAGGGCTTCCAGCCGCTCCGCACTCAAGGTCAGCCGAAAGGGTGGGTCCTGCGGGCGGAATAACTCACGCGGGTGAGGCTCAAACGTGACAACGGCAGGCGGCAGGTCTGGCCGAGCGGCAAAAACAGAGTGGAGCAGGTGGGCATGCCCAAGGTGCACACCATCAAAATTACCCAATGCTGCGGCACAGCCGTGGGCTTGTGCGGGAATATCCCGCCAGTTGGTGTGCAGGCTGATTGTCATCGACCTATTACGCTCCTTCGGGCAGACCGAACAGGCGGGCTGCCTGAGGCAGGGAGGCCGCAACCCGGTGGCGCACACCCGGCACCGTTTTGTCCTCCGGGCGGGCAATCTGGCAGACCTGCAACCCGGCCTGTTCGGCGGCTTCCAGCTCGGCCACCACATCGGACAGGAACAGCACCTCGGCCGGAACCCAGCCTGCCTTGTGCACAATGGCGCTGTAACTTGCGCTTTCTCTTTTACCGCCCATTTTCAGGTCAAAAAATGCGCTGAACAGGGGCGTTACATCCCCCTGTTCCGTGTAGCCGTAAATCAGCTTCTGCGCGGCTTCAGAGCCGGAGGAATAGACGGCCAGGGTCAGTCCTGCGGCTTTCCATGCCTTGAGCGTGGGCACAACATCGGCAAACAGGTCGGCCACCAGTTCGCCCTGCCGGTAGCCCTGCTCCCAGCAAAGCCCTTGCAGGCTTTTGAGCGGGGCCACCTTGGCGTCCGTGTCCATCCAGCGTTCAAGCTGTTCTGCCGCAGGCACGCCGGGGGCCAGCTCTGCGGTTTCTGCCAGAGCCTGCACAACCACCGGATTGTTGTGCTGCTGCGCAAGTAACGCAGGCAGATGCGTGCGCGCATAGGGGAAAAGCACTTTATGCACAAAGGCTACCGGCAGGGTTGTGCCTTCAATATCCAGCAGCACTACGCGTGGCGTGGCTGAACCCGTATTCTGCATCATGGTCGTGAAATCTTGCCTAGCTGGAAAAGGAGGGGAACTGGCGGGCAATATCCGCACCCGTATACTGGGCCACCCAGCCTTCCTTGTGGGTAAAGATGCGCAGGGTCACCATATCGGGCTGCGGGCCTGCATCAAACCAGTGCTTATACCCTTCCGGCACGGAAATCAGGTCACCCTGCGTGCATTCCACATCATACACCCGGTCATTGATATGCATGATGAAGTGGCCACCCCCATGCACAAAAAACCGGACTTCGTCCTCACTATGAATATGTTCGGACAGGAACTTGCTGCGCAGGGCTTCCTTGTTGGGAGTCTGGGCGTTTACGCGCAGCACATCGGCCGAGCCTGCCCCGGTTTCCCCCATCAGTTTATCCAGCCATGGGCGGTAGGTTGCCAGCACGGTGGCTTCGTCCGCATCCTTGGGGGGGGGCTGCACATCATCCCAGCGTTCAAAGCGAATGCCAAACGGGGCAAGGGCTGCGGCAATTTCCGCCCCGTCCTGCGTCTGCAACAAGGCCACACCGGGGTGGGTGTCCTCAAACACACTCAGGCTGCTCATTTCCCCAGCTTCCTTCTTTCCAGAACACAGGCCAGCAGGAACTCCAGCCCTTCCAGCCGGGCAAGGGCTGCGGCCATGTTTTTGCCCCACACATACACGCCATGGCCACGAATAATGTAGCCTGCGGGCATGTTGGCAAAAAACGGCTCCACCTCACGCGCCAGACGGGCAATGTCCTGATCATTGGCAAAAAGCGGCACACGCACACAGGCTTCATGCGTGGTTTGCCCTTCAAACACTTTCTGGACTTCGTAATCTTCCAGAACAAGGGCCTGAGATGGTTCGGTCATGGACAAAACGGTGGAGGCAACGGAGTGGCCGTGCAGCACAGCCCCCACATTGGGCAGCAGACGGTAAACCTGACAGTGCAGCAGGGTTTCCGCACTTGGTTTGTTCTGCGGCTGGTGGGGCTGCCCCGCCAGATCCACGGTTATCACATCGTTCTGGGTTAAAAACCCCTTGTGGCAACCCGACCGCGTAATGGCGATGCGCCCATCAGGTAGCCTGCAACTGATGTTCCCCGCCGTGGCAGGCACCCAGCCGCGCGCATCCAGCCGCTGGCCCGCATGCACAATATCCTGCGCGCCGCGGACAAAATCCGTGGTGGCGTTATCTGTCATGATGCTGTTGGCCTTCCTCGGCGTTGGTTAGTGCTGGGGGGTTTTGTCTGCTGGCGCGCTGGCGCGCTCGGTAGCGGCGGCCGGGGGCGGTGCAATGTGGCCCGAACCCGCACGTGGAGCGGTATCGTCCATCGGTTCATCATCGGCCATGTGCTTTTTGAAGGATTTAATGCCCTTGGCCATATCCCCCATGATGGTGCTGATCTTGCCGCCACCACCAAACAACACCAGCACGACCACCAGAACAATAAGCCAGTGCCAGATGCTCAAGCTGCCCATTCCACTCTTCCTTAACCTTGTGGCGCGCATGTGCGGCCAGTCTGCTTGCCGTAATCCGCCTTGTACATGAGGGCGAACACGCCATGATGCAAGTTTTTCCTTTTCAACCCCGCGCAAACGGCCCGATCAGCTATTTCCCGGAGTATATGGTTCTATAAATCCGTAGGTCGGATAAACCGTCTTGCCAAACGCATGCGTGGGGGACCACCACACGCGCACCCGCGTCCAGTCATTGCGGGGAGATACATCCTGCACGGGGGCGTGGCGGGTGACTTCCCCCGGCTCCCAGTTGGCATGGTCGACCAGCACCAGACGGTTATTGCGCACCTCCCGCACAACTGAAACATGGCCTGATGGCAACCTGCGTGTAGCGCGGAACACAAGCACATCCCCCATTCTGGGGCGGGACCCGCGCGCGTACTGCCCCTGCGCCTGCCACCACCATGTTGCCGCATCACCACGCAGGTTGATGTTTGAATGTTCCCGCGCATAGGGGGCGCACTGCACAGCCCCATGCCAGCTCCCGTGCCCGCCGCCCGCGCAGGCGGCCAGCAGTAACGGCAGGGCAAGGCATAACCAGCCCGCCTTCACGACTCGGCTCTCAAGCGGTCCATCCAGTCCTCCGCCTCCTCAGGCTGCATTTCCAGAGCACGCTGGGCCACATCCCGCGCAAACCCCGCACGCGCCAGCACCCCCAGCGCTTTGTTCCACCGTGCCATGCCACTGGCCTCGCCCTCATCTGGTGTGGCGGGGGCTAAGGCAAATGGACCCAGCCTGCGTTTGCGCGCCAGCACCAGTGCGGCGCAAAGTTCCTGCTCGCCTGCACTGAGCGTACTCACGGCCTCTTCCAACGCCTCATCCCGCACCTCCGGGGCAACACCTTTGGCCGCAAGGTGGGCCTGCACCGCGCGGGTGGAGCGGCCAGAGCGCACAAGCCTGCGCACGCGCGAGCGGGCAAATACGGCATCATCCACAGCGCCCAGCCGCACCATATCGTCCACCACTGCGGCCACCACGGGGTGCAGCTTTGCGGCATGTTCGGCCACAAGCTCCGTACAGTCCCCTGCCCGCTGGGCTTTTTGCGCCCAACGGGCAACGCGGCGCAGCAGCACCTGCTCCAGCCCCTGCCGCGTTGTGCCAAAACGGGCCAGATGCGCCAGCGCCGCCTCCCGCAGGGCCGAACGTTGCGGGGGCGGACAGGTAAAGGAAGGGGGCGGGGTGTTGTCCATGGGTACGGATAGTATGCTCATGTTGCGGCTTTGCGCCACTGCGTAGCCGCACCTGAATTGCCACACCGCATAATAGATATGCAAAGTATTCAATACAGAAGTTTGACACTCACAACATGAACACGGCATTATACTCCGATGCGCAACGGGCCGCCCGCTCCACCCTTTTACGGTAGCGGGCGTTTTTTGTTTTGCGCTGTTCCAGATTCCCTCATTCAGGTTTGATAACCACCAACGTAAAGACCAGATTCCATGATTCCTCCCCTGATGCCGACCTATAAGCGTGCCGACCTCGCCTTTGAGCGGGGCGAAGGCTCCTGGCTGTACGCATCGGATGGGCGACGATTCCTGGACTTTGCGGCAGGTATTGCCACCTGCTCCGTAGGGCATGCCCACCCCCATCTGGTGGAGACCATAAGCCAGCAGGCCGGGCGGGTTATGCATGTCTCCAACCTGTTCCGCATTCCACAGGCGGAAAAACTGGCCGAGCGGCTTGTTGCCAACACGTTTGCCGATAGCGTGTTCTTCTGCAACTCCGGGGCGGAAGCCAACGAAGGCATGGTCAAAATGGCCCGCCGCGCGCAAATGATGGCAGGCCACCCCGAGCGGACCCAGATCATCTGCATGGATGGCGCGTTCCATGGCCGTACGCTGGCCATGCTTGCCGCCACCGGCAACCCGAAATATCTGGAAGGCTTTGGCACACCGGTTACGGACTTTGTGCATGTGCCTTTTAACGATATCGAAGCCGTAAAGGCCGCCATTACCCCGCGCACCGCCGCTGTTATGCTTGAACCCATTCAGGGGGAAAGCGGCATCAAACGGGCCAGTGTGGAATACCTGCGCGCCCTGCGCGCCCTGTGCGACCAGACCGGCGTGCTGCTTGCGCTGGACGAGGTGCAAAGTGGCGTTGGCCGCACCGGCCGCCTGTTTGCCCACCAATGGGCTGGCATTACGCCAGATGTCATGAGCACAGCCAAAGGGCTTGGCGGGGGTTTTCCCATTGGGGCCATTCTGGCGACCGAAACTGTGGCCAAGGCCATGACCGCGGGCACACACGGCACCACCTTTGGCGGCAACCCGCTGGCATGCGCTGCCGCCAACGCCGTGCTGGACGTGCTGCTTGCACCGGGCTTTATGGACCAGATCTGCACCCGTGCAGCCTTGCTGGATGACCTGCTGGACAGCCTTGTGGCTGATGCCCCGGATATTTTTGAACAACGCCGTGGCCTTGGCCTGCTGATTGGCCTGCGCTGCGTGCCTGTTGTGGGCGATGTGCAGGCCGCGGCACAGGATGCCGGGCTTTTGTGCGTAACGGCAGGCGATAACGTCTTGCGCCTTGTGCCCCCCCTGACCGTAACGGAAGAAGACTGCCGCAAGGCCGTGGCCATGCTTGTGCAGGCTGTGACAACCCTGCGGGCCAAGCCTGATAACAAAAACAAGACAGTTCTGGAGACAACCCCATGAGTGCGGCTCTTTCCACCTCTTCCATCACACCGGTGCAGACGGGGCTTCGCCATTTTCTGGACCTCAAGGATCTGGACGGGGCAACCCTGCGCCAGATTCTGGATGTTGCCAGCAGCATGAAGCGGATGCAGCAGAACCGCCGCTTTCCGCTGCACCCGCGCCAGCCACTAGCTGGGCGGCAGTTGGGGCTTATCCTTTCCAAACCTTCCACGCGTACGCGTGTGTCCTTTGAAGTGGGCATGCGCCAGCTTGGGGGGGACGCCGTTGTGCTCAGCCCGCAGGACATGCAGATCGGCCGGGGCGAAACACTGGCCGATACGGCACGCGTGCTCTCCCGCTTTGTGGATGCCATTGTCCTGCGCACGGGCAACACCACCAATCTGCACGAACTGGCGCGCTGGAGCACAAGCCCGGTCATTAACGGGCTGACCCCGGACTCCCACCCGGTGCAGATTCTGGCCGATATCATGACATTTGAGGAACATCGCGGCCCCGTGCGTGGCCGCACGTTCGCCTGGACAGGGGACGGCAACAACGTTCTTGTCTCCCTGATCGAAGGGGCCGTGCGCTTTGGCTTCAGGCTGCGGGCCGCAACACCTGCCAAAATGAAGCCCCCGCAGGCTGTGCTGGACTGGGCACGGCGTGAAGGTGGCGATGTGGAGTGGATGGAAGACCCACGTGCCGCCGTGGAAAAAGCAGACTGCATTGTAACCGATACATGGGTCAGCATGTCCGACTCGCACGAGGAGGCCGCTTCTCGCATGTCGCGGCTGGAACCCTACCGGGTGGACGCAAAATTGATGGCCCTTGCCGCCCCCAATGCCCTGTTCATGCACTGCCTGCCTGCCCATATTGGGGAGGAAGTCACGCAGGACGTGTTTGAAGGCCCCCATTCCGTGGTGTTTGACGAGGCCGAAAACCGCCTGCACGCCCAAAAGGGCATTCTGGCATGGACAATGGGAGGGACCAACTGGACCTCCTTTGGCAAGGAGTAAGCTCATGAGTGATGCGGAAAAGCCCGTAACACCCACCTCCACGGAAGAAACACCCAGCGTTCCCGGCTGGGTTGAGCCTGCGCTGGACCGTATTCTGGCGACCCTTCCCTTTGCAGCAGACAAGGTGGCGCCACTCCGCGCCTCCTATCTGGACTGTCTGGCCGGGTGTGGCCGCGTGGGGGATCTGGACATGGAGCACGACGCCTGCCGCAAAGGCCTGCTCCGCGCCCTGACCGACACGCTGGACCTTACCCCCGATGCCGCCCGCACGCTTGAGCGCCAGCTTGAAAAACTCGAACTGGATATTTCCGCTCAGGCCTGAGCAAAACAGCCCCCTACTCCCCCCAGCACCCAATAACAGGGTGCGCTAAGGCATCCCCCCGCTCCATCTGGAGCGGGGCGGCGTGGCCTTGATGTTATTTTTGGCAGGATTGAACGTTTCCATGGAAAAACCGGCTTTTCTCGACCGTGACCGCCCCGATGTGCCCGGTCTGGTGGTTCCGGGCGGTGTAACGCCTTTCTATCTGGCGGGGCGTCCGGTCCGTGGGCGGTTGATCCGCCTTGGTGTGCTGGCGGACGCCATGCTCACCCGCCACGACAACCCCGCACAGGTTACCGCTCTTGCGGGCAAGGCGCTTGCCCTTGTGGCGGCTTTGGCCTCCGCCCTTAAATTCCAAGGGTCGTTTTCCCTACAGATCAAGGGGAGCGGTCCCGTTTCCATGCTGGTGGCGGATTGTACGCATGATGGCGCACTGCGCTTTTATGCCCGCACGGATGAGGAAGCCTTGGACGCTCTGCTGGCCAACACCCCCACTCCGACAGACAGGGAACTGCTGGGAGATGGCTATTTGGCCCTGACCGTTGATCAGGGGGCGGAAATGGAGCGCCATCAGGGGATTGTGGAAATTGCGGGGGATGACCTGTCCGCCATGGCCACGCATTACTTTGCCACCAGCGAACAGCATGCATGCTGGATTATGCTTGCGTGCAAAATGACCGATGCAGGCTGGCGCTCTGGTGCTCTGGTGCTCGAACGCATTGCTGGCGAGGGCGGCACGGCGGAGGCGGAACTGATCGGGGCTGACAGCGCAACGCAGGACGACACGGCGTGGGAGACCGCAACCATTCTGGCAACCACGCTCACCGTAGCCGAACTGCTGGACGACACCCTGCCCGCCCCCCAGCTTTTGCACCGCCTGTTCCATGAGGAAGACCTCCATGTCAGCCAGTCCCGTGCGCTGGCTTTTGGCTGCCGGTGCTCACGCGCACGGCTGGTGGAGGTGCTCCAGCGCTTCCCCGAGGATGATCTGGACCATATGTGCGTAAGGGACGACACAATCGTTATGACATGCGAATTCTGTAACAAGGATTTTCATTTTCCGCGCAAGGATATCGCCTCCGCCACAAGCTGAGCGCGCCTTTTGCCCATAACGCACGGTTGACGGTGCCCCCACCCCGGAGCAGATTGACCGGGGTGGATACCGCCCCCGCACCGGAGCCTGCGTTGGATTATTTCAGTCGGCTGTTAAAGAGGTTGTGCCATGCTGCCGTTCCCCCGTATGCGTCTTTCCCATCTGGTCGCAACCCTTGTTCTGCCAGCAGCCCTTGCCGGGTGCGCGGACCAGCCGCAGCAGACCAAGTTTACCCCCCTAAGCTATGACTATCTGGGCCAGATCCACCTGAACGTGGCCACGCTGGATGTGGTGGACAACTCCGTAACCAACCCCGAACCGGGCGATATTGGGTACAGATCCCCCTCCCCACCAGACCACACATTGCGGCAGATGGCAGCAGACAGGCTGGTGGCAACGGGGAATACCGCAGCGGCCACCACAGCCCATTTTGTGATTGACCGCGCATTTATCCTGCACCAGCCCGGCGGCACGCTGGACGGGCAGATGGATATTCATCTGGACATCCTCAACCCCGATGGCAAGCGCGTGGCAAGTGCGTCCGCACAGGCCACCCAGACCCTGCACCCCGACCCATCGCAGGATGTGGAAAGCCCGGCAAACCTGTACGAAATTACAAAAGACATGATGCAGACCATCAATGTCGAGTTCGAGTACCAGATCCGCCATTCCCTGAACAAATGGCTGGTGGATGCGGGGGGCACCCCCATGAACAACGCTATTCAGACCCAGTCCCTGACCGGAGCGCCCGATGCCGCACCCGTGGCTGGTGCCCAGTCTGAAACCAGCAAACTGACGGAACTCCAGCCCGGCATCAATGCGCCCAGCACCCCATCTGCCACCAGCACTGGAGCAGGGCTGGACTCTGCCAGCACGGATGCTGCCGCCAGCACTCCCCAGCCGACCATACCCACGCCTGCTGCCGCTACAGCAACAACGCAGGAGAGTGAACCCAACGCCATCTTCCCCACTGGCATGGACGACACCCCAACACAGGCACCGGCCAAAACCCTCTCCCCCAAAGCCGGGTTTTTAACCCTGCCCACCAGCACAAAAACGCGCTGACCCCGGCATTACCGCCCCCTTCCATGCACAACGCACACCATGGAGGGGGCATGGTAAACATTGCAGCCAGCCCGCCTGACCGCCATAAAAGGCGGCATGACAGCCCAGCCTTTTTCCCCCGACCCCGATGCAATTGCCAACGGCCTGCCGGTCAAGGAGATTCTGCCAGAACTCCGCGCCGTTCTGGCTGTAGAGCCAACGCCTGAGCGCCCGGCCAGCGCCATTGTGGTGGCCCCACCGGGGGCGGGCAAAACCACATCCATCCCCCCCATATTGGCGGCCTGCGCATGGCGGGGCGAAAGCGGGCGCATTATTATGCTCGAACCCCGCAGGCTGGCCGCACGCGCCGCCGCCCAGCGCATTGCCTCCCTTATGGGGGAGGATGTGGGCGGGTTTGTAGGCTACCGCACCCGCATAGACAGCGCCGTTTCGGCCCGTACCCGTATTGAGGTGCTGACCGAAGGGCTGTTCCTGCGCCGCCTGCTAGGCGACCCCATGCTGGAAGATGTGGCCTGCGTTATTCTGGACGAAGTGCATGAACGCTCTTTGGAGGCCGATCTGGCGCTTGCCTTCTGTTTGGACCTGCAACGCACCTTGCGCCCAGACCTGCGGCTTGTGGCCATGTCCGCCACGGCTGAGACCGAACGGCTGGCCAGCCTGATGAACGCCCCCGTGCTGACCAGCGAAGGCCGCATGTTTGCGCTGGAAGTCCACCATGCCAAAAAGGATATTCCCACCCTGCGCGATATTGCCCCGGCCACGGCTGCGGGTATCCGGCAGGCACTGGCGGATACCACGGGCGATATTCTGGCCTTCCTGCCCGGCACGGGAGAAATCCGGCGCACAGCCCAGTTGCTGGACGGAATAAGTGCAACAGTGCTGCCCCTACATGGGGAGCTACACCCGGCGGAACAGGCCCGCGTCCTGCGCCCCGGAGAAGCAGGTGAGCGCCGCGTTATTCTGGCCACCTCCATTGCGGAAACATCGCTCACCGTACCGGGGGTGCGCGTGGTGGTGGATTGCGGTTACCGCCGCGCGCCACGCTTTGATGCAGGGGCTGGGCTTTCACGGCTGGATACGTTGCGCATTTCCAAGGCGGCGGCCCGCCAGCGTGCAGGACGCGCAGGGCGTGAAGCGCCGGGCACCGCCTACTGCCTGTGGAGTACCAACACTCAGCGCGCCATGCCCCAGCATGACCGACCGGAGATTCTGGAAGCCGATCTGTCAGACTACGTTCTGGCCACGGCCCTGTGGGCCGATACCGTGGGCACAACCGGCCCCCTGCCCCTACCGGACCAGCCCCCCGGCAGTGCAGTTGCCGCAGCGTGGGAACTGCTCGAACATCTGGGCGCGCTGGATACTGCGGGCAACATTACCCCGCTTGGCAAACGCATGGCCCAGCTTGGCACGCACCCACGCCTTGCCGCCATGCTTCTGGCCGCACGCACAGCGGAGGAAGCCGCAATGGCAGCAGACATGGCCGCTCTTCTGGAAGAACGGGACCCCCTGCGCCCACGACACACGGCACAGGGCCGCCCCCCCATAACACCCCCGGCCGATATTGGCCTGAGGCTGGACCTGATTGCAGGCGAAGACCACCCGGATGCAGACCGGGGGGCACTCAGCCGCATCCGCCTTGCGGCAAAGCGCTTTCGGTCCCGGTTGAATGTGCCCCAGCACCTGCATGCCCAAGGCAACCCCGCAGCCTTACTGGCGGCGGGCTTTCCCGACCGGATTGCCCTGTGCCGGGGCGAGCCGGGCAGTTACCGGCTGGCCAATGGCAGCAACGCGCGGCTTAAGCGGGATGATGGGTTAAGCCCCCACCGCCTGCTGGCCGTGGCCGGGTTGCACCTGCGCACAGCAGCCGAAATCCGTCTGGCGGCACCATTGGACCTGAATGACCTGCCCCCCACCCTGCTGGCGCGCACGCACGAGCAGGTGGAAACCACGCTCGACCCCGTATCGGGCAATATTCTGGCACGCAGGCGCACGCGCATTGGCTGCCTTGTGCTCAAGGACCGGACCGAAAAGGTCAAACCCGAGGAAGCAGCCTCCCTCCTGCTGCTCCATGTGCGCGACGCTTTGGAAACGGCTCTGAACTGGACGGATGCCGTCAAGCAGTTGCAGGCCCGTGTTACGCTGGCCCACAGCGTGCAGGCCACACCCGCGCATAATGGGCCAGAAGGGCAGCAGGCATGGCCCGATTTTTCATCCTCCGCTCTTGCACGCAGTGTTGAGGACTGGCTGGCCCCTTACATTACAGGACGCACCTCTGTTGCCGCTATAAAAGACTTGGACGTGCATGCCCTGCTGCGCAACCTGCTCAGCTACGAGCAATACCAATGGCTGGAGCGCGAACTGCCAACCCACCTACCCTTCCCCGGTGGGCGGGCGGAGGTGGACTACACCCAGCCCGTGCCCGTGGCCTCGGCCCGTGCGCAGGTTTTTTATGGCACGGAGCAAACGCCCCTGCTTGCGGGCGGGCGAGTGCCGTTGCGTTTGGCGCTCCTTTCCCCCGCAGGGCGGCCACAGGCCATTACGGCGGACCTTGGCGGGTTCTGGCAAGGGGGATGGGCGGATATGCGGCGCGACATGCGTGGCCGCTACCCCCGCCACGACTGGCCGGAAAACCCAGCCCTTGCTCCGGCAAAACCCCGGCAGCGCCCAAGCTGAACCGCATGGAAGAGCAAGGAGGGCCGCACCGTTACATACACCGGTCCTCTAGCTCTTCCAGCTTGTGCAAAGCCTTTGTATCTTCAAGGTCTTCTAAAATGTCTTTCAGGGTTGGCAAAAAGTTGTGCAGAACCCGCAGGTCATCCAGCCCCTGAGCATGGGCAATGCCGCGCTGTTTGAGGAAGTAGCTCCAAAACGGGCTGGTATTTTGCTCAAAATGCGTTTGCAGCAGGTCAAACACCTCGGCTGTCTTGCTTTCCCATGCCACATTCCTGAAGCTGACATAACGATCAAAGCCTTCGGACATGTCTCTCCCTTTCAGTTTTACCGAGCCTGAACGAGAGTTTGGAATAGGAGGGGCTACCTGTCTGTCAGATGCCCGACAAAAGGCGCATCAACCGCCCCGTAGGGTCTCTCCACGCGCCCAGTTTTTGAGGAGGGTGACATCCCCCAGCCGGAGCGAACCCCGCCGCTCCCGCGCAAAGGCGCCTTCGCGGATCATGGTATTGAACTCGGTCGAGACCGTCTGCCGGGTTGTGCCCAGCAGGGCTGCCATTTCCTCCATACCAAGGGCGAGCGGCACCACCTGCCCGCGTTGCAGGCCAATGCCAGCGTGCGCAGCACTGCGCACAATATAGCGGGCAATCCGGCCTCTGGCATGGTGGAAGGCAAGGTCTTCGAGCAAGGTCATGGTCTGGCCCAGCACTTTTGCCAGACCGTGGATCAGGGCGTGTTGGAGCGCGGGATGAGAGGTCGAGACCTGCTCCACAGCAATCCGCTTGGCAATAAAAAGCTGGGTTGGCTCGCCTGCCTGCATTTGCAGCCGTGTGTGGGTGCTGAACATATCGCCCCGCCGCAGGTAAGCAAGGCTTAACTCCCGATCAAACGCCAGCAAAAACGCGCGCAGGCAGCCGGTTCTGATCACAAAAATATAATCCGCATCATCCGGCTGGGCCAGCAGTTGCCCACGCTCAAACGCTATCATCTGGAACACGCCGCGCAGCGGGTGTGTGCCCTCATGTTCCAGCAATGCCAAAATGGAGGCCGGACCATGGCTATGGGGCGGCATTATGCGGCCCCAATGCGCAAAAACCAGACCACATGGCCCAACCTCCTTAACGCCGCGTTAAGCCCCCCCAAGCTGCTCTGTCCCTTTTGATAAAGCGGCTTGGGGGGTGCACAGGTCTGTCGGTGGAAAAGCGTGCCTGAACACGCACGCCCTGAACCTAGAACAGACCCAGCTTGTTCTCACTGTAACTGACCAGCATATTTTTGGTCTGCTGGTAGTGCTCCAGAACCATTTTGTGGGTTTCGCGCCCAAGGCCGGATTTTTTGTACCCACCAAAAGCCGCATGGGCCGGATAGGCGTGGTAGCAGTTCACCCACACCCGCCCCGCCTGCAGGCCACGCCCCATGCGGTAACAGGTGTTTGCATTGCGCGACCAAACGCCAGACCCAAGGCCAAAAGGCGTATCGTTGGCAATGGCCAAGGCTTCTTCCTCTGTTCCAAAGGTTGTCACCGCCAGCACAGGACCAAAAATTTCCTCCTGAAAAATACGCATCTGGTTGTGGCCACGGAACACTGTGGGCTGGACGTAACACCCCCTGTTCAGTTCCACACCCAGATCAGGTCTGTTACCGCCTGTGAGCAGTTCCGCGCCCTCGCTTTTGCCAATAGCAATGTAATCCAGAATTTTTTGCTGCTGCATGGTGGAGTTTTGCGCCCCCATCATGGTCTGCGGGTCTAGCGGGTGCCCCTGACGAATGGCCTGAATACGGGGCAAGGCACGGGCCATAAACCGATCGTAAATGGCTTCATGCACCAGTGCGCGGCTGGGGCAGGAGCATATCTGCCCCTGATTCAGGGCGAACATGGCAAAGCCTTCCACCGCTTTGTCCAAATAGTCATCATCATGCTCCATCACATCGGCAAAAAAGATGTTTGGAGACTTCCCCCCCAATTCCAGCGTGGCGGGGATCAGGTTTTCCGCTGCGGCATGGGCTATTGTTTTGCCGGTAGGGGTGGAGCCGGTAAAGGCGATCTTGGCAATGCGCGTGCTGTTGGACAGAGCCGCCCCCACATCGCGCCCAAAACCGTTAACAATATTCAGCGTACCGGGGGGGAAGATGTCCCCAATCAGTTCCATCAGCACCAGCATGCTGGCGGGCGTTGTTTCGGCTGGTTTCATAACCACGCAGTTGCCTGCCGCCAGCGCGGGAGCCAGCTTCCATGCCCCCATAAGAATAGGAAAGTTCCACGGAATAATCTGCCCGACAACGCCCAATGGTTCATGAAAATGGTAGGCAATGGTCGTATCCGTAATTTCGCTTAATGTGCCTTCCTGCGCGCGCAGGCACCCGGCAAAATAACGGAAATGGTCAATCGCCAGCGGAATGTCCGCAGTCAGTGTTTCACGGATCGGTTTGCCGTTATCCCATGCTTCCGCCCGGGCAAGCAGGTCAAGGCTGGCCTCCATACGGTCCGCCGCCCTGAGCAGCAGCAAAGACCGTTCCGCCGCAGCAGTACGCGCCCATAACGGAAAAGCCGCGTGGGCGGCGTCCAGCGCAAGGTCTATATCCTCCACACTGGATTGGGGGACTTCGCACAGAATGCGTCCATCCACGGGGGAGCTGTTTTGCATGTAAACGCCCCTGATGGGTGCTTTCCATTGCCCGCCAATATAATTTTCATAACGGGCCTTGAAGGGCGGTTCCTGATTAACGCTCATGCGATGCTCCAGCACATAAAAAATACCAGCTCATGACCGGTCCGGGCCGGTGCGCAGTAACGAAGCTGGTTCTTGCTGGGAAACAGACGCAAGTTTTGGGCCATAAAGCATGGCCATACCTGCCTATATTGCACAGGGCATGGCCAAAAAACCATGATACCCGTGCTGAGCGGCCCTCATTTTTTTTGAAAACACGAAAAACACCCCACCTCATGAGGGCGGCGGATATGGGCGCATCAGTGTTCTTTTTGCCCCCGCCATCAGACCGTAGAACTGGCGGTTTATCCTGCATTCTGGCGCATAGCCGTGTTAAAAAGAGCACGAAAACAGGCTTCAGGCTGGCAGCATGGTTGCGCAAGCCCGCCAAACATGGCCTAAAGTTCACATGCTTGGCTCCATGGCACCGCATTTTATGACCAGATTGCTGCAAGGCCTGCCCTCCGTGGCAGTCGCCTATCTGTGCTGCACGCCGCTCCTGAATGCAGGTGCGGCATGGGCAGACACGTTGCCACCCTTTGCCCCGGCCACGCCGCTGGTTACAAGCGGGCCAGTCAGCTTTGCCCCCCTTGTGCGCAAGGTGGTCCCTGCCGTGGTCAATATTGCCGTCACGCGGGATGACTTTGCCGCTGACAGCCACCACAAGCTTCCCTCCTCCGTTAAAGGCACACCGCTGGAACGGCGCTACCGCGAACGCATGCGCCACCATGGAGATGAACTGCTTGAAGCCGGGTCTGGGTTTCTGATCGACCCGCACGGCTTTATTGTCACCAATGGTCATGTGGTGGAGGATGCGGATACCATTACCGTATCGCTCGCCAGTGGTAAGGAATTTACCGCAACGCTGGTGGGTATGGACCCGCTGACGGATATTGCCGTTATCAAAATTACCAGCCCCGACGCCCTGCCCTATGTGGAATGGGGCGATAGCCGACAGGTGCAGGTGGGCGACTGGATTATGGCGGCAGGCAACCCGTTTGGTCTGGGGTCATCCGTTACCGCGGGCATTGTTTCGGCCCGTGGGCGCGATATCGGGAGCAGCCCGTTTGATGACTTTTTACAACTTGATGCCCCCATAAACCCCGGCAATTCCGGCGGCCCGACCTTTAACCTTGCCGGGCAGGTTGTGGCGCTGAACACGGCCATTGTCTCCCCCACAGGCGGATCAGTCGGGCTTGGATTTTCCATTCCGTCCGAAATTGTTATTCCCATTGTAGAGACCCTGCGCCAGACAGGCCACATAGACCGCGGCTGGCTTGGCGCCACACTGGACGATATGCAGACCCATAGCGGCGCCAAGGTGACCGAGGTCGACCGCGACAGCCCCGCAGCCCATGGCGGGTTACGCAAAGGCGATGTGATTACCATGCTCAACGGGGAGCACGTGGATACCGCCCGCGCCATGATCCGCGCCATTGCCACCGCCAAACCGGGGAGTGACGCAACACTGGCCATTATGCGCAACACCCACCCCCAGACCCTGACCATACGTGTGGGCCTGCGCCCCTTATCCGAGGATGGTGGGTTCCACTAGGCGCAGGCCAGCACAGCGCCTTTGACCGTTGCCCCGCTCAGATCATGGCCAGCGGCTGTTTGCGGGTGGGGGGTGCAAAGGCGCCATCCAGCTCCGCCAGATCCTGCGGCCCCAGTTCCAGCTCCGCCGCCGCCAGATTAAGCCGCATATGCGCAAGTGTGCCCGCCTTGGGAATAGCCAGCATATTGGGCTGGCGCAGCACCCATGCCAGCGCCACCTGTGCAGGCGTTGCAACTCCGAGCGATGTGGTATGCCGGGCCGCCACACGCCCCAGCACGGGGTTGGCTAGCAATGCCCCACCCTGACCAAGGGGGGAGTAGGCCATGGTAACAACCTTGCGCTGGCTGTCCGCTTGCAGCAGGTCATACTCCACACCCCTGTGCTCCAGACTGTACAGCACCTGATTGACCGCGCATTCCCCCCCATGCGCGCACCGCTCCAGATCACGCATGTCGTCCGTATCAAAATTGGAAACACCCCAATACCGGATCAGCCCTTCGCGCTGGAGTGTGCGAAAAGCCTCCACCGTTTCGGCCAGTGGCACGCTGCCGCGCCAGTGCAGCAGGTAAAGGTCCAGCCTGTCTGTTCCCAAATGCTGCAAAGACCGGCGGCAACTTTGCGCAACGCCCCTGGCGGACGCATTGGTGGGCAGAACCTTGCTGACCAGAAAAACCTGTTCACGCAGGGGGGCTATGGCTTCGCCCACCAGTTTTTCCGAGCGGCCATTGCCGTACATTTCCGCCGTGTCCACCACCTGCACGCCCTGCTCCACCCCATAGCGCAGGCTTGCAATTTCCTCCTCCGCGCGGGCAGCGCAATCCCCCATATTCCATGTTCCAGCCCCCAATGCGGGCAGGACTGTGCCATCTGGCAGGGTTATGGTTTGGACCATGCTGCTTTACTCCTTGTATCCTCACGCCATCAGGCAGCATAAAACAGGCTTGCACCCTGCTTCTGTTCCGCCCCACGGCAAGACTGCTATAGTTGATATATGACCCAGATCGGCTTTTACCACCTGACCCGCACCAGCCTGACAGAAGCGTTACCCATGCTGCTGACCCGCACGCTGGAGAGTGGGCAGAAAGCCGTTGTGTGGTGTGCGGACAAACCGGTGCTGGATGAGCTGGACAAAACGCTCTGGCAAACAGCCAGCCCACGGTGGTTGCCCCACGGCAGCGCGGGCATAGCCTGCCCGGACCTGCAACCTATCTGGCTGAGTACGGGGGATGATTGCCCGAACGAGGCCCGTTTTCTGTTTTTAACGCAAAACCGGCATTGCGCCGACCCAACCCGCTTTGAGCGGATTTTTGACCTGTTTGATGGCCATGACGAAAGTGCTGTGGCCGCAGCCCGCGCGCGCTGGGCACAGGCCCACAAAGCAGGGCATGACCTTGCTTACTGGCGGCAGGAAGACAAAGGCTGGAAGCGCGCGCGCTAGGCCCGCACCTCCAGCAAAAAGCCGCCCGCCCGCATAACCGGGCAGGCGGGGGGCTGGCAGGTTCAGTCCTGTTCAAACCCGTTACGCACAAACCGGTCAAGCAGGCGCACACCAAAGCCGGTCGCCCCTTTGGGCTGGCCATTTTTGGCCTTGCTGGCCCACGCCACCCCGGCAATATCCAGATGCGCCCAAGGTGTTTCCCCCACAAAACGCTTGAGGAACTGTGCCGCAGTAATGGAGCCGCCAGCGCGACCACCGCTGATATTCTGCATATCCGCAATATCGGACTTCAGCAGGGCGTCATATTCCTTGCCCATGGGCATGCGCCACAGCTTTTCACCCGTAAAGGCGCCTGCGTCCGCCAGACCCACGGCCAGCGCATCATCATTGGAGAACAGACCCGCGTATTCGTGGCCAAGCCCTACAATAATGGCGCCAGTCAGGGTTGCCAGATCCACCATCAGGCGGGGGGCAAAGCGGTCACGCGCATACCAGAGCACATCGGCCAGAACCAGACGGCCCTCGGCATCGGTATTCAAGACCTCGATCGTCTGCCCCGATGCGCTACGCACCACATCCCCCGGACGCTGGGCCGTGCCGGAGACCATGTTTTCCACCAGCCCCACAACACCCACAGCATTGACCGCAGCCTTACGCAGCGCGAGTGACGCCATAAGCCCGGTAACTGTTGCGGCCCCGGCCATGTCCCACTTCATGTCTTCCATACCGGCGGCGGGTTTGATGGAAATACCACCCGAGTCAAAGGTAACGCCCTTGCCAATAAAGGCCACCGGGGCATCCCCTTCCTTGCCACCGTTCCAGCGCATGATAACGGTGCGCGGCTCGTTAGCACTCCCCTGCGCCACACCCAGCAGGGCACCAAAGCCAAGCTCGGTCATGGCGGCGCGGTCGAGCACTTCCACCTCCAGCCCGTGGGCGCGCAGGGTTGTGGCCCGCTCGGCAAATTCGGCCGGGTTGAGCACATTGGCTGGCTCGCTCACCAAATCACGCGTTAGCACAACGCCGCGTGCAACAGCCTGAAGGGACGACCAGAGGCCCTCCGCCGCACCTGCGTGTTCGCCCAGCACGGACAGGTCCGCCAGAACGTGCTTTTTGTCGTCTTCTTCCTTGGTCTGGTACAGGCCAAAATGGTAGGCCCCCAGTACCGCACCCAAAGCGACATGAGCCGCCAACGCGCCGGACAGGTCCCCCACAGCCAGTGCAGCCTTGGGCGCGCGGCCCAGCAAGGAGGCCGCAAGACCGCCCGCCTTTTCCGCTGCCCATGCATCCACATCGTCCGTCTTGCCAAGGCCTACCAGCACAATGCGTTCAAAACTGTCCGATGGCGCAAGCACAACGCAGCTTGTGCCACTCTTGCCCTTGAACCCTTCGGCTTTGGCCGCACGCCCCAGTGCGCCGTGGGTCGCCTGATCAAACGCCTGAAAAACAGCGGAGCGTGTGTCCCCTTCTGGTACCAGAATAGCCAGCGCGCCAGCAGTGGGCTGTGTTTGGGTGGAAAATGAAATCTGTAGCATGATTTTGACCGATCTCCCTGAAAACCACATCTTTTCTGCCTAAGTCTCCCACCCTGTCTTGGCAATAGCCACGCAGGCCCGCACCCCCGATTGCACGATAAACATCCCCCATGCACCACAGGGCATGACGGCGGCCCCAAGCTGGCGTATGCTAGGGCCATGAGCACCCTTGCAGATACAGACCTGCTGGCCCTTGCCGCCAGACTGGCCAATGAAGCCGCCGAAATCATCCGCACCATTCGCGCGCGGGGTTTTGAAACCGTGACCAAAACCGACTCCTCCCCCGTAACGGAGGCGGACCACGCGGCAGAGGCCCACATTCTGCGCGGGCTGCGCGCGGCCACACCCGATATTCCCGTTATTGCGGAAGAAGAAGTTGCCGCTGGCCTGCAAGCTTATGCCACCCCCGCCTACTGGCTGGTGGACCCGCTGGACGGCACGCGCGAATTTGCCGCCGGGCGGGACGATTTTACCGTCAATATCGGCCTTGTCCGCAATGGCCATGCAGCACTGGGGGCTATGGCCCTGCCAGCCTACCACCAGCTCTACACCGGTGGGGTGGGTCTGGGCGCGCACCGGCTGGACAAAAACGGGTTGCAGGCCATTCATGTCCGCACAGCCCCACCCGAAGGGCTGACCGTTCTGGCCTCCCGCCATCATGCGGATGACACCCGTCTGGCCGAATACCTGAACGGCAAAAAAATAGCGCATCTGGGCAATATTGGCTCGGCTGTAAAATTTGCCCGTGTGGCCGAAGGACTGGTCGATCTGTACCCCCGCCTTGGCCCCACCATGGAATGGGATACAGCCGCCCCGCAGGCCATTGTGGAAGCGGCAGGTGGCCATATTACCCTGCTGGATGGTTCGCCCCTTATTTATGGCAAAACAGGCTGGAAAAATCCTCCTTTTGTCTGTACCGGAACGCTATAAACAGAGCAGTTTACCCGTAGCCCCTTTACGCAGGGTTCTCCTGTTGCCAAAACATTGCAGCCTTACTGATCGGCCTACGGATTGCGCCCTGTTGCCATGAGAACACCATGACCAGACGTCTGGATGCCACCCAAAGCGGCATTGCCACAGCTGCCAGCATTCTGCGTGCTGGCGGCCTTGTGGCGTTTGGCACGGAAACCGTTTACGGCCTTGGGGCGGATGCCAGCCAGCCGCAGGCCGTAGCCCGCATTTTTGAAGCCAAGAACCGGCCACGCTTTAACCCGCTCATCAGCCATTTTGCCAGTGCGCAGGCTGCGTTCGAGCAGGTTACACCCAACCCTCTGGCGCGCAGGCTGGCACAGGCCTTCTGGCCGGGGCCGCTAACCCTTATCCTGCCCCGCGCACCGGGGTGCTGCATTAGCGATCTGGCGGCAGACGGTCTGTCCAGCCTTGCTGTGCGTGTGCCTGCCAATGCCACGGCCCATGCGCTGCTGGAACTGGTTGATCGCCCCATAGCCGCCCCATCGGCCAACCGTTCGGGCCGGATCAGCCCGGTGGATGCCGCCCATGTGCTGGATGAACTGGATGGCCGCATAGATGCCGTGCTGGATAGTGGCCCATGCACCGTGGGGCTGGAAAGCACTGTGGTGGACCTGACAGACCCGCACGCCCCCTGCCTGTTACGCCCCGGCGGTGTAACACTGGAAGAGCTGCAAACCATCTGCCCGCATATAAGCCTGCCCCATACAGCCAGTGATCTGGCCCCCCATTCTCCGGGCCGCCTGATCTCGCATTACGCGCCGCACCTGCCTGTGCGGCTCAACGCCCTGCACGCTCAGGCGGATGAGGCCCTGCTGGCGTTTGGCGCCCCCCGCCCCACCCTTGCCCCGCTGGTCTGGAACCTGAGCGAGACTGGCAGTCTGGAAGACGCCGCCGCAAGGCTGTTTACCGGCCTGCGCACGCTCGATAGCGAAGGCCAGCGCCTTGGGTTGCACCGCATTGCTGTACAGCCCATTCCCCAGCATGGTCTGGGCCGCGCCATACAGGACCGCCTGAACCGCGCAGCAGCCCCCCGCCCGCAGGACGGAACGGGAGAGATGGCGCCATGACCGAGATTGATCCCAAGGAACTCAAAATTCTGTCGGATATTCTGGCACTGGTGCTGGAAGACCACCCCGGCCAGTCGGACACCGCCTTACAGGCCCTGCGCAACCGCGCGCGCAAAAACAGCACAACGGGTGGTGCGCTTAAAAACCTGTTCCAGACCATTGCAGTCAACCCGTCCAAAGCCAAAAGTGCAACCCGTCCGGCGGGTACACGGGCTTCTGCCAGCAAGTCCAAAACAACGGACATGCCCGACCAGTACCGTGTGCAACTGCGGGAAATGGCAGACAGCATTACCCGGCTGGACCGCAACCTGCGGGTTGCCTACTCCCAGAACGAAACACTTAAATCCGAACTCTACCTGACCCAAAAGTCCCGCGCGGAACTCCAGACCCATCTGGCAACGCTCAAGAGCAGCAACCGCACCCAAAAACCCGTGACCATTGCCATCAGCCTGATTGTGGGCCTGCTGGTTGGGGTTGCAGGCTCGCAGGCCGTGCATGCCCTGTGGCCAGCCCCCATCCACACCGTAGCCGATAACACCCATTATCTTTACTAAAGGGTGGCCAGACCGCCCTTTTACTTTGTCTTTTTTGTGCTTTTGCAGGGAAAACCAGAGCCATGCCCCAAACGCCCCTTCCCCCAACTCTCCATGATGCGCTGGTGCAGGCCCTTGGCCCTTCGGGCGTGCTGACCAACCCGGCGGATACAGAGGCGTTCTGCGTGGACTGGCGCGCCCTCTACCACGGGCATTGCGCCGCAGTACTGCGCCCGGCCAACACCGAGGAATGCGCAAAAGCCGTAGCCCTGTGCCATGCCCACAACGTGCCCATGGTGCCCCAAGGGGGCAACACCAGCATGGTCGGCGGCGCCACACCGGATTCGAGCGGACATGCCGTGGTTATTTCCACCACCCGCATGAACCAGATCCACAGCATTGACCACGCCGACCTGACCATGACCGTGGATGCGGGGGTAACCCTTAAAGCCGCGCAGGATGCGGCCAGTGCGCAGGGGCTTTTGCTCCCTCTTTCCATCTCATCCGAAGGCTCCGCCGACATTGGTGGCATTCTGGCCACCAACGCAGGTGGTAACAACACGGTACGCTACGGCAATGCGCGTGAACTCGCACTGGGGCTGAAAGCCGTACTGCCCGATGGCAACGTGCTGGACCTGATGCGCAAACTCCGCAAGGACAATACCGGCTACGCGCTCCGCCAGCTTCTTGTGGGTTCGGAAGGAACACTGGGGATTATCACCCAAGCTGTTATTCAGCTCCAGCCCGCCCCCCGCTCGCGCGAGACGGCACTTTGCGCCGTGGAAAGCCCCCAAGGAGCACTCAACCTGTTTGCCGCCTTCCGCAAACAGGACCCCTCCGCCATTCATGCGTTTGAATTCATGTCCGGCACATCCATGGCGCTGGTCAACAGCCTGATAGACGGAGCCGCCCTGCCGCTGGATGCCCCGGCCCCGGCCTATGTGCTGGTGGAACTGGCCAGCCCCCGTGCCGATGACAGCCTGCGCAGCCTGATGGAAGATGTTCTGGGCAGCGCGCTAGAAAACGGGCTGGTGACAGACGCCGTTCTGGCCGAAAGCGAAAGCCAGCGCCAGAGCCTGTGGATGATCCGTGAGGAACATGCCGAGGCACAAAAACGCGCGGGCGCATCGGTCAAAAACGACGTATCCGTGCCGCTGGCGGCCATACCGGAATTTATTACCGATGCCACCAAAGCCTGCGAAGCCCTGATCCCCGGTATTCGGGTCGCACCTTTTGGCCATATTGGCGATGGCAACATCCATTTCAATCTGGTGCAACCCGAAGGCGCGGACCCTGCCGCGTTTTTGGCACAGGACCACGCCATGATGGATACCGTGGCCGAGATTGTGCGCAGGCTGGGTGGGTCTTTTTCGGCCGAGCATGGCGTGGGCCAGCTTAAAACCTACATGATGCCATCCTGGCGTGGTGGTGCGGAACTGCAAACCATGCGCCGGATCAAAGCAGCCCTTGACCCGCAGGACATTATGAACCCCGGCAAGGTGTTACCCCCCGCCTGAGCAGACCACACGATCAGAACCGAGGGCGCGCACATGCAGGCCCTCGGTCCATTCTGTCATATCCGCATCAATACGGATGACTTATGGAAAATGCTTTTAGTGACGCCGAAAAGAAAAAGACAGCGTTGGATACCAAAAGCACAGTATTTGCAAAATAAATGCAGGCAGAACAATTAGCCCGGGGTCAAACCCCACCATAAGCATGGCAGCACCTGTTAAAACGGGTGCGGCAATCCGCTCCACTTTAGCGCCCTGCGGCGTGTTACAGGCCAGAACAGAACATACCCCCCCAACACCAAGCGCTCCGGCCGCCATAACAGCATAAAGCGGGTGGGGGGTGGTTTGTGGCGCCAGACCATCATGCACACTGGAGAGGGAGGACAGGTCGGACGACCAGCCTGCCAGCCCGAACAGAAAGGTGAATGGCAGCACAAGCACACCAAACACATCGCGCAGCAGGCCAACAAAGCCCATAACCACTGGGGGCAGCACCACGCATGCCACCCCAAGGGCTACGTCCAGAACCAGCAGGGCAAGGGCGGGCGTAGCCGTATTATTTTTCATTGTGGGATATCCCCAAACGCACAGTCAGGGGTTAGTCCTTCCACCACTTAACAGGCTGCGGCTCTGCCTCTGCCACTACAGCCACACCATCCGCCTGTTCAGGCTCCTTGCGTGGGCGGCCACGGGGTTTGGCGTCCAACTGGCGGCGCAGGGCGGCCATTTCCGCCTCCAGCTCTTCTAACTGGCGGCGTCCGGCACGCATTTCGCGCCCGGCAACAAGCAGTTCCGCTTCACGCTCAGCCAGTTTGTTCTTCTGCTCGGCAATCAGGGCGTCCGCGTGACCAATGCGTGTGGTCAAGCCGCGCTGGGTGGCCTGCATATCGGCCAGTTGGCGTTCGCTTTCTTCCACCTTCAGCTTTTCTTCCGCCAGTTGGCGGCGCAGGCGGGAGAGTTCGCTATTGTCTTCTTCATTAAAATGCACAGCGCGGGACGTGCCTGCAACACGCGGCATGGCGACCGTACGTGGCGTTGTGCGGGCAAGGGAATGCTTTTCCACCTGCACCTCTCCATCACGCACAAAGCGACGACGCTTGTTATTTGCGTTTTCGACGGCGGGGCGAGGTTGCGGAGCAGCAGACTGGCGGGAACGGGCGGAATGTCCAATGCGTTCGAGCGCATTGCGCATGGACGCTTCTTCAAGCCCTTCCTCGTTATCCCTGTCCACAACAGGGGGGGAAAGAAAAGATGATGTATTCATGAATTCAGATGTCACGTTTCAGATATTTTATGGTCTGTTTGAAAGCTGCCAGAAAGCCAAGTGTGCTTTGATATACGTCTGGTTAAAACAGATGCGGAGCAACTGTGTTTATGGCCAGATAGTATGATAAAAACAGAAATATGGCCGCAGCACCGGCAGCAGGGTATTTTACACATTGCCGCGCAGGCAATGTCTGCTGTGGCGTTATATACCATACACCCCCCTTTTTTCCAAGGGGTTGTATGGTCTGGGCCTATTTTTCGTCTTTGGGCACGGGCTGCCACACAACATCGGTCTGCCCGTCATGATTGAAGTGCCGCGCCAGCACAAAAAAGTAATCGGACAATCTGTTCAGTATTTTCAATAAAACAGGGTTCACCCGTTCTTCGCGGGCCAGCGCCACCATGCGCCGCTCGGCACGGCGCACCTGTGTGCGGGTCATATGCGCCATGGCCGCTGGCACGGAACCACCGGGCAGCACAAAGCCCGCAATGGGGGACTGCCGCTGCCGTAGTTCTTCTATCCTGCGTTCAATCACCAGCAGGGCGGCCTCTTCCACGCGGTGCGCGCGCTCGGCCATGGGGCCGTCTTCTGGCAGGCAGATATCCGCCCCCATATCAAACAGCAGATTCTGTACAGCGGTCAGCTGGTGCGCAACAGCATCCCCCGCCGGAGTGTGGGCCTGCACCAGACCAACCAGCGCGTTAATCTCATCCAGTGTGCCAAGCACCTCTATGCGGACCTGATCCTTGGTCACGCGTGACCCATCACCCAAAGATGTGTGCCCGCCATCCCCTCCACGGGTTACAATTTTATCAATCCGTATGCTCATGCCCCATCCCCCTGACACTCCAGCTTATTTCTTATCGCAACAAAACGCATGACCATGCCCGGCGTTGCAGAGACTAAAATTGCCGCCAGAGCGTGGAGCACTATTCCCGTTTGCCACAGACACGCCTATACACGCACCTATGCTGACTGGACCTTTTCTTACACGTCTGTGGCGGATCTGTGGTGCGCTTTTGATCGCCACAGGCACAATTATGGGCGCTCTGACCGCACACCTGCCCGATGCATACTTTGCCGAGGGCGGGCGGATCATGGCGCGCAGCGCCATGGATATGCAGATGTGGCAGGGCATAGCCCTGCTGGCCTTGGGCCTTGGGCTGGCCGGGCGCACCAACCGTGTGCTCCTTGTAGGCGGCTGCGGTGCGCTGGTGGGCACGCTCATGTTCTGTGGTGGTGTGTACGACACAGCCTTTACTGGCCACCATGGCAACCATATTGCCCCCATTGGGGGGAGCTTCCTTATTGTCTCGTGGCTGGTGCTGGCTGTGGGGTGGATGCGCCGCACATGAGCACCTCCATACAGGGCGCATGGCTGGCTGCCGACGGGCTTAAACACGTTTTGCAAGAAGACCTGCTTCTGCGCGGGGTGGAGGTTGTGGACTGGCATGGCATGCTGGCCCTTTCCACCCACAGGCCGGTCTATTCCCCCTGGGCGCTGGATATATGGACTGCCCCGCAGCGCGCCAGCATTACCTCCATCCGCAATGCATCGGATACGCTGCGCGCCATCCAGCGGAACTGGAGCCTGTATGCGGCGGACAACTTCCGCCGGGCCGGGCTGATTGTGCAAAAACTACCACCAGTCAAAGCCGCACCGCTGGTTTTTCCCACTCCCGCGCCCAGCAGTCCGCTTGGGGCATGGACCTTGCTGGACACATCAACCCTGCTGTTCTCGGCCACCAAAAGCAGCCCGTTTGTTAATGGTGCGCCCGAATTTGTGGAAAACCGGACAGACCCGCCCTCCCGCGCGTACCTCAAACTCTGGGAGGCCTGCACCCGCTTGGGCCGTTGGCCCAGCGCAGGCGAGCGGTGTTATGATCTGGGAGCCACCCCCGGTGGCTGGACATGGGCGCTAGCAAGCCTTGGCGCGCAGGTTACCGCGTTTGACCGCGCACCACTGGCGCCATCGGTTGCGGCCATGCCGGAGGTCAGCTTCCAGCAGGCCAGCGCCTTTGGGCTGGACCCCAACACGCTCCCCGCAGCAGACTGGGTTTTTTCCGATATTATTGCATACCCCCAGCGCCTGCTGCGCCTGACCCGTGCATGGATTGATGCCGGGCAGACCAAAAACATTGTGCTGACGGTTAAATTTCAGGGCGAAACCGACCACGAAACCATTGCCGCGTTTGAGGCCATACCCGGTGGCGCACTGGCCCATCTGGCACATAACAAACACGAGTTGACGTTTTTCTGGTCGCAAGATGCCGCCATTAAAGGCGTATCTCCCCTACCATCCTCCATGCCTTAACCCCATAACCCGCAGGAGGGGCGGCTGGTTTTTGCTGGTCGTACCCTAATGCTTTGCCTGCCTGCGCCGGAATATGCGTTCGGCCGCATGCACAACCAGCACGGCCAAAGCAAAGCATACAACAATGAGCGTAATGGCCACGCCCTGCTGGGTCTGCGCGTGCCCGTTAGAGGCTAGAAAACGCAGTACATCGCCCCCCATATGCCCACCTGTTATGGCATCCAGCTGGGGCAAAAAACCCAGTATCCAGCGCAGCACAAACACCAGAATGGCCGTAAGACCAACCGTGGCCCCTGTTTTAAGCAGGGTCAACCGAATGCTGCCATCCACCTGCGCCATACTGGTTAACGGCCACCATCGGGCTGTTCGCCCATTTGCGCCTGATGCTCCTGCACAGATGCTTTTAACCCCGGCACATCCTGCGCCACCAGCGTGTCCACATAGGTGTTGTTCCGCCACACCCAGCGGTCAGAACCATCCACCAGAATGTCTCTGACCCCGCCATGCGTTGTTGGCAGCAGTTCAATCGGTCCACTTACGGAATCCAGAACCTTGGCCCATGCCCCGTTGCGCCTGACATACACATCGGTGGAGCACCCGGCGGACCCACATAGGCTTGCCGCCTGCACCTGCACAAAAAGTGCCGTATTTGCACCATTGGCCGACAGGGGAGCCGAGCCAACCAGCACCAGTGGTTTATCATTATGGCGGGCAGCGGCGGCCAGATCATCCGCATTCAGCACACGGGCGGCACTGTCCAACGCACTACCGCGCTGGTCGGTCAGGGCTACGGGGTCTCCTTTAGCGTGGGCGGCCCCGGCCTGCTGGGCCGAGCCTGTGCCATGCGCAACCGCATAACCGGAAACACCGCAAGGCAGGGCAGACAACCCCGCCAACACACAATACAACCCCACACGATGCTTCAAGCGCACATTCCTTGTTTGACCTGACCAATACGTAACTTTGTGGAGTAGACCCCAAGCATGTCCGAACAGACAAGCACAAATACCACGCCAGCACAGCCCGGGCACCCAAAGCCCGGCCTCTACCGCCATTATAAAGGGGGATTGTACACGGTTCTATGTGTAGGACGCCACAGCGAGACGGAGGAATGGCTGGTCACTTACCGGTGCGACGCACTGGGCACCTACTGGGTCCGCCCGCTGGCCATGTGGCAGCAAACTGTGAACGGCGTGCCACGCTTTGCTTTTATTGGCGCAAACACCCCCACCCAAAGTGGCGCATAGGGCACGGCCCCATACGCCACGGGCAGGATTGATCAGCCCGCCTGCTCAGAAACCTGTGCAATAATTTCTTCCACAATATCCGGGTCGGACAGGGTGGAAAGATCGCCCAGATTGCTCAGGTCATGTGCGGCAATCTTGCGCAGGAGACGGCGGACAATTTTGCCAGAGCGGGTTTTGGGCAGATCCCGCACAACGTAAATCTGCTCAGGCACCGCATAGCGGCCCACCCCATCGGATATGGCGCGGCGCACGGCTGCGGGGTTCAGGCTGCCCTCCGTGCGGGGCACAACAAACACCACCAGCCCCTGCCCCTTCAGGTCATGGGGCACACCAACGGCGGCACTTTCCACCACCTCGGCATCGGTTGCCACGGCATCTTCAATTTCGGCTGTGCCAATACGGTGGCCCGAAACATTGACCACGTCATCCACACGGCCAGTAATCCAGAAATATCCATCCTCCTCACGCCGCGCGCCATCACCCGAAAAGTAATGGCCGGGGCATGTGGTAAAATAGGTCTGGCGGAAACGCTCGTGGTCACGCCACAAGGTCATGGCCTGACCGGGCCATGAGCGGGCCATGCACAAAAGGCCATCCCCTGCACCGTTCACCTCGGTCTGGGTCTGGGCGTCCACCAGCACGGCTTCCACCCCCGGCAGCGGCAAACCTGCCGCCCCCGGTCTGCCCGGCACCTGCCCGGCACTGGCGGTCAGCATGACACCGCCTGTTTCGGTCTGCCACCACGTATCCACCACCGGGCAGCAGGCCTTGCCCACCTCATCATGGAACCACTGCCACGCCTCGGGGCTGATCGGCTCACCCACCGTGCCCAGCACACGCAGGCTGGACAGGGAGCGGCTGCGCACCACGTCTGCATCCTCACGCATGGCGGCACGCACCACTGTGGGGGAGGTGTAAAAGACACTCACATTGTTGCGGTCGATCACATCCCACCAACGGCCCGGCTGGGGCCATGAGGGCAGACCTTCATAGATCAGGATTGTCGCGCCATTGCACAGCGGGCCGTACACAACATAGGTGTGCCCGGTAATCCAGCTTGTATCCGCCGTGCACCAGAACACATCGTTCGGCTGGGCGGCAAACACCACCTCCTGCGTGTAGGACGCCCAGACCAGATACCCACCCGTGCCATGCACCACCCCCTTGGGCCGACCCGTGCTGCCTGATGTGTACATCAGGAACAGCGGGTCGCAGGCATCCATGATTTCTGGCGCGCAATCGGGCATTTCCATTGCCACTTCCGCGGCAAAGTGCAGGTCCCGGCCGGGCTGCATGGGCACCTCTGTGCCCGTTACGGGCACGACCAGCACATGGCGCACGGTGCAACCCGCTCCGCAGGCCACAAGGGCCTCATCCATGGTCACCTTGCTGGGGATGGCCTTGGCCCCACGGCGCGCCACATCGGCCGTAATCACCACAACAGCGCCACTATCCATAAGCCGTTCGGCCAGCCCTTCGGCTGAAAAACCACCAAACAGCACAACATGAATGGCCCCAATGCGCGCGCAGGCCAGCATGGACACCACGCCTTCTGCCACCATGGGAAGGTGAATGGCCACACGGTCCCCCTTGCCAACACCCAGCCTACGCAGCGTGTTGGCAAGGCGGCAGACCTGCGCGTGCAGTTCGCGGTAGGTCAGCACCAGCTTCTGCCCGTCTTCCTGACCTTCCCATATCAGGGCGGCTTTGTCGGGTTGGGTCAGAACGTGGCGGTCAAGGCAGTTTTCCGCCACGTTGAGCTGCCCGTCCGCGTACCATGAAATCCGCACGTCACCGCCAAAATCGGAGCGGGAGGCATGGGAGGGCGCTTTATGCCAGACCAGTCTGCGCGCCTGCGACAGCCAGAAGGCCTCCGGGTCGCGTTGCGCACGCTGCACTTGATCAAGATAGCGATCAGAGACGCCTGTCTCCGTCGTGCAGGGAACTTTATCTTCCACTCGGACTGGTCCTTTCATTTACGTTCTTATTTTGCACCCGAACCAGATGGTGTTTGATCATATCACGCCGCCCGAGGAAAGACATGCCCACCCCCGGCGCACAAATAATGTGCCGAACCAGACATAAAAAAAGGCTGATCACCACCGTGACCAGCCTTTTTTGTTCTGCCGTTTTTATTCCACACCTTAATTCCGGTCGGCGCGGAATAAGGCCTGCCGCCGTATTACAGGGCAGCTTTGGCGCGGTCCAGAACGGCCTTACAGGTCTTCTGGCGCAGCGGCAGGGTTGCCATTGCCACGGTGTAGGTGTGGTCGTTCAGGCGGATCTGGCCTGCGGAGCCGATCGCATAGAACATATTACCATCCGAACCATCGGACACGGCATTGGTCTTTTTGTTGTATTCCTGCAACGTGCGGAAGGCATCGTCGTAATCAGGGACGTATTCGTTCTGTACGCAGTAGTTCAGCAGACCTGCATTTTCCTTCGGGTCAATGGAGGCCACGTAACCTGATGGGTCCACGGTTGAGAGGAGAGACGTATCTCCCCCACGGATAACCGGCATATTGAGGGTCTGATCCTCGGCATGAGCAAGTGCGGGCATGGAGGCCAGCACGGACGTGGTAAGGGCTAGCGCCGACAGGGCACGCACGGCAAACAGTTTCATTCAGAATCTCCCAAACGGAATATGCGCCAAACTGCCCCGTAACCCCCGCAAAGATCAAGCAGCCCCCACGCGCACAAAAAACATGGCAGACCACAGTCCTGTCCGGGCGGGCGGGGAACGTGCCTGTCATAACAAAAACAATGCCACGTTGCGGCCCCATACCATCTGCCCCACACACCCTTTGCAACTGGCTTACAAACGGTGCGCGCAGTAGGGCCAGATAAAATTATGGTCTTGAAACATTACGGTATTATCTTTGTCTTCTGTAATTTTATCCATGCGGTTCAGCTTGTGCCTGCCATAGACCACGCCCCCAGGCGGGTCATAATCGGGCGCGGCCACCCCCCCTTTGCCAGCATGGATGCGCCAAAGCAGGCATGGCGTTTGGCCGCCCCGCCAACCGGCAATCACGATCAGGTGATATAACACCCCACACCAGATCAACCTGCCTCATGCCAGGCTCTGGCCGGACTGGCCGATTGAACAGTTTGGCCTTCCACTCTATAACAACCTTAACGAGTCCGTAACGATCCAAGCGGGAGCCTATACCGACATGCTGCCTGCCAGTCTTTTCAAAAGCGTTGACATTGCACCGCATGGCACCGCGTCCGAGAGCATTTGCACAGCGTTGCGCAAAGCTATTCTGGAAGACCAGTTGCCAGCGGGCCGCGCCCTGCCCCAGTCCGAACTTGCCGCAGGGTTTGGGGTAAGCATTATTCCTGTGCGTGAAGCCCTTAAACACCTTGAGGCCGAAGGGCTGGTGGCGTTCATGCCCAACAAGGGCGCCATGGTTATTGGGCTGGATGAAGCCGATATTTTGGAATACTCCCAGATCCGCGCGATGCTGGAAGAACAGGCCGCAGCCGAGGGCGTGCGCAACATGACCCGCGTGGACTTTGCCCGCGTAGAAGACGCCTACGAAGCGTTTGTAGCCGGAGTGGAAGGCCCGCAGGGCATGATCCGCTCAGGCGCACTCAACCGGGCATTCCATAACGCCATCTATGCCGCAGCCCCCCGCCCCCGCCTGCTGGAAATGATAGAGGACCTGAATACCAGACTGGACCGCTACATACGCGGGCATCTGATTATTGAAGGCCGGACAAACATTACCCACGACGAACACAAGGCCATTCTGGACGCCTGCCGCGACCGGGATGCGGATCTGTGCGCCAGACTGACGCGCATTCATATTCTGGAAGCTTCCAGAATCTCGGTGGATGTGTTCCGGCGCAGGCATGCTGGCCTGAGCGTGAACTGAGTATTTTTACCTCATAAAAATCCATATTTTACAAACGCTTGTTCATCCATGCGGCGTATCATGCCTGATTGGGTAATATATGATGTTGCAAATCGTATATTATCGTGTCAGAGCGGAAAAATCATTATGAAGCCAAAACCAACCTGCAGACCCGCAGGCGCACGGTTTGGCGGCTGATCTGGATGAACAACGCCATGTCCTCCACCAATACTTTTGCACCCGACTTCACCTCCCGCACCCCGCTGCGCAAAGCCATTACCCAGGCCATCCGCCGCCCCGAACAAACCTGCGTTGAGGCCCTGACCCCCGCCGCCACCCTGAGCGCACAACAGGACAGCGCCGTAGCCGCCATGGCTACCGGCCTTGCCCAAACACTGCGCGACCAGCGCAACCCCGGTCTGGTGGAAACACTGGTGCAGGAATTTGCCCTTTCCTCCGCCGAGGGTGTGGCGCTGATGTGTCTGGCAGAGGCCCTGCTGCGTATTCCCGATATGGCAACGCGCGACGCCCTTATTCAGGACAAGATAGGCGAGAGCGACTGGCTCTCCCACGTTGGCCGCGCCAAGCCTCTGTTCGCCAATGCTGCCGCATGGGGGCTGGCCCTGACCGGCCGCGTTGTGGCCGAACATAATGACAAAACACTCTCTGGCGCGCTTATGGGGTTTGTGGAGCGGAGCACACGCCCTGTTATCCGCAAGGCCGTGGATGCGGCCATGCGCCTGATGGGCGAGCAGTTCGTGCTGGGCCAGACCATTGAGCAGGCCCGCAAGAACAGCAAAAAGCTCGAACAGATCGGCTTTTCCTATTCCTACGACATGCTGGGCGAAGCCGCCTACACCGCAGCCGACGCCCAGCGCTACCGGCAGGACTACATTAACGCCATTAACGTAATCGGGCGCAGCGCCAAAGGCGCCAATGTTTACGAACGCCCCGGTATTTCCATCAAACTTTCCGCCCTGCACCCGCGCTATAGCCGCGCCCAACATGCACGGGTCATGGCGGAACTTCTGCCCGTTGTGCAGGAACTCACCCTGCTGGCCCGCCAGTACGACATTGGCATTAACATTGATGCAGAGGAAAGCGAACGGCTGGATATTTCGCTCGACCTGCTCGAAGCCCTGTGCGCCACACCGGGGCTGGAGGGCTGGAACGGCATTGGCTTTGTGGTGCAGGCCTACGGCAAACGCGCTCCCTTCGTGCTGGATTACATTATTGATCTGGCCAGGCGCACCAGCCGCCGGATTATGGTCCGCCTTGTTAAAGGTGCCTACTGGGACAGCGAAATTAAAAAAGCGCAGGTCGAAGGCATGGCGGACTACCCCGTGTACACCCGCAAATGCCATACGGATATCAGCTACATTGCCTGCGCGCGCAAACTGCTGGATGCACGCGATGTCATTTTTCCCCAGTTTGCCACGCATAACGCCCGCACCCTTGCCACCATCTACACACTGGCTGGGCAAAAATACGAGATTGGGTCTTATGAATTCCAATGCCTGCACGGCATGGGCGAGCCGCTGTACCGTCAGGTCGTAGGGGCCGACAAGTTCAACCGTCCGGCCCGCATTTACGCACCCGTTGGCACGCACGAAACTCTGCTGGCCTATCTGGTCCGCCGCCTGCTCGAAAACGGGGCGAACTCGTCTTTTGTCAACCAGATTGGCGATAGCGCCATTGCCGTGGCATCGCTGATCGAAACCCCCCTGACCTCGGCCAAGCGTTACACCCCCTTTGGTGCGCCACATTCGGAAATCTGCAAGCCACTCGACCTGTTTGCCCCCGAACGCCAGAACTCCGCAGGGCTTGATCTGGCGGATGATCAGGTGCTCGAAACCCTTGCAACAGGCATAAACGCCGCCCCAGACCACTGGCAGGCAGCCCCTATTGTGCCCAACGCCCCAACGGACGGCACACAACACCCCGTAACCAACCCCGCCGACAGGCGCGATCTGGTCGGCCACGTAACCTACGCAACACCCGATACGGTCAGGCTGGCGGTGGATGCCGCGCAAAACGGCTTTGCGGAATGGTCGGCCCAAACCCCGGCCATGCGAGCGGACTGCCTGCTCAAAGCCGCAGACCTGCTGGAGGCGCGGCACCCCGCCCTTATGGCCCTGATCTGCCGCGAGGCAGGCAAATCACTCCCCAATGCCGTGGCCGAAATCCGCGAGGCCGTGGACTTCCTGCGTTATTACGCCGCCACCATCCGCCGCGATTTTAACAACGCAACCCACATTCCTCTGGGCATTGTGGCCTGCATTAGTCCGTGGAACTTCCCGCTCGCCATTTTTATTGGCCAGATTGCCGCAGCCCTTGCCGCCGGGAACGCCGTTATTGCCAAACCGGCGGAAGAAACACCCCTGATCGCGGCCGTGGCCGTGCAACTTCTGCATGAAGCCGGTATTCCCGCAGCCGCCGTGCAACTCCTGCCCGGTGAAGGCAACGTGGGGGCCGCACTGGTGGGGGATGACCGCATTATGGGGGTCATGTTCACCGGTTCCACCGCCGTAGCGCAGTTGATCAACCGCCAGCTCATCGAGCGCCGCACAGCCACGGGCCAGCCCGTGCCATTTGTGGCCGAAACGGGCGGACAAAACGCCATGATCGTGGATTCCTCCGCTCTGGCCGAGCAGGTTGTGGCGGATGTTCTGGCCTCGGCCTTTGATAGTGCAGGCCAGCGCTGCTCCGCCCTGCGTATTCTGTGTGTGCAGGACGATTGCGCAGACCATGTTCTGGCCATGCTGCGTGGCGCCATGCACGAACTGCGGCTGGGCAACCCCTCCGCCCTGTGCACGGATGTGGGGCCAGTGATTACCCCCGAAGCCGCGGCAGGCATTACAGCGCATATCGAGACATTCCGTAGCAAAAATGCTCCGGTCCATGCCCTCCCCCTGCCAGACAGCTGCGCCAATGGCAGCTTTGTGCCCCCAACACTGATCGAGGTCACATCCATCCGTGACGTGGGGCAGGAAGTGTTTGGCCCGGTCCTGCATGTGCTGCGCTACTCACGTGCCCAGTTGAACCTTGTGCTGGCCGACATTAACGCAACGGGCTACGGCCTGACCTTTGGCCTGCACACACGTCTGGACTCCACCGTTCAGAGCGTTCTGGAACAGGTGGAAGCTGGTAACCTATACGTAAACCGCAACACTATTGGCGCGGTTGTGGGGGTGCAGCCCTTTGGCGGGCGTGGCCTGTCTGGCACTGGGCCAAAGGCTGGGGGGCCTCTTATTCTGCGCCGTTTGCTGGCACAGGTGCCGCCCCTGCCGCAAATTGCACGGGGCACCGCACCCCAAGCCATGGTGGAATGGACCGACTGGCTGCGCACACAAGGCGAAAGCCAGCCCGCACAGCGCGCCCATACCCTTGCCAGCCAGCCACTAACCAACGGGCAGATCACCCTGCCCGGCCCCGTTGGCGAACTGAACCTTTACAGGCTTGGCGCGCGTGGCACGGTGCTGTGCATGGCCCAGACGGCAACAGGCCTGTACGACCAGATATCCTTGGCGCTTGCCGGGGGAAACACTGCGGCCATTATGGCGGACCCCGCCATTCTGGAAGCTATTGCCAGCTTGCCTGCCTCCATCGGGCAGTTTGTCCGGCCCGTGTCCTCCGCGCGCGCGCTGGAATGCAGCATTCTGCTCGGTGAGGAAGATAACGAGGCCTTCCGTGCCACACGTGCGCTGCTGGCCGCGGGCAGCGGGGCTATTGTTTCGGCCTATATTACAAAAAGTGGTCTTCCCTCGGTGGAGGCCGTGCTGGAGGAACAGTCGCGCAGCATCAACACAACCGCCGCAGGCGGCAATGCCAGCCTGATGACCCTGAACTGAAAGCACACAAACACCACACTTCAGGCCCGGCGGTTCTGCCGGGCCTTTTTTGTTCAGCCCGCCATGGCCATATGGGCTGGAAAAACATGGCACGGTCCACCTAAGATCATTTTTCCGTGACCACACACAATGTTACAACACGCCCATTCCCGGTGGCGCAGGCTGCGGGGCAGTTTTTTTTTCACGTCCATCTGATCAGGAGATACAATGACAACCCGCGCGGGGCATGATGCCAAACTGGTCATTGCCATTTTGCTTGTTACCATGGCCATGGGCATGCTGGACGCCATTTCTCTGCTGCATCTCAAGATTTTTGCAGGCTACATGACCGCCACCATTATTTTGATGGCTGTCAACATTGCGACCTCCCAAGCCATTGTTCTGTCCGGGCTGGAGGCTATTGGCTTTTATTTTCTGGGCGCCATGATCGGCGGACGGCTCGTGCGCCGCCAGCGCAGCATACGCGCCACTGTAGGCGATATTCTGCTGGGTGTGGGTGCTATGGTCGGCGTTGCCGCATGGATCTGGTCAGCCAATATTCCGGGCGATATTTACGTCACCCTTGCCCTGCTGTCCTGCGCCATGGGGTTGCAGACCTCCGCCACACGGCACGCCAAACTGCCAGACATGGTCCTGCCCGCCGCCACCATGGTGTTGCACGGACTGGCCCATAACAGTTCCGCTGCCGGGGGGAGCAGTTCTGGCACCCTGCGCCGTGTTGCCGCCATTTTGAGCCTGTTTGTGGGGGCGGCCATTGGCACGCTGGTTTCGGGGCGGAGTGTCTCGCTTGGTATTGCCCTTGCCGGTGGCACCATTGTGGTGGCTGGGGGCCTGCTCCTGCTCCGCAAACACCCCTTGGCCTTCCATCTGGACCGGATGAGCATTCCCTAAACCATAGGGGGTGCAGCAGGCCCGTTTTTACTGGCCAGCAGCAGACATAAAGGAAAGGCCCGCCAGAGTATGGCGGGCCTTTCCTTTATGCAAAACACAGAACACATCAGGCCTGCTGTTTGTTCTGCGCAGCAAAGTAGGATGCCAAAGCGTAGCAGACGACCGACGTGCCCAGCGTTGCCAGAGCGGTCATGCGTTCCTCGGGGTTCATGAGCATGGCCACAAACACCAGCACCACACCTGCAAGCGTTGCATAATTGCACAGCGGGAACAGGAACAGCGTGTAATTGCCTTTTTCCGTGCCGTTCCGGCGCGCGGCAAAGCGGGTGGTAATGTAGGCCGTTACAATCAGGCTATAAATCAGCAGAATAACGCCACCGCTACAGCTCAGCAGAAACGCAAAAATGGTCTGCGGCGCCAGAATGGACGAGAACGCCACAAGCGTGCCCGCAACACTACTGACCGTAATAGCCAGCCGTGGTGCGGAACTGGCCGAACGACGGGTGAGAAAAGCCGGAGCATCGCCCTGTGCGGCAAGCTCGGTCAACACGCGTGACGTAATATACATGGCGGAGTTCAGGCAGGAGAGAATGGCGCTCAGCACCACAATGCGCATCATCATCCCCGCCCCCGGAATGCCCATTGTGTCCATGGCGGTTACAAAGGGGGAGCGCCCGGCAACAATGCTGCTCCATGGCACCACAAGCAAAATCATGGCAACAGAAGCCAGATAGAACAGGGTTACGCGTGTGCCCAGACTGCGGGTAACCCGCGCCACATTCTTGTCCGGTTCGGGAGATTCGCCTGCGGCAACCGTTGCAATTTCCGACCCCATCATGGTGAACAGAATGGTGGGAATAATGGACAGCACAGCCACAATGCCATGCGGCATAAGGCCGCCATGCCCCACAAGGTTATGCCAGACCGGCACACCGGGGCCAAACACATGCACCACATACAGCGCGCCAATGGCCACAAAAGCCAGAATGCTGAAAACCTTAACAGCCGAGAGCCAGAACTCACATTCCCCAAACACGCGGGGGGCTGCAAAATTGACCAGCTTTAACAACCCGATCAGCGCAATGGACAAAACCCATATGGGCAGGTGCACCCAGTCCTGTATCAAAATCGCACCGGCTATGGCCTCGCTCCCCAGCACCACAACCCAGAAAAACCAGTAAAGCCAACCAGACGTAAAACCCAGCCTGTCCCCATGGGCTGCGCGAATATATTCCACAAATGAGCCGCGACCGGGGTCGGCCACCACCATTTCGCCCAGCATGCGCATGACCAGAATGACCAGCAGACCCACCAACAAAAACGCCAGCAGAACCGCAGGGCCTGTAGCCTGAATCGCAGCCCCGCTCCCCACAAACAGACCCGCGCCAATAGTCCCACCCAGCGCGATCATGGCGATGTGGCGGCTACGCAGGCCGGTGGCAGGTTTAACGGCAGACTTGGTGTTCGGCTCAGCCATGGAGAGGTCCTTTATTCTTGTTGGCTTGGTGCGTTCATAACTCAAGAGGAATAAACTGGGAAATGCCCCTCAAAAATGCTTATAAAAATACGCCTCGATCACCCCTGCATGGTGGTCGATATTGGGCATGGGCTGGTCCCCCGGCACACCGGCCTTGGACAAGGCGCGGCCTGCTGGCCCGGCAAAGGCTGCCCCTCCGGCAAGAGCTGCGGATGTGTTTTCGTCCAGCGTGTATTCAACCGAAGCATCCAGCTCATCCGACACATGGCGGCCGGTGTTCTTCAGCCCCATACCCGAGGCATGGATGAGCGACAGATCATAAAAATGAAGGCCAAGCTTGAGCGAATCGCTGGGACGGAACAGATGCACAGGCGGCACAACGGTGAGATCGATCTGGTGGTCCTCAAGGTCGGATAGGGGGGCCAGATACATGCCCACAATTTCACCCGGCCAGTAACCGCCATAGGTGTAGCGCTTGCCATCGTACAAAAAGAACGTGTCGTAGTTGTGCTTGACGCCCCCTTCGGAGTTTTTGCCGCCCCCAAAGCGGGTGTAACGGTAAAAAATATGCGGGGTCCATGGCAGCATGGAAAACGTATAGCCCGGTTCAAAATACATACCGTAAGCCGAAACACCCTTGTACCCATTGCCCGGATGGCTGTTCTGTTCCGAGACAAAGTTGCCATAGAACGTAAAGTTTTTGGAAATACCCAGAGCCTTGACCGGGAACAGCGTACCGCCCCAGCTCAGGGCGGCCACATTCATGCCGTCCCGGTCCGCACGGGTTGAATAATCATAATGGGCGGACGTATCCGCATCGCGCACATGAAAATAGGTCAGGGTTACATACGATGCACGGTCCGCATAAACCGAGGCGCCATGCCCGCCTGCCTTGTTGACAAACCATGTGACATCAAACCCCACAAAGCTGGTTTTCGGGCGGTCGTACCCACGGTCAATATCGTTATCCGCATTGCTCTCCAGCATGAACACATCCGCACGGACGGGGTCCCCTTCCAGCTTGATCACACCGGGGCCGGAAAAAGCAAAACGGGGGGCATACCACCAAGCCCCGCGCTCGCCCGAGCTATAGGTGCCTTTACCGATCAAAAACCCATCATCCACGGCAAAAGCCTGCCGCCCGCCCTGCACGGTAAATACCTGATGCCCACCCGCCAGCCGAACCGGCACCCGGACCCCGGCATAGAGTTCCTCCAGATAGACCGAACGCGGCGTGCCTGATGTTTGCGAGACCTGCTCCGCATCCCCATCACCAAGGGTGGTCGCACCAATGGCCGAGGCGTTGCCAATCACATCAAACCCCCAGCCAGTCTGCCATTCGCCCTTAAGCATGGGTTTGCCGTACAGTTCGCCATAGGTTGTGTTGGCGTGCCGGATGTACCCACCCGATGGCCGGGCGGCATAGGACCCCCCGCCAAAATTGGTGTTGGGGAGATGGAAAGCCGCCCCCCCGATGTCCAGCCCGCTCTGGAGGGTCACACCACTGACGGAGATCAGGGTTTGCTCCGCCTGCGCTGGCAAAATTTCGCCCAGTACGCTGAGCAGCAAGGAACAGCACCCAAGCCTGAGCGCACCAGAAACCTTGCCCCCAACAACACGGGCAGGCCGTGGCTCTGCCTGCATGCCCGGGTATGGAGCCAATGTCTGGCAGGAAGTGTAACAGAACAGTCCAGTATGATTTTTGGTTGTTTGTTGCAGACCATTCACGCTCCCAAGCACTCCCCTTCAAAATCAGCTATAGAGCCAGCGCTCCCCACAGATGTGGGGGAGCAATTATTTATAATGATCGCACCATCCTATAATATGTTCAAGATGATATAATGAAAAATATGCTTGTTTTGTATTTATGTATTCTTGGGACTGTATTCTTATAACGGAAAGTAATGATTTAATTGACTATCGTTTCTTTTCCGTTCTTGACTGAAAAACAGCCTTAATATGCCGGAACCGAAATAATATACACGGAAATCAATTCCGCCCCTGTAGGCGCATCTGGTCGATATATTTTACCAGATACATCAGTCACAGCCGCCTCCTCCGCTGAATTGCGGACAAAACGCACGACAAACCCCACATCGCGGCCAAAAATACAGGGCACGACCTGAGAGCGGAGTTATTTTATTGGGGGAGGAAAAGCGTATGGAGCGGATGAGGGGAATCGAACCCCCGTATGCAGCTTGGGAAGCTGCCGTTCTACCATTGAACTACATCCGCATAACGCGTGGGCGGCTTATAGCGCGCTCCAACCCGGCTTGCAATGCCATACAAACATGGGCGGGTATTATTCCGCCTCTACATCGGGGCCAATCAGGTCGGAAATATGGCCTAACTCACGCAGGCTCATACCTTCTGGCGGGCGCGAACGCGCACTGCCGCGTGCTATGCGGCGGGGGAGCACGGCCTGCGTAAAGCCCAGTTTGGCGGCTTCCTTCAGCCGGGCATCCGCCTGCGCAACCTGCCTGACCTCGCCCGACAACCCGACTTCCCCAAAATACACTTCGCCGGGGCTGGTGGGCACACCACTCGCGGCGGAAACCAGAGCGGCGGCTACGGCCAGATCGGCTGCGGGTTCGACCACTCTTAGCCCCCCCGCCACATTCAGGTAAACATCCATGCCCGACAGCTTAAGCCCGCACCGTGTTTCCAGCACGGCCAGCAACATGGCCAGACGCCCGGTATCCCACCCCACCACGGCGCGGCGGGGTGCGCCATCCCCTCCTTTGGGGGAGAGCAGGACCTGCACTTCCAGCAGCACAGGCCGCGTGCCTTCCAGCCCAGCAAACACGGCGGAACCGGCTATGTTGCCCCGCCGCTCGGCCAAAAACAGCGCGGAGGGGTTACTCACTTCCTCCAACCCGCGGTCGGTCATGGCGAACACACCAATTTCGTCCGTAGCACCGTAGCGGTTTTTGGCGGCGCGCAGAATGCGGAACTGGTGGCCCCGATCCCCTTCAAAATACATGACCGCATCAACCATGTGCTCCAGCACACGCGGGCCAGCCAAAGCGCCCTCCTTGGTCACATGCCCGACCAGAATAAGGCTGAACCCGCGCCGCTTGGCCGCCCTGATCAGCTCAAACGCACAGGCCCGCACCTGCGAAACCGTGCCGGGCGCGCTATCCACTGTTTCCAGCCACATGGTCTGGATGGAATCGATCACCACAACTTTAACATCTGGCTCCGCCTCCAGCGTTGCCACAATGTCCGCCACGTTAATGGACGCCGCCAGATCAAGGCTGGTTTGCGCCACACCAAGGCGAATGGCACGCAGGCGGATCTGGTCCACCGCCTCTTCGCCCGAAATGTAAAGAACCCGCTCCCCATTGCCCGCCAGACGGCTTGCCGCCTGCAACAGCAGGGTGGATTTGCCAATACCGGGGTCCCCCCCGACCAGCACAACGGAGGCCGGAACCAGCCCCCCACCCAGCACCCGATCCAGCTCGGCAATGCCCGTGCCGGTACGTGGGGGCAACTCAACCTTGCCGCCCAGCCCATGCAACTGCACACGCCGCCCCTTGCCCGCACGGGCTGTGGCCGAAGACGCAGCCAGTGGCTCTACCGCCATTTCCTCCAGCGTGTTCCATTCCTGGCAGGCATCGCACTGACCTGCCCATTTGGCATGGACGGCACCGCATGCCGTGCACACATACTGGCGGGACGTTTTTTTGGCCACGCGGATTCCCCTTTACCCTGCCTTGCTGGAGGCTCCATAAATGGAATAAAACAAGAACAAACTCAAGCCCCGCCCAACAATCCAGTCCACCACACGCCATGGTGCCAGGCACGACCCAGCCAACAAAACAAAAGCATGCTTTGACGAACCCGGTCCGAACGGGTTACGGCTCACACCACAGTTGACCCCGACCACACACAACAGGAACAGACAGCCCGAACTCATGGATATGGTGCTTGATCTTGTGGCCCGCATAGGCCGCGCCACACTCTCGCTTATCCGCAGTGCGGGCGCTTTGGCGCTGTTCGCTCTGGCCGGGTTGTCCAATATTGTGCGCCCACCGTTCTACGGCCGTGTGTTCATCCGCACGTTTATGGAGACAGGATTTTTCTCCCTGCCGGTTGTTGCCCTAACGGCCCTGTTCTCGGGCGGGGTTATTGCGCTGCAATCCTATACGGGTTTTGCACAGTACCATGCCCAAAGCGCCATTGCGGGCATTGTGGTGCTGGCCGTAACCCGCGAACTGGGGCCAGTACTGGCCGGGCTTATGGTCGCAGGCCGTGTGGGGGCCGCCATGGCCGCCCAGATTGGCACCATGCGCGTAACCGACCAGATTGATGCATTGAGCACCCTTTCCACCAACCCCATGAAGTATCTGGTCGCACCGCGCCTGCTGGCGGGCATTATTGCCCTGCCGCTACTGGTGCTGGTGGCCGACGTACTGGGTGTTGCGGGGGGCTTTACTGTTGCTGTGGTCAAGCTCGGGTTTTCTCCCACGGCCTATATTACGGCAACGCTGAACTCCGTTAAGGTCATGGACGTAACGGTGGGGCTGGTTAAAGCCGCTCTGTTCGGGTTCCTGATTACGCTCATGGGCTGCTATTACGGCTATAACAGCAAAGGCGGAGCCGAAGGCGTGGGGTCGGCCACCACAGCGGCCGTGGTGGTGGCGTCCATTCTTCTGCTGGCCTTTGATTACCTGATTACAGACCTGTTCTTCTCACAATGAGTGCCACCGCCATGGACCAGAGCATGACCAGTGCTCCCCCCAAAATCCGTATTCGGGACCTGCACAAATCCTTCGGGGATAAAAAGGTGCTTGATGGCATTTCGCTTGATGTGCCGCAGGGGACCTCGTTTGTCATTATTGGCGGGTCAGGCTCGGGTAAATCCGTTCTGCTGCGTTGCATTCTGGGCCTGATGACCCCGGATTCGGGCAGTATTGAAATTGATGGCGAGGACGTGCTGGCCGCATCCGCCAAACGGCGCGACCAACTCCGCAGCGAAATTGGCATGCTGTTCCAGAACGGCGCATTGTTTGACAGCCTGCCCGTATGGGAAAACGTGACCTTTGGCCTGCTTGCCCTTAACAAACTGACCCGCGCCACCGCGCGGGACAAGGCGGGCGCCATTCTGGAGCAGGTGGGGCTGGCCCCCTCCGTTGGGGACCTGTACCCCTCTGAACTGTCTGGCGGCATGCAAAAGCGCGTGGGGCTGGCCCGTGCCATTGCCGCCCAGCCCAACATTTTGTTCTTTGATGAACCCACAACCGGGCTGGACCCGATTATGGGGGCTGTCATTGACGGCCTGATTGTGGATTGCGTTAAAAAACTTGGCTCGACCGCCATTGCCATTACGCATGACATGGCCTCCGCCCAACGGATTGGGGATGAAGCCGCCATGCTCTACAAGGGCAGGCTGGTCTGGCAGGGGGCCGCCGCATCGCTCATGCACAGCGGGAATGATTACGTGGACCAGTTTACCCACGGCCGCCGCGAAGGCCCGATTACCATGGAATTAAGACGCTAACAGCCATAACCCCACTCTAATGACCTTGCCCAAGGCAGGCGGGAATGAGATAGAGACACTCATATCCATCTGTGGAGAAAGACACACAATGAAACGTGCGGTTCTGTTGCTGGCATGCGCGCTTGGGCTTTCCGACTGTGGAATGTTCCACCACCCTCCGCGCCAACTGACCAAACCCGCACAGTGGGAACCCTTGGGTTACCATGACCACCTGAACAGCAGCGGCGACTGATCACTCCCGACCTGCCCAGTGCGGCGGGCCTGCGTTTACGGGGTGACCGGGGGTAAGCCCCCCCCTGCTCGGGTAGGTCGCGCGCCGCACAGGCGGGGGCTGCTGGCGTATTCCCCCGCTCAGATGGCGGCGCTGGTGCGTTGCCCCCCAATTTTTGGGGCTTTAAGCCAGCAAAACCCCACACCCAACTCTATTGTGCATCGGTATTGCGGGTCTTCATTTACAGCACTCGGCCAAGCACAATACAGTTTTGAAAAAACGATAAACTTTTCTCATATTCCATCACCATGATATAAAACCCACAGGCTTTGCACCACGGTGGCATGCAACCTATTGTCCGCCCTGATCGTTCCAAGCTGTTATGTTCTTCTCCCACGGCGCAAGGTTGCCTGATGCTTCGTATGCCTGTCCGCGTATTGTTTTTACTCTCGTTCTGCCTCTTTTGCGCCTTTTCCCTGTCTGGTTCCGCCGGAGCGCAGAGTGCAGACCAGCCCTCAGCCGCCCTGAGCGCAGGCAATGTGCCTTCCCCCCTGATCATGAGTGCGCAGGACATTGTTTCTGACAAAACGCTTGATGAAATCGGGGCGGAAATACGCTCCATTTACACAAGCGGCGTAACGGAACAGCATGCAGGCCATAGCGCTCTGGACCTGAGCACTCTGCTCCAGCGCGCCACCGCTGTTTCCACCCGGACGGACAGGCTCATGGCGCGCATCCGTCCGTATCAGGATGTGTACCAGAATTTTGTGGACATTCTGGGCAAGCCCCCCGCCAAGGACGACCCACCCGAAGCCCCATCCCTGACTGAACAGCGGGCAAGCCTGAACAAGCGGCAGAAAGATATTTCCGCCCGTATGACAAGGCTGAAGCTTTATCAGGTTGAAGCGCAACAACTGGTGAATGAACTGCGCCAGCATGATAGCGCGATCCAGCAGGCAACGCTGTGGCAGCAAATGCCCTCTCCTCTTGGGGTCAACTTCTGGTCGCAGTTCATACAGGGTGCTCCACAGGACGGGCGCAGGCTGAACGCGCTGGGGGCGGAAACGCTCGCCATGCTGGCAACCGCCCTGACCGGCAAACGTATTTTTATCACACTGGCCGGTCTGTGCGCGTCCCTGCTGCTACTGGCCGGGTGGTTGTGTGCGCGCAAGCCCATACGCCTGCTAACAACCCGCTTTTTACCACAAGGGCGCGTACGCTCGATTGCTGCAACCGTATTATGCGGCGCTGTAAGTGTTCTGGCCTGCGCTATTTCTTTTCAGGTTTTCTGGAACACACTGGCGTTTGACAACCCCGCCGTGGGGGATGATCTGGACCAGCTCGCCAGCATGGTGGCAACGCAGGCCCCTCTGTGTGGGCTGGTGCTAGAACTGGGGTTCTGCTTCCTGAGTTCCAAGGCAGAATGGCGTGTTTTTGCCATGTCGGACGATCTGGCCCGCAGTCTGCGGCTGTTCCCCGCATGGCTGGCCATTGCCATGATCGTACGCGGCATCCTGCGCTATGTGGATACGCAGAGCGGCCTTTCCCTGCTGAGTGTGCAGTTGATGGATGGGCTTTATACGCTGGCGGTCAGCCCGCTGCTGTTTGCCATACCGCGCAAACTGCGCCTGACAGCAGCGCAGGATCAGGAGGGCGATACAGCCACAGACCCCACGGGAGCCACCGAGCAGACCCCACCGCTGGCACAGTTCCTGCGCAGCATGGCCATGGGTATTTCCATCATCTGCTGGATTGCGGTTCTGAGCGGGTATATTCCCCTCGCCTACACGCTGATCTCGTGGGTGAGCGTAATGGCCCTGAGCATGACAACCCTTTTGCTGCTGTCCATGCTGACAACCGCCCTTGGGGGCGCATTGTTTGCCTCCCGCGCGCCTTTGGGCCGCCATCTGGTGGAGCTGGGGCTGCCGCCCCGGCTGATTAATCAGGCCAGTATTCTTATTCCCGGCCTGATCAATGTGCTGCTGCTGGCCGTGGCTTACGCTGTGGCCAGTTCTGGCGCCAATTTTGACCCACCCCAGATATGGCAGCAACTTTACTCCCTGTTCCACGGCACGGAAGACAGCAATACGTCCTCTGTCTCGCTGGATGCCATTTTGCTGTGCATCGCCTTGCCGCTGGTGGGGTATCAGGCCATTAAAATTGTTAAATCATGGTTCCAGCAAAGGTTTTTTCCCGCCACCAATCTGGATATCGGCGCGCAGGCATCCATCCTGAGCATACTGGGCTATGCCGCGTGGATTCTGATCGGGCTGGCCATGTTTGCAGCCCTTGGGGTTACGGTCAAAAGCATGACATGGGTTGTCAGCGCCCTGTCTGTGGGGATCGGTTTTGGCCTGCAATCCATTGTGCAGAACTTTGTATCGGGCATTATCCTTATGGCCGAACGCCCTGTATCGGTCGGGGATGTGGTGACCATTGCGGGTGTTACCGGCAAGGTGGAGCGCATTAGTGTGCGTTCAACCGACATCCGGCTCGATGATAAATCCACCATGATTGTCCCGAACTCGCAGTTCATTACCTCGGCGGTCAAAAACGCCACACGGGCGCAAAAACCCGGTGTATTTACGGTAGAGCTGGACCTGCCCTTTGCCTCGGACCTCAACAAGGCCAGTGCGGTGGTCATTGCCACACTCAGCGCCTGTGCCGACACAGACCCCGACAGCGCCCCCACAGTCAGCATGACATCCGTTGCCGATGGCTCGGCCGTGCTGACCGGCTCTGCCAAGGCGCGCGATGGGGTGGAAATAAAAACCGCGCGTAGCAGCGCATTGTTTGCAATCTGGCAGGCTTTTCAGGAAAACGAAATTCCCGTCACATTCCGCCAGAGCGTGCGCGCGCCATAAGCGCACGGCCAGAACGGCAGAGGCTGGGCGGACCTCAGCACAACCTGCCCCCTGCCACACACAGGCAGCAAAAAGCCCGGCCCCCCAATGTGGGAAGCCGGGCTTTTTTACGGGCGGGTCATGCCTACCAGCAGTGGCCTGCATTAGTGTTCGTGAATATTGTCCAGATCGGCAAAACGGGTGTATTCGCCTTCAAAAAACAGATTGATGGTGCCTGTAGGCCCATGCCTCTGCTTTTCCAGAATAAGCTCGGCCTTGTTGTGGACCAGCCCCATTTTGCGCTGCCATTCGTCCATGGCAACGGAGTATTTGTCCATGGAATCGTAGGCTGTTTCCTTGGGCATGCGCTGTTGCAGGTAATATTCGTCACGGTAGACAAACATCACCGCATCCGCGTCCTGCTCAATGGAACCGGATTCACGCAAGTCCGACAGCATCGGGCGCTTGTCCTCGCGGCTTTCCACCTGACGGGAAAGCTGGGAAAGGGCAATAACCGGCACTTCCAGTTCCTTGGCAATGGCCTTGAGGCCCTGCGTGATCATGGAAATTTCGAGCACGCGGCTTTCTGGCCGGGTGCCAACGGAAGGACGCATAAGCTGAAGGTAATCCACCACAATCAGACTCAGCCCCTGTGTGCGCTTGAGGCGGCGGCAGCGTGTGCGCATGGCCGAGAGCGAGATTGCGGGCGTATCATCAATCAGCAGTGGCAGGCGGGCCAGTTCGTGGCTGACCCGCACAAACCGATCAAACTCCTTTTGCCCAATATCCCCCCGACGAATACGCTCGCCAGAGACCTCCGCCTGCTCGGACAAAATACGGGTCGCCAACTGCTCGGCCGACATTTCGAGCGAGAAAATGGCAACAGACCCTTTGGGTTTGCCGCCTTTTTCCTCTGCCTCGTCCATGAGTGACCGTGCGGCGGAAAAAGCAACTTTGGTCGCCAGCGCCGTTTTGCCCATAGCCGGACGCCCTGCCAGAATAAGCAGATCGGATGGATGCAGCCCGCCGGTTTTTTTATCCAGATCACGCAGGCCCGATGTCAGGCCCGTAACATGGCCTTCGCTCTGGAAGGCAAGAGCTGCAACATTGATCGCCCCCGTAAGGGCTTTGTTAAAGGCGACAAAATCGCCTTCCTTGCCTTTTTCGGTAGCCAGTTTGAACAGGGCTTCTTCCCCCGCCTCAATCTGGTCCGGACCAGACAGGTCCCCTGTGGCGCCAAAGGCATTGTTGACAACATTTTCGCCAATATCGATCAACTGGCGGCGGATCCATGCATCATGGATGGCGCGCCCGTAATCCCCGGCGTTAATAATCCCAACCATGGAGGTCAGCAGTTTGGCCAGATAGGCCATGCCGCCAACGCTATCGAGCATACCGGAGTTTTCCAGCTCCGCGCGCATGGTAACCGGGTCGGCCAACTGGCCGTTTTCTATTCTGCGGGCAATGGCTGCGTATAACTGCCCGTTAACACGGTTGGCAAAATGCTCGCCCGCCAAAAAGTCAGACACCCGGTCATACGCCCGGTTATTGGTCAGCAATGCGCCCAGCAACGCCTGCTCGGCCTCAATATTGGCCGGGGGCTGGCGCAGGGTCAGCCCCAGCAGGCCATCGTCCTTTGGTTTATCGGTCTGTGTTGTCATGCTCACATTAACGGCCTGTTACGGGTGCGGGGGAGTGTTGTGTGCGGGAAAAACCTGTTTGTCAGGCATCAAATGTTGCAACAAAATCGGCAAGGCCGGTCTGCCGGCGGGTGAGCAGGCGGCCTGCCACCAGCACGGCGCGGGCCTCGGTCACGGCCCGGTCCAGCTCGGTGTTGACAATAACGGAGTCAAACTCCTGCCAGTGCGAAATTTCGTCCCTTGCCGCGGCCATACGGCGGGCAATTTCGTCCGGGTGGTCAGACCCTCGGCCGGTCAGGCGGCGTTCGAGTTCCTCCAGGGAGGGGGGGAGCACAAACAGGCCAACCACATCGCCCGGCAGGGCCTCGCGTATCTGCCTGTGTCCCTGCCAGTCTATATCGAACACCATGTCATGCCCGGCGGCAAGGGCCTGCTCCACTGGTGCGCGGGGTGTGCCGTAGCCACGGCCGAACACAATAGCCCATTCCAGCAGTTCCCCCGCCTGGGCCATGGCCTCAAACTGCTCCATAGTACGAAAGTAGTAATGCACACCCTCTTTTTCCCCCGGCCGGGGCTGGCGTGTGGTCACGGAAACAGAATGTTTCAGTTTTGTGTCCGATGCACGCAGCGCATTGGCAATAGTTGATTTGCCTGCACCCGAAGGGGCGGAAATAACAAGGCATACACCCCGCCGCGTTGCATGACCCGGATGAGCCGTTCCATTGTGTGCCATACTGCTCTTTCACACCCTGTCTGTTCAAACTTACGCTCTTGCCCCTTCATGCCAGAAGCGGCCCTGCGGCGCCACCGCGCTCTATGCCACAAGGAAGGCGGACCCCACCATGATGCACAACACTATTCTTATCACAGGCGCCTCCTCTGGTCTGGGGCGCGCACTGGCCCAGACCCTTGCACGCCCCGGCCGCAAGTTATGGCTTGGGGGGCGCAACACAGCACGGCTGGAGGACACGGCACGTTGCTGCATTAGCCGAGGGGCCGCCGTACGCCTGAACACCTGCGACGTAGCAGACCGCGCAGCCATGGCGCAGTGGGTGCAGGGCACGGGTGGGCTGGATATGGTTCTGGCCTGTGCGGGCATTACGGGGGGCACGCGCAAACCCCTGACCCCCGATACCCCCGCAACAGAGCCAGAAGCCCAGATCCGCCGGATTTTTGAAACCGACCTGACCGGTGTGCTCAACACCGTGCTCCCGGCATTGGAGATGATGCAGAGCCAGCCCCGCGCGGCAGATGGCATGCGCGGGCGTATTTGTGCCATTTCCTCCGTGGCGGGGCTGGTCTCTTTTCCCGGCACTCCGGCCTATAGCGCTGCCAAGGCGGCGGTGGACCGGTTTATGGTCGCCACCGGCGGCAATGCCAAAAAAGCGGGTATTCTGCTCAGTTCGGTGGTTTGCGGTTTTTTGGACACACCCATGGTCGCGCGCAATACCTTCCCCATGCCCGGGCTTACGGATGTTAATAGTGCCTGCCGCCGCATTTTGCGCGGGCTTGCCCGTAATGAACGGCGCATTACCTTCCCGCTCTGGCTGGCCGCTGGTTCGCGGTTGATGGACCTGTTGCCCATAGCACTGGCCGAAGCCTACTATAACAACCAGCCCGCCGGGGCTGCTGGCAGCATGCCTGCGCCCGACCTGAGCTAACCCGCCATCCACCGCCCTTACACTTACAGAAAGCCCCTAACGACATGACGCAGGACACACGCCCGCGCGCGCATGCCATAATGGAAGACATATCGGCCGCCGCCGTGCGCGAACCCGTGCCAGAACACCTGAAAACCATGAAGATGGACCGTGTGTTCTGGAGCCACTTTGCCCCCAATCTGGGGCCGGGGGGCTGGGTAACGGGTGCGCTGCTGATCAGCATGGGGCTGGACTTCAAAACAGGCATTGCCGCCGTTGTGCTGGGCAACCTGATTGGCGCTTTGCCTGTAGCTCTGGCAGCAGCCATTGGCCCTTCCACCGGGCTGACACAAATGGAGGCCTCCCGCCGGGCACTGGGGCAGATGGGCCTGCGCCTGCCTGCGTTCCTGAACTGGATTTACTGCGTGGGGTGGGATGCGGTGAACAACGTGCCCGCTGCCACAGCCCTGATCGCACTGCTGCTTGCAGGGGGCATGCATACCCCCTTCTGGGCCGCCCTTGGCGTACTGGCGGGGGTGCAGATGGTGGCCTCAATCTATGGCCACCATGTTGTGCAGGCGTTGCAAAAATACCTTGGCGCGTTCTTGCTGCTGGCCTTTGCCCTTATTGGCATTGTGTTTGCCATTCGGGGGCAGGCGCCACTTGCCAGCCATCACCCCGTCAGCGTGACAACATTTTTGCTGGCTGTGGGGGTGCTGGTCAGCTTCAACCTGTCATGGGCGTCCTATTCCTCGGACTACACGCGGTACCTGCCTGCCAGTTCCAGCCCCACAAAAGTGGTGCTGCTTGCACTCGCCGGGCTATTGGCATCGGCCATTCCGTTCCAGATTCTGGGTCTTATCTCGGCAGGGAGTGTGGTGGATGCATCCCCCACGGCGGTTATTGCATCGCTCCAGCACACATTGGGGCCGCTGGGCACCTTTGCACTGGCCGCCATTGCCCTGTCCTCCATTACCGGGAACTCGTTCAACGATAACACGGCAAGTTACAGCCTTATTTCCGCCGGGCTGCATGTGCCCCGCGTGGCCGCCGCCGTGCTGACCGCAGCATTGGGCTACGCGCTGGCAGTAGCCGGGGCGGGGCAGTACGCAACATTTTATACGGACTACCTTATGGTCACCATGTACTGGATTGCCCCGTGGACAGGCATTGTGCTGGCGGACTGGTATTGCACAAAGGACCACACGGCCCGCCCAGCGCCCAAGGGGTGGACACGCGGCGCAAGCATATTTGCCATAACCGCAGCCCTGACCATTGGCCTGTTTTCCACCAGCAGCCTTTATACCGGCCCCATTGCCCGCTGGCTGGGTGGGGCAGATATTGGGTATTATGTCGGCTTTTTTGTTGCCGCTGCCTGCTATGCTGCGGGCATGCCGCGCCGCACCAGTTCGTAAAGCCCAAGGGCTGCTGCTACGGACACATTCAGGCTTTCCATCTCGCCCGGCATGTACAGGCCCGCAATTTCATCACAGCTTTCACGCGTCAGGCGGCGCAGACCGCGCCCCTCCGCACCCAGCACAAGGGCTACGCGCCGCCCGTCAAACCCGGCGCCGTTCAGGATTGTGCCACCCGCATCCAGCCCTACAGTCCAGCACCCAGCTTTTTGAAGCATTTCTATAGCGCGGGACAAATTGACCTCGCGCACAAAAGGCACCGTTTCCAGCGCGCCGGAGGCCGCCTTGGCCAGCACGCCGGTTTCCTCCGGGGCATTACGGTCCTGCACCACAATGCAGGCCGCGCCAAAAGCCGCTGCCGAGCGCAAAATGGCCCCCACGTTGCGCGGGTCGGTCACCTGATCCAGCACCAGCACGGGGCCGGGGCGCTCCAGCGCCTCCTCCAGCATGAGAGAGGGCAGACTATGCGCCAGCATGGCTACACCCTGATGCACCGCATCCGGCCCCAGCAGGTCATCCAGCCGCGCCCGTTGCACAAGTTCTGGGGCCACTTGCAGGTTGCGCCCACCTGAACGGGCGGCTTCTTCCAGTGCCGGGTGTTCAGCCTCTGTTACCAGCAGGCGTTCGTATTCCCTCCGTGGGTTGGCCAGAGCCGCCGCCACGGCATGCGTGCCAAACAGCCAGCATTTGCCCGCCGGGGCCGTGGACATGCCCTCGCGCCCACCGCCACCATGGCCAGATGAACGGGAGCGGCGTGCGGGACGTGCGGCTTTGCGGGGGTTCTGCATGGACAATATGGTTCCAAGTTGGAGTCAGTCTGCCTCTCCCCTAGCGCATGAGCGGGGTATCCGCCTATCCCTGCGATGGCGCATGACCTTATCTTTATCCACATCCGGGGGGCTGGCCCGTGCCGGGGAATGGACATTCCCCCCATGCGGCGGTAATCCGTCTGATGCAAAGCAGCCCAGACGCAACAGCAGAACAGGAGCGCCTTATGTCCGCAGCTCAAGGCCCATGTGCTGGCGCCATTACCCTGCACAAAAACGACCTGCCCGATACCCTGCGCTTTACTGGTTCTGTTGCCGTGGACACGGAGACAATGGGCCTGAACCCCCATAGGGACCGGCTGTGCCTTGTCCAGCTTTCTGGTGGGGATGGCACGGCCCATCTGGTCCAGCTTGTGCCGCCCTCCCTTGGTGGCACGGGGTATGACTGCCCCAATCTCAAACGCGTACTGGCAGACCCGACGCTGACCAAAATCATGCATTACGCCCGCTTTGATGTCCGCATTTTGCAACATACGCTGGGTCTTACGGTCAGCCCTGTTGTCTGCACCAAAATAGCGGCCAGACTGGTGCGCACCTTTACCGACCGGCACGGACTGGCCGCACTGTGCCGTGACCTGCTGGGCGTGGACCTGAGCAAGCAGCAACAAAGTTCGGACTGGGGTGCGCCAGATCTCAAACCCGAACAACTAGCCTATGCCGCATCGGACGTGCTTTACCTGCATGCGCTGTGGCAAAAGCTATCCGCCCTGCTGGAGCGCGAAAACAGGCGCGATCTGGCACAGGCATGCTATGATTTTCTGCCCACACGCGCACGGCTGGACATGATGGGCTACGAAGACCCGGACATTTTCTCCCATCGTTCCTGAACAGGGCGCATCTGGCACTCTCTGACCATCGGACCCACTCCACGCATGACCACCACCGCTCACCCCGCCCTGACCAACCCCGGTATGGATGCAGCCGCCACAGTGCGTGTTGAACAGACCGGGCTGGAGGCTCTGGCCCGCGCGTTTGAGGACCAGAGCGGGCTGGGGGGAGCGTTTGCGCAGGCCGTGGCTATTCTGCTGGCCATTTCTGGCCGGGTTGTGGTCACGGGCATTGGCAAATCCGGCCATGTTGCGCGCAAAATACAGGCTACGCTGGCATCCACCGGCACACCCTCGCTCTACGTGCATCCAGCCGAGGCCTCACACGGAGATCTGGGCATGGTCCAGCCCGGAGATGCCATTCTGGCGTTTTCCAACTCGGGCGAGACCACGGAACTGGCCGATATTGCAGCCCATGCCCTGCGCACCGGCCAGCCCCTGCTTGCCGTAACCAGCAAGGCCACATCGACCCTGGCCACCACGGCAACACTGGCCCTGACCCTGCCTGCCATGCCAGAAGCCTGCCCCATGGGGCTGGCCCCAACCACCAGCACACTCATGCAACTTGCTTTTGGCGATGCGCTGGCCGTGGCCCTGCTGCGCCAGAGAGGCTTTACCGCATTCGACTTTAGCACGTTTCATCCCGGGGGCAGGCTGGGCGCGCGCCTGCGCACGGTGCGCGAGGTCATGCACACGGGCAGCGCCATGCCCCTGACCACGCCCGACACGCCCATGCGTGATGTCATTATGGAAATGACGCACAAGGCGCTAGGCTGCGTTGGCATTGTGGGGCAGAATGGGGAACTGGCGGGGCTGATCACCGATGGTGACCTGCGCCGCGCGCTGGACCAAGACCTAACAACCACACTGGCAAAAAATGTTATGAACCCAAAGCCGCTGACCATAAACGCGGATGTTCTTGCCTCCGAGGCATTGCAGGTCATGAACGCGCGCAAGCGGCCCGTTACAGCTCTTTTTGTCCTTGATCGCGCAGGTCTGCCCGTGGGCGTTGTGCACCTGCATGATCTGGTCCGAGCAGGCGTTGGATGACAGACACCCCCGATAAACGCCCCCAGCGCGAGGACTATGCCCGCTCCGGGGCGGACATCAAACAACAGCGCGAACGCCTTGCGGCGTCCTCCGTCCGGCGCAAAGTGCCTGATGCCGCCAATCTGGCGCGCAGGCGCACCATGCTGCGCTGGGCTAAATGGCTGCTGCCCGCAACGGCCCTGCTGCTCTTGGCCGCCATTGCCGTCTGGCCGGAAGTGGAACATCTGATAAGTGCCAACCAGACCACCATGCGCGAGTTGAGCAAGGTTAAAATAGAAAGTGGCAATCTGGTCGGGGCCACCTACCGTGGGGTAGATGAACATAACCGTCCGTTCACAATTACGGCGGATACGGTGCATCAGGCCACAGGCAACAGGCTGGACCTGACAGACCCCGTGGCCGATATTCTCACACAGGCCGGGGACTGGCTTATGGTCCGATCGGAAAAAGGCGTTTACATGCAACACGCACAGATTCTTGACCTGACCGGAGAAGTCACCCTGTACCGCGATGATGGCCTGATGATGCATACCCCCGTAGCCGATGTGGATATTAAAGGCGGTATTGTAACTTCCGATTCATGGGTGCGTGTGGAAGGACCATTTGGCACACTGGACGCACAGGGCTTCCTGCTGAGCCAGCATGACGGCCTTGCCCAGTTCCGCGGCCCCGGCCGCCTGATCCTTAATGACGACATCCAGAATGATGCCACCACTGGCAAAAAGGCATCCTGAAGCATGAGCACACGCACACCGCCCTCCGCATACGCCACCCTGCGCTCTTTTGCCCGCCGCAGCACCGTACTGGCCTGCCTGCCTGTTGCCAGCCTGCTCTGCCACGGGAGCGCACACGCGCAGGCCATTGACCTGTCCCATGGCGGGCAGATCGCGGTCACCGCTCTGGGCGGGTTTGACTGGGACCAGAACCTGAAAAAAGTGGTCGCCTACGATCAGGCCAAGGCCGTACGGAACAATGCCACGGTCACCGCAGACAAACTGATTGCCTATTACCGTAAAAAACTGCCCGTAGGCGCCACGGGCACCCCACAGCCCGAACAGGCAAACCCCGCCCCCGCCGTCCAGCCCGACCACCCCACACCCGACCCTGCACCCGCCGCCACGGCAACCGCACCGGACGCAAAAACCAGCGCCTCCACGACCGCTGAGACCAAAAGCGCGGATGATCAGGATTCCGGTTCGAACGAGATATACCGGCTTGAAGCCATAGGCCACGTCCACATTTTTACCGATACCGATCAGGCGTGGGGGGACAAGGCGGTTTATGACATGGACAAGGCCGTGCTGGTCATGACCGGTAAAAACCTCCGGCTGACAACACCGCAGGATGTGCTGACCGCGCGCGATTCCATGGAATATTACTCGCAGCAGCATATTTCCATCGGGCGGGGAGATGCGACCGTCACAACCGATGACCACCGCCAGATCCGGGCCGATGTGCTGGTGGGCTACAGCACCCCCGATGCGCCCGCAAAACCGGGTGCAACCAGCCAGACCAGAACCGATGGCAACAAAACCGATAACTCGGACACGCCCCTTGCCTCGCGCTCGAACAAGCTGGAAAAGGTCAATGCGTTCGGTCACGTCTGGGTCCGCACCCAGACCGAAATTGTAACGGGCGAGCGCGGCGTGTATGTGCCTGATACGGGTATTGCCCGCATTGTTGGCAATGTTCACATTACACGTGGACCAAACCAGATTCAGGGGGCTGCGGCCATTATTAACATGCACACGGGTATTGCCACCATGACAGAACGTCCGGGCAACCGGGTAAGCGGGCTGGTTGTTCCCAATAATGGCGATACATCGGACAGGAAGTAACAATGAACCGGGAAGTAAGCTGGACGTCCGAGGAAACTGTGCGCGAAGAAGTTATTGGCCCAGAACCCATTGACCTGAACGCCCCCCACATGCCGGGGCACGGTCTGATCGCCCATAATATTGGCAAAAGCTATAAAAAGCGCCAGGTGGTCAAGGATGTCTCGATTGAAGTGCATCGGGGCGAGGCCGTTGGCCTTCTGGGGCCAAATGGTGCTGGCAAAACCACCAGTTTTTACATGATTGTGGGGCTGGTCCAGCCCGACACCGGCACAATCACGCTGGATGGGGCCAACATTACCCAACTGCCCATGTACCGCCGTGCGCGGCTGGGTATTGGCTACCTGCCGCAAGAAGCCAGCATTTTTCGGGGCCTGAATGTAGAGCAGAACATTATGGCGGCACTGGAGGTGGTCGAACCCGACCCCGACCAGCGGCAGGTCATGCTGGATGGGCTGCTGAACGAATTTGGCATTACCCGCCTGCGCCATTCCCCTTCCCTCGCTCTTTCGGGCGGGGAGCGCAGGCGGCTGGAAATTGCCCGCGCACTGGCCAGCCAGCCGCACTACATTCTGCTAGATGAACCCTTGGCCGGGATTGACCCCATTGCCGTGGGGGAAATCCGCGATCTGGTCTCCCACCTCAAGGACCGGGGGATCGGGGTACTGATTACCGACCATAATGTGCGGGAAACACTAGAAGTGATCGACCGCGCTTACATCATGCATAGCGGGCAGGTGCTGATGCAGGGCGTGCCAGAAGAAATTGTTGCGCATGAAGACGTAAGGCGCGTTTATCTGGGCGATAGTTTTTCGCTCTAGCCCACGCCCCTATTGGCATGGGCCTTATGCGCATAACCAGCATCCGCGTGCCTGCCCCCTGTGGGTCAGGCCGATGCCGTGGTGGCCAAGACCGGTTTTTCAGGCCTGTTTGCTGCGTGTGTCCAACAGGTTGGAAGGGCCTTCCTCCAGCACACAGGCTGCATCTCCCACACTGATCAGCCCGCCTTTTTCCACCACTGCGTTCTGCGCGAACATAACCCCGCCTTGGGTTCGCCTGAAACCGGCCAGCGTGGCCAGCGGCTCCCCCGGCGTTGGAACCTGCGCCGTATTCTGGTCAATGGATGTGACCACACAGCGCGAGCACGGGGCAAGCACCCGCACAATAACCCCACCGCCAATAGACAGACGCCGCCACCCGTCCTCAGCCCATGGCTGTTGGCCTGCCAGCACAATATTGGCCCTAAAGCGGGTCATGGGCACACCCTGCCCCACAGGCAGGCGGGCATTCAGGTCTTCCAAAGATGCCGTATTGGCCAGCAAGAGCGGATACCCATCCGCAAACGAGACAGGACGTTGCTCCGCCCCCAACTGGCGGATGCGCGCAAGCTCCGGCCTATGCATCCATACCAGACGGCAAGGCCGCTCCAAGGCCTGCTCCAGCCACGCGGCGGCCATATCCCCTGCATCCCGCGCCTGAACCTGATCTTTCCAGACCGTCACCAAAGCCGTGGGGCTTTCCTGATCGGGAAAACGCACCGGGCAGGGGCGCATGCGCGCACGGGTGAGTGTAAGCCCCTCCGCTGTGGGAATAGGGGTAACCAGCGCCATGGCGCGGCAGGTGCGCTGGGTTATAAACCGGCCCTCGGGGTCCACCACCATCCACCGCCGGTCTCCCTCCAGCCCCCACGGGCTGACCATGGCTGTGGGGGGAGAAAGCCCGTGCAACCCTTTGACCGGATATACATGCAGGCTGGCAACACACAACTCGCTCATACCTTACCTCCGCTTACCAGTTCAGGGGTGGTGCTCCACGGAGCCGGGCAGAACTGGCGGCGCGGTTACGGCCAGCGGAGGGGCTGGCTGCATAGCTATGGGGGGTGCGGGAGGGGCTGGCGGTATGGGGGCGGCCACAACAGCTACGGGAATATCCACCCGTTCCATAATCGGGCGTATTTTCTGGTGTGTTACGTGCCACATAAAGCCGCCATACAGCGCCACAAGAGCAGCAAGGCACCCCAGTTTGATCTGCCAGCCCCAGCCACGCGGCATTTTGGGCATATGCTCAGGCGGGGCGGAACGTAAAAGCATGGCGGGCAAGTATCCGGATTATAACGTGTAAGACCTGTTCCCTCCCTGTGTAGGCATAGGGTGGGGCTGGCGACAAGCCTGCCATGCGCCTTTATATTTCTCCCCACCCCGCCAACCATGCAACCACCGGACAAAGCTCTGCATTATATCTGTAACAAAGGCATGGACATACACACCCCGCCCATGCCCAAATGCAGGATGAAGCATTGCAGACCCTGCCTGCATTGTAACACTGGCAAGTCCATTGCCCCGCAGTGCCGCTCCGGCAAACACTGCGCCTTTGGGGTTAGTGGGCCTGCCTGCCAGTCGCAAGGAACGATGTCCTATGCATATTCAGGTTTCCGGTAAACAGATTGATCTTTCCGACGCCTTGAAACATCGGGTCAACACCCATCTGGGCAATCTTGCGGAACGATACTTTGATACAGGGCTACAAGCACAGGTAACCTTTGGCAAAGCCCGCTCCTTTTTTACGTGTGACATCAACGTCAAGGCCGGTCGCGGCCTGATCCTGCGCGGAGAAGGCGAGGCCGCAGACGCCAATGCCGCCTTTGATGACGCAGCCGAACATATTGCCAAACGCCTGCGCCGTTACCACAAACGTGTAACCTCCCACGCCCGCTCCACCACACGCCAAGAACTGCCCGAACGCGCGCGGTCCTATGTGTTGCAGCCAGTGGAAGAACACGAACAGAGTGACCCCACCTCCACCACGGAGGAGGAAACCTTTGCCACCATTATTGCCGAACAGCCTGCGGATATTCCGGTTCTGTCCGTAGGGGAAGCCGTTATGCGGCTGGACCTTGCGGGGCAGAATTTTCTGCTTTTCCGCAATACGGCCAGCCGCCATATCAGTCTGGTTTACAGGCGCGATGATGGCAACATTGGCTGGCTGGACACAGCACCGCTCGAAGCCGCCGCTGCCTGAGCACACCGCAGCGGACCTTTCCTCCACCCCAAACAAAAAGGACCGGCGCAAACCGGTCCTTTTTTCATGCGCTGCAAAAATAACTGATTACTGGAGAGAGGCCGGAACCATGTCGTTCTGCACAATGGCGCCCCATGCGGTTTCCATGTCATCCACCACAGCCAGTAGTGAGCCGTCTGCTGCGTAAATGGCGCAGCCTTCCTCTCCATCCTCCAAGGTGGCCGGGCGCGTATAGGCAACCTTGCTCAGCCCAAGGGAACGGAACTGCATATCGGAAAGTTGCCGCACATCCGCCACACGTTCGGCCTGTGGCAGACCAGCTGGCATGTAACCACCCTGCATGCTGCTTTTCATTGCGTCCTCCTTCCGGGTTTTAACTACCGTCCACATCCATAACCGGATGCAGCATACGTGGCGTGGGCCGGGGTTTAACGCCTGATCCAGCGGCGACCTGCCCTTTTTGCCCACCCTGCATGATCTCGATCTGCTTGACCCTTACCTCCGGCTGCGGGCGGAAAAGATCAATATGCAACAGGCCGTTATCCAGCCATGCACCACCAATTTCTATTCCTTCGGCCAACACAAAGGCCTTCTGGAACTGGCGGGAGGCAATACCGCGATGCAGATAAACGCGCTCTTCTCCCTCTTCCACCTGCCGGCCACGGATGACCAACTGGTTGTCCTCCTGCGTGATCTGGAGATCTTCCATCCGAAAACCGGCAACCGCAAGGGTAATACGCAGGCCGTTGGGGGCTATCTGCTCTATGTTGTAAGGGGGGTAACCATCACCCGAACCCTTGCTGGCACGTTCCAACATCTGTTCCAGATGATCAAAACCCAAAAACATGGGCGAGCCAAAAAGCCTGCCTGACATTGTACAAGCCTCCTCCTTTCTGAGCGAGACGTATAAAACCGGACCCGTCTTGGCATCCGGTCTCTTCACGATATGGGATAGAGGCGGACACACGCAACCCTGTGTCCCGCGTCATTATGGTCTGATGGGCCAAGACTGTGGTTTGCACGCCATATTGTGGCGGCAAAGCGACAGATTTTTTGCGCCAGAACAGCTTTTATTGCCGTTTTGTGCTGGCATCCGCCACAACACAACGCTAAATCGGGCTGTATGACAAACGCAGCCCTGACAGACGCCGCATTTTCCGCTGCCTCGGATAAAGCGGCCCCTCTTACCATCCTGACGCCACCCCACCCCGTGCTGCGCCAGAAAGCAAGACTGGTCAAACCGGAAGATATGGCGGAAATCCAAAAGATTCTGCCCGGCATGTTCGCCGCCATGTATCAGGCCCCCGGCATTGGGCTGGCTGCCCCGCAGGTTGGCCTGAGCCAACGCTTTGTTCTGATCGATCTGGGCGAAAAAGAAAATCGCGAGCCTATGATCCTGATCAACCCCGAAATTGTGGCCGAAACGGAAGAAATGTCCACGCGGGAGGAAGGCTGCCTTTCCCTGCCCAGCCAGTATGCTGAAGTGGTCCGCCCCGAAAAAGTGCGTGTGCGCTGGCACACCATAACTGGTGACAGGCAGGAGCGTGATGTGGACGGCCTGCTGGCGACCTGCATACAGCACGAACTGGACCATTTGGATGGTGTTCTGTTCGTGGACCACCTTTCCGCCCTGCGCCGTAACATGATCCTGCGCCGTCTGGCCAAGGACCTGAAGCGCAACTAAGTGGAAAACCCCCGCCCGATGCGTCTTGTTTTTATGGGTACGCCAGACTTTGCCGTACCCGCCCTAAAGGCCCTCCATGCCGTCGGGCACGATATTGCTGCTGTGTACTCCCAGCCCCCACGCCCCGCTGGCCGGGGCAAGGCCCTGCGCGCATCGCCCGTGCAGCAGGCCGCACAGGACCTTGGCCTGCCTGTGCGCCACCCTCTTTCTCTGCGTAACAATACGGAGGAATGGGAGGCATTTGCCGCCCTGCGCGCCGATGCCGCCATTGTGGCCGCTTACGGGCTGATTCTGCCCCAGACCATGCTGGACGCCCCCGCAATGGGCTGCCTGAACATTCACGCAAGCCTGCTGCCCCGCTGGCGGGGCGCATCCCCCATCCAAAGTGCGATCTGGGCGGGAGATACGCAAAGTGGTGTTACCATCATGCAGATGGAAGCAGGGCTGGACACAGGCCCCATGCTCCTGCGGGAGGCCGTGCCCATTACAGCCCACACAACCGCCACCACCCTGCATGATGCCCTGAGCGCACTGGGGGGGAACATGGTGCTCCGTGTGTTGCAGGATTTTCCATCACCAACGCAGTCTGCGGCAGACACACAGGCACGCCTTGGCGCAAACCGCCCGGCACGCCAGATACAGCCAGATGCAGGCGTAACTTACGCCGCCCGCCTGACGCGTGAAGATGGACGCATTGACTGGACACAGGACGCAACCGCCATTGACCGCCAGATTCGTGCCCTGACCCCATGGCCGGGCACGTTTACTACCCTCGCAGATGGCACCGTAATCAAAATTGGCGGGGGGCAACCAATCCCCCAGCCAGCAGAACCATCCGGCGGGCCTGAACCCTCCGCCACGCACGCCACAGTTCCCGGCACAATCGTGGATGACCAGTTGAGCGTAGCATGTGGCACCGGGTTCATCCGCCTGACCCGCCTGCAACGGCCCGGTCGCGGCATGATGGAGGCTGATGCATTCCTGCGCGGGCAACCCCTGCCTGCGGGCACACACCTTGGCGCCATCCCCCCCAACAATACGCCATGACCACCCCCGCCATCCAGCGCTGGGCTGTTCAACTGGAATATGATGGGCGCGGGCTTGTGGGCTGGCAACGGCAGGCGTCCGGCCTTTCTGTTCAGGCTTTGCTGGAAGAGGCCGCCTTTCGCCTTGCAGGGGGCAGGCCCGTGCCCAGCATTACAGCCGGACGCACGGATTCGGGCGTGCATGCTCTGGCACAGGTCGCACATCTGGACTTCCCGGCAGATGCCCATTTTTCCAGCTACTCCGTGCGGGAAGGATTGAGCTACCACCTCAAACCCCATGCCGTGGTTGTGCTTAATGCGGCCCCCGTCAGTCTGGACTGGAGCGCACGGTTTTCCGCCACATGGCGGTCTTACCGCTACCGTATTCTTAACCGCCGTACACGCCCCGCACTGGCAGAGGGCCATGTGTGGCACGTTAAGTCCCCACTGGATGTGCAGCGCATGCAAGACGGCGCCAACCTGCTGCTGGGCCTGCATGACTTTACATCCTTCCGCGCTGTGGCCTGTCAGGCCAACAGTCCCATCCGCACACTGGACCAACTGGACATTACGCGGGAGGGGGACGAAGTGGTCATTTTTGCCAAAGCCCGCTCGTTTCTGCACCATCAGGTGCGCAATATGGTCGGAACGCTTAAAAAAGTTGGAACAGGTGCATGGGAGCCAGAGCGGGTTGCCCATGCTCTGGCCGCGCGCGACCGCAGCGCTGCTGGCCCCACAGCCCCACCGGATGGGCTATACTTAAACGGTGTTGGCTACGAGCCAGACCCATTTGCCAATGTGGTGGAGCAGACCCGCACGTAAAGGGATACGTCTACCGGGCAGCAAACCGGCCCGCAGGCCGTTGCGTACCAGAACAGTTGAGAGGCGTAGCCCTCAACTTGTTTTCATGTTCACCATAGGCTGCAGCAGGTCATTGATAACCATGTAATGCGGGGGCAACAGTGCCGCCAGCGCATACAGCGTGACCGATGCCAGCAGGATGGACACATACAGCAGTGCCGCGCGCCCACCCGAAATACCCAAGCCGACCTTGGCCACGAACCATTGCAGCCAGAGTTCATACGCTGCCGCGCACAATGCCAAAGCACCAATAAAACCCTGCTGGCGGGCAATATCAGGCGTAATCACGGCGGCAATAAGCGCACAGGCGAGCGAAATCAGCACCACAACCCAGCCACACCAGGTTGCCGCTGTAATATAACGCAGCCAGAGTGCGCCGCGCCCCCAGCGCTGGGCATAAAAATGAGAAATAACCGCAGGCAGAAACAGCACGCACAAAGAAAGAAGCAGTTTGGTGGCGGACATAACCTTATCTGGCAGCAGGAAAATCTGAATCCCCCCCACCAGTATGCAGGCCATCTGCGGTGCAAGGGCTGCACCAAATGCGTCTGGCGTCCCTTCAAAACAGGCAAGCCCCTCCCGCTTGCCTGCGGCCAACTGCAACATACCCTGCACTATGCGACGAACCGCGCCTAGCTTGCCAGTCTCTGGAATCACGCCCCTACCCCTTTCAAGAAGGCTTCATAAATCTGGGTCAGCTTTTCCATGTCAGCAACGGCTGCATGTTCATCCACCTTATGAATACTCGCCCCGACCAGACCAAACTCCGCCACCGGGCAATAGCGGGCAATAAAGCGCGCATCTGACGTGCCTCCCCCCGTATCCAGTTTGGGAGAAAGCCCCGTAACACGCGTGATGGCCTGTTGCAGCACCGCCATTTCCTCCCCCGGTGGGGCAAAAAAGGACTCACCGCTAATACTTATATCAACCTGCGCCCGGGGGGCATGCTGGGCACACACGGTTTTAATCCAACCGCCAAGGGCTGCACCTGTATGCAGGTCATTGAACCGGATGTTCAGCCGTGCCTGTGCTCGCGCAGGAATAAGGTTGGTCGCGGTGTTGCCCACGTCCAGACTGGTCACCTGAAGGCTGGATGGTTCAAAATACTCCGAACCATGGTCCAGTGGTGTGGCCCGCAGCGCGTCCAGAATTGCAAGCAGACGATGCACGGGATTATCCGCCCGGTGTGGATACGCCACATGCCCCTGCGTACCCTCGACCGTAATATGGGCATTCAGGCTGCCCCGGCGGCCAACCTTGACCATTTCCCCCAGTGTCTGTGGGTTGGTTGGTTCCCCTACAAGGCAGTAATCGGGAATGTGGCCGTGTGCGGCCATCCATTCCAGCACTTTTTGGGTACCATAGGTGGCCGGGCCTTCCTCATCCCCCGTAATCAGCAGGCTGATGGACCCATGGCCTTTACCAGCCTGCACATAGCGGGCAATGGCGGCTATGCAGGCGGCAATGCCGCCTTTCATGTCGCACGCACCCCGGCCATAGAGCACGCCATCCACAATATCGGCAGCAAACGGTGGATGCGTCCAGTCGGCCTCATTCCCCGCGGGCACCACATCGGTGTGTCCGGCGTAGCAGATATGCGGAGCACCCGTCCCCAGTCGGGCAAACAGGTTGGGGGTACGTTCTGCTCCCTCGCCAAATGGCAGGTGCGTAACCGCAAACCCCAGACTGGCCAGCATGGCGCCCAGTAAAAGCTGGGACTCACCGGGGTCGGGCGAGACCGAGGGCTGACGGATGAGCAACCGGGCCACAGCCACCGGGTCTGTCAGCGCCAGATCAGCGGGAAGTGGACCGGATGTACCTTTTGTCATACGTCAGTCTCGTCCTTTAACGCAGTGGCGGTTCAGTCGCGCAGCAGTTCGTTGATAGAGGTCTTGGAGCGGGTCCGCTCATCAACACGCTTCACAATAACCGCGCAGGCCAGTGCCGGGTTGGGGCGACCATCCGGGCCAACCGGGTTGGATGAGGGCATGGTGCCCGGAACCACTACGGAATAGGCCGGAACGCGACCCATGTAGATTTCGCCCGTTGCACGGTCCACAATTTTGGTGGAAGCGCCAAGGAACACACCCATGGACAGGACCGAACCCCGCTCCACAATAACCCCTTCGGCCACTTCCGAGCGGGCGCCAATAAAGCAGTTGTCCTCAATAATAACCGGTGCGGCCTGCAACGGCTCCAGCACACCACCAATGCCCGCACCACCGCTGATATGGCAATTTTTGCCAATCTGCGCACAGCTCCCAACAGTGGCCCATGTGTCCACCATGGTGCCGCTATCCACGCGGGCACCCACGTTAACAAAGCTGGGCATCAGCACAGCACCGGGGGCAATAAAGGCGGAGCGGCGCACAACGGCGCCCGGCACCACGCGGAACCCGGCCTTATCAAACCGCGCCTGATCCCAGCCTGCAAATTTGAGAGGCACTTTGTCATACGCAGGAGCGCCAGCGGCTCCACCGGGCTGAACAACGCTGTCATTCAGACGGAAGGAGAGCAGCACGGCTTTTTTCAGCCATTCATGCACAACCCATCCATCTTCCTGCGGGGCAGCCACACGCAGGCGGCCAGAATCCAGTGCTTCAAGCGCTGTTTCAATGGCGTCACGGTCTTTGCCCACCGTTGCGGAAGAAATGCCGTCGCGGCCTTCCCACAGGGTTTCAATATGAGCGCGGAGGGTTTCGTCTGTCATGGCACACCAATCAGAAACTAAGGAAAATTCAGCCCGGGCGACAGGCCCGCCCGGCAACAAAAGAGGATAAAGACCATGCGGACAGGGGCCTGTCCTGTCAACGTGGGTCTTATTCTGTGGCCCCTGCCCCGCGTGGACTTTTTACTCCGCGCGGATGAGCGTGCCCGAACCAGAGGCCGTAAACAGTTCCAGCAGGCAGGCATGGGGCATACGGCCATCAATAATGACCGCACCACGCGCGCCACCCTGCACCGCTTCAATGCAGGTTTCCACCTTGGGGATCATACCGCCGGTAATGACCCCTTCCTCAATAGCCTGACGGGCCTGTGCTGCGGTCAGTTCGGGAATAAGGTTGCCCTGTTTGTCCAGCACGCCGGGGACATCAGTCAGCATCAGCAGGCGTGTGGCGTGCACGGCGCCAGCCACGGCGCCGGCTGCGGTATCGGCGTTAATGTTATAGGTCTCGCCGTCCTCACCAAGGCCCACGGGCGCTATCACAGGAATAAGGCCCGAACCGGACAGGGCGTAGATCACACGCGGGTCAACCTTGACCGGTTCGCCCACAAACCCCAGGTCCAGAACGCGTTCGATCTGGCTATCCATATCCCGCACGGTACGGCGCATCTTGCGCGCGGTGATCATCTTGCCGTCCTTGCCCGAAATCCCGACGGCAAGCGCTCCGGCCTCGCAGATCAGCTCCGCCACCTGCTTGTTGACCGAACCGGCCAGCACCATTTCGATCACATCCACCACATTGGCGTCTGTAACCCGCAGCCCGTCAATGAAGTGCGAGGGAATGTCCAGCCGTTTGAGCATCTGGTTGATCTGCGGACCACCCCCATGCACCACAACCGGGTTAATACCCACCTGTTTGAGCAGAGCAATATCGCGCCCGAAGGTCTTGGCCAGACCAATATCCCCCATGGCATGGCCACCATACTTGACCACAATGGTGTCCCCCGCGTAGCGCCGCAGGTATGGCAGGGCGTTTGCCAGAACGGCGGCCTCATGCACTGCATCATGCTTGGTGCCGGAAGAAGGGAGTCTCGGTTCAGTCATGCTCTGAAAATCCTGCCGTCGTCTGTCCGTTTTTACCTGATCAGGTCAGGGCAAATTCTGCCAGTTCCGCCCGCAATGCCTCAATGCCCTGCCCGGTCTGGCTACTGGTAAGAGAAAGATGCGGAAAAGCCGCCGCATGGCGTGCAATTTCGGCCTCCACATCGGCCTGCTTGCGGGCAAGCTGCGCGGGTTTAACATCATCACATTTGGTCAGCACAACCTGAAAGCTGACAGCCGCGCGATCAAGCAGTTTCATAACGTCCTGATCATGCGTTTTCATTTCCACCCGTGCGTCCAGCAGCAGCACAACCCGGCGCAGGCTGGGCCGCCCACGCAGGTAGTCGAACATCATTTCCTGCCAGTCTTCCTTGACCGACTTGGCCGCGCGGGCAAAGCCATAGCCGGGCATGTCCACCAGCATCAGGCGCTGGGCAAGGTCAAAAAAGTTCAGCTGCTTGGTTCGTCCCGGCTCGGATGAGGCCCGGGCAAGCGTCTTACGCCCCGTCAGCGCATTGATCAGGCTGGACTTGCCCACGTTGGAGCGCCCGGCAAAAGCGATCTCTGGCAGGGTCTCTGGGGGCAGTTGCCCCAGCTTTTGCGCGCCAAAAACAAAATCACAAGAACCGGCAAAAAGCCGCCGCCCTTCTTCCAGAGCGGCGGCAATATCTGCTTCGTCCTTCAGTTCGCGGAAAGAAGGCTCTTGATGCATCATTTTTTAGCAACCAGTTGGGGCTTGGCGTCCGCCGCTTTGAGGCGACCCATGATGATAATCTGCTGGATGGCGGTCAGCACGTTGCTCCAGCAGTAGTAGATAACCAGACCAACAGGCTGGCGCGCCATGAAGAACGTGAACAGCAGCGGAATGAACATCATCACCTTCTGCTGTGCAGGATCCATGCTGGTGGAGCTTGCGCTGACCTTCTGCATGACAAACATGGTGGCGCCATAAATGATCGGCCATGCGCCAAGTGTCAGCAACGGCAGGATCTGCGTGGGGTCAAACGGGATCAGACCGAACAGATTGAAAATATTGGTCGGGTCCTGCGCCGAAAGATCCTTCACCCAGCCCACAAAGGGCGCGTGACGCATTTCGATCGTGACGTACAGGTCCTTGTACAGGCACCAGAACACGGGAGCCTGAATGAACAGGGGCAGGAACCCGCCGAACAGGCTGACGTTCTCTTTGCGGTACAGCATCATAATCTGCTGCTGCATCACCACCGGATCATCCTTGTGGCGTGCACGGATCAGGTCAACCTGCGGCTTCAGGCGCGAGGTCTTCCACGTCATACGCATCTGTTTGATGGTCAGCGGCAGGAAGGCCACCTTAACAATAACCGTAAAGGTGAGCAGGGCCAGACCAAAGCTACCCAAATGGCTGTTCAGCCAGTCCAGCACAAAAAACACAGGGCGGGTCAGGAAGGACAGCCACCCGAAGTCCACGGCTTTCCAGAACATGGGAATGTGCAGGTCGTGCTCGTACTGCTCAAGCAGCCGCACTTCCTTTGCACCAGCAAACACATGCGCCTGCGTGGAAACGGTCTGCCCCGCGCCCACCTGCATGGGAGCCGTGGCGGTAAACCCGACCTGATACTGCGTTTGCGCCGCCTGCCATGCATACGTGCCAACCACGCTGGAGGCCTGATCGGGCACAATGGCCATGAGCCAGTATTTATCCGTAATCCCGGCCCAGCCACCTGTGCCCTGATGGCTCCATGCCACGTTTTCGGGCGGTACGCCGTCATTACGGACAGACTTGTAAGACCCTTCGTTCAGGCGACCATCAATGACCGAAATCGGGCCTTCATGCACCAGCATGCCACCGGTTTCTTCGGGGGTGTAACCACGGTTCACACGGTAGTAGGGGTAGAGAGCAATACTCTGACCCGTTGCGTTGTGCACGCGCTGGGTTACGGTGAACATATAATCCTTGTCCACCCCAAGAGCGACTTCAAACGTCAGCCCCTGCCCGTTATCCCAACTCAGGGTTACCGGGTGTTCTCCGTCCAGCTGTGTGCCGGAGGCTTTCCACAATGTGCGGGCGTTGGGCAGGACTACCGGCACATCGGACGTGGCCGCACGCCAGCCAAAATCCACATAATCCGCCCGTTTGGTGTCCACAGGGCTGAGAACACGCACATCCGGGCTGTTGGGCTTTACGGTCTCGCGGTACTGCTTGAGCACCAGATCATCCAGCCGTGCGCCGCGCAGGTTAATACTCCCCTGAACCGAAGGAGCATTGATGGCAATACGGGCATCTGGCCCATCCGCCACTGCGGGCTGCGCCGTAGCGGCCTGCCCCTCAGACGCAGTAGCAAGCGCTGCGGGAGCCGTCTTGGCAGCCTCGGTCTGTGCGACCTGCTGTGTGGGCTGATGAGCCGGAGCCTGGGGAAAGAAATAATCAAACCCGATAAGAACCAGAGCTGACAACAATGTTGCCAGTATGAGACGTTTTGAATCCATGAGCTCTGGCCTACAGGCCCCCTGCACATAACAAAAATGGAAAACTCAACGACCAGCCATAACGGTGGTCTTGAACGGCACAACCGTGTTCCAGCGCAGGATCGACAGGAATGCAAGACGGGACATTCGCTAATCCCGCATACAGAGTTTCAACGCTTTCCGAAAATCGGCCACCAGCGCATCAAAAGGACGGTCGCGTGTTGCGCCGCGCCCTATCAGCACCAGATCCAGCCCATTTAGCGGTGTATCGGCTTCCACTCTGCGCACAACCTCACGCAACCTGCGGCGCACCCGGTTACGCACCACGGCATTACCGACTTTTTTGGTCACCGTGAAGCCAACACGAGCAGGGTCCGAATCGGGCCGCCTGAAAAACTGAAGGACAAGACCAGACACCGGGGCTTTACGCCCCTTGGCTGCCATGAAGAGAAATTCTTTTCTCTTTTTAAGCCGCAAGGACGCTTGCGCCCCTGCCGCTGGCTGCTCCTGACCTTCAGACCAGTCCATCAAAACCGGACTGCCGGGCAACGCTTACGCGGAAAGACGCTTGCGGCCCTTGGAACGGCGGTTTGCCAGAATACGACGGCCGCCAACGGTAGCCGAACGGGTGCGGAACCCGTGACGACGCTTGCGGACCAGCCGGGACGGTTGATAAGTGCGCTTCATGGCTGCACTCCCTTCAGTTTGAATATGCTTCGCCAGTGGCCGCAGTACGAGCCACTCTCTCTTGAAGTCGCGGCTTATAAAGTTCAGATAGAAGAACGTCAATGTGCGGTGCAGAGTCGCACGACTATTCCCGCTCGATCCTCCGCATGATGGAACGCCGCATGCCTCTCTCATCCACCCGGTTTTGGACCATTCTGGCTGTTATTGGCCTGCCTGTTCTGGCCTGCCTGCTGGGCATGGGCGTAGGTGCCTCCCCCCTACTCACCACGGCACTGGTCGGCCTTGCAGGGGCCTGTGCGGCTTGGATAACCACATACCGGCCCATGCCAGCCACTCCCCAGCCCACCACCACGCCAACCCCTGCGCCCCCGGTAGGGAATGAAGACCCAAAATTGCGGCATGATATACGCGGCATTATTTCACCCGCCATGCTGGTGGCGGAGCAGCTTCTGCTCAGTCAGGACCCTGCCACCCACAAAGCGGCGACCACCATCAATGATTCGCTGGACCGCCTGACAGCCCGCCTGAAGCAACGCAACGCGGGCTGAGGTCTTTTACGGACGTTCGATCAGTTCAATCCTGTAACCGTCCGGATCTTCCACAAAGGCAATGACACTGGTTCCAAACTGGACAGGTCCGGCCTCGCGCACAACTTTACCACCACCTGCGCGAACACGCTCCACCGTTGCGGCCACGTTTGCAACACCTATGGCGAAATGCCCAAAGCCCGTACCCAGATCATACCCATTGTCCTGCCCCCAGTTATAGGTCAGTTCAATTTCCGCCTGTCCGGCGGCGTTATCCGCAAACCCGATAAAAACAAGCGTGTATTTGCCTTCTGGCACGTCCCGGCGGCGGAGTTCGCGCATGCCGAGCAAAGTATAAAATGCCAGACTCTGCTCAAGACTGCGGACACGCACCATGGTGTGTAAAAAACTGGACATTGCCTGCCCTCCCTCCGTCAAAAACTTTGCCATGCCTTATCCTCTAGGCAGGACATGGCTGCCCGGGGTCTATGGCTATCAGAAACAGACCCAGGCGTTCAGCCTCCGCCACACAGGCGGCTCTGTCGGTCAGCAAAGTGTTCCCTGCTTCAAACGCAATCCCGCGCAGGCCAGCCGCGTGGGCATTCCGCAATGTGACCGGGCCGATAGTGGGCATGTCCGCTCTTTTTTCCTGACCCGGCTTGAGCAGCTTGACCAGCACCCCACCCCCACCGGGCTGACGGCACCCACCCGCACGCGCCAGCATGGCATCCGTGCCCTCCATGGCCTCCACAGCCAGCACCACGCCATTCTGCACCACGCAGCCCTGCCCTATGTCCAGCCTGCCAAGCGTTTGGGTGACAACCACCCCATGCCGGATGTCCTCCAGAGCCTGCGCATCTGGCAGTAACCGGCCCAGAACCCCCGGCTCCGCCACGGAGTGGGACAAAAATTCATGCGCGCCACGCACATGGAACCCCTCCTCCCCCAAAATACGCACAAGTGCAGCCAGCAACCCGTCATCCCCCGCAAACAGGGCCTTGCCAAGCCGTGCCAGAATACGAGCACCTTCGGCATCGGGGCATAAACTACGCAGGGAAGGACGGCGGATGGGGCCGATCAGCACAATGTCCGAACAGCCATGGTCGCGCAAAAGACTGAGCATGCGCCCGGCAGCGCCAAGGCGTACGCACTCATGCGGCCAAGGGGCCAGGCTTTTGGGGTCTGCAAATCCATCAAACCCGATAATAAAAACAGACTGACCCGCAGCATGTGCCGCCTCTGCCACTCTGGCTGGCAGCGGACCACCGCCTGCAAGAATGCCAACCGTTGTCGGCATGGCCCTCACGCGCCTTCGGTTTCGGCCTGATCAGCAGCGCCACCACGTGCAGGGCGCACAAGACCCCGGTGACTGGGAGCGTCTATAAAATCCAGAATTTCCTGAATACGGCCGTCATCTGCAAACGTCTGCCGCACCTGCTCCAGACGCGCCTGAAAAGACACATCCGTGCATACCTTGGGGTACAGAGCAAAAAAGGCTTTGCGCATCCGGTGTATTTCGGCTGACTGCACACCGTTGCGGCGCAGCCATATCCAGTGCAGGCCAATTAAGCGGGCGCGATTGCCCAGCACACTCCCATAGGGAATAATATCTGCCTCAACCCCGGCCACGCCCCCAACAAGAGCGGCATGCCCGATCCTGACAAACTGATGAATGGCGGCAGAACCCATGATGCGCGCATCATTCCCGATTGTCACATGGCCACCCATGACCACGTTATTGACAATGATCACACGGTCACCCAGCACGCAGTCATGCGCAACATGGGCATTAGCCATGATGAGCACGTCCTGACCAACCCGTGTTATACCAGAACCCGTGGCGGTCCCTCTGTGAATGGTCACATGCTCGCGCACAACCGTGCGGGCGCCGACTTCACACCGGGTTGGTTCGCCTTTGTATTTAAGGTCCTGTGGCGCCATACCCACCGTACAAAACGGAAAGTAACGCGAATGCGCGCCCAGATGGGTATGACCATCCACCACAACGTGGGAGATCAGTTCCACCCCATCATCAAGCACTGCATTCGGTCCTACAGAACACCACGGACCAATAACCACGCCTTGCCCAAGCTTTGCCCCCGGGGCAACCAGAGCCGTTGGATGAACAAGCGTCTGCTTGGCTTCCTCTACAGCGTGCACCACTTCAGTTCCTTATAATCCGCCTGTCTGCAACACAGAGTCATAGGCTCACGCTTCAGAACCTCGGCTGGCAAAAGCGAACGGTTTTGAAGCGTACATTGAGCCAACTGGCACACCAAGCGCAAAAAATCAGCCCATGATCATGGCGCTGAAGGTCGCTTCCGCCACCACAACACCATCAACACGCGCCTCACCACGGAACTTCCATACATTGGACCGATGCCGTTCCTTGAGCACATGAATGCGCAGCTGATCCCCCGGTTCTACCGGACGGCGGAACTTTGCCCCTTCGATCGTCATGAAGTAGACGAGCTTGCCCTCGAAGGCCTCTCCAAGAGAGAGAACAACAAGTGTTGCCGCAGTCTGCGCCATGGCTTCCACAATAAGGACGCCGGGCATAACGGGCCGCCCCGGGAAATGCCCCGGAAAAAACGGTTCGTTGACCGAGACATTCTTGATACCTGTTGCCTCTTCCCCCAGGACAATATCTTCCATCCTGTCGATCAGAAGGAAAGGATACCTGTGAGGAATCGCCTGCATGATACGGTTGACATCAATCCGCGCGATTGTCTTGCCGTCCTGCTGGGATTCTAGTTGTGTCTCCACGTCCCCTAAACCACCCTCTGTACCGGACCTTAATCCGGGATAAGTTATGCCTTGTCTGAATCGCCCTTGGTCGACCCAGACGCTTTTTTCGCCAACTTGCGCAGCACCGCCACGTTACGGAAAAACTCCCGAAACGGCATGGCCGGACTGCCTATGACATCTGCACCACGCTCAACATCCGACATAACACCACACTGCGCGCCAATGCGCGCCTTGGCGCCAATACGGATATGGCCAATAAGCCCGGCCTGCGCTGCGACCGTTACGTAGTCTTCCAGCACCGTTGAGCCAGAAATACCAGCCTGCGAGACAACAATGCAGCAACGCCCCAACTGCGCGTTATGCCCGATCTGTACCAGATTATCGAGCCGGGAGCCTGCACCAATCACCGTATCATTCACCGAACCACGATCAATGGTGCTGTTGGCGCCAATCTCCACATCGTGCTCAATAATAACACGACCAAGCTGGGGAACACTCTCAAACCCGTCCGGGCCGACCGCAAACCCAAAGCCGTCCTGCCCGATACGCGCACCGGTCAGAATGGTTACCCGGTCCCCCACCAGTGCATGGGACAACGTAACCATGGGACCAATACGACATTCCGCCCCAAGCTGCACACCCTGCCCCAAAACGGAGTGGGAGCCAATAATGCAGCCCGCACCAATCTGCACGGCAGGCCCCACAACCACAAAAGGCCCGACTTCGGCAGTCGGGTCAATAACAGCGGATGGGTCTACCACCGCACAGGGGTGGATACCAGCCTTACTGAGTGAGCGCGGGTGAAACAGCCGCGCAATACGGGACCATGCCAGATAGGGCGTTGCCGTCACCAATGCGGCAGAGTGCGCTGGCACCTTATCCGCAAAAGCGGGGGCTACAATAACCAACCCGGCCTCGGTATGTTCCAACAGATGGGCATACCGGCGATTATCCAGAAAACTAACATCCCGCGCACGGGCCACCTGCAAAGGTGCTATACCAGTATAACCATCACGCGGGAAACTCCCCTGCCGGGGAGGTCGCAGGTCGGCACCGGCAGTTTCTGCCAGTACCGATGCATCAAATGGTCCGACACGCGTAAAAAAACGCGGATCAGCCGGGCCGGAAGAAGCCCTGCAATCCACCATTCTTATTTTTTCCCGGCGGGAGCCGCAGGTGCCGCTGGAGCAGGCCCGGAAGCTGCCATCTGCGGGTCGCCATCAGCCGTGGTCGGCATTTTGCCCGATTTTGCCAGTTCTTCGGGGTCTACATTCGCTTCAGGAATAAAGACGCTGGGCAGAACCTTGTTCAGGTTTGCAGCCACTTCGTTGGTAATGTCCTGACCATCCACATGCAGGGCAACCTGCTCGCTATGCAGCACCAGATTCATGCCGTGTGCGGAGGCAACTTTCTGGATAACCTGCACCAGTTCACGCTCAATCTGCCCCAGAGAAACCTGCGCAGCTTCCTGAATAATGCGGTTACGGTTACGGAAGTCGCGCTGCGCCTTCATAACCTTGGCCTGCAGGCTACGCTCACGGGTCTGGATCTGATCGGATGTCAGCGACTTGGCCTGAGCCTGCAACGTCTGCTGCTCATCGCGCCAGCCAGCCTGCTCACGTTGCAGGTCCTGCGCCAGCGCATCGCGGCGGCCACCAAGCACCCGCTCCACCTGCATGGCAGCGGAAGTCTGGCGCATAACGCCGGATACGCTGATCACACCAATAATGGTGGTGGGGGGCGGTGCTTCCTTGGCAACTTCAGGCGCGGCAGGAATGGGGGGCAGCGGCAGAACCGGGGGGGCCTGATCGGCAGCTTCCTGACTGTCCGCAGCAGGGGCGGGCAGAGCAACAGGAGCCGGAGCAGCATTATGCGCAGCAGGATGCGGTGCCTGAGCAGCAGGCTGGGTTTTGGGCACAAACCAGCCATTCCCGCCTTCCGCCTGAGCGGCAGGCATGAGGGCTGCGGAAAAAGAAAGGCAAACAGCCCCCAGAAGGGCAGCTTTTGAACTGAAACGCATCATTACCTCAGAATTGCTGGCCGAAGCCGAAGCGAAGGAGCTGTGTGCGGTCATTATAGCTACGTCTGACCGGCACACCAAGGTCAATATTCAGCAGCCCAAATGGACTTTTCCACGAAAAGCCTGCACCGGCACTTATACGCGGACTCAGCATATCACCCGACACAGCCGTATAGTTCACACCAGCGGTTGCGGGGTTAGTGTACAGGCGCTTAACACGCAGGCCTGCCACAGTCCCCATATCCACAAAGGCACGACCACCCACGCCCATTTCCGTCAGGAAGGGGATCGGGAAGTTCAACTGGGCGGACGCGTTGTACATAAACCGCCCACCGATCAGATCTTCGGACTGATGGCGCAGGTTACCAACACTTCGTGGGCCTGCACCACCATCAAGGAAGCCGCGCAGGTTGTTACCACCCAGATAGAAGTTATCGATAATATCGTGGCGGCCGTTGCTGCCCCAGTCCGCAAGGTAACCGGCGCCGCCACGGAAGGCGACCGTCCAGTTATGGCTGTTGGTCAGGTCATCAAGCGGTATGTAATAGCCACCGTTGATTTTGCCGCGCACGTAGTTTTCGTCCCCACCAATCCCGGCAAAATCCCCACCGACAGACACGAAGTAACCACTATGCGGCTGCATGCGGTTATCGCGCCGGTCATACATGATCGTTGTGCTGATCTGGGAGAGCAGCGACTTGCCCTTCTGGTCCTGAACATATGGAGAGGATTCACTCCACATATCCCCAACCCAACGGCGGATCAGGCTGTAGTTCCACGACTGGGAGAGATAGCGGTTATAGGAATACCCCATACGCAGGGTAATACCGTAGCGTCCTTCCGAGTAGTTCTGATACGTCTGGTAATTGTTTTCGATGAAGAAGATATCCGCACCAACAACCAGATTGCGCCCAAGGAAGACCGGATCCGTAACAGAAAGGTCAGCCTGCTTCTGGTAGTACGAAACAGTGCCCGAGAACCCGGCATCCACCCCCGTACCCAGCAGGTTATGCTGCTTGAGGCCAACGTTACCAATAATACCCACGTCGGTTGAGTAACCACCACCGAGCGAGAACTCACCCGTTGGTTTTTCCACAACATTGACAGACACGTTGGCACGGTCCGGGGAGGAACCAGGCGCGTCCTTAACATCGACCGTTTTGAAGTAGCCCAGATCCTGAACACTTTCCTTGGCGTATTTTTTGTAGCTGGACGTGTAGGGGTCACCTTCGGCAAAGGGCAGCTGCCGACGGATTACGTTATCCTGCGTAATGGTGTTACCGTTGACATCAATCCGCTCAATATAACGCCGCGGACCTTCGCTCACGTCAAAGAGCAGATTAACAATCCGTTTTTCAGGATTACGGGCAATGGTCGGACGCACCACGGCAAAAGGATGCCCCTGCGACTGAAGGAGTTCCTCCATGTCGGTCGCGTTATCCTGCACGGCCTTGCCATCGTACCACTGGTGCGGAAACAGCTCGACATATTTACGCAAGGACTTGGCAGGCACGTGCCGCAGGCTGGAGCGGATATCCACCTTACCCAGACGGTACCGTATCCCTTCGTCCATGGTAATGGTGATGTAGAAGGATTTGCGGTCAGGCGAAAGCTCGCCTTTTATGTCCTTGATCTGAAAATCGACATAGCCGTTGTGCAGATAAAAACGCCGCAGCAATTCACCGTCATACTTCACGCGTTCGGGGTTGTATTCGTCCGACGACCCCAAAAAGTGGTACCATGCGGTTTCCTTGGAGGAAATCGCACCGGCAAGTTCGGCCTCGTTGTAAGCTTTATTGCCCACAAACGCGATCTTGCGGATTTTGGTGTTCGGGCCTTCATTCACCTGAAAAATCACGTCCACGCGGTTGTGCGCCAGACGTACGATCTGGGGTGTCACAACCGCTGCAAAGCGGGATTTCTGGGCATAGACTTCCAGAATACGCTGCCGGTCATCCGCCGTTGTTTCCGCCGAGAAGACCGCACGCGGACGCAGGGAGAGAACCTTGCGCAGGTCCTCATCCTTGGCGGCGTGGTTGCCCTCGAACACGATCCGGTTGACGATCGGGTTTTCCTTCAGCTTGACGAGAAGCGTGTTGCCCTCGCGCCGCAGCGTGACATCCTTGAACAGACCCGTGGCATACAGAGTTTTGAGGGAACGATCGAGATCGTCCTGCGTAAACGGATCACCGGGGCGGACAACCATGTAGGACAGGACCGTATTGGTCTCGATACGGGTATTGCCCGAGACACGGATCTCATCAATCACCCCCACGGGTGCTGGCTGAGCATCCGGCAGTGGCGCGGGAGGAGTTTCGGAATCGCCCTCTGGCGATGCAACAACAGCTGCTGGTGCCTCTGCATCCGGGGTCTGGGCGGCCATAGCCCCCCGTCCCTCGATCAGGAAAAAAGGCAACATGCAGACAGAAACGAACAGGGCTGAACGTTTACCCGTCAAGATCTGCCTCCCTCCATCCGGGTCGGTTTAGCCGGAAGCCCATCCTCCGTTCTTGCCTCGCCCGCAAGGGACGTATCCGAATTTACCCTTGTCACGCAAGCCTTCCCTTTCCGTCCAGTGCACTATCAACCCGCGAGCGTTGCAACCCACCTGAACAACCCGAAGCTGGACAGATCGTTGAACGTCGAAAACAGAAACAGACCCGCCAGCAAAGCAAATCCGGTCTGGAAACTAACATCCTGCACCCGCTTGGAAACCGGACGCCCTCTTATTGCCTCTATGGCATAAAAAACCAGACGTCCACCATCAAGAAGTGGAACGGGAAAGAGATTGATAAGACCCAGATTAACAGACAGCAGCGCCATGAAGGACAGCAGGCTGGCAAACCCATATTGCGCGACCTGCCCCGAAAGCTGCGCGATCTTGAGCGGACCGCCCAAATCCCGCGCTGTGTGCTGCCCGCTAAAGATCTGCCACACGCCATTCAGCGTCTGCACTGTGGTCTTCCACGTTGCCTGAGCGCCCGCAGCAACAGCCTGTGGCAAAGGCAACGCCTTGCCCGGCTCAACCGCAAAGACCACCCCCAGCAGGCCATGTGCTGCCCCACCGTGCGAATCCTGCGTGGAGCCTATGGTCAGGGGGATTTCCATTTGCTGGCCATCACGGCGGACCAGCAGTGTTGTTTTCTGCCCCGGGGTCTGGGCCACTGTGGCCTGCGCATCTTCCACACCGGCCACATCATGCGTGCCAATGCGCAGGATCACATCGCCCTTTTGCAGGGCCGCACTTTGCGCCGCACTGCCGGGCATGACGGAGGCGACCTCGTTACGCACATGCGGCTGCCCTGCTGTTGCAAACAGCAGCACAAACAGCACAAAGGCCAGAATGAAATTGAACACTGGACCGGCCAGAATAACAATGGCCCGCGACCAGACTGATTTATCGTGGAATGTCCGCCCCGGAATCCATGCGGCTTTCTGCTCTTCCGTTGCGTCCTCGGGGTCATCAAACCCATGAGGCCGCACGTACCCGCCTAGGGGAATCGGGCAGATACGCCACTCCGTGCCGCTTTTATCGCGCCATTTGAACAGAGCCGGGCCAAACCCGAGCGAAAACACCTCCACATGCACACCGCGCCAGCGTGCCGCAAGGTAATGCCCGAGTTCGTGAAAGGTAACCAGAACGCCCAACACAAAAACGAAGGAAATCAGGGTGCGCAGATATTCGTGTATCATCATTCCTCCGATATCGGGACTGAAGTCGGTTTTCTCAAGCAACCACGGCGGAAATCAACTGCGTTGCAACGCGTCTGGCCTGTGCATCCCAGTGTAGCACGGCATCCAGCGTATCGGCCGGGGGAGCGCCGAGTTCCCCCATGGTTTCCTCAACCACACGGGCAATGTCCAGAAAACCAATCTGTTCTTTAAGGAACGCCTCAACCGCGATCTCATTGGCAGCGGACAGAATAGCCGGAACAGCCTTGCCCGCCCGCAGGGCCTGCCGCGCCAGACGCAGGGCGGGAAAGCGCACCTCGTCAGGAGCAATAAACTCCAGCGCGCCAAATGCCGCAAGGTCCAGACGGCTGGAGGTTGTGGCCATACGTTGCGGCCAAGCCAGTGTATGGGCAATGGGGATGCGCATATCGGCCGAACCCATCTGGGCAATCAGGCTGCCATCCGTGTACTGCACCATGCCGTGCACCACGGACTGGGGGTGAACCAGCACGTCAATCCGGTCCTCGGTCAGACCAAAAATGCGGGCGGCCTCAATAACCTCCAGCCCTTTGTTGAACATGGTGGCGGAATCGATGCTGATTTTGGCCCCCATGCTCCAAGTCGGGTGTTTGAGTGCCTGCGCGGGTGTGGCCGCCCGCATGACATCCAGCGAGGCATTCCGGAAAGGACCGCCTGATGCGGTCAGAATTATTTTTTCAACCTGATCGGCCTGCCGGTCCGCCATGGACTGAAAAACGGCATTATGCTCGGAATCGACCGGGAGCAACGTGGCCCCTGCATCCTGCACCGCACGGAGCATAACATCCCCCGCGCAGACCAGCGCCTCCTTGTTGGCCAGCGCTATGCTGTTGCCGTTTTTTACGGCGGCAAGCGTGGGTTCCAAGCCAGCAGCCCCCGTAATGGCCGCCATGGTCCAGTCAGCAGGCAGGCCTGCGGCCTCTATGACCGCCTTGCGCCCACAGGCCACTTCCACACCGCTCCCGGCCAGAAGTTCCTTGAGTTCGGCATAGGCGCTCTCATCCGCCAGAACAGCCAGTTCCGCCTTCAGGCTCCGGGCCTGCTCGGCCAGCTTGGCGGCATTTTTGCCCCCCACAAGCGCACGCACCCGAAACTGGTCACGCGCCTGCTCAAGCAGATCCACGGTGGAGCAGCCAATGCTGCCGGTAGTTCCCAGAACGGTTACGGTTCTCATGCTTTGTCTTTCCACACCCGAAAAATAACATAGCCCCCGACCACACAGGCCAGAGGGCAACAACTGGACTAACCCGCCATACCGGCAACAAGGCCATGAACAAGGTCGCGCAGACCCGCACTCCAGAACGGCGCACCGGGTACGGTAAGAGAAATGGCAGCCGCCACGGGTGCTGCAATAACCAGACCATCAAACCGGTCAAGCAGGCCACCATGCCCGGGCAGGAGCGTGCCGGAATCCTTAACACCCAGCGCCCGTTTCATCGCACTTTCGGCCAGATCGCCAATCTGGGCGGACACACCCAGCACCCCACCCCAGACCAGCGCCATGCCAGCGCCACCCAGGCCGGACAGGAGAGCCATCCCTCCCCCCATAAGCACCGCACCCACAAAGCCCCCAGCCGCACCCGAGCGGGTTTTACCCGGCGAAATACGCGGAGCCAGCTTTGGCCCACCAATCAGGCGGCCTGCCATGTAGGCCGAAGTATCGCTCGCAACCACCACGGCAACAACGAACAGAACAGGCCAGAGACTCTCCTGCCGCAGCCACAGCAGGGCCGTACCCGCCATGATGATCACACACATGACCGCACAGAGCGATGCACCAAACACGCACGCGCTGATACAGAACAGAATGAAGTAGCCCCAATGCCCACTTGCAGCAGACAGCCCCGCGCAAACGGCCCAGAGCACATACAGCACACCCCGCCAGCTTCGCACCCGCAGCCTGAACAGCCCGGCGGCTTCCGCCGCCATGCCGCCCATGGCCAAAAGCACCATCAGCGTATAGGCCATGCCCCCAAAACCAATGCAGCCCCCGGCCACAACCACCATAACCATGGCGGACAGAACACGCGGCCGCAGGTCACGCCATGCAGAAGATTGCCCGGCAGCGCTCATGCCGATGCCGCCGGTCGCGCACCAAAGCGCCGCTCGCGGCGGGCATAAAGATCCAACACCGTTGCAAAATGTCCTTCATTGAAATCAGGCCAGAACACATCCAGAAAAACAAGTTCCGCATAGGCGCTCTGCCAGAGCAGAAAATTGGAAAGCCGGTATTCCCCACTTGTGCGCACCACCACATCCGGGTCTGGCACGCCCGCAGTCCACAAATGGTTGGCAAACAGGCTTTCATCAATCTGGTCGGGTGTTAACCAGCCATCGCGCACTTCCTGCGCAACACGCCTGACTGCCTGCATAATATCCCCCCGCCCCCCGTAGGACAGAGCGAGCAGAAGGACCAGCCGCCCGTTATTGCGCGTCATGGCCTCGGCACGGGCCAGTTCCTCACGCATGGATGTGTCAAACCGGCTCAGATCACCAATAAACCGGAGGCACACGCCCTCGCTATGCAGTTCCTTAACCTTATGCCGCAGGTAATAGCGCAAAAGGCCCGTAAGATCGGATACTTCCTTAGGCCCACGCGACCAGTTTTCGGATGAAAAAGCATAGAGCGTCAGGTAGGGCACACCGCGCTGAATGGCTGCCTTAATGCACCGCGCCACGGCATCCGCCCCCGCACGGTGCCCTGCCAGACGGGGCAACCCCCGTTCGCACGCCCAACGTCCATTGCCGTCCATGATAATGGCAACATGCGAAGGAACGACCGCTTTTCTGTCGGCTGGCAAGGAAGACATAGCAGGAAAAAATCCACCGTTTCAGTTTAGCGGGAATACAAGACGCCCCACCCGGCAGGCCGTCAGACCTGCTTGATTTCCTTCTCTTTTTCCGTAAGCATGTCATCAACTTTTTTGACATACTGATCAGTCGTTTTCTGAATGGCGTCAGACCATGTCTTTACGTCATCCTGACTGATATCGCCTTTCTTTTCAAAGCCTTTGGCCTTGTCCATGCCATCGCGGCGCACGCCACGTACTGCAATTTTGGCCCCTTCCGCATAGCGTGCGGCAGTTTTTGCCAGCTCGTTACGCCGCTCTTCTGTCAACTGCGGAATGGGTACACGAATGGTCTGGCCTTCGCCCGCGGGGTTCAGCCCCAGACCTGCATCACGGATGGCGCGTTCCACAGCACCGGCCAGAACGCGGTCCCAGACCTGCACGGTGATCATGCGCGCTTCGGGCACGGCAATGGAGGCAACCTGAGTCAGCGGCACTTCACCGCCATAGGCTTCCACCCGCACGGGTTCGAGCAGGGCCGGGCTGGCGCGCCCGGAGCGCAGGCCCGAAAAATCACGGCGCAGGCTTTCCAGCGCACTATCCATACGGCGCTTGATGTCATCAAGCAGGTCATTCAAGTCAGACACGGCGGTTTCTCCCGTTTTGTCGCGGAGGCGATGTGTCGTCATGCCTCCGACCTAGTTCATTCCGCGTGCTGCCTTAACGGGCAGCGGTTTGCATGGTGTTCAGGCTGCTTCAATAATGCGCGTAAAGGCACCTTCGCCACGCATGACGCGCCCGAAGGACCCTTCCTCGCCAATATTGAACACGATAATCGGCAGCTTGTTCTCACGCGCAAGGCTGATGGCGGCTGCGTCCATGACGTTCAACTGGTTGGACAGGACCGTCATGTATGTCAGTTCATCATAACGGGTGGCGCTGGCATCCTGCTTGGGGTCGGCCGAATACACACCATCAACCTGCGTACCTTTGAGCAGGATATCGCATTCCATTTCCGCAGCCCGCAGGGCGGCGGCTGTGTCTGTGGTAAAGAAGGGGTTGCCGGTGCCTGCGGCAAAAATAACCACACGGCCTTTTTCCATATGCCGCACCGCCCGACGCCGGATATACGGCTCCGCCACGGACGACATATGGATGGCGGACATAACCCGCGTTGTTATCAGTTCACGTTCAAGCGCATTCTGGAGCAGCAACGCGTTGATCACCGTTGCCAGCATTCCGGCATAGTCACCCTGTGCGCGGTCCATGCCCTTGGCGGCAGCCGCCACTCCACGAAAAATGTTACCGCCGCCCACAACAAGGCACACTTCCGTACCGCCGCGAACGACCTCGGCAACATCCTTGGCAATCCGCTCGACCGTCTTCTGTTCCACCCCAAAGGCACCCTCGCCCATCAGGGCTTCACCAGACACCTTGAGCAATACACGTTTACGCCTTGGCGTTTCAGCGACAGAAGCAGTCATAGGCCCTCAATCATGCAAAAGTCCGAAAAAAGCAGACCTCCGCCACGCAGGCGCGCAGCGTGTAAGATCGCTCTCTCTTATCCTCCAAGGCGCATAGCCACAAGCGCCAAGCCACGCTTTATGGCACGTCATCCAGCCCGATGGCGCGCAGGCGTGCCCGTTCCTCATCCCAACCGGAACGTTCTTTCACGTTCAAAAACAGGTGGCACGGGCGCTCCAGCAGGCTGGCAAGCTGCTTGCGCGCGCGCTCGCCAATCATTTTGATCTTCTGCCCGCCATTCCCGATAAGAATAGCTTTATGGCCGGTACGGCCAACGTAAATGGTCACCTCGATCCGTACCGAACCATCGGGGCGTTCCTGAAAGCTCTCGGTCTCGGCTGTGGTCCCGTAAGGCACTTCCTCATGTGTCTGCATAAAAATCTGTTCGCGCACCAGTTCGGCCGCCAGCAGGCGGTCTGGCAGGTCGGTCAGGTCGTCCTCGGGGTACAGGTAAGGGCCTTCAGGCAGGCTGGCGGCCAGTTTGTCCAACAGGTCCTCCACCCCACCGCCCGTGCGCGCACTGACCATGAACACGTGTTCAACAGGCAGTTTTTCGGTAATGGCGGCTGTTAGCGGCAGCAGGGCGGATGCGGGCACAAGGTCCGTCTTGTTCAGCACCAGCCATGTGGTGCGGCCGGTCTGCGCCAGACGGGTAATAATATCCTGCACCGCTTCGGTCAGGCCCGAACGGGCATCTACCAGCAAAAGAGTTATGTCCGCATCATCCGAGCCATTCCAGGCGGCGGCAACCATGGCGCGGTCAAGCTTGCGGCGCGGTTTGAAAATTCCCGGCGTATCCACCAGCAGAATCTGGCTGGCCCCGCGCATGAGAATACCCAGAACCCGAAAGCGCGTTGTTTGCGCCTTGGGGGAAACAATGGAGAGCTTTGCACCCGCCATACGGTTGAGCAGTGTTGACTTGCCTGCGTTTGGTGCACCCACCAGCGCTGCAAAGCCACAACGTGTTGTTTGTGTCATGCCTGTTGCTTCAGCCCTGATGGCTGCCTCCAAGTTTTTCCAGCAGGGTTGCCGCGGCAGAACTTTCCGCTGCCCGCTTGCTCCCTGCGCATCCTTCCGCCGAATGCCCACCCGCACTCACGCGCACCACAAATAACGGCGCGTGGGATGGACCATCGGCTCCTATTGTTTCGTAAAACGGCAACCCCTGCCCGCGCCCCAGAACCCACTCCTGCAAGGCTGTTTTGGGGTCTTTGGGCGGGAGAGCCTGCGCATCGAGTATCCGCTTCCAGCACGTCCGCACAATTTTGCGGGCCGGAGCCAGCCCACCGTCCAGAAAAACCGCGCCCAGCACGGCTTCCAACCCATCGGCCACCACGTTGGCTGCGGTCTGCACACCCGCGCGGGCCTCGTGCTCGGCCACGGACAGAGCCTCCGCCATACCAAGCTGCTCTGCAATATCGGCCAGCGTTGCACGTGAAACCAGATGCGCAAGCCGCGACCCCAAGGCCCCCTCCTGCTCCCCCGGAAACCGCTCCAGCAGCAGTTCCGCCATAAGCAGGCCCAGCACACGGTCGCCTATAAACTCCAGCCGCTCGTTCGAACCTGCGCCCTTGGTCTTGTTGCGCCTGCGCCCGCCCGCCTTCTGGTGCGCGGCGGAACGATGGGTCAGCGCCTCCTGCAACAGGGACGGGTTGGCAAACTGGTAGCCCAAACGCTCCTGCAACGCCATGGACGCCAGATATTGCGGCGTGGGATGGCCTGCGTTCATTACATCACGCCTTTAAGCAGACGGGCCCAGCGGATTTCGGTCGGCCAGTACCAGACCTGCCATATGGGATGTGCCGCCTCGACAGAGAAGAAAATACGCTGCGCCCGGCCCACAAGGTTTTCCATGGGCACAAAACCAAGGTCTTTGGGACCATCGCCCATAAAGCGGCTGTCCGCGCTATCATCCCGGTTATCACCCATGGCAAAAAAGTAGCCCGGCGGCACCACATATTCGGGGGTGTCATTCTGCGGGCCGTCACTGGTCAGCTTGAGAATGGCGTGGTTGACCGTCCCCTTATCATCACGCAGGGGCAGTTCCTCGGTGCAGGCTTCTCCCTCCATAGGCATACGTGTTTCGTCCTGCGCCACGTAAGGGTGCGGCTGCGTGCACGGAACCAGTGTGCCATTGAGGTACAGCTTTCCACCAATAACCTGAATATGGTCCCCCGGCAGACCAATAACCCGCTTGATGTAATCTATGGACGTGTCCTTGGTAAAACGGAAAACGGCCACATCGCCCCGGTGCGGCTGCCCACCCCAGATCCGCCCATTGAACAGATCGGGCGAGAATGGCAGCGAAAAGCGCGAATACCCATAGCTGTATTTGGACACCCATATGTAATCCCCCACCTGTAGGGTCGGGATCATGGAGCCTGATGGAATGACAAAGGATTCAAACAGGAAGGTACGGACAAAAACAACAACGATCACGACCGTTAAAATTGTTCGTACGTATTCCACCACAGCGTGCCTGACGGTAACAGCGTGCTGCGCTCCAGTTGGAGAAGTCTCCGGTTTACTCATGCGCTGCCCCATCTGCTCCCATTATCATGCCAGAAAAGTAAAATCCGCTGGATCAAGCCGTGCGCTTGGTGTGATGTCAACCCGCACTGGCCGAGATAAACACCTGTGCAAACGCATAAGGAGGCTCATCGGTCATGCTCAACATCAGTTCTGGCTTATGGCCCGCAGGCACAAGCCCCGCCAGCTTTTGTGCGGCAGCCCCCGTCAGCACCAGCACAGGCCGGCCTGATGCAAGGTTTTCCACCCCGATCTGGTTTTGCGCAACCCCTTGGGCAAAGCCCGTCCCCAGCGCCTTTGCGCAGGCCTCCTTGGCGGCCCAGCGTTTGGCGTAGGTGCCTATTCTGGCCGCCCCCACACGGCGCTCCGCCTTGGCGCGCTCATACGGTGTGAACACACGGTCAAGAAAACGATCACCAAATCGCTCTATAACCTGCTCAATCCGCCGCATGTCGCACAGGTCCACACCTGTTGCCAGCAGGGTCATGATTTGGCCCGATCAGCCTGCGCAATGCCGGAGACCGCACGCAACCCGGCAATAACGGAGGACAGGTGGCGCAGGTCGCGCACCTCCACATCCAGCAGGATTTCCGTAAAGTCGAGCTGACGATGCACGATCTTGAGGTTGACCATGGCCGCATCGCACTTGGAAATCGTATTGGTAATGGACGCCAGAACCGAGCCTTCGTTTTCCGCCACAATGGTAATACGGCCAACCCGCATCTGCCCCGCGCCCCCGGTCCGGGCCATGGCGTCATAATCCCAGTCCACATCCAAAAAGCGTTCGGGCGTTGCGGCAAAGCTTTCCAACGTCTGGCAGTTCCGTGTGTGCACGGTCACGCCCTTGCCGGTTGCCACCACCCCCACAATGCGGTCCCCCGGCAGGGGGTGGCAGCACGCGGCGTAATGCACGGCAACACCAGCCCCAAGCCCGACCAGCGGCACCGCTCCACCAGAAGGGCGGCGCATGGTGGATACCCCCCTTGGCCGTGGCCCCGCAGTCCCCAGCACGCCGGGCAGCCCTGCCAGCATGCGTGGCACACGCTGCACACGCCGCAGTTCGGGGTAGGCCGCATGCACCACATCCCGCGCATTCAGGTTACTGGTGCCAACGGCCACATACAGGTCCTGCAAGGAACTCTGCTTGAGCGCCTTGAGTGTGGTCTCCATAATTTTTTCGGAGCCATCCACCCCTTCCTGCCGGAAGGCCTTGGCCAGAGCGGCCCGTCCATTGTCCAACGAGACCTGACGCTGCTGCTGCGCCACATAACGGCGGATGCGCGCACGCGCCTTGCCCGTAACAACAAACCGCTCCCACGAGGGCGAGGGCGCACCGCCACGGGCGGTCATGATCTCGACCTGATCACCGTTTTCCAGCTCGTGGCGCAACGGCATCAGGCGGCCGTTTACCTTGGCGCCAACGCAGGTATCCCCGATCTGGCTATGCACCGCATAGGCAAAATCCACTGGCGTGGCCCCACGGGGGAGCGAAATAAGCTGACCTTTGGGCGAAAAGCAGAAAACCTGATCCTGATAAAGCTCAAGCTTGGTATTTTCCAAAAACTCATCCGGAGCGGATGAGGCTTCCAGAATTTCCAGCAGATCCTGCACCCAGCGCGGCCGACGCACACCGCCGTAACCGCCTTCTTCGGGGTTGGAGCTACCGCCACCTTCCTTATAAACCCAGTGGGCCGCCACACCGTTTTCGGCCACGTCATGCATGGCCTGTGTGCGGATCTGCACCTCAATCTTCTGGTTGCGGGGCGAACGCAGGGTCACACCCGTATGCAGGCTCTGGTAACCGTTGGCCTTGGGGGTGGAAATGTAGTCCTTGAACCGTCCGGCGATCATGGGATAGGCCGCATGCACAGCCCCCAGCGCCATGTAGCAATCCTCACGCGTATCCACGATCATGCGGAAGGCCATGATGTCGGACAACTGTTCGAACGCCACGTTCCGGCGCTGCATTTTTTCCCAGATGGAATAGGGCGATTTTTCCCGGCCCGAGACCTGAGCGTCCTTCAGCCCGGCTTCATGGCAAAGACGCAGCAATTCGCGCCGCACGTCCTCGATAACATCGGCCCCCTGCCCGCGCAGATAATTCAGGCGCGTGCGGATGGTGGTATCGGCTTCTGGCTCAAGCTGCGCGAAGGAAAGGTTCTGGAGTTCGGTTTTGACCCGGTCCATACCAATACGCTCGGCCAGCGGTGCGTAAATATCGAGCGTTTCACGCGCAATGCGCTGCCTGCGGTCCTGCCGCTCCACAAAGTGGAGGGTCCGCATGTTGTGCAGACGGTCTGCCAGCTTGACCAGAAGGACACGGATGTCCTTGGACATGGCCAGCACAAGCTTGCGAAAATTTTCGGCCTGTTTGGTCCGGTCGGACTGAAGCTCCAGCCGTGTCAGCTTGGTCACCCCATCCACCAGATCTGCCACAACCGGGCCAAAATCTGTTTTCAGGGTGTCATAAGTAACACCGGTATCTTCAATCGTATCATGGAGCAGAGCCGTGCAGATGGACTGCACATCCAGCCTGAAGCGCGCCAGAATCATGGCGACAGCCAGAGGGTGGGTTATGTAGGGATCGCCATTATCGCGCATTTGGGTTTGATGCGCCTTGTTGGCCACATCAAACGCCCGACGGATGGCCTGCACATCCGCCTGCGGTGCATAACTGAGCACCTTGGCAACCAGCCGCTCACAGCCGATCCCCCCCGCACGATCTGCGGAGGAAACGGGAGCAACAGACGCCTCAACCGGGGCACCCCCTTCCTGCATGGAAGAAGGGGTGTGAACGGGAATATCGCCGCCCGGTTGGTCCACGCGCTCTTTACCGCCGTGCGCGACCGGTCAGAGCCGCCTCGATGGCGCGCACGTCATCAGCGGCTTCTTCTTCAGCGGAAACTTCCTGCAGACCGAAAATATTCTGTTCGGTCGGCACCAGATCCTGCACTTCTTCTTCCACAGGCTCGGGTTCAGGCTCACGGGCCTGAGAACGGATCAGATCGCTCCGCAGGGCAGGCAGTTGCACGGTTTCATCCGCAATTTCACGCAGGGCAACGACGGGATTTTTGTCGTTGTCGCGGTCAATGGTCAGCTCCTCGCCACGGGAGATGTTGCGGGCGCGCTGCGCGGCGTACACCACCAGTTCAAAGCGGTTTGGAACCTTTTCAACGCAGTCTTCGACGGTGACGCGGGCCATTACGAAGAGCCTCCAGACAGTTCAGCACAGAAATAAGATAAAAAAGACAGAAAGGACATATTACCGCATCCACCCCCAGCAGGAAAGGTTTATTACCTGATGACCCTGATTTCCTGCCCCTGCACGGCTTCAAGCAACTGCTCAAGGTGCTGGTGCGTGAGCGGATGCACCCAGTCGGGCTGCACATCCGCCAGAGGGTATAGCACAAAAGCGCGCTCATGCGCACGGGGGTGCGGCAGAACCAGCCGCTCCCCGTTCTGGCACAGGGCATCCATGTCAATAATATCCAGATCAAGCGTGCGCGCAGCGTTGGGCACGGAACGCACGCGCCCCTGATGCGTTTCTATGCTCTGAAGATGATCCAGCAATGCCAGAGGAGGCAGACTCGTTACACCCCGCACAACCCCATTCACATAAGAGGGCTGCCCCGATGGCGGCACAGGCGCGCTTTCATACCAGCGGGAAATGGCCTGTATGGCCAGCCCCGGCACCTGCCGCAGGGCCTGCACGGCCCGCTCGCAACTTTTCAGTGCGGATTGCTCGCCCAGAGGAAGATTTGCACCTATTGCTATCAGGACCGATCTGGTATGATTTTGATCTTCCGCCATGTAATGCCTCACGCTTGAGTGGAATATCTTGTTTTGGACACATTTGGGGCCTCTTTTATAAGAACGCCCTGCAAACAAACAGCCAGAGGGGCTTTCATTCCGAACCGCATGATAAAAATTTCATTTCCACATAATCGAAACCCAAAAGAAACAACTGTGAATTTATTTAGAGGACTACGCTCATGAACCTGAAAAAAGATGAAAAAACCTGTCTTTTCATTGATGGATCCAGCCTTTACTCAACATCACGCAGCCTTGGCTTTGATGTTGACTACAAAAAACTGCTCGAATTTTTTGCCGCCAAAACGCATGTGATTCGCGCTTACTATTACGCTGCCATTCTGGACACCGAGGATTACTCCCCTCTTAAGCCACTCACGGACTGGCTATCCTATAATGGCTACTTTCTGGTCACCAAGCCTGCGCGCGAATTTACGGATTCGACCGGCAAACGCCGCGTAAAAGGTAATATGGACATCGAAATTGCGGTGGACATGATGGAAATGGCTCCACACATCGACCACGCCATTCTGTTCAGTGGGGATTCGGACTTCCGCCGCGTAGTGGAAGCCGTGCAAAGGCAGGGTACACGCGTATCCGTTGTCTCTTCCATGCGCTCCTCCCCACCGCTCATTGGCGATGACCTGCGCAGGCAGGCTGACCAGTTCCTAGAACTGGCGTCTCTGGGTGCGAACTTTACCCGCCGCCAGACAGAACCCAACCGCCCGCGCACCAACCCCGCACCAGTCCGCCACCCGGCTGACCAGATGAGTGAACCCGAGGATGATCCGCTAAGCTGAGCGAAATATTACAAAACAGAATTTTGCTCTATGCCCTAGAACGTATCTGTTCCTCACACGTTTGGCCTAAGACCACCCCATTACGGGCCAAGTGCTCGCCCTAGGCCAAACGTCAAGGTTTTCTGGAGTTAACTGATGCCGACATGTTCCGAAGCCAGAAGCAAACTGCTTTCTCTGCTGCGTGGTGTTGAACACTTCAACACCGAAATTTTCCCCGCGAAGGAAGCCCTGTTTGCCAGTCTGGCCAAAGGGCAGGCTCCGGGCGCGCTGTTCATTGCCTGTGCCGACAGCCGCATCAACCCGAACCTGATCACCCAGACCGAACCGGGAGATCTGTTTATTCTGCGTAACATTGGCAATCTGGTTCCCGCCTATGGGGAAATGCTGGGAGGTGTTTCCTCCGCCATTGAATATGCAGTGCTTGGGCTTGGTGTCTCCTCCATTATCGTATGCGGCCACTCCGACTGCGGCGCCATGAAAGCATTGCTCGAACCTGAAAAAAACGGGTTGGATAAAATGCCCACGGTGCAAAGCTGGCTGCGCAATGCCGAAGCCGCACGCGCAGCAACAGTAAACACGCTGCGCTCTGATGATGCAGGCCCCGCCACTGTGCGCTGCCTTGCGGAACAGAACGTGCTGCTCCAGTTGGCCCACCTGCGCACCCACCCTGCCGTGGCTGCCGGGCTGGCACGCAACACTCTCTTCCTGCAAGGGTGGTTCTACGACATTGGCACTGGAGAAATCTCGGTGCTGGATGAACAGACCCGCACAAGCGTTCCGATCAGTGGCGTTATTGAAAAACTGCAAGAACAGACCGAGCAGGAAACTGCATAACACGTCTGGTTTCTGCGCACCGGCACTGCGTCTTGGCCTTATGGCTCTGGCGGGTGCCGGTTTTTTTTGGGCCAGCAGCAGCTTTGCGGCCCCTGTGCAAACACTCAAAATCAGCACATGGAATATGGACTGGCTTCTGGCCCCACAGGCGCAGAATGCTCCCCAGTTACCCCCTGATATTCCCCACAGAACCGCGCAAGACTTTGCCGCGTTAGCCACATATGCCCAACGCCTGCACCCCGACCTGATCGGTTTGCAGGAGGTCGGTGATTCCGCAACCCTTGCGCGCCTGTTTAACACGCAGGATTACCAGATTTTTGTGTCTGGTGATGATGTAGCGCAGCATACAGCACTCGCCGTGCGGCAGGGGCTAGGCATAAGGCGCAACCCGGATGTGACCGCTCTGGCACTCAGCCCCGCAGCAACACAGCACCGCTTACGCAGCGGGCTGGATGTGACCATCCTGACAGGAGGCACGGACTTACGGATTTTGGTTGTTCATTTCAAAACCGGCTGCTGGGATAACCCTCTATCCGAAACACACCATGCCTGCCCCATTCTATTCCAGCAGTTCCGCGCCTTGCAGGACTGGTTGATCCAAAGGGTCCATAACGGAGAATCCTTTGCTATTATTGGGGATTTTAACCGCCGCATGACGCGCACAGACCCGTTGTTTATAGCCCTTAACCAGATAACCCCACTAGACCTTGTGACCGCGGGCCATGCCAGCCCATGCCTGAATGGCAGTTCTTTTATAGATCATATTCTGCTCGGAGGGGCAGCACCCCAGTGGAAAGAACCGGACTCACTACGGGTTATGACCATTCCACAAAATACAGGCACAACACTGAGCGACCACTGCCCCGTTTCCATTACCCTGCATATACCGCAACACAAAACACCATAAAAAAAGGCCGCTACGTTTCCGTAGCGACCTTTTTTAGAACTCTTGCCCAATCAGGCGTGAGCGCCAGACCGGTGTGAAGACCCCGGACGCCCACCAGAGCGGCGTGGCGGACCACCGCGGCCACCGCCGCCGCCATTACGCGGCGGGCCACCACGGCCCCGGCCGCCACCACCGCCACCCAGAACGGGCGGACGCTGCGTGGAAAACTCGGCTTCTTCCGAATGCCACGGATGATCGCGCACAACGGGAATGGACTTCCCGATTGTTTTTTCAATATCCTTCAGCCACGCGCGCTGTTCCGCATCACAGAAGGAAACGGCCCAGCCATCACGCCCGGCACGGGCGGTACGGCCAATACGGTGCACGTAGCTTTCTGGCACATTGGGCAGATCGTAGTTGAACACGTGGCTGACTTCATCCACGTCAATCCCACGTGCGGCAATGTCGGTTGCGACCAGCACCTTGACCGAACCGGCACGGAAACCCTTCATGGCCCGCTCACGCGCACCCTGAGACTTGTTGCCGTGAATAGCCTCGGCCGTAACGCTGTTCTTGTTCAAGAACTCGGCAACCTTGTTGGCTTCATGCTTCATCAGCGTGAACACCACGGCACGGGCAACCTTGTCAGATTCCACCATCGTCAACAGTGCATCGCGCTTATCGCTGGTGCCATTGACGAACATGATAGCCTGCTGGATGCGGTCAACCGTGCTCGACGGGGGGGCCACTTCCACCCGTGCAGGGTTGTTCAGCAAGGATGCTGCAAGGTCTTCAATGCTTTTGGGCATTGTGGCCGAGAACAGCAGGGTCTGCCGCTGCGCGGGAACGTAGCTCATAATCCGGCGGATATCGCGCACGAAGCCCATATCCAGCATACGGTCCGCTTCGTCGAGCACAAGGACTTCCAGCCCGGAAAGGTCGATATACCCCTGACCGATCAGGTCCAGCAGGCGACCGGGAGCAGCCACAAGCACATCCACCCCGCGGCGCATGGCTTCGACCTGCCGGCCCTGCCCCACACCACCGAACACAACAGCCTGCGAAAACTTCATGTACCGCGCATAAGCTTTGAAGCTGTCGCTGATCTGGGCGACCAGTTCACGCGTGGGGGCCAGCACCAGAACACGCGGCTGCTTGGGAGCCGTGGCCTTGGGGTTGTTATGCAGATGCTGCAGGATCGGCAGCGCAAAAGATGCGGTCTTGCCTGTTCCTGTCTGTGCAAGACCTAACAGATCACGCCCTGCAAGCAGATGCGGAATGGAACCCGCCTGAATGGGGGTAGGTATTTCGTACCCTTGATCCGTCAGCGCCTGCAGCAGGGGGGCTGCTAGTTTCAGATCCGAAAAAGTAGTCATTTAGGGGCAACCTCTCCATGCACCTGAAAACCAGTCACATCCACCTTATTTTCAGTCACGCACTACCAAACCAAAATTGATGACAGAGCAGAACCGTCTCTAAGCCAGACCGGACGGACAGGTCAGCATGAATTTTATTACATTACAGACAGAATAAGAAATTTTCGGAATCATGCATCCCGCGCATACTGTCTTGGAAGAATTATATAAAAGCAGTCTGAGCGCCCCGCAAGGGTTCCGTACCATATTGGTCCGAAAATAAGCAGCCCGCAGAACTGTTACAACATCTGCAAATCACGATCATCAGACACCCGATATATACAGGTTTTTTATCATATAACTAGTATTTTTAATATATTTTTGCACAACCGCTCCATGCGGCACGCAATCCGCAGCGCTTAAAAACGCCTTGAATTCTAACTTATTTTTTAGTCCCCTGTTAATAATCGCCCATAAATCCAAACGTTTGCGCAACACCTGTCACGGGGTAATGCCTAGCGCCTGCGCAACAAAAACAGGGCCTGCTCCCCAAACAGATTAGCCAGTCTTATGGAACGCCGCCACGGGGCACGCTCTCCATCTTCATCCACTGCCAACCATTTTTCCACGATATACCCATCCTTGCGGCAGAGTTCGAGAAAATCCCGAATCGTGCAGGGGTGGATATTGGGCGTCTCATACCACGGGGTATGCCATACGGCGGTCATGGGCATGCACCCACCCAGCAGCAGCCGCAACCGAAGTTGCCAATGCCCGAAATTCGGAAACGAGACGATGGCGTACCGACCTATCCGTAGCATCTGCCGCAAAACTTCCCTTGGGCGTTCAACCGCCTGCAAGGTCCGCTGGAGCACCACGTAATCAAACGAATGGTCGGGGTAATAGGCCAGATCGTGGTCCGCATCCCCATGCACAACGGGCAGGCCGTGGGCTACGGAGCGGGTCACCAGTTCCATATTCAGTTCAATACCGCGGGCATCACACCCACGCTCACGGTATAAATGGCCGATCAGTGTGCCATCCCCGCTCCCAATATCGAGCACGCGGGTGCGGGGTTCGATCATGTCCGCGATCAGGCGTTGGTCAAGACGCATCAGGACAGTCCTGCATGTTCGGCAACACCACACAAAAAGCCACGCACGGTCCGGTCAAAGTCCGGTTCATCCAGCAAAAAGGCATCGTGGCCTTTATCCGTTTCAATTTCAACGAACGAGACGTTGGCCGCGGCTCTGTTGAGTGCGCGGGCCAGCGTGCGCGCAGCCGATGTGGGGAAGAGCCAGTCCGAGGAAAAAGACACAACACAGAACCGCACCGCCGTACCCGCAAAGGCGGGTGTTAACTCGCCATCATGGTCAGCAGCAATATCGAACCAGTCCATAGCCCGTGTGATGCTCAGGTACGAGTTGGCGTCAAACCGCCGCACAAAGCTGGAGCCTTGATACCGCAGGTAGGATTCCACTTCAAAAATATCGCCAAAGGTGGAAACCGGGCCTTCCGGCCCCTGCCCGCCTGCTGGTCCACGGCGCATGCGCCGCCCGAACTTGCGGGTGAGCGCCTCCTCCGACAGGTAGGTAATGTGCGCCATCATACGCGCAACAGCCAACCCGCGCGCGGGCACCACATCGGCCTCCCAGTACCGTCCACCACGCCAGTCTGGATCGGCGATAATGGCCTGACGCCCAACCTCGTTAAACGCAATATTCTGGGCGGAATGGTAAGGAGCCGTGGCAATGGGCATGACCGCAAGCATCATCTGCGGGTAGGTGACGGCCCATTCGAGCACCTGCATCCCCCCCATGGAGCCACCCACCACCGCAAACAGCCGCTCAATACCCAAACTGCGCACCAGCTTGTGCTGGGCACGCACCATATCGCGAATGGTAATGGGGGGGAACGCAGTGCCCCACAGTTCGTTCGGGCTACCCTGCCCATCCGTCCGTGGGGAGCGCGGCCCGGTGCTGCCCATGCACCCCCCCAGAACGTTGGAGCAGATCACAAAAAAACGGTTGGTATCAATCGGCTTGCCCGGACCGACCATACGCTCCCACCAGCCCGGTTTGCCTGTAAGGGGGTGCTTTTCCGCCACATACTGGTCACCCGTAAAGGCGTGGCAGATCAGAATGGCATTGTCTTTTTGGGGCGAGAGCTGACCATACGTACAATACGCAATATCAACAGGCGCCAGTGTTACCCCGCAATCCAGTTCCACCCCTTCGGGAAAACTGGCATGCGGGTGATCACCAACGGTAAGGGGCGTTGTGCTGTTCATATTCCCGCTGCATTCTCCACCCCGGACAAGCCGGGTAAAAAACAGTTTCGGCCCCGGTTACACCAGCATTGCCAGACCGGGGGTATACCGGCCACATTCAGGCAGAATGCCGGTGCTGAATACCTAGTGTTCCATCTTGAGCGCAGCAAGGAAGGCGCTTTGTGGAATTTCCACCTTACCAAACTGGCGCATGCGCTTTTTACCCTCTTTCTGCTTTTCCAGCAGTTTGCGCTTACGTGAGATGTCCCCACCATAACATTTGGCCGTCACATCCTTGGACAGGGCACCAATGGTCTCACGCGCAATGACCCGGCTGCCAATAGCCGCCTGAATGGCGATTTTGAACAACTGCCGGGGAATCAGGTCTTTAAGACGCGCGCAAATGGAGCGCCCCCGTGTTTCGGCGGCGGAGCGGTGCGCAATAAAGCACAGCGCATCCACCGGCTCCTGATTGACCAGAATGGAGATGCGCACAAGATCGCTCTCCTCATACCCATCCATCTGGTAATCAAAGCTGGCGTAACCGCGTGTGAGCGACTTGAGCCGGTCATAGAAGTCGAACACCACCTCGTTCAACGGAAGGCGATAGACGGCCATGGCCCGGTTGCCCACATAGGTCAGGTCGACCTGAATACCGCGACGCTCCGTACACAGGGTCAGAACCGCGCCCAGATATTCATCTGGCACCATAATGTTGGCCTTAATCCATGGTTCCTCGATTTTTTCGATCAGGGAGCCATCGGGCATGTCGGCCGGGTTATGGAGTTCTTCCATCTCCCCATTGGTGCGATAGACCTTGTAAACAACAGAGGGGGCTGTTGCGATCAGGTCCAGATCGAACTCGCGGGAGAGACGCTCCTGAATGATTTCCAGATGGAGCAGACCAAGGAAGCCACAACGGAACCCAAAGCCAAGGGCCGCCGATGTTTCCGCCTCATAGTGGAAAGACGCATCGTTCAGGCGCAGCTTGGCAAGGCTGTCGCGCAGCTTTTCAAAATCATCCGAGACAATGGGGTAAAGACCACACCACACAACCGGGATAGAGGGCTTAAAGCCCGGCAATGGCGTTGCGGCGGGGCGACGGTCATCAGTAATCGTATCGCCCACATTGCAGTCCGCCACGGTTTTAATGGCTGCGTTAATGAACCCCATCTCGCCCGGACCAAGGCTTTCTACCGATGTCATGCGCGGGGAGAACACACCAACCTGATCCACCTGATGCACCGCACCAGAGGACATCATGCGGACCTTCATACCCCGTTTGAGGCGGCCTTCCTTAATACGCACAAGCACGATCACGCCCAGATAGGGGTCGTACCAGCTATCGACCAGCATGGCCTGCAACGGTTTTTCCGCATCCCCTTTGGGTGGGGGCAGGCGGGTGACCACAGCTTCCAGAACACCTTCGATGTTCAGCCCGGTCTTGGCCGAAATTTCGACCGCATCATCGGCTGGAATGCCAATAACTTCTTCAATCTGCGCCTTCACACGCTCAGGCTCTGCCGCAGGCAGATCCACCTTGTTGAGCACGGGCACAATCTCGTGATTGGCGTCTATGGCCTGATAGACGTTAGCCAGAGTCTGGGCTTCCACCCCCTGGGATGCGTCCACCACCAGCAGCGAGCCTTCACACGCGGCAAGGGAGCGACTGACTTCGTAGGCAAAGTCAACGTGTCCGGGCGTGTCCATCAGATTAAGAACGTAGGTCTTGCCATCCTTTGCAGGATAGGTGAGCCGGACGGTCTGCGCTTTAATGGTAATGCCACGCTCCCGCTCCAGATCCATATTATCAAGAACCTGATTGGTCATCTCGCGGGCAGTCAGGGCTCCACACGCCTGAATCAGGCGGTCGGCCAGAGTGGATTTTCCATGATCGATATGTGCGATGATGGAAAAATTGCGGATGAGCGAAAGGGGTACATCGGTCATGCTGCCCCTTTACGGTAAATCAACAGAAAAGTCAGCCTGTTCCTCTGCTCCGGGCGCCACTTTCGCGCAATTTTTTAACGCACGGGTGCATTGCCCTGCCAGCACCCCTGCAACCAGCAGGGAAAACCGCGTAACCTAGAGAACACAATTGATGGTGATCTGACCATTTTTAACAATATCCGCCAGCGATGAAGGCCGACCAAGCAAAAACCCCTGTGCCTCATCACACCCGGCGGCATTGAGCATGCTCAACTGGTCCGTTGTCTCGATCCCCTCCGCCATAACGGGAATATCGAACGCTTTGCCCAGCGCGAGCACGGCACGCACAACGGCCTGCGTGTGTTCGCTGGTCTGGGTGGCGCCAAAAAAGGAGCGGTCGATTTTTATACGGTCAAAAGGAAAACGGCGCAGCGTATCCAGCGAGGAATACCCCGTACCAAAATCATCCAACGCCAGACTGACCCCCATGTCCTTGATCTGGTGGAGTACCTGCAGGGCACGGGCCTGATCGGCAATAATGGTCGATTCTGTCAGTTCCAGTTCCAGCCGCTGGGGTGGCAGCCCCGTTTCCTCCAGAACATTGGCCACAATGCGTGCAATATCCGTATGGACAAACTGCATGCCCGACAGGTTGACCGCAACCTTGTAGGGCTGACGCCACTGCACGGCCTCGGCACATACGGAGCGGAGCACCCATTCCCCTATTTGCAAAATAAGGTCGCTCTCCTCGGCCAGCGGAATAAAGTCGTCTGGCATAATGGTGCCGCGCGTGGGGTGCTGCCAACGCACCAGTGCCTCGTAACCCCGGATTTCCCCCGTGGCGATCACTCTTTGCACCTGATAGCAGATGCTCAGTTGCCCCGCCTTGACGGCCTGCCGCAGGTCTGCTGCGAGCTTGCGCCGCGTGCGCACTTTTTCATCCATCGAGGGTTCATAAAAACACGGGTGCCTGCCCGGATCGGCCTTGGCGCGATACATGGCCAGATCGGCATTGTTGATCAGGGTTTCCTTATCCGCCGCGTGGTCGGGCCATATGGCAACACCCAGACTGGCGCCGGGCAGAACCTCTGACTCCTCAAAGCGGATGGGCTTGAACAAAACCTCCTCCAGCCTGATCAAAAATCCTTTGATCTGCTCGCGCGAGGCAACGCGGCACAAGGCCAAAAACTCGTCCCCCCCGGTGCGGGCAATAAATTCGCCACTGCTATCTTGCAAAAGCCCGCGCAGCCTCCGCCCCAGAATGCGCAGGACCTCGTCCCCCGCCCTGTGGCCGCGCAGATCGTTAATTTCCTTAAATCTGTTCAGGTCGATCCCGATAAGGGCCAGCCTGCCGTTATTTTCGCGCGCCCACTCCAGTTCAAAATCAAGGCGCTGGTGGAAGTTCAGGCGGTTGGGCAGGCCGGTCAATGTGTCGTTCAGGGCCATGCGGCGCAGTTTTTCAACCGATTCTGCGCGCGAACTATCATCAATCATGCCGCTGACCAGCCCGCCCCCAAGAATAAGGAAGGACATAATGGCAATGGCTACGGCCAGCACCATAGAATCATTAGGGCCAGAGACCATGCCTGCAACCAGCGGCACGGCCTGTACATGGTATGCCGCCATGCCAATAAAATGGACGGACAGAACAGCAAGCGCGAGCACACCAGCCATACACGCACTTGCGCGCCGCCCCGGCCGTACCCCTGCCCGCACGGCCAGCACGCACAGCACAACCGCCGCCAGCACCGACACAACAAGGCAGGGTACATTCCAAGTTGTATGCCCCTGCACCCGATAGGCCAGCATGCCCGTGTAATGCATGGCCACAATGGACAGCCCGACAATAACGCCCCCTGCTTCGGGCAGAAAACGGGCAAAACGACACGTTGCCAGCATAAACCCAATGGTGCTGCCAAACACGGCAATCAGGAGGGATATACTCGTCAGTAATGGGTCAAAGCGTGCGGATGTGTCCCCCGCGTACCCCAGCATGGCGACAAAATGGGTGCACCAGATTGCAACGCCACTGGAGAGGGCGGTCAAAAAAAGCCACGCATACCACTGGTTATTTTTGGCACGCAGAGCATGCCGGAACAAAGACGCGGTCACCCCTGAACCAGAGAAGCACAGCAAAGCGGCCACAAAGACCAGCCCGAGGTCATGCTGACCAAGAACGCACCGCACAACCATCATCAGACGCACGCCCCATTGCTCAACATATTGAAAACAAAATACATTTTGAAAATCTACTTCAATAAATCCAAAACTGACCAAAACGCGCCGTAACAAACACGAGAGTATGCAACATTATTCGGAACATTCTTTGTAAAAATGATTTTTCTCACACCGTCATCATGACAATCCTGTGTAGCCACGCAAGCCCTTCCTGCGTGGGCACTGCATACACGTCCGCCCCCCGAAAAGAGCAGAGACCCTGCCCTGCATCGGTCTCAAGCATCAGGCCCATAACGGGTTCACGCCCGGGGCCGTGCATCAAAACCCTGTCCCCCTCACGCACGGGGAGCGAAGGCACCACAACAACCGACCCGCCATCGCGCACCACCGGTTCCATGCCATCGGTATCCACCCGCACAACGTAGGCATCGGGTTCTGCCGCCCATAGGCCCGAAGAGGTCTCATTCTCCCACAGCGGGCCACAGGGCAGCCCCTGCGAATCAAACACCCCGTCCTGCTCCAGCATGGAATAGGGCAGAGCACGCAGCATGCCCGCCCCGGTACGCAATGGCGGGGTGTTTATACCCTCCCCCCCCACATACCCGGCAAAAACCGACAGGGGCACCTGTAGAACATCCAGCACACGCAAAAGGGTTGGCAGGGATGGCCAGCGCATGCTCCCACTCGCCCCCACCCTGCGCGAAGGATTAAGGGCCGTGGCATCCAGCCCTGCCGCACGCGCAAGAGCAGAAGGGGTAAACCCACGTTCGCGCGCAAGGCCGTCCAGCGTATGCCAGACCATATGCGCCTGCGGGATCATGAGCGCGGTGGAGGGACTGACGCGGGCTTGCCCGGCTGCTTCAACACCTCCTGTGCATGGCGTGCCAGTCCTGCATCCGTCGCCACAAAACGTTCCTGAGTATTCCGCCCTGCCAGCCCCATCCGTTCGAGCCGCTCAAGGCATGGGTCATCCTTCAGGCCGCCGGGGCGGCCACCCGGACCAGCAAGGTAGAGCCTGTGCAGGGCGGAGCGGCAGCACGTCTCCAAATAGGGTTCTTTCCACATTCCACGCAGGATCACCGATCCTGCATGGAACTGCAAGGCTTACGCCCCCAGCGCCCCACCCGTTATCAACGCGGGGCTTCTGGCAGGGCGTAAGCCACAATGTAATCCCCCTCTTTGGTACCAAAGGAGCCATGCCCCCCATCCACCGTAACAACATACTGGCGGCCATTGGCCTCGTACGTCATGGGGGTGGACTGCCCCCCTGCGGGCAGCCGGTCCTCCCACAGGACCTTGCCGGTCGTAACGTCATACGCCCGGATGTAATAATCGGCTGTGGAGGTCAGGAACGCCACGCCACCTGCGGTAATAATGGGTCCACCAAGGGAGGGAATACCAACCTTAAAGCCAAACGGCAGGGGGGAGCTGTCCCGCGTTGTGCCGTTGCGGTGCTGCCAGAGAATGGTGTTGGTCTTCAGGTCCACACCAGCCACATACCCCCATCCCGGCTGCTTGCAGGGAATGCCCAAAGGGGAAAGGAACGGATTAAGCTCCACCCCAAATGGCGTGCCATATTGGGGCTGCAACCCATTCTCCCCCCCTGCGGCGGCAGGGTCATGCGTATGGGGTGGCACGACCTGATTCTCGGTCGGGCGCGGCACAAGGCGGGAGACAAACGGAATGGCAATAGGGTTGGCAAACGCCACCTGCCGCACAGGGTCCACGGCCAGACCGCCCCATTCAAACATGCCCAGATTACCGGGGAATACCAGCGTGCCCTGCACGGAAGGCGGCGTAAACGGCCCTTCGTAACGCAGTTTTTTGAACATGATCCGGCACACCAACTGGTCCAGCATGGTGGCTCCCCACATATCCCTGTCCGTCAGATTGTTCCTGGGCCGGAAAGTCAGCTGCGAAAACGGCTGGGTGGGGGCAACATGGTCACCCGCCGCAGCCCCCTGCGGCACGGCCTGCTCGGGGGCGGGCACCAGCAACTGGCCGTTCCGGCGGTCGAGCACAAAAATATTGCCTGTTTTGGCTGGCGCGTACAATGCGGGCACAACCGTGCCATCCTCCTGCCGGAAGTCGATCAGGCTGGGCTGGGCGGGCACATCCATATCCCACAGATCGTGGTGGACAGTCTGATAAAACCAGACTTTGCGCCCCGTGTTCGCATCCAGCGCCAGAATGCCCGATGCGTACCGCTCCTGTATATCCGTGCGCTTACCGCCCCATATGTCGGGCGTTGCAACACCTGTGGGAATGTAGATCAGCCCCAGCTTGGCATCATAGGACGAGACAATCCACGAATTGGGAGAATTGGGCGTGTACTGGTGGGTCTCGGACGGTAGTGCGTTAGGGTCCGGGTTCCCCGGATCAAACGCCCAGACCAGCTTGCCGTTATACAGGTCATACGCCCGCGTAACGCCTGATGGCTCATGCGTGGAGTAGTTATCCGTCACCGCACCAGAAATAATGACCAGCTTGTCCGTAACAACCGGGGGGGATGTTGGCTCGTAAAAACCAAGGACGCGCATGGGCATGCCATCGGTCAGGTCCACAACGCCCCTGTTGCCAAATGCCGGGCAGGCCAGACCCGTTCGGGCATCCAGCGCCACCAGCCGTCCATCATTGGTCGGCAAAAAGATGCGTTCCGCGCATGACGTAGCCGTAGCCGTAGCCGTAGCCGTAGCCGTAGTGGGTTCTCCAACTGGCGCCTCAGCCGCAAGTGCTGGGGTAGCCGCATAGGACACACCACGGCAGGTCAGATGCTGGAAAGTTGGATTAACCACCAGTTTGGGGTCAAAACGCCATATCTGCCTGCCTGTAGCCGCATCCAGCGCAAAGACGATCTGATGGGGCGAACACACATATAGCGTGTTGCCAATTTTGATTGGCGTTGCCTCATCCGTGGTTTCCGCCGGGTCGTCGGGGCCATGCAGGTCATGGGTTCTGAATGTCCAGGCTACTTTTAGCTGATCGACATTACCCGTTGTAATCTGGTTGAGGGGGGAGTAACGGTCCCCCGCCTGCGTGCGCCCATAAGCAGGCCAGTCCTGCGCAGGCACAGCGGTTGCATCGCCGGGGAGTTGCATGCCCGCATAAACGGCCTTTGCACGGGGCAGCACACCCGCCACATCCTGCGGGTCCTGCGTTAGCGCATACCCATACAGCCCGACCCCGGCCAGAATAACCGCGGCAAGGGGAATACGGTTCCAAAAGGATACGGGCCTTAACGCGCCAGAAACAAAAGGCAGCAGCAGCCACAGGCCCAGAGGCAGCACCACATCCCCCCGGGGGGCAAGCGCCCAAAAGTCAAACCCGGCTTCGGCCACGGACCAGACCAGCGTGCCCGCAGCCACAGCCGCGTAAAGCCACAAAGCCTCCCGCCGCTGCACCCATAGCAGCAGACCTGTGCCCATAAGGGCCAGACCACACACAACATAAAAAGCAGAGCCATCCAGTGCGGCCAGCCAGCCCCCTCCTCCAGCCAGAACAAAGCCAAGCACGATACAGATCAATGCCGTGATTTTTGACAGACTATGGGAACGGCCGCCTTGCATGACCGACACTCTCCTTGTGTTGCAGAAAGCCATTCTATTGCTTGGGAACGGTCATTCGAGCGTTAATCAATATTATTTACGAACAAATATAGCATATTATAATCGAAAAATGAATAAGTTTTCATTTCAGAATATCTCAAAAAAAAACGCGACCCCCAAAAGAGGGCCGCGCCTTTTAACATCCACTACTCAGCCCCTAAGGGCAGGGTATTAGACGGAGTAGTACATTTCGAACTCAACCGGGTGCGGCGTGTGTTCAAAGCGGTACACATCATTCCATTTCAGGGTGATGTAGCTTTCAATCTGGTCTTTGGTGAACACGCCACCAGCAAGCAGGAACTCGTGATCAGCGCTCAGAGCTTCCAGCGCTTCACGCAGGGAGCCAGCAACGGTGGGGATCTGCTTCAGTTCTTCGGGCGGCAGGTCGTACAGATCCTTGTCCATGGCATCGCCAGGGTGGATCTTGTTCTTAATACCGTCCAGACCGGCCATCAGCATTGCGGAGAATGCCAGATAGGGGTTTGCCGTGGGGTCGGGGAAGCGCACTTCAACGCGCTTGGCCTTCGGGCTGGTTGCGTACGGAATACGGCACGAAGCAGAGCGGTTGCGGGCAGAGTAAGCCAGCAGCACGGGTGCTTCAAAGCCCGGAATCAGACGCTTGTAGGAGTTGGTGGACGGGTTGGTAAAGGCGTTCAGAGCCTTGGCATGCTTGATGATCCCGCCGATGTAGTACAGCGCCGTATCGGACAGGTCAGCATAACCATTGCCAGCAAAGGTGGACTTGCCGTCTTTCCAGATGGACTGGTGGACGTGCATGCCCGAGCCGTTATCGCCAAAAATTGGCTTCGGCATGAACGTGGCGGTCTTGCCATAGGAGTGCGCCACGTTGTGCACACAGTATTTGTAGATCTGCATGAAGTCGGCAGAGCGCACCAGCGTTTCAAACTTGGTGCCAAGTTCATGCTGGGACTGCGCCACTTCATGGTGGTGCTTTTCAATCGCCAGACCCATTTCGCCCATTGTTGCCAGCATTTCAGCGCGCAGGTCGCTTTCGCTGTCAACAGGCGCCACGGGGAAGTAGCCACCCTTCACACCCGGACGATGGCCCATGTTGCCTTCGGGGTAGTCCTTAAGGGACGCATCGGGGCCTTCAATGCTGTCAAGCTGGTAGGTGCCGTAGTTGGGGCCCGTGCCGAACTGGACGTTATCGAAAATGAAGAACTCGGCTTCGGGGCCAAAAAAGGCCGTGTCACCCAGACCGGAGGACTTCAGATACTGCTCGGCCAGCTTGGCGGTGGAGCGCGGGTCGCGGTTATAGGGCTGCCCGGTGGACGGTTCGATAATGTCGCAGAACAGAATAAGCTGCGGACGGGCAGAAAACGGGTCCATAACAGCCGACGTGGGGTCGGGCAGCAGAACCATGTCGCTTTCGTTAATGGCTTTCCACCCTGCAATGGAAGACCCGTCGAACATAAAGCCGTCGGTAAAGCTGTCTTCCTCAATGGTGCTGACGTGCTGGCACGTGTGCTGCCACTTGCCGTGCGTGTCCGTAAACCGCAGGTCAACCAGTTCGACCGAATGTTCCTGAATCAGGTCAAAAACCTTGGCAATTGCAGCAGCCTTGCTGTCGCCCGCCGAAGCTGTTTTCTTCACCATGCTCTCTTCACCTAAAAAGCCTGTTGTGTTCCGCACCCTGCGGAAACATGCTGTGGAATTGTGGAGCCCGCCTTGCCCGATCCTGCTGGCATGCAGCAAAAATCAGATCGCGTCTTCCCCTCGCTCACCCGTGCGGATTCGCACTACATCATCCACCGGGATCACGAAAATTTTGCCATCACCGATCCGTCCGGTGCGCGCCGCGGTGGAAATAGCCTCCACAGCGCGCTCCACCATGGAAGCGGGACAGACAACCTCGATTTTCATCTTAGGAAGAAAGTCAACAATGTATTCAGCGCCGCGATAAAGCTCTGTATGGCCTTTCTGGCGCCCGAAACCCTTGGCTTCGATCACGGTAATACCCTGCAACCCGAGCTCGTGAAGGGCTTCCTTCACTTCATCAAGCTTGAAGGGCTTTATAATGGCCTCGATCTTTTTCATCTCGCGTCGTCAACACACCGTTGCTGGACCCACATGGGGGCCTGTACTCTCTTGTTCTTTTGCCTGACCCGTTACAAACCTCAGGCACCAGACCCGAACACACTTGCACGGCTTGACCCGCCGGGCAATCGGGTAGATGCGAATTTGTATCGGTAAAGCATTAAACTCGCGTTTCATCCCGACCGTTTCGGTTCCGTCTCCTTCTTTCTTCTTTTTCGCCTGCCGGGCAAGGGAATTTGCAATGACAAAAGCATTTAACAGCCAACTTGCCGCTCTCCCTGTCACAATTTTTACGGTTATGTCCGCACTGGCCCGCCAGCATGACGCCGTTAATCTGGGGCAGGGTTTTCCTGATCAGGAAGGCCCGCAGGACATGATTCGCCTTGCAGCCGATGCCCTGCTTGACGGACAGAACCAGTATGCGCCCCTAACAGGACTGCCCGAGCTACGCACTGCGGTAGCGCAGGCCAATCTGCGTTTTCAGGGCATTACGGTGGACGCCGATTCGGAAATTATTGTCACATCCGGTGCGACCGAGGCACTGGCCGCATCCCTTATGGCACTGATCGAGCCGGGGGATGAAATCGTGCTGATGGAACCCCTGTACGACACCTATCTGCCCGTTATCCGCCAGTTGGGGGGAATTCCGCGCATTGTACGGCTGGAAGCCCCGGACTGGGCCTTGCCAAGGCACGCACTGGCCAATGCTTTTTCCGCCCGCACCAAGGCCATCATCCTCAATTCCCCCATGAACCCGACCGGCAAGGTCTTTACTGCCGATGAGCTGGCTTTTATCGCCTCACTCGTGCAACAGCACGATACATTCGCCATCTGCGATGAGGTTTATGAACATCTGGTCTTCAATACGCCCCACATCTCGCTCATGACCCTACCCGGCATGCGCGAACGGTGTGTCCGTATTGGCAGCGCAGGCAAGAGTTTTTCCCTGACCGGCTGGAAGGTGGGTTACGTTACCGCCCCTGCCCCATTGGCTGGCGTTGTGGCCAAAGCCCACCAGAACCTTGTGTTTGCAACCGCCCCCAACCTGCAACGCGCCGTAGCCTTTGGCCTGAACAAGGATGCGGACTATTTTGCAACCCTTGCCCAGAGCATGGCCACACAGGGCACCATTCTTGCCTCCGGCCTGCAACGGTTAGGCTTTAACGTGCTCCCTTATCAGGGCAGCTACTTTGTTATGGCCGACATAACTCCGCTGGCTAACGGGTTGGATGATGTGGCGTTTACGCGCCTGCTTACGGAGCAGGCCCGCGTAACAGCCATTCCCGCCTCTGCATTTTATGATACCAACCCACCGCGCAACTTGATCCGCTTTGCCTTTTGCAAACGCCCGGAGGTGTTGAGAGAAGCCCTGAACCGGCTGGAAGCATGGAAAAGCCGGTAAAACGGTTTTTTCCACCCATTGCGCAATTATCCAATTGACGGACCACACTCTTTTCTCTAAACGTCCGCTTGCTGTGCGGCGGACGTAGCTCAGCTGGTAGAGCGCCGGTTTGTGGTACCGGTGGTCGCGGGTTCAAGTCCCGTCGTTCGCCCCAGCATATATTTCCTATACAATTAAACCACTTACGCTCTCAGGCATCAGCAGATGTCTTTGTTGCGCCGTGTGCGCCAGCACCCTCCTGCGCAAACACAGAGCGTTTGAGCAAAAAAGCACAGCTAACGCCCCGGCTCAGACCAGAATCCCTTCATGGTGTGTTTTCCAACACGGCGGCAATGGCATAAGACCATACAATGCAAAGCACGTTGCCCCCCATAAGCCTGCTCGCGCTGGTCCTGCTCCCCGCCTGTGCGGCCACTGAGCCGTTACCCAACACACCCCCGGCGGAATCCGCATTGTACCACGCCAAACAGGCCTGTCTGGATACCTACCAGACCCGCCCCGGAGAAGTGGCGGAAGAGAATATGAGCAAGCTGATGGGCTGCCTTGCCAGAGCCACGCAAAAATATGGCCGTCAGGCTTATGGCCCCTATGCTCCCATTTATATGGAAGGAGCATCCAAAGGGGTGGAAGCCGCCCAACACCTGCGCGATGGACTGTATACCCCCGATCAATTCGGGAGCGAGATCGGGCTGATTCAGGAGCAGGAGAACTCGGCCCTTGTGCAAAAAAAAGCACAGATGACCGCACCCATGGACCCCATTTTACAATCGGTGCCACCCACCCCCACCCGCTAGTGCGGGCAAGGGATAACTAGACCTCCACGCCCCCATTAACCGCACCTGACCGGAATGTGATGGGCTGGGTGCCAGCCGCATAAACTGGCCTGTTCCCGCCAGATATCCACGCAAAACCGACTATTCCTGTCCCGAATGTGAACTGCCGGGCTGTTTACGGCTGCGGCAAGCTGTTCAATCCATACAGTGCATGACGCTCATACATATTGCGCAGCATTTGTGAGAACAACAAAAAAACCATGTCGGAAATGGATTGGTAATCATGGCTAAAATCAAGGTCAAAAACCCGGTTGTAGAAATGGACGGGGATGAAATGACCCGCATTATCTGGCACTTCATCCGCGAACGGCTGATTCTGCCTTATCTGGATATTGACCTCAAATATTACGATCTGGGCATCGAACACCGCGACGCCACGAACGATCAGGTCACGGTTGACGCCGCCGAAGCCACAAAACGCTACGGCGTTGCGGTCAAATGCGCCACCATCACACCAGACGAAGCCCGCGTGACGGAATTCGGCCTGAAAAAAATGTACCGCTCCCCCAATGGCACCATCCGCAACATTCTGGACGGCACCATTTTCCGCGAACCCATCATCTGCTCCAACGTGCCGCGTCTGGTCCCCCACTGGACCAAGCCGATTGTCATTGGCCGCCATGCCTATGGGGATATCTACCGTGCGGTGGAAACAAAAATTCCCGGCCCCGGCAAGGTTACCCTGAATTATGTGCCAGATGATGGGGGCGAACCCATTACGCTGGATGTACATGACTTCAAAGGTCCCGGCGTCACACTGGGCATGCACAACACCCGCGCCTCCATTGAAGGGTTCGCCCGCGCCTCCCTCTCCTACGGGCGGGACCGCAGGCTGCCGGTCTACCTGTCCACCAAGAACACTATTCTCAAAGCCTATGACGGCATGTTCAAAGATGTGTTTGCACAGGTGTACGAAACCGAGTTCAAAGCCGAGTTTGAAAAACTGGGCCTGACTTACGAACACCGCCTGATTGATGACATGGTGGCCTGCGCGCTCAAATGGCCCGGCGGCTACGTATGGGCCTGCAAAAACTACGATGGCGATGTAGAGAGCGACATTGTGGCACAGGGTTTTGGCAGCCTTGGGCTGATGACCTCCGTCCTGCTCAGCCCCTCGGGCGATGTGGTGGAGGCCGAAGCCGCCCACGGCACCGTAACGCGCCACTACCGCGAACACCAGAAGGGCAAACCCACCAGCACCAACCCCATTGCCTCCATTTTTGCATGGACTCGTGGGCTGGCTTACCGTGGACGGTTTGATAACACGCCAGACGTGGTCCACTTTGCCAACACACTGGAAAAAGTGTGCATCGATACAGTAGAAGGCGGACAAATGACCAAAGACCTTGCCCTGCTCGTTGGCAAAAACGCCCAGTGGCTGGATACCCAGCCCTTTCTGGACGTGCTGGACGAACGGCTTAAAAAGGAACTGGCCAAAGCCTGACCCCTTACCCGCAGGCCCGGATGCTTCGGGCCTGCCTTTGCCCCCACATGCACAAGCACCGCAGACCCTGCCAAATATGCTCCAGAACACGCCATTTGCCATTGCGTCCAAACCAGCACTGACGCAAAACAGGGCTTTGAATCTGAACATAACCTTAAGAGCAGGACCCTGCGCATGTCAGTCACCCCCGCAGAAACAGACGTTGCCATTATAGGGGCAGGCCCGGCCGGGCTGTTTGCCGCTTTCCAATGCGCCATGCTGCGCCTGCGTTGCGTGCTGATTGACGTGCTGCCCGAAGTCGGCGGCCAGTGCGCGGCTCTCTACCCCGAAAAACCGATCTACGACATTCCCGCCTGCCCCGCCGTGGAAGGGGCCGAACTCATTGCCAATCTTGAACGCCAGATTGCGCCGTTCGACATTCCCCGCCTGCTCAAACACCGCGTGGAAGGCCTGAGCGGGCAGCGGGGCGATTTTACCCTTACCACCGACAAAGGTGCCCACCTGCACGCCAAAGCCGTTATTATTGCAGCAGGTGCTGGCGCTTTTGGCCCCAACCGCCCGCCGCTGGATGGCTTGGGCGCGTATGAGGAAAGTGGCGCCGTACAATACTATGTGCGCCGCAAGGCGGACTTCCAGAACAAACGCATTGTTATTGCTGGCGGGGGGGATTCGGCTCTGGACTGGACGCTCTCGCTCAAGGACACAGCCGCCAAGCTGTATCTGGTCCACCGCCGCGACCGCTTCCGTGGCGCACCCGAAAGCCTGCGCCAGCTCGACGAGGCCGTAGCCGCCGGGCAGATTGAAAAAGTAGTGCCCTACCAGCTCCACGGCCTGCAAGGGACCAATGGCGCACTCAGCGGTGTAGATGTGATCGACATGGATGGCGCCACCCGCACGCTGGAAGCGGATGTGCTGCTCCCCTTCTTTGGTCTGGCAACCGACCTTGGCCCCGTTGCCCGCTGGGGGATGGACACACAGCGGTCCACCATTCCCGTCACCCCTTCCAATTGCGAGACAAGCCTTGCGGGCATTTTTGCCATTGGGGATGTGGCCACCTATCCGGGCAAGCTCAAACTGATCCTGCAAGGCTTTAGCGAAGCCGCAATGGCGGCCCACGCCATCCACCCCATTATTTACCCCGAGCAGGCTCTGCACTTTGAATATTCGACCAGCAAAGGCGTGCCCGCCGCGTAATCTGCCCTTCCTCCTGCCGGCAAGGTGGACTGCCATAATACCACCCCCTTTGCGGGGTAGGGGATCAGAAGCAGGGAGCCTCAGGCCCCACTTCCATACTGGCGGGAGAGATTTCTCCCATCCTCTTATAAGGATGAAGCCGTGAAAATCATTATCCTTGGCGCAGGTGTTGTAGGCGTTACGTCTGCCTGGTACCTGAATGCTCTGGGGCATGACGTGACCGTTATTGACCGCCAGCCCGCCCCGGCACAGGAGACATCCTTTGCCAATGCAGGGCAGGTCTCCCCCGGCTATTCCTCGCCGTGGGCCGCGCCGGGGCTGCCCTGGCAGGCCATGACATGGATGCTGCACCCACGCCATAGCCCGCTGGTCATTCGCAAACGGCTGGATATGGCCATGATGCGCTGGATCGGGCAGTTACTCTCAAACTGCAATGCCCAGTCCTATGCGCTCAACAAAGCCCGTATGCTGCGTGTGGCCGAATACAGCCGTGACTGCCTTGACGCCCTGCGCGAAGAAACCGGCATAACCTACGATGACCGCCAGCAAGGGCTGATCCAGCTTTTTCGTACAGACAAACAGATAAGCAAAAGCCAGCGTGACATGCGCCTGCTGGCCGAAAGTGGCATTCCCCACCAGCTACTTGGTGTGGACGACATTGTGGACCACGAACCGGGGCTGCGCCACGCAGCACATCTGCTCAAGGGCGGGCTGTTCCTCCCCAATGACCAATCGGGCGATGCTCAGGTCTTTACCCTGCGGCTTGCCCGCATGGCGGAGGCCAGAGGGGTGCGTTTTCTTTACAACACCACCGTTCAGGGGCTGGATGCCACGGCGGACACGGTTGTTTCGGTACGGACCAGTGCAGGACACCTGAGTGCGGATGCCTACGTTATGGCGCTGGCCAGCTACAGCGCGCGTCTGCTCCGCCCACTTGGCCTGCACCTGCCGGTCTACCCCGTTAAAGGCTACTCCCTGACCCTCCCCCTAACGGATGAGAGCCACGCCCCGGCCGCTACAGTGAATGATGCAGCCTACAAGGTGTCCATCACACGGCTGGGCAACAGAATAAGGGTTGGCGGCACAGCAGAGTTGACCGGCTATAACCTCAAACTCAGCCCAGACAGGCGAGAAACGCTGGAATTGTCTTTTTCCGAACTCTATGGCGGGGGAGACCTGAGTGCGGCCACCTACTGGACCGGCCTGCGCCCCTGCACACCGGATGGCACACCGGTTATTGGACCGGCCACACCCTTTGGCAATCTGTGGCTGAACACCGGCCACGGCACATTGGGCTGGACCATGGCCTGTGGCTCTGGCCGCCTGATTGCGGACATGATCGATGGTCGCAAGACCGATATACCCACCCTTGATCTGGCCCTGAGCCGCTACGGTTAAAACGCTACAGCCCCAAACATAGCAAAAGGGCCAGAGAGTGTTTCTCTGGCCCTTTTGCGTCAGGCACTCATGCCTCCACAATACGGGTGGGCTGGCTAGGCCGCCCCACCCATTGGTGTGGAAGACTTACTGAGCGGATTCAGCTGCCGGAGCGGCTTCACCTTCGGCACCCTTTTTGGCGCCTTTTTTGCCGTGGTGCTTGCCACCATGCTTACCAGCGTGCTTGCCAGCATGCTTTTCAGCTTTCTTGCCTTCTTCAGCAGCAGCAGGTGCAGCGGCTTCAGGAGCAGCCGGTGCGGCAGGAGCAGCAACAGCAGGTGCGGCAGGAGCAGCAGCTTCCTGAGCGAAAGAAGGAACAGCAGCGCCCATCAGAGCGACAGTGGAAAGAGCTGCGAGCAGACGACGAGAAATCATTTCTTAAATCTCCAATACAACCGGCCAGAATTCCTAGGGTTTTACTGCACCATCCCGTGCAAAAAACCTTAAGCCGGTTTCTGACTTCAGGCATATCACGGGATAAACAGGCCGTCTGCGCTTAAAATTTGCGCAATATTTACACTTATTATGAGTTTAACGCACTCATGCCACATTTTTGCCATACTTAGGGAGGCTTGAACCAAAAAACCGTCCCAAAAGGGCGGTTTTCCTTGGTTTTACAAAGGGGCGTCTAGTTCTCAAACCTGTAATGCACCGAAAAAAAGTGATCCGTGCCACAGAGTTACCATCGTTTACTTAACGCCCCAAAGAACAAGGGCCACGCTTGCGCGTGGCCCCGTCCCAATCAGCCTTCGCGGCTTTTGGAGCGCTTTTTACGTTCATTCGGATCAAGGTAACGCTTACGCAGACGAATGGCGGAGGGAGTGACCTCAACCAGTTCATCATCTTCAATGTAAGCAATAGCCTGTTCCAGAGACATACGGCGCGGCGGGGTCAGCATAAGAGCTTCGTCCTTGCCGGATGCGCGCATGTTGGTCAGCTTCTTTTCACGAACCGGATTAACTTCCAGATCGTTCTCGCGCGAATGCTCGCCAATGATCATGCCGACGTAAACTTTTTCGCCAGCATCCACAAACAGCGTGCCACGTTCTTGCAGGGAGAACAGGGAGTACGTTGTGGTGTTACCATCTTCAGCCGAGATCAGCGACCCGTTGCGCCGCCCTTCAATGGTGCCAGCGTAAGGCTGATAGCCAAAGAACAGACGGTTCATGATCCCTGTACCGCGCGTGTCGGTCAGGAATTCGCCGTGGTAGCCGATCAGCCCGCGTGAGGGGATGATGAAGGTCAGGCGAACTTTGTCCCCACCGGAGGGACGCATATCCTGCATCTGGCCTTTACGCAGAGACATCTTCTCCACGACCACGCCGGAATAGGGTTCGTCCACGTCAATGGTGACTTCTTCGTACGGTTCTTCACGCTCACCGGTTTCCTCGTTCGTGCGGAACAGCACGCGCGGACGACCGATGGTCAGTTCAAACCCTTCACGGCGCATGGTTTCGATCAGCACGCCAAGCTGAAGTTCGCCACGACCGGCAACTTCAAACGCTTCGCTTTCGGGGCTGTCGGTCACGCGAATAGCAATGTTGCTTTCGGTTTCCTTGAACAGACGGTCACGAATCTGGCGCGATGTGACCTTTTTGCCTTCACGGCCACCCAGCGGGCCATCGTTCAGACGGAAGGTCATGGACAGGGTCGGTGGGTCAACCGGAATGGCGTGCAGCGGCTCTGTAACTTCAGGAGCAGCGATCGTGTCCGGAATGGTGGCTTCGGACAGACCGGCCACAGCCACGATATCCCCGGCTTCCACTTCCTCAACCGCCACGCGGTCAAGACCACGGAAGGAGAGCAGCTTGGTCAGGCGGCCGGTTTCCACCACGGAACCATCCGCACGCAGCACCTTGACCGGCATGTTCACACGGGCGCGGCCCTGTTCAACACGCCCGGTCAGCACGCGACCAAGGAAGTTGTCGTTTTCAAGGATTGTGGCCGTCATAGCGAACGGCTTTTCCTTGTCCAGCACGGGGGCTGGCACATGCTTGAGGATCAGGTCGAACATGGGGCTGAGGTCTTTGCGGGCCCCTTCCAGTTCCAGATCGGCCCAGCCCTGACGGCCAGAGGCGTACAGCATGGGGAAGTCGAGCTGTTCGTCATTCGCACCCAGAGCTGCGAACAGATCGAACACTTCGTTATGAACTTCGTCGGGGCGGGCGTCGCCACGGTCGATCTTGTTCACAACCACAATGGGCTTAAGCCCACGGGCCAGAGCCTTGCCCACAACAAACTTGGTCTGGGGCAGAGCGCCCTCAGCGGAGTCGACCAGCACAACCGCGCCGTCCACCATGCTAAGAATACGTTCTACTTCCCCGCCAAAGTCGGCATGTCCGGGGGTGTCAATAATGTTGATGCGGGTGTTTTTCCACACAACAGAGGTGCATTTCGCCAGAATGGTAATACCACGCTCACGTTCCAGATCATTGCTGTCCATGGCGCGTTCAGCAACGTGCTGATGCTCGTGGAAAGAGCCAGACTGTTTCAGCAGTTCATCAACGAGAGTGGTCTTGCCATGATCGACGTGTGCAATGATGGCGATATTGCGGATATCCATGAAGTCGGCCTGATTGCTCCTGCGCGCCTTACCGCCCCCTCATGCTTGAAAGGACGGTCAGCGATCGCTGTGGTGTTTGCGTGGCCGCACAGATAGCCCTCCCGGCACCAGAATGCACGTAAAATTCTTATGTCCGCCCCACATGGGGGTTGACCTGAGCCATGCGTGCGTCAGAACCAGAGCACCACAACAAAGACCCAGGGCTTTTCCAACGGGGTACTTTTGCCCTCCGACTCCACATATTTTTTACCCTACCCTCCACGGCAACCTGTTGCCCGCCCGTGGCCCAGCGTCCTGCCGACCGGCTGAAGCACCACAGATTTTACCGCTACCCAGCACCTTACAACGCCAAGCACCCGAAGGACCGCATGCCGGGCAACGCAACCCATCCAGATCCGCGCATCCATTTTTTGCCCACGACCACCCTTACTTTTCTGGGGCTTGTTTTTGGGCTGGTCATGGGGCTGGGCGCGCCCCTTTTTACGCTCGACCTGACCGAGCGGGGCTATGGTGCGGGCATGGTGGCCGCCAACAGCATGATGCACGCCGTGGGCGCATTGGCCATTGCCCCTTTTATGCCCCACCTTGCCAGACGCCTTGGCCCAAGGCGGGCTATTTTTCTGGCCCTGACGGGGGGCGGGCTGACACTCCTGCTGTTTCCGCTAAGCAGTTCTGTCTGGCCATGGTTCCCTCTGCGTATCTTGCTGGGGGCGTTTTGTGAGGTCATTCTGGTCCTGTCTGAAAGCTGGCTGAACCAGATAACGGACAACCATGCCCGCGGCCGCGTTATGGGCCTGTACAGCACGCTGCTTTCTGTTGGCATGGCCTGTGGTCCGGCCCTGCTCAGCATAACCGGGCGGCAGGGCAACCTGCCCTTTTTTGGTACCGCCGCCATTTTGCTGGTCGCCGCGGCCATAACACTGGCCCCGTGGATGGTGGCCCCACCTCCGGCCGCACCCACGCGGCACCGGCTCTGGCGCTACCTGTGGCTGGCCCCCATTGCTATTACCGCCACGCTGCTCATTGCCATGCTGGACGGAGCAGCCACATCCTTTTTGGCGCTGTATGCCATTCAGTCCGGCTGGAGCGAGCGGGCGGCCACGCTGCTGCTCAGCGTTATGCTGCTGGGGGCAACGGTCATGCAGGTGCCCATTGGCTGGGTGGGCGACCGCACCAACCGCCGCCACCTGCTTGTTATTCTGGCCCTGCTGACCTGTGGAGGCGCATTGCTGTGGCCCATGGCCATGCACCAGCCAGCATTTGCCTACCCGCTGCTTTTTGTATGGGATGGCGCATTTGCCAGCCTGTATTCCGTAGCCATGGCTGCCGCTGGCAACCGCTACCGGGGTGGAGACCTGATTGCCATTTATGCCCTGTGCTCGCTGGCATGGGGGGTGGGCAGCTTTACCGGCCCCGCCATAAGTGCCGCGGCCATGCAGGCAAGCCCGCATGGCCTGGCGCTTTTTGCCGCCACACTCTGCGGGCTATTTGCGCTGCTGCCACTGATTTTGAAAAAAAGCGTGTAATCCCCAATTCCGCCGGGCAGAACTGCCCGCACAAGGCCACCCCTTTAACCATCTGGCATGGCCTTGTGGCTAAAGGGGAAGCCCCCAGCAAAATCAGGCCGGACCAGCGCCTTGGGTATTGACCTGCAGACGGTAAAGCGATTCCCCCGCGCACATGAACAGCCAGTCCCGCTTGGGACCGCCAAAGGTCAGGTTGGACACGCCATGGGGCAGGCGGATACGCCCGATCAGATGCCCTTCGGGGTTGAAAACAAACACCCCACACAGGCCCAGCGGGCCACCAACCCCACACCAGAGGTTGCCGTAAATATCGGCCTTCAACCCATCGGGGATCATCTGCACCCCTTCAAAACGCATGTTGGTGAACAGGCGGGGGTTGGACAGGGGGAGTTCTTGCTTGTGCAGGTCAAATTCATGCACGGACAGGTCACCATCATGCCCGCCAGCGCCACTCTGCCGCCCTGTGGAAATAACATACAGATGCGAAAAATCGGGGGAGAAACACAGCCCGTTGGGGTTAGGCAGTTGCTCCTGCGTCAGCACAACATCAATCCGGCCGGAAGGGTCCACCCTAAACGTATGGTCGGACTGTTTGTGCATGCCCCCCACGGCCCCGATCAGCTCCTCCCCTACCCGCCAGCGGATGCGACCATCAGGGTTGGCCTCCCCCCCTGCCGCATCGGCATGGCCTTCGGCTACGCTGTCCCCATAACCCGGGTCGGTAAACCAGATGCTGCCATCGGGGTGGGCGATCACATCGTTGGGGGAGTTAAGGGGCTTGCCCTCAAAATGGTCGGCCACAACATGCACCGACCCGTCATGCTCCCAGCGCACAACGCGACGTAAAAAATGCTCGCAGGAAATCTGGCGGCCCACATAATCAAACGTATTGCCGTTGGAATGGTAGGATTCGGGGCGAAAAACCGTAACCTCGCCCGTCTCCCACAGGTAACGGTACTGGCGGCTTGTCACCGTATCGCTAAACAGCAGGTACCGCCCTTCGGCAGACCATGCGGGGCCTTCTATCCAAACCCCTGCATCCCACACACGGTGGATGGTGGCGTTACCACTCACCAGATCACGGAACGAACGGTCGATCACCACCACATCGGGGTCTGGCGCGTAGGATGGTGGAGCCTCCGCCCCCCATTGCCGGGGCGGTTGGGTAGTCACATCTGGCGGGAAAGCCGTGCTGGCGGCACCTGCATTGGCAACAGAGGCATTTGCCCCCACGGACGGCAGCAGCAGTCCGGCAGACAGGCCAGACAACCCTTTGAGCACATTCCGCCTGACCAGCCTGTTCCGTCGTGAGGTTACCATTTAAGCCCCTTGCGCCTTACCATGCCCACGGGCCGACAATACGGCCCTCGCCCGGTTCCGACCCCCGCACATACCCTGCCGCAGGAGGCCTGTCACCACCGGCAGGCACCGGTGTTGCGCATACCGCTCAGGGGATTCTGGCAACCCTGAGCAGGTTGGTGGAGCCGCTTACGCCAAAGGGCACGCCTGCGGCAATAACCACCGAATCCCCCGTAGCCCCGACCTGTGCACGGGCAACAACATCCAGCGCTTCCTCCACCATCCGCTCAACCGTGGTGGAAACCGTGTGGGGCGGGCTTACAAAGGCCCGCACCCCCCATACAAGAGCCAGCCGCCGTGCGGCCTGCGCTGTGGGGGTTACCCCCAGCACCGGGCATGTCGGGCGTTCACGCGCAATGCGTAGGGCTGTGGCCCCCCTGTGCGTATAGGCCACAATGGCGGGCGCATGCAGTGTGGCCGCAACCTGCTGGGCGGCACTGGCTATGGCGTCGGCCACATAATCCTCCGGGGCAAGGCGGGCCGCAGCCATGTGGGCCTGCCAGCCTGCATCCTGCTCCACCCGCCACAAAATACGGTTCATAATCCGCACAGCCTCACGCGGGTATTGCCCTGCCGCCGATTCCGCCGACAGCATGACCGCATCCGCTCCATCAAACACGGCTGCGGCCACGTCCGATGCCTCCGCCCGCGTGGGAGTTGGGGCGGCAATCATACTTTCGAGCATCTGGGTTGCCACGACCACCGGCTTGCCCAGCCTGCGGGCCTCACGGATGATGCGTTTTTGAATAAGGGGCACGCTCTCTGGCGGCAGTTCCACGCCCAGATCGCCACGCGCAACCATGACCGCGTCACTCAGGGCCAGAATGGCCGCCAGATTTTCCACCGCCTGTGGTTTTTCCAGCTTGGCCAGCAGTGCCGCGCGTTCACCCACAAGGGCGCGCGCTTCCACCAGATCCTCCGGTCTTTGCACAAAGGAGAGGGCAATATAGTCCACCCCCAGTTCCAGTGCGTAGGCCAGATCGGCCTTGTCCTTTTCCGTCAGGGCGGGAATGGGCAAGGCCACATCTGGCACATTCACACCTTTATGGTCAGAGAGCGGGCCACCGATTTCCACCCGTGTTTCCAGCCAGTCAGGCCCTGTATGCTCCACCACCACGGCCAGCTTGCCATCATCCAGCAGCAGGCGGCTGCCCGGCGTTGCCACCTTGATAATTTCGGGGTGGGGGAGTTGCACCCGCGTGGTGTCCCCCGCCTCGTCAGACAGGTCGAACCGGAAAGGTGCGCCTGCCGCCAGCACCACTTTGCCGTCCCTAAAGCGCCCAACCCGCAGCTTTGGCCCCTGCATGTCTGCCAGAATGCCAATCGGGCGGCCCAGTTCGCCCTCAATCTGTCTTACAAGGGCATGGCGGCTGGCGTGGTCAGCATGGGTCCCGTGGGAAAAATTGAAGCGGAACACATCCGCCCCCGCCAGAGCGAGGTCACGGATGGTCGCGTAATCAGATGAGGCAGGGCCTAGTGTTGCAACAATTTTGGTGCGGCAGGCCGCTGCGTCTGTTTTTTTGTAATCCGGCGTTGTGACAAGAGACATAAATCCATTTCTCCTTAACAGTCCGCCGGAAAGATCAGGATGGGCTGATCACGTCTTCCGCGTCCACACCCCAGATGGCCCGGCGGGGCACCCATCCGTTATATTGCTTGACCGAGACCTTGCACCAGGCCGCCCCGGCCGCACATTCCTTAACCGACCCCACCGTGCCCGGCCGCAGCACGGCCACAATAGCGGCATCCTCACTGGCATTGGCACGCATGAACACAACGCCGGGTATTTTTGCGGCGTCCTGCGCTGTGCCAACACTGGTTATGACCCGAGCATCCATATGGCCCGAGGGCAAGGCTTTTTCGCCATCCTTACCGGCCTGTGCGGGAATGGGGGTCTCGTCCCCCGGTGGTTCGCCGGGGATCAGAAAATCGCGACCACCCGCCAGTGTTGCCTGCTGCATCCAGCCTTTCTGCCCGCTCTGGTCTTCCACCAGCCGCCAGACATCAAATTCACGCTCCACCCGCACCGGCATACCCCGGCGATGATACACCCACAGGATGGGGAAACGCTGCCCCGGCCCTGCGCGCATGTTCACCTCGTCCGAACGCAAGGCGGCATAACGTGGGAGCGGCAGGCCGGTCACGCTGCCCTTTGCGGGGTCGTTCTGCACACCGGTATCGGGGGCACTCATATCGGGCGTTGCGGCAACTGCCCCTGCCGCACCCGCTGCGGCTGCCGTTACTGCGGCACCTGTTGCCACGGCGGCAACATGGTGGTGCCCAGCCGCATGGTGGGCCGGGCCGGGCTGGGCTGCGGCCTGATCATGCTTTTTATGATGTTTGTTTTTTTTGCCAGCCGCCTTAGCTGCGGCGCCACTTTTGGCCGTAGCCTTGCTACTCCCGGCCTTGTGCGCCGCTGCGGCCTGTGGGGCGACCAGCGTATGTTTGTGATGTTTGTGGAGCGGAGGCGCCACACCATCGGCTGCAACACCGGCAGACGCCGTGATGCCAGAAAAAGCTGCCATGCAGCCCGCCACGCAGGCAAGCAGACGAAACCGGAAAGAGGAGCGAGTGCACATCATGGCTGCATCCCTGCCAAGAGAGCGCCGCGGGGGCAAGAGGCTGCGCGCACTTCACGCGCCGGTTTGCACGGCACCGCACAACAGGCTTGCGCCACAACCCTGTTCAAACCGGCCTTTGCGTAATTCCGCACCGCTTAAAACACCAGTTGCCTGGCAGCGCCTGCCCGGTCAAAAAAACTGGGCAGACCCACGGTTTGGACCTCCACCAGCAGGTCGTGCGCGGTCAGACCCATGGTTTTTACGCCGGAGTCGCACACCATGAACACACACCCCATATCCACCACGGCCTCCCGCAGCACATCCAGCCCGGCAACCCCCGCACGGTCGCGCATATGCGCGGCCTCAGCCTGTTCCAGCCCGTTCCAGTCCCGGCAGAAGGCACATACGCCCGCCCCCATGCCAAACAGCAGAACAGTCTGCCCCATGGCCGCAGCCGTGGCAGCCAGCATGTACGCGGCGTGAATGCGCTCGTATCGGGCTTCCACAATCAGCAAAGCCAGATCACAGGGGGGGGGCGAGGTCTCAGCCATGGGTGCGTCCACCGCCGCACACCGCACAGGCCGGGTCCGCACTCAGGGTCATGGTTGTAAACTTCATACGCAGGGCATCCCACATTAGCAACTGCCCCACACCGGAGTGACCAAGGCCAAGTATTTCTTTTAACGCCTGAGTAGCCTGCAAGGTGCCCATAACCCCCGTGACCGCGCCAAACACCCCGGCCTCGCCACAGCTCAGGCCCGATGCCTGACCGTCTGTTGCGGGGTACAGGCAGTTGTAGCACCCCCCGCCCCGTTCGGGGCTGAACGTGGCCAACTGCCCCTCAAACCGCTGCACTGCTGCGGAGACCAGCACCTTGCCCGCCCGCACACAGGCGGCATTGACCACGTAGCGCGTCGCAAAATTATCGCATCCGTCACACACAAGGTCATACTTGGCCACAAGGTCATGGGCGTTTTGGGCATTCAGCCGCATGTCCCATGCCTCTACTTTGATTTCAGGATTCAGGGCCGCCAGTTGTTCGTGCGCGGAGTCCACCTTTTTGCGCCCTACGGCATGCGTGGTGTGCAGCACCTGCCGCTGGAGGTTGGACAGTTCGACCACATCATCATCCACCAGACCGATTCGGCCCACACCTGCTGCGGCAAGGTACAACGCCGCTGGCGCACCCAGCCCACCGGCCCCCACCACAAGCACGGAGGCGTTCTTTAACGCGACCTGACCCGTGCCGCCGACCTCGGGCAACAAAATGTGGCGAGAATAGCGCTGGATTTCATTTTCGCTGAGGTCAAGCTTCATTGGTCTGTTTTACCCGCTCCTGAACATCTGGGCAGCCATATGGCCGTATATGCACGTTATGGGCGACCTAACGCCGTGTAACAAAGGTCATATTTTTGTAATAACGTATGGAACCGTACACATTATTATCTGGTTAGAAGAAGGTATCTGGTCTATAAGAATTGCACCGCACGCATACGAGGAATGTGTAACATGACAACCTTCACCCAGCCCGGACCCACAGTCCGGCCAGCCAGTCTGCCCCGGCACCAGACCGCGCGCCGGGTGTGTGTTGCCACGGCAGCCGTGTCTTTTGGCCTGTATCTGGCCTCCCCTTTTGTTACGTTGTGGTCTGTCGCATCCGACCTGCAACGCCATGACGCCACAGCACTTGGCCGCATGATCAACTGGGGTGCGCTGGACGCCTCCCTCAAGCGGCAGACACTGGCTGGCCTGCACCTGAACATTCAGCCTGCGGCCGACGAACTGCCAGATTTTGGCTCGTCCTTTGCATCCACCGCCGTGTCCAACGCGGTGGATACAACGGTCACGCAGGCCAACCTTGGCACACTGATGGATGAGGCCCTGCCTGCCTCCTCCGCCACAGCGCAGCCTGCCACACCGTCTTTTGCCTCTTTGGCTACGCGGGCGTCTGTCCACTTCAACCGTCTGGACCAGTTTGTTATGGAATTGCCCCTGCCTGGCCATGAGCGCGAAACACCATTGCGTGTTGAACTGCGCATTCAGGGTTGGGGCTGGAAAATTACCAACGTGGAATTTCCCATGCGGCGCGAACCTATGATGCAGGCATCGGCCACACCGTCCAACGCCTGACACACCCCGCACATAACCCCATAAAAAAAGCCAGTCTTCCACCCCGGAAGACTGGCTTTTCTGTTAGGGCCGCAGCTTCAGGCGCGGGGCAGGTCTTCTTCGAGCACCACCATGTTCACGGCGTAGCTGACATCACCATCCTCATCATCACGGTGGATGGTGCCGATCACTTCGCCCTTTACGGCCAGTTCAACCGACATGCCCGCACGCGGGGCCGGGTTGACGGTCAGTTCAGGCGAACCCAGCAGGCGGCGCAGCGCGCTCTGGAGGCGGGTGATCTCTGAAGCAGAGAGAGAAGCGCTCATGTCATTCATTCCTTAGTCGAGCCAAATCACGCATCAGGAAAAACGGCGCACGGGACATACCAGACCGCCCCAACAACCGCAGGCGACCGTAAACCCGGCGTGCGCGCCTTCCGATCTGTTCCGCACCCTATAGGCCATCCCGCTCTTGGGGGGCAACCTTTCGCACCCGTGCCACGCCCTTGCCATGCCCGCGCCATTTTCCACCGTGCAACTGTCTCTCTCACCAAGGGAGAAACCCACATCGTGCGACCGCTGCGCCCTCTTTTGTCTGCCCTGCTTGTCTGCCTGTCCGCAGGGTTGTGCATTATGGCAACTCAGGGCAAACCCCTCCCCCCCACCATGCAGAGCGACAGAACAGACCATGTGCTTTACATGGCCATGCATGATGGTGTGGCCCAGACCGCAACGGCACTCTCCCGCCCACATGGGTGGGACAATGTGATGCACGCCCTCGCACAGGGCAGGCCGGAAGCTGCGCGCATTCTGGCAACCGTTCTGCCAAAGACCGATGCCAGCACAACCAGAACGCTCGAACACACCATGCAGCGCCTCCTCCCCCGCCAGCCTGCAACGGTGCTCAGTGCGACCGAACCCAATACGCAGGCTGCTGGCAGCACCAAAAACATCTGCTCCCCCACGGGCATGTCCGCCACATGGCGCAGGCAGGCCGAACAGGCCGTGACCACAGTGCACGACATTCGGCTGGCCACACGCACACAAACCTGCCTGCGTACGCTCCACAACAGAGCGCCTGCTGCCTGAGTTGTATTTTTTCTAACACTATTTAGAAAAAACACTGCTCACTACAAAAATTTTTCCAATTTTTTTATCGAATGCGCGCGGTGTATCCCGTATAAAGGGATGCACCACACGCAAATGCGATATGACATATCCGCATTTATAGCAATAATAGTAATATAAGTCATTCATTAAATGAATGAATTGTCGAACTTATAAAAATAACAAGAAGTGACCTCGGCCCATGACCGTAATCACCGAATACTCCCCCGCAGGACAGGCCAGCACCCTGCACACGCCCCTGCCCGGCCTGCGCTGTTATGCCCCCACCACAGCCATGCGCACACGTCTGCTGGCCTCCGGCTCCGCCCTGCTCTGCCTATGGGTCGCCCCCGCATGGGCCGAAACCGCGCCCAATGCGGCATACCTGCATATGCCACATACGCCACCCGCCACACAGCAGACCACGCCCACCACCACACCAGCCCCCGCGCAGGTTACGGGAGGGGCGCGTATTATTACGCTCACCCCACCCCCTGCACCCACAGCGCCCCAACCCGGCTTTTGGGATAACTCCCGCCTGCTCCCCCCCCTGACCAGCCGCCCCGAAGCCTACGGCCAGCCCCAGTCGCTTGAGCTTAAACCACTGCCAACAGCACTCCTGCATCAGGGGCCTTGGGGGGTGTTCAACACCAATACGGGGGCCGCTGCCGGGTTTGGCACCGTTGGGTATTATGCCGTGTCCCGCTGGGCGGAGGACTGGTCCAGCCTGCGCGACAAACGCAACCGGCTGGATGCCATGGACGCGCTCAAATACATTCCGTTCAACACGGAGGGCGATATTTACCTGACGTTGAGCGGCAACTTCCGCCAGCATAATTTTTATGACCAGCGCGCAGGCTTTGGCGCGACCAAAAAAGACCTGGCCTACCGCAACAACTTCCGCTGGAATGTGGGGGGAGACCTGCATCTGGGCGAGCATGTGCGCCTGTATGGGGAACTCATGAGCGGTCAGGCTGCGGGTGTGAACTATTACGGCTATGCCGGGGGCCGCTGGCGCAGCAGGCTGGACGCACAACAGGCATTTGTGGAGGTGCGCGGCAGGGTGCTGAATGCAACTGTTGGCGGCATGGCCGGGCGCATGACCTTTTTGGACGCGCCACCCTACTTTACCGCTGGTAGCGTGTACCCCTCCTTGCCGTATTCATGGAATGGCCTGCGTGGATATGCCTTTTGGAAAAACTTCCGCATAGACGGGTTTTACCTGACCCTGACCAACAACGCGCCTGCCGCCATGTTCCACGATCAGGTTGGCTGGGGGTCACGCCTGTTTGGGGCTTATACGTCCTATGCGGTGCCCAGCTTCAAGTTCATGGGGCGCAACAGCCAGATTTTTGTGGATACGTTCTATCTGGGAACCATTTTGTCCAAGAGTTCCCTGCCGACCATGGCGGGGGGGTCTATTGCAGGCTCCACCCACCGCGATACGCCGGGCACGCGCATATGGGGCAATGCGGGACCCCTTGAATTTTCGGTCGGGGCCATGTGGCAGGGGGGAGAGTTCCGTGCCGCCAAAAACGGACCATCACGCCCTGTTTCCGCCTATGCCATTGATGCCACACTCTCCTGGCGGTTTGCAAAATGGCCCGGCCACCCCGCCATTGGCATACAGGTGGACGATGTGTCCGGCGGGAACATGAACAAGAGCCGGAACAGCTCCTGGGGCAGCTTTCTCTCCCCCTTCGTGCCCAGCGCTTACTACCTGGATATGAGCACCTATATTGGCCAGTCCAACCTGATTGACGTAGGCCCCATTGCCACCATTGCGCCGACCCCCAACACCACCCTGCTGCTCAAGGTGCCAGCCGTGTGGCGCAACAGCCGACAGGACGCCATTTACGCCAGTGGCACCGCCTTTTACGCTTACCGCCCACACGGGGCCTACACGGCGACCATGCCGCAGGCCAGCTTTACATGGCGCGCCACACGCCACATTACGCTTGGCATTGATGGAGAATATATTTTTGCCTCCCGCAGCATGATAGACGCCGGAGCCTCTTCTGGCGCGTTTGTGCAAAGCAACATTGAACTGACCTTCTGACCCGCTTTGGTGCAGACAAAGACCCGTGAGCATCGTATGTGCAAAAAGGAGCGGAGGAACGTGGCAGGCCCACGGCCCCTCCGCCCTTGACCGCTCAAGAGGGAACGCCGGACCACTCCCGTGATCTGTGGCGCCTCCTCCATGACCCTCCGGGAGAGACACGACGCATGGCCCGCGCAACCCCCCAACGGGAACTCACACTCCGTGGCCTTGTGCTTGGCGCGCTGATCACCATCGTTTTTACCGCATCCAATGTTTATCTGGGACTGCGGATCGGGCTTACATTTGCCTCCTCCATACCTGCGGCCGTTATTTCCATGGCCGTGCTGCGCCTTATGGGGAGCGGCACCCTGCTCGAAAACAACATGGTGCAAAGTCAGGCTTCCGCTGCGGGCACCCTGTCATGCGTGTTTGCCACCTTTCCGGGGCTGATTATTGCGGGGTTCTGGACGCATTTTCCCTTCTGGCAGACTGCGGGCCTGTCCTTTGCGGGTGGGGTGCTGGGGGTGCTGTTTACCATTCCGCTCAGGCGTGCGCTGGTCACGCAGAGCAACCTCCCCTACCCCGAAGGTGTTGCCGCCGCCGAAATTTTGCGCGCAGGAGCTGACAAGGGCAACCAGCGCGGCCTGCAAGCCCTGATACGGGGTGGGGTTATGGCCTCCCTCTTTTCCTTTTGTAGTGGCGGTCTGCGGCTACTGGCCGATGGGTTAAGCCTGACCGCCAGCGCGGGGAATGCGGTCTTTCAGCTCAGTGTCGCGTTTTCCCCCGCCCTGATCGGCGCGGGGTATCTGGTCGGGTTGAGCGGGGGCATGGCCATGCTCACCGGCTGCGTACTGGCATGGGGTGTGGGTGTGCCGTGGCTGAGCGCCACACTACCCAACCTGCTACACCTGCCCCCCGCCCAGTTTGCGCAGGACATATGGCTGCACAGGGTCCGCTTTGTGGGGGCGGGCGCCATTGCCGTGGCCTCCCTATGGACCCTGATCGAGCTTATGCCCCCCGTGCTGCGCGGCATGCGCACCATGCTCCAACGCACATCGGACCTGACCGCCACCACGGAGCGTGATCTTTCGGCCCGCACCATGGGGTGGCTCCTTGGCCTGTCCATGCTGTTGCTGGCCGGTTTTTTTGCGGCGTTTCTGGCCCCTGTAACGCATGGGTTCTGGCCTGTTGTGGGGGCCGCCGTGCTGTTCTGCATTGTGTTCGGCTTTATTATGGCCGCAGCTTGCGGGTACATGGCCGGTATTGTGGGGTCATCCTCATCCCCTATTTCGGGCATTATCATTATTGGCGCCGTACTGTGCGCCTTAATGATTTTGGGGCTGGAAGCACTGGGCCTGACACCAGCCGCCATGGCGGCAGACGGCCAAAAACTGGCAACGGCTTTTACCATCCTGCTGCTTTCAGCCATTACGGCCACCGTTGCTATTTCCAACGACAATCTACAGGACCTCAAGACCGGCCAGCTTGTAGGGGCCACCCCATGGAAGCAGGAAGTCGCGTTAATAGCAGGCTGCCTTGTGGGGGCGGCGGTTATTCCGCCTGTGCTCAACCTGCTTTATCAGGCCTACGGGTTTACGGGGTCCATGCCCCGCCCCGGCATGGACCCGAGCCATGCCCTGTCCGCCCCGCAACCAGCCCTGATTACACTGATCGCTAAAGGAATTTTCACCCATTCGCTGGACTGGAGCATGCTCAGTGTTGGCATGCTGCTGGGGGTGGGGCTGGTCGGACTGGATCTTGCCCTGCGCCGCCGGGGGCAGGCTTTGCCTCCACTTGGCGTTGCCGTGGGGTTGTACCTGCCAGCCTCCGTCAGCCTGACCCTTGCCGCAGGCGCTCTGCTGGGGTGGGTGCTCAAACAGATCAGCCACAAACAAAGCGCCTCGGCGGAGCAGAGCAGGAAGGACAGTGCCTCCACCGGCACCATGCTGGCCTCTGGCTTTATTGTGGGCGAAAGCCTGACCGGCGTGCTGCTTGCAGTTCTGTCTGGTGCTACAGGGCATGACAACGCTTTTTCCCTTGCGGCTTTTATGCCTCAAGGGGTGGCCAGCCTTCTGGGGGTACTGGCCTTTGCCGCGCTATGCTGGTCTTTTGCCCACAGAACGCTCCAGAGCCACTAACCCACAAAAAACGACACTATGCCTAAGGCTTACCCCCCAAAGGCCGTTAATGCTGCAAAAGCACCGGGACGCGGGGGTTGGCCAGAATATAGTCTGTTACGCTGCCCACAAGGCGGCTGTAGAGCATGTTGTGCTGGTAGCCCCCAATAACCAGCAGATCGGCATGGAATGCTCCCGCCTTATCCAGCAAAGCCTGCCCGGCGTTACCGCTGTCGGCCACGGGTTGCTGCACAAAAGTTACACCGGGCAAAATATCCAGCGGGAGTGGGGCTGTAGCGGATACAGCCACCTCCACAGCCTTGGCGGCTCCAACAAAGGAACGGGCGGCAAAAAAGGCACGGCGGCAGGCGGGGGTATCTTTCCATGCCATAAAAATCCGGTCCCCGCTGGTCTGGTCCCAAAATGGGGGAACAAACAGAACAGGACGCCCGGATTCAAAAATGGCAGCACGGGTCGCGCCATGTTTTTGCGCGCTATCCCGACTATCGGGAAAACCCATGATCAGCAGATCGGCATCCTTGCCGTAGCCCGCAATCATCCGGTCCACCGTAATTTCGGGGTCCAGCCAGTTGACCTCCACCTTGCCCAGTCGGTCGGCTGGCGCACCGTATTCCTGCGCCAGCCAGTGCTGGAAGCGCGTATGTACGGCGTTGGCCCATTCCAACTGGTTGGCCCGCAGGGTCTGGGCCTGCTCATCTGAAAAGCCCATCCGCCCCAGTATCTGATCCGGGGGTTCTCGCGCGGCCAGCACATCAATCCGCCGCATCCCCCGAATGCGAGAGAGAGCCTGTGCCGCCATACCCAACAAAACCTCGGTCTGGTCCAACTGGCTGAGAATAACAAGGCACCGTTGCATGCGCCCATCCTCCCTGCTTCCAATAAACACGGAGCAGACTGTGGCACACATGCCCTCTCTCTGGAAGGTGAAGAAAAAACCGCCCCCCACCCCTCGCATTCAGCGGCAAAGCTGGGCAAAACTCCAGCACGCGCGGCCTTGCGCGCCATTGTAGAGGAAAGAGCAGAACAGTGTTGCTAAATGTGAGCGAGCGCGGCCCCGAGCATCCAACACCAGCACAGGCCCTGCCTGTTGTGCTGCTGCATGGCCTGTTTGGCCGGGCGCGTAATCTGGGTTTTGTGCAGCGCAGACTGGCCACAACCCGGCGAACACTGGCCATGGACCTGCGCAACCACGGCAACAGCCCCCACGGCCCCATGAGCTACCCCGCCATGGCGGAGGACGTGCTGGACACAATGGAGCAAAGCCACGCCAACCCCGCCATTGTGCTCGGCCATTCCATGGGTGGTAAAACAGCCATGACACTCGCCCTGACCCACCCCAGCGCCGTGCGCGCACTGATTGTGGTGGATATTGCCCCAGCCCAAGGCGGGTTTGACCGGCTGGACCTGCCGGACAATCTGGACACGCTGCCCTTCCCCCCGCATCTGGACCTGCGCACGACCAACGATCTGCTACGCCCCTATATTGCCAGCGATGCCGTTCGCCAGCTTATGGCGCAGAACATAAGGCAGGGAGACAACCCCGGCTGGGCCATTGGCCTGAAGGACATTATGGCCGCCATGCCCGACATTATGGGCTGGCCCCAGCTTGCTCCGGGTTTGCGGTATGAAGGACCAACCCTGTTTATCCGGGGTGAGACATCCCCCTATATCAGCCCCGACAACTACCCGACCATGCGAGCACTTTTCCCCAACCACAGGCTGGAGAGCATAAGTGGCGCGGGCCACTGGGTGCATGCCGATGCCCCACGCCGCTTTACCGAACTGGTGGAAGAATTTCTGGCCGACTTGCCCTGAACAACCACGCACCCTGCGGGCCAACAGCAGGCAGGGGAGCCATATCCATTCCCCCCGCCACCCTGCCCACAGGTCAGAAGCACCAGCAGGCGGGCTGCAAAACCCGCATCTGGCGTGCCCTTACCCCAGTGTGACCGGCAGCCCCGCCATATCCAGCGCGACCGCCTCGGCCATGCGAATGCCGTCCATGGCGGCGGACAGAATACCTCCGGCATACCCCGCCCCTTCCCCCGCAGGGTACAGGCCCGGCGTGTTAACCGACTGGCCGTTCTCCCCCCGTGGCACGCGAATGGGGGAGGAGGTGCGGGTTTCCACCCCGGTCATCACCGCATCATCCATGGCAAAACCGCGCAGCTTGCGATCAAACCGTGGCAGCGCCTCACGCAGGGCTTCCACCACAAAATCCGGCAGGCAGGTAGACAGGTCAGCCGGTGTGACCCCCGGCCTGTAGGAAGGCACCACATCACCCAATGCAGTGGAAGGCCGCCCGGCCAGAAAATCCCCCACACGCTGGGCGGGGGCGCGGTAATCCCCACCACCAGCCAGAAATGCCTGTCGCTCCCAATGGCGCTGGTAGGCAATGCCTGCCAGCGGGTCATCGGGGTAATCCTCGCCCGGCCGCAGTTCCACGACCATGCCCGAGTTGGCGTTACGCTCGGCGCGGGAATACTGGCTCATGCCATTGGTGACCACCTGCCCTTCTTCCGAAGTGGCGGCCACAACCGTGCCGCCGGGGCACATGCAAAAGGAATAAACACCCCGCCCGTTGGCGGCATGGTGCACCAGCCGGTATTCGGCAGCACCAAGTTGTTCATTTCCTGCACTGGGGCCAAACTGCGCCGTATCAATAACCGATTGCGGGTGCTCGATCCGTACCCCCATGGAAAAGGGTTTGGCCTGCATGCGCACACCCTGTTTTTGCAGCATGCCAAAAGTGTCGCGCGCACTGTGGCCCACGGCCAGCACAACGTGGTCCGCCGCAATCACGTCCCCCGTGGCAAGGCGCACACCCTCCACCTTGCGGGTGGTGGGGTTGAGCAGCAGGTCATCCACCCGTGCGCCAAAGCGGTATTCCCCTCCGGCCTGTTCCACCTCCTGGCGAATATGTTCAACCATGGAAACCAGCCGGAACGTGCCTATATGCGGGTGCGCCAGATACAGAATATCCTCCGGGGCACCAGCCTTTACAAACTCCTCCAGCACCTTGCGGCCCAGAAAGCGCGGGTCCCGCACCTGACTGTACAGCTTGCCGTCTGAAAACGTGCCAGCACCCCCTTCCCCAAACTGCACGTTGCTCTCCGGGGTCAGCACCGAGCGGCGCCACAGGGCGAACGTGTCCACCGTGCGTTCGCGCACAACCTTGCCGCGCTCCAGCAGAAGCGGGCGCAGCCCCATACGCGCAAGCAGGAGAGCCGCCATAAACCCGCACGGGCCAGCGCCAATAATAAGGGGGCGTTTGTACCCCCCGGCCGCGGCAAGAGCTGCGCCATTGGTAATAGGCGGGTGCCATGCCATGTCCGGTGCGACCTGCACATGGGTGTTGCCGGGGTGCGCGCTGCGGTACCGGGCCAGCACCTCCGCCTCGTCCCGCACGGCGCAGTCAAGGGTGTATACAAGCCAGATGGCGGACCGGCGGCGCGCATCATGCCCCCGCTTGAACACATTGAAGTGTTCAAGCGCCTCCGCAGCAATGCCCAGCCGGTCACAGATCGCCTGCCGCAGTGCTTCGGGCGGGTGGTCCAGCGGTAGCCGCAGTTCAGTCAGACGGAGCATGGGGCGTATTCATCCAGTATGATTACAATAAGGGGCAAAAAGGCCTTCTGCCTCCTTCCCTATTCTGGAACCCCTTGGGCGTGCAACGTCTGCCGCATGATCCGTGGGTGAATATTCCACTTCTATTCCGCCCACGCCCACCCTACATATGATCAAAGCCCCAAAAATGGGGACCATGCTCCCACGGCCTTTTTGTTCATGAAAGCAGCCAGCCCCATGCCCACCTCAGACACGCATACGCATGACCATGCAGACCATTCGGGGTGTTCCACCCATGCACAGCACGCCACGCCCTGCTCGCATGAGCATGAGCATGAGCATGAGCATGAGCATGAAGGTAGCGGGGCGGCCTGCGCGCACAAACATGGGTTTGGCCACCACCATGTGCATACGCCAGCCTCCTTTGGCACGGCCTTTGCCATAGGGATTGCGGTCAACACTCTCTATCTGGTGGCCGAGGCGGTCTGGGGTGTTTACGCCCATTCGCTCTCCCTCATTGCCGATGCGGGGCATAATCTGTCAGACGTGCTGGCGCTGGCTGCGGCATGGCTGGCCGAGCATCTCTCGCGCAAAAGCCCGACTGCGCGCTTTACATACGGGTTGCGCCGTTCTTCCATTCTGGCGGCATTGGCCAATGCCATTATTCTTATGCTGGTCACAGGCGGCGTTGCGTGGGAGGCCATCCACCGGCTGATGAACCCCACCCCCGTTGCGGGCATGACCATGATGGTGGTTGCTGGGGTTGGCATTGTGGTCAACGGCGCTTCCGCCATGCTGTTTGCCTCCGGGCAAAAAGGCGACCTGAACATTCGCGGGGCTTTTTTGCACCTTATGGCCGATGCCCTGACCTCCCTTGCCGTTGTGGTGGCGGGTGGGCTGGTGCTGCTGACCCATGTTGCGTGGATAGACCCCGCCATAAGCCTTGCCATTTCGGTTGTTGTGGTGCTCAGCACATGGTCCCTGTTGCGGGATTCGCTGGATATGGCGCTCGATGCCGTCCCGCGGGAGGTGGACCCCAGTGCAGTGGAAAGCTTTTTGCGCGGCACCCCCGGAGTTGCCGACCTGCATGACCTGCACATCTGGCCCATAAGCACGACTGAGACCGCCCTGACCGTGCATCTGGTCCGCAGCACCTGCCCCACCGATGGGGAGAGCGATACCCGCTTGCTGGACACACTTGTAACCACCCTGCGCAAACGCTTTGGCATTGCCCACCCCACGGTACAGATGGAAACACTGGCCTACAGCCCCACCTGCCACCTGTCCGACCCGCACACCGTCTAACCCACATAACAAGAGACCATGCCCGAACTCCCGCTCCCCAGAAGTAACAAGGGTATTGCCGTTGTCAGCCTGTTTGTCAGCCTTGTTGCACTCGCGCTCAAATACGCGGCCTTTGCCGTAAGTGGCAGCGTGGCCCTGCATGCAGACGCCATAGAAACCATTATCAACGTTGTAGCCGCCGCTGGCGGGTTATGGGCCTTAAGTGTGGCCGAGCGCCCGGCGGACCACAACCATACCTATGGCCATTACAAGGCCGAGTACCTCTCTGCCGTGGCCGAGGGTACACTGGTGGTCATTACCGCCTTTGTTATTGGCCGCGAGGCAGTGGAAGGCTGGCTGCACCCCCACCCCACACTGGCCCCATGGAACGGCCTGCTCCTGAACGGGGCGGCAACCTGCGTTAATCTGGGCTGGGGGCTGGTTATGCTCCGCGCGGGGCAGGCCCGCCACTCCCCTGCCCTGATCGCAGGCGGGCAGCATGTTCTGTCCGATGTGTGGACGGGCGTGGCCCTTGTGGCTGGTGTCGCACTCATTCCCCTGCTGGGCTGGCCGCAGCTGGATGCCGTGCTGGCCGGGCTGGTGGCGATCAACGTACTGCGTGTGGGCTGGGAGGTCATGCGGGACTCCATTGCCGGACTCATGGACGAAGCCCCGGACACCCAGACGCTGGGCGAAATCCGCCAGATCATCCGCACCAACGGGTATGGAGCCATGCAGGCGCATGACATCCGCACCCGTATTGTGGGGGCCATGACATTCCTTGAGTTCCATCTGGTCGTCCCCGGCAGCATGAGTGTTAAAAACGCCCATGACATATGCGACCGTATTGAACACGCCCTGCGCGCGCACATGGGCAGCACGCTTGTGCATATTCACATAGAGCCAGAAACCTGCGCCAAGCTCGATGGCACGGCCCTGATCATACCGCCAGCAGGAGCATTGTCCGCCAGCTCTGCTTCTTCAGCAGAAAAATAAACAGAAAATCGTAATAAAAGGCGGTAATGTCTTTCTTCTGCCGCATGAAATGTTAAACTGTGCCGCATCCTTTTTCTTTTATGCAAGAGATGCCTCATGCCCCCCGCGAGCGTGATCCCCACAGCAGAGTCCCTGCGCCATCTGCGTGAACACGCCAAGGCTGGCACGGTCAGTTGGCGCCGTAAGCTGATGTACTGGTCGGGGGCGGCCATGGTTGGTCTGGTCGCCGTAGCCTTTGCCGGGCTTGCGGATAAGGCGGCCCATGTGCGCACCGCCCTTATGAACATTAACCCCTGGCTTATGCTGCTGGTCACCCCGCTTGGGCTGGCCTTGTCCACATGGCTGACGCGCACGTGGTTCCGTGGGGCGCAGGGGAGCGGTATTCCCCAAGCCATTGCCTGCATGCATCTGCATGACATGACCATTGTGGACAAGGTTCTGGCCCTGCGTATTGCACTGGCCAAAATCTGCCTGACCTGCCTTGGCCTGCTTTCGGGCGCTTCCATCGGGCGTGAAGGACCGACCGTGCAGGTGGGGGCCTCCATCATGCATACGGTGGGCCGCCTTGCGGGCCTGACCGACGTAACCAAGCAGCGCGCCCTTATCAAAGCCGGGGGGGCCGCCGGGGTTGCCGCCGCCTTTAATACCCCGCTCGCAGGCATTGTGTTCGGGATTGAGGAACTGGCCCACTCGTTTGAACAGCGCACAAGTGGCACCATGCTGACCTGTGTTGTTATTTCGGGCGTGACCGCCATCGCCCTTGTGGGGAACTACACCTATTTTGGTCACACCTATTCCGCCGTGCCCGTGGGGGCCAGTTGGCTGGCCGTGGTTGTCTGCGGGGTGCTGGGCGGGGTTAGTGGGGGCACTTTTTCAGCCCTGCTGGTCCGTATTTCACGCGGGATTCCCGGTGCGTTCGGGCGGTTTATCAGCCTGCGGCCCATTCTGTTTGCCGCACTTTGCGGGCTGGCTCTGGCCGTTATTGGCCTGCTTTCAGGCGGGATGACGTATGGCACAGGCTACATGCAGGCGCGCGATATTATTATGGGTTCGGACCAGTATCCGGTTTCGTTCTTTCTGTTCAAACTGCTGGCGACCCTTATTTCCTACTGTTCGGGCATTCCCGGTGGGCTGTTTGCACCATCACTCTCCGTTGGGGCGGGCATGGGGGGGTGGATTGCGCATTTTCTGCCCCACACCACGCCGGGGGCCGTGGTGCTTCTGGGCACGGTGGCCTACTTTGCCGCCGTCACCCAATCCCCCCTGACCGCCACCGTGATTGTTATGGAAATGTGCGACAACCAGCAGATCACACTCGCGCTGCTGGCCAGTGCGTTTCTGGCCTTTGGGGTATCCCGCGCGTTGTGCAGCCACGCCCTTTATGGCGCGCTTGCCGTGCGGTTCCTGCGCTCGGCAGCGCCCAAGCAAAAGACCCAACGGCTGGCAACCGCCACCGACACACTCAGAAACTGAGCATTTTGCGCCCCCTTCAGGCCCGCCTTTGTGGCCTGACAGGACCGCACCTCTCTGGTTTCTCATAATCTGGCGTCCTATATGAGAAGCACGATTGTTGAATTGGAGGCTTATCCCTATGTCTGACGCATCCCTCGCGCCGGAAAATGCTGCCGCAGGCGCAGCCGATACCCGCGTGCCCGTTACGGTGCTGACCGGCTTTTTGGGCGCGGGCAAAACCACCTTGCTCAACCACATCCTGACCGCTGAACACGGGCGCAAATACGCCGTGGTCATTAACGAATTTGGCGAACTGGGCGTGGACAACGATCTGGTGGTGGATGCGGATGAAGAAGTGTTCGAAATGAACAATGGCTGCATCTGCTGCACCGTACGCGGCGACCTGATCCGTATTTTGAACGGGCTGATGAAGCGGCGCGGCAAGTTTGATGGCGTGATTGTGGAAACCACCGGCCTTGCCGACCCCGCCCCCGTAGCCCAGACCTTTTTTGCCGATGAAGACGTGCGCGAAAAAGCCCGACTGGACGCCGTGGTCACGGTGGTGGACGCCTTCAACTTCCTGACCACACTGGCCGAAAGCCCCGAGGCGCGCGAGCAGGTGGCCTTTGCCGATGTGATCATTCTGAACAAAACCGATCTGGTAGACGCCGCCCAGATTACCCTGATTGAAGACGCCATTCGCAAAATTAACGCGGTTGCGCCCATTCACCACGCCAAAAAAGGCAATGTCCGCCTGACCGATGTTATGGACCGTGGCGGGTTTGATCTGGCCCGGGTGCTGGAAAACATGCCCGAGTTCCTTGAACACGCAGAACACCACCATGAGGAAGACATTGCCAGCGTGTCCCTTACCCTCAAACAGCCATTGGATGCAGGGCGCTTTCAGGCGTGGATCAGCGCGCTGTTGCAGGAAAAAGGCGGGGATATGCTGCGCACAAAAGGTATTCTGGACTTTGCGGGCCAGCCCGAGCGCTTTGCTTTTCAGGCCGTGCATATGATGGCGGATGGCAACGCCATTGGCCCATGGAAAGATGGCGAACCGCGGGAGAGCCGTCTGGTGTTTATTGGCCGCAACCTGAACAGACCACAGCTCCGCCGTGGGCTTGAAAGCTGCATTGCAGCATGAGCGCGGTACAAGAGACCCTTCTGCGCGGGCTGATTGAAAAACGTGGCGCCCACAAGCAGGTTGAGGGCGAAATTACGGGCTGTGTGGCCTCGCGCGATTCCAGCCGTTTTGCCTTTACCACGGGAGAAGGGGATGTGGTTATTGCCCACCGGCACGACCTGACCGCCCCCGATGCATGGGCAACATACGCCGTGCATGACGGGCCGGCGCTTGCCCTCTCTCCCGACACATTGGCCGACAGCTTTTTGACCGGGGGGGACGATGGCCGCCTATGCCGCCTTGACCCGGCGGGCGAAATTGAGGAACTGGCCAAAACGCGGCGCTGGGTGGAACATATTACCACATTTGTAAGCGATAAAACCGCCCTGATTGCCGCAGCTTCGGGCAAGAATGTGGAACTGCGTGACGCCACGGGCCGCACGGTTGTGCGCACGTTTGAGCACCCCACCACAGTGGGCGGCATTGCATTTGACCCCAAGGGCAAGCGCCTTGCCGCATCGCATTATAATGGTGTGTCGCTCTGGTTCACCCAGTCCAAGGATGGCAGCGCGCGTCTGCTGGAATGGAAAGGCAGCCATTTGGGCGTTGCCATGCATCCGGGTGGGGAGGCCGTCATTACCGCCATGCAGGAAAATGACCTGCACGGGTGGCGGCTGGCGGATGGGCACAACATCCGCATGAGTGGCTACCCGACCAAGGTGCGCTCCATGTCTTTTTCCAGCAATGGCAAATGGCTGGCCACCAGTGGTGCGGATGTGGTGGTCATGTGGCCGTTCTTTGGTGGTGGTCCCATGGGCAAACCCCCGGCGGAACTGCCCGGCGCGGGCGGTGCGCTGTGCACCCGCGTTGCCTTCCATCCCTCGCAGGAAGTTGTGGCCGCAGGCTTTGCCAATGGCACTGTTGTGATGATGGAGCCAACGACCCAGCGCGTTCTTCCTGTATCATTAGGGCAGGCCGGGGCGGTAACCGCGCTGGCTTACAGCCCCGATGGCTGCACGCTGGGCTTTGGCACGCAAGACGGGGTGATCGGGTTGCTGGATCTGTCCAGCGCCACCTGAACACCTCCCCCCCATGGTCCTTGCTGGACCATTGGGGGGGGGAATACATACCGCAAAACAGCCTCTCCCTCAGGCCAAAAGGGAGAGACAAAGGACAGGAATGATATGACGAACAGGTTCCGGCTCGTGATTATTGGTGGAGGCGTTGCCGGTCTGGCCCTGGCAACCCGCCTGGGCAACACACTCGGCCGCTCCGGCAAACTGGAAATCACGCTCGTGGACAAAGGGTTCAGCCATGTCTGGAAACCCATGCTCCACTGCTTTGCCGCAGGAACCGCCCGGAACGAAAACGACCGGATTACGTTCGTCTCCCATGCTGCGGGTCATGGCTTTCGCTTCTGCTACGGCGAGATCGCGCATCTGGACCGGGCCAACAGGCGCATAACGCTTGCCCCGCTGATGGAAGAAAACAACCAGCTTCTGCTGGAAGAACGGCATCTGGACTATGATGCCGTGGTGTTTGCCATTGGCAGCCGCGCCAATGATTTTGGCACCCCCGGCGTTGTGGAACACTGCATGTTCCTCGACAACGTGGTGGAGGCCAACAATTTTAACGAACGTTTCCGCCATGCCATTATTCAGGCTTATGGTCGCGGCACCCCGGTGGATATTGCCATTGTTGGCGGGGGAGCCACCGGCGTGCAGCTTGCGGCTGAACTGCACAAAGCGCTCGATATTGGCGCATTGTACAACTTTACCCCAGTCACCCCGGAAATGCGCGTAACCCTGCTGGAAGCCGGACCGCGCATTCTGCCCGCCTTCCCGCAGAATGTCTCGGACGCGGCCCAGAAACAGCTTGAAGACCTGAACATTGTGGTCCGCACCAACACCATGGTGAGTGGCGCGGACGAGAACGGGTTTATCCTAAAGGATGGCAGCCGCGTTAATGCGCAGTTCCGGGTTTGGGCCGCAGGCGTTAAGGCGCCGGATGTCACGCGGGATATGGACGGGCTGGAATACGAGCGTGGGGGCCAGTTGACCGTGCGCCCCAGCTTGCAAAGCACGGTGGATGAACATATTTTTGCGCTGGGTGACTGCTCCTTTATCAAGGATGCACCAGTTGCCCCCACCGCGCAGGTAGCGCGCCAGCAAGCGCACCATCTGGCCCGTTACCTTCCGGGCTACATCTTTAATAACAAGCCTGTGCCAGACTTCCGCTTCCGTAACCGGGGCGCCATTGTTGCTCTGGGGGATTATAACGGCTGGGGGGCTTTTGCCGATGGCAAAACCTTTGGCGGTGGTTTTTTGAACGGTCTGAGTGCGCGCCTTGGGCATATGGCCCTGTACCGCCAGCATCAGTTTGAACTGTACGGCCCCATCCGGGGCGCCATTGCCTGCTTTACAGACTGGCTGGACGGGTTTGTACGCCCCCCCGTGCGTATGGACTAAACCATTCGCCCCTCCGCCAGCCTTAAGCGGAGGGGCGAATACGGCACCGGTTAAACCTGTTGGTTTTTAGGCAGGTTTTTCGCACGCACACAAAAAATCCCTTACCATTGCATTAACCGTACTGGCCTGTTCAATATGGGGCAGATGGCCGGTCCGGGGCAAAGAATGGTGGGTTACGTGTGCGGACAACCCCAGCACCTGCGGAGCGGGTAGCACCCGGTCCTGCTCCCCCCATAAAATCTGTATGGGACCTGGGGAGTTTTGCAAAACCGGGCGCAGATCATTCGCCTGCTGCCCATTGGGAAAACAGGTCTGTGCAATGGCGCGCAATGCCGCCCGCGCACCGGGCATGGCACGGGCTGCGACCAGAAACTCCGCAACCTTGCGCCCGATCAGCTTGGGGTCATACACAGCCATGGCCATGGCGGCGGCCATGTCCGCTACGGTACTGGCCTCCACAAAGCTGGTAATGAACGCCATGTTCACCGCCCGCCCAAGCCCTGCCGGAGCCAGCAGGGACAGGCTGGCAACCTGTGCAGGCGCACTCTGGAGCAAGGACAGCGCAATTCCTCCCCCAAGGGAGTGCCCCAGAATATGGGCTTTGCTAACCCCCAGCCCCTCCAGCACAAGGCGGGTAACCTGCGCCAGATGCTCCAATGTTGGGGCCTGAGCCAAGGCGGAGGACTGGCCATGGCCGGGCAGGTCAAACGCAATAACCCGCCGGTTTGTCGCCTGCACCTGCTGGGTAAGCTGCCAGTTGGTTACACTGCCCCCAAAGCCATGTACCAAAAGTAGTGGCAGCCCCGCCCCGCCACCCATCTGGCGGACATGCACGGCCTGCGCCCCCAACCGGAGTTGGAAGGATTGTGTTTGAACATCCTGTTTGGTCATGGCGCCATCATGCCCGTTTTGCACCCATGCGGCCAGATTGCACGCATGCGCTTTGTTTTAGCCGCTAAAAATGGCAGGCAATGCGGCCACCAATAAAACGCGGCTCTCCGGGAATATAAAAATAGGTGGTGGTGGCCATGCCCCCACTTTCCGCATAACGCCGGTCCAGCAGATTACGGCCATAGACCGTTATATCCCACAACTGGGAGGGGGAATGCAGGGTTGCGTGCGCCCCGAGCAGAAAATAGGGCGGCAGACGGTAAAACCCTGTTCCCCCCACGGTAATGGCCTGACTGCCCCTGTATTGCCAGTCTGGACCAAAATCCAGCCTGTAACCCATGGGCATGGGCTGCCGCCATGTGGCATCGCCATTCAGGGTGAGTTTGGGGGAACCATTATCCACCCCGCTAAAGTTGCGCTCTATGGCTTTCCATTGATTATGGGCTTTATAATAGGCGTTGGTTGCGGCCCGGTCCACATTGGGGAAATTCTGAAAATCCCCCCGCTGCCAGCCAATATTCTGCATTAAAAACAGATGACCAAAGGGGTGGGCTTCCAAAGTTGCCTCAAACCCCCAGCTCTGAGACTTTGGCGCATTGGTAATTTCGCTCAACGGCCCATAATTGGGGATCAGAACAGTGCCAATGACCTGCTGGTCATGAAAATCGTTGTAAAATGCAGCCCCGTTCAGGCGCAGCCGCCCCGGCACCGGGTCTGATTTAAGACCCAGCTCATAGGTCAGAACTGTTTCGGGCTTAAACGGGTCAAGCTGGGCCTGCACCTGTGTGTTGTTGGCGCTAAACCCGCCGGGCTTAAAGCCCTTGCTCATTTTGTAATACAGCATGGCCTGCGGCACAAACTGCCACGAAACCCCAACCTGCCCTGCAAACTGGTTGGCTGCCGTGCTCTCGGGGGTAAAGCTTCGGGTCGTGCCGCCAAATATATGGGAGGTCAGGCCGGTTATGCCCCGGTCATCCAGCTCATGCAAAAGCCCTGCCCAGATTGTTACATTATGCGGCAGGCGGTAGCTGACATTCCCAAACTCGGAAACACTCTCCTGATCCATGCCAAAGGCTGTGGCCATCATGTATTTGCGGGCGGTGTAATCCGTGTAGTCAAAGAAAAAGCGCTGGTTCATACGACTGCGCTGGTAATAGGCCCCCACAACCCAGCTCAGGCGGCCATGCAGGGCAGCCCCGTTCAACCGGGCTTCCTGCGTAAACACGTTGGCGTCTATGGTACGGTACGTATCCGCCTGAGAAAGGGCGGTTCCATCCTGATCCGTGTATTCACCCTGACGTTCGGTCTCGAACGCGCTAATGGCGGTAAAGGTGGCAGGTCCAAAGTCATGGATCAGCCGCAGGTCTACCCCCCAGTACTGGTTGTGCTCGCTGGGTTTTAGCCCAGCGCCACGCCCGACAAGCTTGGCAAACTCTGGCCGCATGGACCACTCAGCCTGCCGCCCCAGCCCAAAACCCGGTAGTGCCTGTGAACCGATCAGCCTGTGAACGGGCACCGCGGTTACAACCTGACTGTTATCTTGCACAAAATGGCCACCAAGCTGGATGGTGGTGCGGTCATTGGGTTGCCAGCGCAGCTTGCCACGTATGGCCCACAGGTCCGCATCCCCCAGATGCGCGCCATTGGTCGGGTTGTACTGCCACCCCCCGCCTTGGCGCGTCTGCCCTGCAAGCCGGAAACTCCAGCCCTTGGCCAGCGGCCCGGACACATAGGCCTCGCTCCGGCTGCGGGCGTAGGAGGCAATATCCTCCATCCCCCCGTAATGCCATGTGGTGGTCGGGTCATTTGTGCGCAGGCGCACCTCTCCCCCCGTAGTGGACTGACCATGTTTGGTGCCCACCGGCCCCGGGTCCACCGCCGCATCTGCCAGATCAAACATCAGCCCGTTGCTCATGGTGGGGTAGGCGTAGGCCACGTCATCCATATACGTCAGAACAGGGGGCATGTTGTTCTGCGTAAAATCGTTAAACCCGGCGCCACGCAGGTAAAAATTGGTCGATGCCGTGCCGTTGATGCTCTGCATGGTCAGGTTAGGAGCCACATGCTCCAGCCCACGCAGGGTGGTGACATCCCTGTTCCGCAACAATTCAGCACTCAGATGTGTTGTGGCGTCCGGCTCATGCTGGGCGGAGGGAAACGCAAAATCGGACCGGTGCGCCCCCACATCCACATGGGTTACGGCATGGGCAACAACCGGGGGCTTGGCCCGCGCAACCTTGGCAGGCGCGGCAGGGAACATTCCCGGTTTAACTGGGGCTGGGGCTGGGGCTGGGGCTGGGGCTGGGGCTGGACCAGAAGCCGTATTCTGCGCCTGTGCAAAGGGCGCGCCAAGCAGGCTGAGCGGGATCAGGCTGACGCAGCACAGCATAAGCTGCCAGCGTTCAAGGCCACTTCGGCTGGTTTGCGCGACCAGAGGAAGGCCGTATGCTTGCTGCCCGAAAATAGTCCGCTCCTCCACCACCAATGCGCCACCACTCAACCGCGCCAGCCATGCTCCCCCGGCAGGGCTGGCTCTCTCATGACGGAAACAGCCCCCCATGTGCAAGGCTGTTCACCCAAATCCCTCTTATTTTTAACCCTTAGCCGGATCATTCATGCACGTTCGGGCCTAAAAGACCCCTCCCCATCCATAAGGTTTTTTTTAAGAAAACCTCCGCCCACAAGAGGGTAGGCAGGCCACGCCAAGCTGGCTAAGGTGAGTGCTCACCTTGTGTTTTGCCTTAAATAAGGCGGCCAGCAATCCGTCATATCCGCAATTATAATAAAGAACCGGAGTTCCCCTGTGCCAGACCTGTCCCTGCGTGCCATTTTCCGCCATGCCCTCATGCTGTCCGCCATTGTGGGCGTGGGCAGTCTGGCCGGGCAGTCCCATGCCGCAACACAAACCACAGCCCCAACAGCGCAGGGCAACTTTGGCCCGTGGGGCGTGGACCTTGCCGGGCGTGATCTGGCGGTGGTGCCGGGGAACAATTTTTTCCGCTACGCCAATGGCACGTATCTGGACCACCTGAAAATTCCCTCGGACATGACCAGCTATGGTCCGTTCAACGCGCTGGCCGAACTCTCCCGCACACGGGTGCAGGACATTCTGAACGACCTGTCCGCCCACCCGGTGGCATCTCCCCGCACCACGGAAGAAAAACTGGGCACGTTTTACGCCTCCTACATGGACGCAGCCGAGGTGGAACGCCTTGGCACACAGCCCCTTGCGCAGGATATGGACGCCATTCGGGCCATAAAGGACATGGCGGGTTTTGCAGCCCTGAGCGGCACGGCCGTGGACTCGTTCCAGTTTGGTCCTTTCTCCCTTGGGATCAACCCGGACGCCAAAGACCCCACACGCTATGCGTTAACGCTTGACCAGGCCGGGCTGGGGCTGCCGGACCGGGACTACTACCTGAAGCCCGTTTTTGCCGCCAAAAAAGCGGCCTACCAGACGTATATTGAAAAAGCGCTCACGCTGGCAGGCTGGTCCGAACCCGCCAAGGCCGCTGCCGCCATTGTTATTTTTGAAAGCAAACTGGCCGAAGTCCACTGGCCCCGCGCGGACCTGCGCGACCCACAAAAAACCTACAACCCCATGACACTGGCGGAACTGAGCACAAAGGCGCCGGGTTTTGACTGGCCAGCATGGCTCAGCGCCTCTGGCCTGCCCGCGCAGGACATGGACAAACGGAACCTGATTGTAGGCGAACCCTCCGCCATTACGGGTGAGGCCCGGCTGCTGGCCGCAACCGATATGGACACCCTGCGCGCATGGCTTGCCTTCCATCTGGTAGAAAACGCCACCACCTACCTGCCAGACAGCTTTGAACAGGCCCGCTTTGTGTTCACCAAAGCTCTTACAGGCCAGCCAACCCTGACCGCACGGTGGAAGCGTGGCGTACAGGCCACCAGCGCCGCCATGGGTATGGCGCTGGGCAAGGTTTACGTGCAACGCTACTTCCCACCCGAAAACCGGGTTGTCATGCAAAAACTGACCACCGACCTGAAGAATGCCTTCAGGGTCCGGTTGCAAAACAATAGCTGGATGAGTGCTGCCACCAAGGAGGCCGCACTCCGCAAGCTGGAAAACTTTGAAATTCAGGTCGGCTACCCCAACCGGTGGCGCGACTACGCAGGCCTTGCCGTTAAAAAAGGCGATGTGTACGGCAATGCCCGCAACGGCGTGGCCTTTGAATGGCATTACTGGCTGGACCGGCTGGACAAGCCCGTGGACCGCAACGAATGGGACATGACCCCGCAAACGGTTAACGCATACAATAACCCGCTGTTTGATCAGGTTGTCTTCCCTGCGGCCATTCTTCAGCCGCCGTTCTTCAACATCAAAGCCGATGCCGCCGTGAACTACGGCGCCATTGGTGGTGTGATCGGCCACGAAATGACCCACTCCTTTGATGATGAAGGCCGCCAGTTTGACGAACACGGTCGCCTGCGGGACTGGTGGACCAAGGACGATGCGGAACGGTTCCAAAAGCTGGCGGACCGTTTGGGCGCACAGTATGATGCGTTTGAGGTGCTGCCGGGTGTGCATGTAAACGGCAAGCTGACCATGGGCGAAAACATTGCCGATCTGGGCGGGCTGACCTTAGCGCTCGATGCCTACCATGCCTCGCTCGATGGCAAACCCGCCCCCGTGGTGGATGGGTTGAGCGGTGAACAGCGCGTCTTTTTGGGCTGGGCACAGGTCTGGCGCGAAAAACTGCGGGAGGAAACCATTCGCAGGCTTGTGGTCACAGACCCCCACTCCCCGCCCGAAGCGCGTGTGAACCTACCCATGCATAATATTGACGCATGGTACGATGCATGGAGCGTACAGCCGCAGGACAAACTGTACCTGCCTCCACAACAGCGTGTTAAAATCTGGTAGAATCCTCTGGCCCGGCGGCACGGACTGCCTTACACACCGGGCCATTGCCATTGGCGGTTTTTATAATCCGCCCCATTGCATACAACAGACCTATATTTGAAGTTCTCTGTGGCACAGGGGCTTGAGCAATGGCAAAATAGCGGGCAAGTGGGCTATACCCACGCACACCATACTCATGCGGGGCAAGGGAGAACTCGGGCAGTCCATGGTCGATCAGCGCAGTTCCTCCACAGGCCAGAGCGCCCCCCTGTCCGGCAGGCAGGAGCCACGCCTGCACCCCGCGTACTCCGCCACCACCACTGCCCCGGCCAGCACGGAGGATACTGCCGGGCAAAGGCCACGGCTCTTCCCGTTCATGCCCGTGCCCAGGCCACCGGGCAGCGCAATGCGTGGCTCCTCCACCCCACTGATCCGCAAGGATGTGTACGCCGACCCCACATTAGGCCCGGTCTTTACCGCCTCGGCCCTTGCGCATTTCCTTTTGCTGGCGGCACTTCTTTATCAGGCGACCCACCACGGGCAGACGGGTTCGCCCCAGTCCAGCCAGTCTTCCTCGGTGGAAATGGTTTTTTCCCAGCCCACACCGTCCACCGGTATGGTTGGCCCCCACTCGCCCGATGCAGGCGGTGGCAATGCCGCACCACAGGCAGCCCCTCCCCCTCCGGCGGAACAGCAGCCAGATACCCAGACAGCCCCACCCGAGCCAAGTGAAGCCGCACCGGACGTGCCCCCCCTTGCCAAGTCCGATGATGGTCTGCCCAAACCCAAAACCACACCCCAGAAAACGCAAACAACCCAGCACAAACCCACAACCCGGCAGCCCAGCCGCGCAACGCCACGCCCAACCCAGCAGTCGCCCAAAAGCCTTCAGTCCCTGCTCCAACACCCGATGGACTATTCGTTTAACGAGGCCCCGGCCCCGCGCCGCACCACCCGTGGCCGCCCCGGCGGGTCGTCCGCCCCGCTGGACCTGTCCATTGGTCCCATGGTGGAAAACGGGCAGTTGAACGCCCACTATGCCTCACGCACAAGCGTGCATGGCGTGAGCAGCGACTACGGTGCGGAAATTGATGCATGGATCCAGCGCCACCTGTACTACCCCCCCGACGCCGCAGAACGGGGAGAGGAAGGCAGCACGTCTGTCCATGTTATTCTGGACCGCTCGGGCCATGTGTTCAAAGTGTTCGAAACCGGGTCTTCGACCGAGGCGCTGGATGCTTCGACCATTGGCATGTTCCAAGGCGCGCAGTTGCCCCCCGTGCCACCGGACATGAAGGACAAATACATCAACTTTGACGTAACAGTGAATTACATCCTGATCCGCAACTAGGCATGCCGTTAACGCCGCTGCGTGTTGATTATTCGTAGCTGGTGTGTGAAGGCAGCATGTAGATCACACAAAACTGAGGAGGTATCCTCAGTGTAATTCTGCTTAATCTTATAACCCTGCTTACGCCGCCCCATACGGCCCCGAAAAGAGTTAAGGACATACTTGCGATGCCACGTTCATCCAGCTCCGATCTGCCGCCGGGCGTGCCCACAATCCGCGTTGTGGCCATGCCGACCGACACCAACCCCGCAGGGGACGTGTTTGGTGGGTGGATTGTCTCGCAGATGGATCTTGCCGCGGGCACAACGGCTGCATTCCGGGCCAATGGCCGGTGCGTGACTGTTGCGATCAACAGCCTTGTTTTTCTCGAACCCGTTGTGGTGGGGGATGAGGTAAGCATCTACACCAGAATCATCCGCTCGGGGCGCACATCCCTGACCATTCATGTGGAAACATGGCGCAGGGCGCGCCACACCCACATTACCTCCAAGGTAACGGAAGGGGAGTTCATTTTTGTCGCCCTTGACGACAAACGCCGCCCCCGCGCCCTCCCCCCGTTTGAAGACACACTCCCCGCCGCCAACTGCGAAAAAGCCTGACCAACCCGCCAAAGGCAGGGCGGCTCCAGAACAACCGCCAGACAACAGCCAACCGGCCTGACAGGAGCGCCACGCTCAGCAACACCGCATCTGCCGCCTGCCCCTACTTTCCCTGTTCCAGTATATGCTCCAGCCGTGCCATATATAAGCTGGAGCCGCTGACCTTGCGTTTGGAACAGACCCAGGCAAGATGTGCGGCACTTGGGGCGAGCAGTGTACTTTTTTGTCACGCACCGTTTTGCCAGCACGTCATATGGTTTAATAAAGCCCGCCAGCTTCCCTACGTATCGTCCCCCCGCACTCTTCGGGCGGACCGATCCTTGCCGGGGGGCTATGGGTTTGGCGTAACAGGGAGGTCGGCATATGAAACACTGGCAGATTGATCAACTGCCATGGGATCGGTTTGATCCCTCCAAAGTTGACCCGGAGCTGATCCCCGCCATTAAGGCTGCCGCCGTTGTGGAACGCAACAGCGTGGACTATGCGCTATACCTCAACAATGTTTTTCGGAACGACCCGGACTTTTGCGCGGCGGCCAACCACTGGGCGGAAGAAGAAATCCAGCACGGGGACGCGCTAGGCCGCTGGGCCATGCTGGCCGACCCAACATGGGACTACACAGCCGCCTTCCAGCGTTACCGTGATTTTTACAAAATCCCGCTTGATGTTGACCAGTCCGTGCGTGGGTCCATGACCGGGGAACTCATCGCGCGCTGCATGGTGGAAACCGGCACATCCTCTTTTTATTCCGCACTGGCGGACACCACGGATGAACCCGTGCTCAAGGCCCTGTGCAAGCAGATTGCGGCTGACGAGTTCCGGCATTTCAAGCTGTTTTATGACCATATGCACCGTTACCTGCGCCGCGAGAACATTGGGCTCTGGCGGCGCATCCGCATTGCACTGGGCCGTGTGACGGAAACGGAGGATGATGAACTGGCCTCCGCCTACTACACAACCAACATCCCGCCAGACCAGCCTTATGACCATACGCGCTGCATTGCGGCCTATATGGTGCGGGCCATGCGCACCTACCGGCCCCAGCACCTGCGCCGGGTAACCACCATGGTGTTCAAGATTATTGGCCTGCCCCCCCATAGCTGGTTGCAGAATGTGGCGTTTCGTATTTCGGAAAAACTGTTCATCCGGCGGCAGCAACGGTTTGCACGCATTGCGGACATAAGCTGAGCGGGGCTTGCAGCGGGCGGGCGAGCGGGTCATCCTCTGTCCGTTCCAACCGCTGGAGAACAGACAGACCATGTTCACGCACATCATGGTGGGTACTAACGATATTGCCCGCTCTAAAAAATTCTACGATGCCGTTTTTGCTGCCCTGAACATCCCTCCGGCAGAAATCAGCGCCACAGGCCGCATTTCCTATGGCAAGCATGAGGCCCGGTTTATTGTAACACCTCCGCTGGATGGCAAGCCTGCCACTCCGGCCAATGGCGGCACAATCAGCTTTCAGGCCGAAACCCCCGCCATGGCCGATGCATGGCACAAAGCCGGTGTGGAAAACGGTGGCAAAGCCATTGAAAATCCGCCCGGCGTGCGCCAGACCCCCGTTGGTCCCCTCTACCTTGCCTACCTGCGCGACCCGGATGGCAACAAGCTGTGTATTGCCTGTAAAGTGCCTGCCTAACCGGCCTGCGCGCACTGCTCCACCAGAATGCTCATCCGTTTTTGTGGAGCAGGGGCAAAACTAAACCGGACCAGACAAAGCTCCCCCTTTTATGGGGGCCTGTCTGGTCCGGCGCATTAAAAAATAGCCTTACACACTAGGACCCCAGCATGGTGCGGTCCACCGCCAGCCCGGCGGATGCCTGACAGGTTGGCATCATTTCCACGTGGTTGATGTTCACATGCGCTGGCAACCCCAGCACCCAAGCCACGGTTTCGGCTATGTCATCAGGCAACAGGGGGGCTGTACCCTCGTACACGGCAGCAGCCTTGCCCTGATCGCCCAGACGGACCTGACTGAACTCACTCCCCCCACACAGACCCGGCGCAATGGTGGTCGCCCTGACCTGCCTGCCCAGCAGGTCGCTGCGCAGATTACGCATGAACTGGTCCACAAATGCTTTTGTGGCCCCATACACATTGGCACCGGGGTAGGGGTATGTGCCAGCCGTGCTCCCCAAGGACACAACATGCCCGCTATTGCGGGAGACCATGCCGGGTAAGAGGGCACGTGTGATTTCCACAAGCCCGGTTACGTTGGTGGCGATCATGGTCTCCCAGTCCTGTGGCGTGGTTTGCCATGCTTTTTCCAGCCCCAGCGCCAACCCGGCATTATTGACCAGCACATCGACCGCCTGCCAGTCCTGCGGCAGACTCTGTGGCAGAGCACGTATGGCAGACAGGTCGGTCATATCCAGCCGGAAGGGCAAAATACGCCCAGCCTCCACCTGCCCTGCCAGAGCCTCCAGCCGCTCCTGCCTGCGACCTGTTGCAATAACCCGGTATCCCTCGCGCACAAGCCGTAGGGCTATGGCATGCCCAAACCCGGCCGTAGCCCCGGTAACCAGTGCAACCTTGAACTTTTGTGCCATTGATCTGTCTCCATCCCTGCCAGAATTCCGCCAACAGCCTATGCCAGTGTGCTGGCATAACCAACACCGCGCTCAGCTTTTACCCGCACACAAACGTATGACGGCCTTTGCTGGAACCACAGCGCACGCAGGGGGGTGGGTCAGGGCTGGGGCTTTGGGGCCGCCGCCTGTGCCAGTGTCCGGCGTTCATAGGGTTGCAGCAGATCCGCCAAAGTGGCCTTGTCCAGCACGCCCATAAACGCGTCCAGCGCGCTCCCCAGCACACCGCGCAGGCGGCACCCACCCGAGAGCAGGCAGGGCGCTGCCTCATCCCCATTACGGGCCATGCAGCTAACCAGCGCCATATCCTCCTCCGTGTGGCGCACCACATCTCCCACACAGATCTCCTCCGCCGGGCGGCCCAGTGTAAGCCCGCCGCCGCGCCCCCTTTGTGTCTGCACGAACCCGCCACGCCCCAGATGGTGAATGATCTTGACCAGATGATTTTCAGAAATGCCGTAAGTCTGGGCCACCTCGCGTATGGAAACACGCCTGTCCGTGTTTACAGCCAGGTAGAGCAGGGTGCGTAGCGCGTAGTCGGTATACAAAGTCAGACGCATAACAAAAAAATGTGCTCCAGCGGGTTGTGGAAGTGGCACGGGCTAAGCCACGCCGGGGCTGACAGGGCCACCCCTAAACGCCGCCTAACTGGCATGGTTTTTATAAAATGCGAACCCACCTCCACTGCCACGCGCACAAACCAGCGTAATAAGGAACAAATGCAGAAAGACGACGAAACATATGCACCCGCCTGCCTTCCACAAAACTATCCACAGGGTTTTCCCGCAATCCGTCCCCCTGAATTGTGGATAAGCTTAGCCGCGACTTTGCCAGAATAGTATAAAAAATGTCTGTTTCCTGCGGTTTATAGCTTTTTTAAGCTTTTATGACACCAAACCCTCTTGACCTCTTACCGCAACAACGAGTCGGTGTGTTGCAATTCATCCACAGCCTGCCAAGAGCGTGATCGGGCGCAAAAACCACGCGGCCATACCCTTCACCCGATTGCACACAGGCACAAACGGCTGGCACACTACGTGCGTCATCCCTTTTCAGGCCCGAGGAGCAAACAGAGCCTCATGCAGTTCATTCTTACTTTTTCCTGCCCGGACAAGGCTGGCATTGTGGCCAGCGTGACCTCGGCTCTGGCCCGGCAGGGAGCCGATATTACAGAGACCCACCAGTTCAGTGACCGCAGTACGGGTCAACTGTTCATGCGGCTGGCTTTTTTTACCCCCACAGCCAACGGTATGGCGAACATAAAAGCCTGCCTTGCCCCCGTGGCCGAAGAGTTTGGCATGAACATGCGCCTGCATGACGCAGCCGTGTTGCCACGCATGATTATTATGGTCTCCCGCTTTGACCACGCCTTGCTCAACCTGCTGTATCAGGTGCGTGTCGGCTGGTTGCGGGCTGAAATTGTGGCCATTGTCTCCAACCACCCCGACAGCGAGGCCACGGCCCGCCAAGCCGGGGTGCCTTACTACTACTGGCCAGTCAATCCGCAGAACAAAACCGAGCAGGAAGACAAGCTGAGGGAGCTTGTGCACACCACTCAGGCGGACCTGATTGTGCTGGCCCGTTACATGCAGGTTCTCTCAGATAGCCTGAGCGCGCAGTTTAGTGGGCGGATTATTAACATCCACCACTCCTTCCTGCCTTCCTTCAAAGGCGCGCGCCCCTACCATCAGGCCTATGCCCGTGGTGTCAAGCTGATCGGGGCAACCGCACATTACGTTACCGCCGATCTGGATGAAGGCCCCATTATTGAGCAGGAAACCGCTCGGGTCAGCCACAACCTCTCCCCCGATGACTATATTGCCACGGGCCGGGGGGTGGAATCGCAGGTGCTTGCGCGGGCGGTCAAGCTGCATACCGAACACCGGGTGATGCTGAACGGCCACCGCACTATTATTTTTTCCTGACACACCCGGTGGCAGGTGCTCCCCATTTTTGCCAGCCCCGGACCGCCAGCCCCACAAAAGCTGCGTAAAGCACTGCGGTAACCCACAAGGCGCGCTCCATGAACAACGCGGTATACAACCCGTCCACAACGCCCCAGAGCAGCCAGCTCTGCCGGTAACGGCGCGCGCCCCAGAACTGCGCCAGAATGCTGTATGCACTCAGCAGGGCATCTCCCATGGGGGTTGGGTCATCCGTCCACTGCCGCAAGGCCAGCGCAAGGCCCATACCCGCAACCCCTGTGCCCCCCATATGCCACCACAACCGGGCAGCCGAGGGCGCAAGCGCCACCCGCACATGCCCCTCGGCCCGCACGCCACGGAGCCATTGCCACCAGCCATAAACAGAGAGAACAACAAAAACGCCCTGCAAGGCGGCATCCGCGTACAAGGCTGCGCGCACAAACACCACGCCATACAGAATGGACGCCCCAACAAGAACAGGCCAGCACGCCACCAACCGCTGCCCCGTTAGCCAGACCCCAAGGGCGCTGGCCAGTGCCGCCACCCATTCCAGCGCGTTCATTCCGCCCCCCGGCGGCCTCTGGCTTTGCGGAGCATGGCAGGCAGGCGGGCCAGAAGAGTGCGCCCCTCCCCAAAAGCAAACCAGCGCCCATGGCCAAGCAGGTAATCCGTATAGGCAACCTCGGCCGATGGCGGGTCATCCACCAACCCGGCAAAGTACCCGACCTCGGACAAGGCAAACTCCACATGCACAAGGGGTAGAAAAGCCACAACCTGCGCACATTCCAGATCGCTCAGCGGACGCACGGACTGGTAGCCCGCCAGCAGGGCGTCCACCTGTTCCCATGCAACCACCTGCGGGGCAGGCAGGGCCAGCCAGTCCACCACAGCACGCTCCAGTGCTACTGCCAGATCAAAAGGGGCGCAGGTCCGGTCCGCCATGCCAAAGTCCAAAACCGTGCTGACATCATCGGTGTTCCAAAACAGGTTGGAGCCGTGCCAGTCCCCATGCCCCCATGCGGGGATAATATGGGGCAAAAGTGGTTGCAGCTTTTGGTGGAAAGGGGCCAGAACCGCCGCAACATCCCCCACCCAGTCACGGGGGGCCAGAGCGGAGAGTAAATGTGGCTGACGGGCCACCCAGCGTTGCAGGGCTGGCAAAAAATGTGGCTGGCCGACAACCCGCAGGCCCGAAAGGAGCGGCACCACCTGCCCCCCACCCCGCGCGGGAGCGGCAAAGCTGGCGGCGGCCACGTGTAGCCTGCCCAGAGCAACACCAGCCCCAAAAGCCTGCCGTGCCGAAAAATACGGCTGCCACGACATGACATCCCGGTAAAGGTCGCACCCATGCGCGGGTGGAAAAACCTCGTATGTCCACTCCCCTACCGTTAATGCGGTATGGCCATCAGGCAGAACCAGCGGCGGGCAGACCGCAACCCCAAGCCCTGCCAGATGATTGATAAAAGCGTGTTCTTCCTCCAGCCATGTTACACAGCGCAATGCAACATGGTGGCGTTTGAGCAGACATTCCCCCTGCCCTGCCAGCCGCACACGCCCCAGAGCGGAAAACGGGCGCATACTGTGCCACGCCACATGCTCGGCTGGGGGCAGCTTATGAAAAAACCCCAGAACATATCGGGTTTCCTCCAATGTCAGGCATGGCCAATCCCGCTTGCCCTGCACACCATGCACCCCAAACTGGGCCAAAGCTCCCGCACTCATGCCTAAAAACCGGTGGAGGCGGTAAACAGGGCGGCAAAACCACCACCAATGTAATAATCGGGCGCCTCCCCCGAAACCACACCACCATGCTGCCCCACCGTATCATGGGCGGCAAGGGTTGGATCGGCAACACCAGACAGATAGTGCTGGTTGGTAATATTGATAAAGTTCATGCGGAACTGTGGCGCGTGCAGTACGGAAACATCTTTCATACGGTAGCCCAGCGCCAGATTACCCGTTACGTGGGAGGGCATGCGCTCGTCATTCATAAAAGTCGCATATTGGTGGCCGGTGTATTTGACCGTCATCACACCAAAAAAATGCCCATCGTCATAGGTCAGCCCAGCCGCAGCCTGCAACGTGGGGGTGCGGACCGAACGTTTCCCCCGCGTTGGCAAAACCTCTGTTCCTGAAGACAGATCGTTATCAATCGTGGAGTGCAGATATTCACCCGAAAGATAGGGGCTTATGTGGTGCCACGGCTTTAGCCCCACCTCCACATCCACCCCGCGTGTGGTCTGCCCGCCCGCATTGATGGTGGACTGCACCGGCGCGCCATTCAGCATAACAAGGGTGGAAACCTGCCGGTTTGTAAAATTGTAGTTGAACAGGGTTAGCCCGCCCACAACAAGGTCATCGGCGTAACGGTAGCCCAGTTCTTCGGCAATGGAGTATTCGTTCTTCAGGTTTCCCGTACCTTTTTGCTCCACGGCGCCACTGGTCGGGTCGTACACATCATACAACGCTGTTTCCGCGGGGGTGCGGAAATTGGTTGTGGCGTTAAAAAAGACCTGATGATGTGCTGTTATCTGGAATCTGGCCCCAAGGCGAGGCAGCGGCACAGCCGTGTTGGTGCCCATGTGGTAAGTACTGCCCGGCATGGCGTTTGTACCCGTGCGGGAGAACATAACTTCCTTAAACCCCGCACTGAGTAACAGCCTCTCATGCAGCAAAGTCAGCCGGTCGCCTATAAACAGGGCATTGGTCTGGGAGATGGTGTGGTTATTTGCCCCCCATAACGCCTGTCCACCAGACGTGCGCAAGGGGCTGCCCCCCCATATGGACCCACCAGACCCCGATGCATCCAATGTGGAAAACGTCTGTTTTTCCGTGTCATCCCCATAATCGTACCAGTAGCCCATGATCAGATCATTAAGGCCACGCTTCCAGTCCAGTGCGGCCGTAAAGCCTGAACGATAGCTACGCTGCGTATAGTCCGCCCGCACGGACATATACCCACCCGGCGTATTGGCCAGAGCCGGGTCAAGCTGCACCGCTTCTGTGCCATTGAACAACCCCGTGGTTGGCAGTTGCATGCCCCCCGGCGCGTTGCCATACGCCCCCTGCGCATAAGGCGTGACCCTAAGGTCCAGCCCATTGGTCAAATTAAGGTTTAACGGAGCGGCCATGTACAAAGTACGCTCGGGCTGGCGGGCAAGACGCCAGTAATCCGTGCCGCCTACGGCGTTCCCCGCATTGTAATGGGCGGCAAGGTTATTGGCCCCATGTATGCCATCGGCCTGCCATGCGTCTTTTGTAACCTGCGGGTAATAGCTGTCTATCGCCTGATTCCATGACCCGAGCAAAGCGGCATGACTATTCTGCCCCCATGTTTTGAGCAGCTTAAAGTCCACATGCTGCCGCTCATCCCGCCCCGGACCACGCCAGTTATCCGTTGCCCCATGAGAGTAGGAGACAAACCCCCGCAGGCCGGTATGGGCTATTTCACCACTTTCAAGCCGCAGGAACTGGCGGTTGGTATTATACGACCCATAAGACGTATCAAACATCCCCCCAGCTTTGTCCGCCGGAGTCTGGAACCGTAGCTTCATCAACCCGCCCGCAGCGTTCAGAACCGGGCTATCCAGATCTGGCGCACCTTGTTGCAGGCTTATGGTTTCGTAATTCTCGCTATCGGCGAACTGGCTGGGGTAACCTGTGTAATAGGCAATGTCATTCAAGGGCATGCCTTCAAGCACGTAGCCTATGGCATCCCCATTCATCCCACGCACAGTCATATTGGTTTGTGGAGAAAATCCGAACGGGTCCGAGCCACTGACCGTAGCGCCCGGCAACTGGGCCACAAGGTCAAACGCCGTTGCAGAAGGGGTCTGGCGGGCAATATAGTCGGCATTGACCATACTCTGGGCCTGTGGGTCGGACACAGGGCGGATCAGCCCTCCACCTGCGGGCAGGTGGGCGGGGTTGGCATGCACGGTCACGACCTTCGCCCTGCCTGCCTGCACGGATTTTTCCGCCAGTGCGGGGCTGGCCATAACGCCCCCCAGAACGGCGGACACCCCATAACACACCCACACGCCCCGCAAGGTCTGATACCCTTTGAAACCCTTCTCCAGCGCACACCTTCCCTTCATGCTCGCACCAACGCATGTGGGAGTATAGCGCATGAAACGGATTTAGTTTTCATCCTCGCCAGATTTATCCCCCAGCACAATGGTCTGGTCGGAAATGGACACATCCGTAACTGCGGGGCGTTGCAGGGCTTCTGTTGTATCACGCGCAATCCCTGCTGTTTTATCCTTCAGATCCGCGAGTTCTTCACGCACATCGGACAGAATTTCCAGCAAGGCGGCATGGTCTTCCGATGCCCGCTGGTCCGCCCCCTGACTGAGCACAGCGCTCCCCACCATAAGGGCGGGCAAAGCAACCAACTGAATACAGTTGCTAATATAGAGCAGCGTGTTCTGCCACTGCGGCACAAGAACCGGAACCAGAGAGAAAACAAAAAATGCATAAACGCACCAGATGCTGCCAAACAGCATGGTCATTTTGACTGCAACGGCCACATTAATCCGCGCAATAAGGGACTTAGCAATTACTTCGGGTTTTTTCATGGGGTCTCTTCTTCCGTTACGCTGCGCAAACAGGAGCAGCCGACACTGCCGCGTGCGCTGTAACATACTCCAGCCCCCTTGTCCGCCAATCACAGCGGGCAGCACGGTTGCCTGCATCAGGCGGATATGTGCCCACAAGCTTGCGCGCACCCAACAGCCCGGCACTTAACCTTCTGGTAAAAGCTTGAGCAGGAACCGTAGCCGAAAAAATGCCGCTTGCCCGCGTGCGGCATCGGCCTTGCGCAAAAACACCCCCACAACGTAAGTCCCATCCTGCTCGGGCCTGCCAACATAGGCCGCATTTTGCACCTTGCTGTTATAAACCTCCGCCCCGCCGGGATCGCGGACCCAAAAGCTAACGCGCGCACTTTTTGCATGCCCTCCAACAAGCAAAAACTGCCCAACTTTGGCTGGCACCTTGTACTGCACGACCTCGTCCCCCTCGACCGTGCCTGCAACGGTTGCTTCATCCCCCTGCGTGCGAAAATGAACAGTGCGCTGGTAGGCCTGTGCGTACCCTGCATGCCCCCACAACAACACAGCCACCGCCAGCACTCCCCCCATCCGGCGCATAATCTTCCGCTCCCTTTATGCAACCCTGCCCTACTCGTGCCATACGCCGGACAAGGACCCCGAGTTCCCTGCTGTGCACCCTACACTGCAAACATTTTCGCCATGATGTTATTTTCATGATTTCTGGGCGCGGCCCAAACGCAAAAAGGCCCGCGGACCGGGCATAAAAAAAACGGGCGCGCCTGTTGGCACGCCCGTTTTTTTATCCAAGATTGACCCACTTTTACTGATCGACGAACTGTTCCTGCCCGACGATGCCCATCTGTGTCACACCGAGGCGTTGTGCATCGGCCATGACATGGACGACAGTCTTGTAGTCCGCCAGCCGGTTGGGCTGGATGTGGAATTCCGGTTTGGGCTGCGCGGACGCAATCTCGCGCAGGTGGGCCTGTAGCTCGTCCTCGCTGTT